>NZ_JAAOLG010000080.1:0-5502 GCF_011602025.1 Rhodococcus sp. IC4_135
AAGCCCTTCAGCGCCGATGGTACTGCACTCGACAGGGTGTGGGAGAGTAGGACACCGCCGAACACAACGTAAGAGAAGCCCCCCAACCAGTCATGGTTGGGGGGCTTTCTCATACCCAAAACACCCCACCACCACACACCACCCCCCGATTTCGAGCGAACGGTACGTCCGTCGCCTCAGATCGACCGAACGTACCGTTCGCACGATCAGGGCAGGGCGAGCGACTGGGGTAGGCGAGCGCTTTGCCCGGATCAGTCGATGCCGTCGGCGGTGGCAGTTGCATACTTCGGCCGGCCAGTGGGCAGATACCGCTGGATCGTCACGCCTTTCTGAGTTGCCTGCGATTCGGCCAGTTCGAGTGCGATGTCCGGTCCGGAGTCGGGGAAGAGTCGAGTGCCCTGGCCTACGACCACCGGCACGATTAGCAGGATCATCTCGTCGACGAGATCGTTCGCGAGAAGCCAACGGCACAAGTTGCCGCTCCCGTGCACCTGGAGCTCACCGCCGGGTACGGCTTTCAGTTCGCCGATCGCTGTGGCGGTGTCACCTGTAAGGGCGGTCGTGTTCTTCCATTGGGGATCGGTGAGCGTCGTCGACGCAAGATACTTGGGCCGCGAATTCAACGCGCTTGCAATGGGGTTGACATCCGGATTCTCGAACGTGCCCCAGTATCCGGCGAATATCTCATAGGTGTGTCGGCCGAACAGGAAGGCGTCAGCTCGCTGGTAGACCTGGACGAGATAATTCATCGCTTCGGTGTCCACCAATGGCGCGGACCATCCGCCTCGCTCGAATCCACCACGGCGGTCTTCGTCCGGCCCACCGAGTCCTTGCATCACTCCGTCGAGAGTGACGATGGTAAAGGTCATCAGTTTCATAGTCGTACCCATCTCCCAGGCGTCGTCGGATTTCCGCTGTGCCGATATAGACCGTCGGGAAGAGGGAAAGTCATCGAGCGAACGTGGCGTTCATCGCCTTGGATCGACCGAACGTGCCGTTCGCTCAGGGGGGAGGTGAGATCAGGGCTGAACAGGCACGGACTCTGAGGGGGCGGTCTCGGACTCCAAAGCGTCGCACGGAATCGCGAGCTCGGTCTGTTCGAGGCGGCCGCGAAGGGTGATGTTCTCGGTGATCGACCACTGGGCAGCTTCGGCGCTGTCCGCAGCGGCCACCGCCCGTCCGGACGCGGCGACGTTACCCGGAACCGTCTTTGCGACCTCGGACAGTCGTGCTGCCTCGTTGACGGGATCACCGATGACGGTGTACTCGAATCTTTCTCGCGCACCGACGTTGCCGGCTACGGCAATACCGGCAGCGACGCCGATTCCCGCGCTCACTTCCGGAACTTCGGCACGCAGGCGCTGCTGGATCTTGCGGGCGGCGGCAAGAGCGCTGCCGGCGTGATCGTCGAGTGTCGTCGGCGCTCCGAAAATCGCCAGCGCTGCGTCGCCCTCGAACTTGTTGACGAATCCGCCGTGTGCATCGACCTCGTCGACGATGACGTCGAAGAATCGGTTGAGTAGCGCGACCACCGCGGTAGGGGAGTTGGTGGCCGCGATGGTGGTCGAACCGATGACGTCGACGAAAAGAACGGCAACGTCGCGTTCTTCACCGCCGAGTTCGGGGTTGCGGCGAACCGCGTTTGCGGCAACCTCGTGTCCGACGTGGCGCCCGAAGAGGTCGCGAATTCTCTCGCGCTCGCGTAGGCCCTCGGCCATGCGGTTGAAGCCGGTCTGCAGCAGTCCCAGTTCGGTCCCGTCGTACACGACGACGGACGCGGTGAGGTCGCCACGGGTGACTTGTTCCATGCCTCGTCGTACGGACCGAATGGGGGCCGCGGCCGATCGAATGTTGATGTAAGTCAGCCCGAGTCCGACACACAGGGTGATCCCGCCGATGACGAGGATGGCGATTGCGAGGGCTTGCCACGAAGCAGGTCGGATGAAGCTGAAGACCGCTACGAGCATCAAGCCAGTGACGGGGACTCCGCTTCCGAGCAGCCAGACGAGGATTGTCCGGCCGGTCAGTCCGAGAACGGCAGCCTTGCGGGGTGCTCCGGATTCGAGTGCACGCGCAGCAATAGGGCGGAGTGCGAACTCGCTGAGCAGGTAGCAGAAAGCACAGGTGGTGATACCGCTGAAGGCCACGGTGAACAGAACTTTCGGAATGGTGTCGGGGTCGACGATTCCGTACATGGTCGTGAAGGTGATGAGCGCGGCCGTCCACAGGACAGCTTGCACTCGGGTCAGTCGCCACGGCCCGCGCAGCGCCGCGCGTTGATTCTGCTCGGTTGGCCGGTGATCCTCGGTGGCCCACCGGAGATCCCGCATGAGGCGTTTGGTGCCCCAGAGAAGTCCGATCAGAAAGACACACCCGATGAAGACGGGCACGGCGATAAAGTTGATCCACGCGAATTCGGGGTGGATGATCTCGGGTCCGGGAACCACGAATCCGACGAGCACTATCGCCAGCACCGCTCCGATCAGGTTGGTGACCAGGAGAGGGGCGGTCAGTAGTGCCTGGACGCGGATTCGGCGACGCCTGGGGCTTTCGTCGGTGGATCCGAGCAGCCACGACCCCAGGGGCGCACTCGGGACACGGCTTCGCTGCATAGTGTGTCGAGAGTAGTCGTATTGATCGCTTAGGGTGGTCCGGTGCGCCTAGTTATTGCTCGTTGCCGTGTCGATTATGTGGGACGCCTGACCTCCCACCTCCCTACCGCAAGACGACTGCTGTTGGTCAAGGCCGACGGCTCCGTCAGCATTCATGCCGACGATCGGGCGTACAAGCCGCTGAACTGGATGAGTCCGCCGTGCTGGTTGGTCGAGACCACCGGAGACAGCGACGACATCCTGTGGGTCGTCACCAACAAGGCGGGCGAGGAGCTTCGGATCACTCTCGAGGAGGTCGAGCACGATTCGTCGTATGAACTCGGTCTCGATCCGGGATTGATCAAGGACGGTGTCGAAGCGCACCTTCAAGAACTTCTGGCGGAGCATGTGGAGACGCTCGGCCCCGGCTACACGTTGGTGCGCCGCGAGTACATGACGGCCATCGGGCCGGTCGACCTTCTGGTCCGCGACGCGGACGGTGCATCGGTGGCGGTGGAGATCAAGCGCCGCGGCGAGATCGACGGCGTCGAGCAGTTGACGCGCTATCTGGAATTGCTCAACCGCGATCCGTTGCTCGCGCCGGTCACGGGAGTTTTTGCAGCGCAACAGATCAAGCCGCAGGCGAAGACTTTGGCCAACGACCGTGGGATCCGTTGCCTGGTCCTTGACTACGAGGCACTCCGCGGGACCGAAAGCACCGAGTTCCGACTTTTCTGACGCTGTTTAGACTCGAACCATGCCGCGCCGCAAACCTTCGCCGAAGCAAACCCGTCGAACGGATACTCGGCGTGCTCGGGATTCGAGTGCGGAGTCGCAGGCACCCAGTGGTGTGTTGTTCGGCGGGGCGCTGGTCCGGGAGGAACCCGGGCCGGGCGGTGAAATGTACATGGTGAGGCCGATACCCGGTGCCAATGCGACGAAGTTCTACCGGTGTCCCGGTTGTGATCACGACATCAGGCCCGGCGTCGCCCATGTGGTGACGTGGCCTTCGGAACCGGGTGGCGCGAACGAACGTCGACACTGGCACACCGGATGCTGGTCAGGCCGCGGAACTCGCAGCCTGACCAGACGGTGGTCCTGAGCGTCGATCAGTTCCTGGACTGGGCTCGCTGCTCGACGGCGCGGGTGTCGATCTCGGCGGTGTTGGTCTCGTCCGAGTCCTCGAGTACGTCGTCTTCGTCGATACGTGGTTCTGAGTCGACCGGATCTGCGTCGGCTTTCTTGTCTTCGATCTCGAGATCTTCCTCGGCTTCGACGATGACCGGAGCGGGCGGTGAATCGAGGAGTTCGCTCTCCCGATTGACCGATGCGAGCATGGCCGGAACCGAATCGAGTTGTCCGCGAATACCCAAGAGCTGAGCCAGGATTCGGCCACGGAGAACACGCAGTTCTTCAGTCAGTTCTTTTGCGTGTGCGATCTTGCGCTCGGACTGATCGGTGGCGGCCTGCAGCCTGCGCTGAGCCTCGTGCGACGCATCGGCGAGTCGACGCTCGGCCTCTGCCTTGCTCGACGACTCCAGTTCGTTGACGGCGGCGACGACCTTGGCGCGGCGCTCCGACATCGAGATGTCGAAGTCTTCGCGGATCTGAGTGCGCTTGGCCTCGGACTCGGCAGCCAGTCGATCCCGCTCGGCTTGTGCGGCTTCGACGATGCGGGCCGCTTCGGTACGGGCCTGTGCCATGGTCTGCTCGTGCATGGTTTCCATCGCGTTGCGACGGTCCTCGAGTTCGGCGATCAGCGACTCGTAGTGCCCACGTAGGCGGGCGCCGTCCTGTTCGGCGATGGAGGTCATCTCGGCTGCGTCGGCCTCGGCCTTCGCGCGCACCTCGGAGGCCTCGTCGGAGGCAAGGCGCAGCATGCGGCTGATGCGATCGCTCATGCCCTCCGCAGTGGTGGGCGGTACCGACAGGCGGTCGACGTCCTTGCGGAGGTCGTCGATGTCGTCGCGTGCATCGTCGAGCTGCTTGGCAAGGTCACGGGCCTGCGCAGCGGCAGCATCACGATCGGCTGCGGTAACTCGCAGCTCCGCGTCGAATCGCTCGAAGTAGTTACGCACCTCGTCGCGGTCGTATCCCTTCCGTGCGATCTGGAACGGAAGTTGGATCGAACCGCGGTCCTGCTCGTATGCCATGGCGACAATCTACCTGGCATACGAGCTGGAGTCGGGTCTGCTAGTGGCTCGCGTCGGGTTCGACCAGTTCCACCAGGACGCCCCCGGCGTCCTTCGGGTGAATGAAGTTGATGCGCGAGTTGGCCGTACCGCGTCGGGGAGCGTCGTACAGCAACCGAACACCGCGCTCGCGAAGCTCGGCGGAGATGGCGTCGATGTCGGTGACCCGGTAGGCGAGCTGCTGCAGTCCAGGGCCGCTTCGGTCGATGAACTTGGCGATGGTCGAGTTCTCGTCCAGAGGCGCGAGCAGCTGAACGGCAGTGGATCCGGCGGGGGAGCCGACGACGGAGAGCATGGCCTCACGCACGCCCTGCGATTCGTTGATTTCCTCGTGGGTCGACACCATGCCCAGGTGCTGCGTGTACCACGCGATCGCCACGTCGAGATCGGGCACCGCGATTCCGACGTGATCGATCGCGACGACGAGGTCGGACGACAAAGGTGCGAGTGCAGAACTGGGGGAGGTCTGTGTCATACCTTTCACGGTAGCGCTACCGTTTGAGGAGTACACGTCGGGATGTGACTTGGCTCTTAGGCCGCACGGAACCGACGACTATGTCTCTTTTGCAGCCGGAGGAAATCGTGACCAGTTCTGTGATTGTTGCGGGAGCTCGTACCCCGATGGGTCGACTCCTCGGATCGTTGAAAGACCTCTCCGGGTCCGACCTCGGCGGCATCGCCATCAAAGGCGCCCTCGACAAGTCCGGAGTCGCCCCCGA
>NZ_JAAOLG010000081.1:0-2170 GCF_011602025.1 Rhodococcus sp. IC4_135
CGCATTATCTGCACGCAGTTTTGACATATCTCAAAACCTTGCTGGTAGGCCCCCATTGTTCGATGTCGACGGTGTGAGTTATGTGAGTGACGATGGTCAGTTCGTGTGACGGTCGACCGGTTCGACCGCACGGATAGGGACGATGGCATGTTCAATCACGCACGTGGCCGGTTGATTGGGTTCGGTGGATGTGTAGCACACCTGGTCTGATGTCGGGATTTCCCGACAATCATCCTCATGAGTTTTGTTGATAAGAGTGCAGATCCTCTGCACTGCATATGATTTAGGAGTTTGACGTTGCATAGTCGCTTGGTGCGTTCCCGTTCCCTCCTGGTTGCCGTCACTGCCTTGGTCGGGTTGTCGATTTCCGGTTGCAGTACGACGTTGGCGGATGTGATCCCAGCAGGATCGTTGTCTGTGGATAGCCCTGGTCAGCACGATGTTGATGTGGCTTCTTCCGTTGCGCTGTTGGAGACGCTTCCGGTGAAGGGGCGTGCTCCGAAAACTGGTTACAGCAGAGATCAGTTCGGTCAGGCATGGTCTGATGATGTCGATGTGGAGTTCGGGCATGACGGGTGCGATACGCGCAATAATCTGTTGGCTTCGCGGCTGACTGACGTGGTCTTCAAAGAAGGAAAGAAGCAATGTGTTGTTCTCTCTGGCACGTTGGCTGATCCTTACACTGGAAAGACGATCAATTTTGTTCGGGGACAGGATACTTCGACTGCGGTTCAGATTGACCATGTGGTCGCGTTGAGCGATTCGTGGCAGAAGGGTGCGCAACAATTGAGTCTTCAGGAGCGCACGAATCTGGCGAACGATCCCCGAAATCTGATCCCGGTGGATGGACCGACGAACGCGAAGAAGTCTGATTCCGATGCCGCATCCTGGCTTCCCCCGAACAAGGCGTACCGATGCACCTACGTCTCGAAGCAGATCACGGTGAAGTCGGTCTACCGCCTGTGGGTGACTCAAGCAGAGAAGGATGCGATGTCTGCCGTATTGTCCGCGTGTTGATTCACAGTTCCGCGTAGATTCCGATGCTTGCTGGGGTGTGTTCTTATGTGCCGATTGCTTCGATTCGTCGTGCTGGAGAAACGCTTTGAACCATCCTTTTGAGTGAGGCGCGGGCGGCGGTGAGCTCGTCCTGGAGTTCTTCGGTTCGTGTTGTCATGGTGTCGGCGCGTCTGCGTTCGGAGTCGAGGTCCGAGCGCAGCTCGGCTGCTATCTGTTCGAGCTCGTGGATACGGGCGAGCAGTGTGTCGTGCGGCAGGTGTTCGAGTTGGTTGCCGAGTAGTAGTTGCACTTTGGTCTCGAGCTTGGTTCGGTCCGTTCGTAGCGCCCGAACTTCCTCACGCGCCATCAACAGTTCGGCGTGAAGACTGTCCGCCGTAGCGGACGTGCGTCCGGCGCTGCTTCTGGTGGCGGTGTGGGAGTGCTCTTCTGTGGCGCGTTCGACGGCGGTTCGAATTGCTGCGGTGTTGTAGATGAACCATGGAGAAACGCCTGCGCGACGCGCTATTTCGCTGATGTTGATGCGTTCGCCAGCGGATGAGAGGTCGGCGATGACTGTCAGCGTTCTGCGTTGTTTGTCAGCGCTGTCACGTCGACGGGAGGCGATGAGCCGTTGGGTTCGTATGTCACGGTCATCGGCAGTCATCGTTGTTCGTCCTCGTTCGTGTGGGTGGTTACGGACTCGAGCGGTATGAAGGCAGCTGCGGTCCTCGCTTTCCTCAGTTCGCGGGAGGCGTTGTCGATGACCGCGCGTTGGTCTGCGGGCAGGTCGGCAAGCATTGCGTCCATCGACGAGATGACGTCCGTGAACGCGTGAATTTGGGCGTCGAAGTTGGTGATCACCCACGACGCGGAGTCGGTGGCGATTGCAGTTTCTTTGTCTGTGCGCAGCTCTGCGAGATGCTGCTCGATTGCGGGCCGGTAGGACGGGTCCGGTCGGTAGAAGGAGCATCCTGCGCACTGGAATCGGATCGGGCAGTGTTGGCCGCCGGCTTTGATGTTCGAGGGTTCGGTGCAGTTTCCGAAGGGCACGGCCACCGACTGTCGCTCGTACTCCGTTACCGACGTGAATCCCGCCGGTCGTCCGTGCCTGTCGATCGCGAACTTCGAAATCTCCTCGGTGGCTTGGCGTTTACGTTTGAGTGTGACGGAGAAA
>NZ_JAAOLG010000081.1:2265-3931 GCF_011602025.1 Rhodococcus sp. IC4_135
GAAGTATCCCATGGTCGTGTCGACGCTGCGGTGATCCATCAATTCGCGTAGGACGTCCACCGGTGTGCCGTTGTCAGCGTGCCGCTGAGCGTAGGAGTGCCGCAATCCGTAAGGAGTGATCATTGATCTGTCGTAGAGAGCTGGGTTTCCGTCATCGTCGAGTCTTTCGTCGACAAGTTCCGGGATTGCATCGATCCAGATGGCGAAGGCCCGGGACCCGAACTGCGCACCGCTCAAGTGCCCGCGGCGAATGTTGTTGCGGGTTCCCGGCGTGGGAAAGAGCCAGTCGCACAGTGTGTCCGGAACAGACAGCGATTGAAGGTGGTCGAGCCATTGGTCGATCACGGTTGCCGTTGCAGTGCTGATCGGCAATCTACGCCCCATTCTGCGACGTTTACGGTTGTCGTAGACGAGTGTGGGCTTGCCGTCGACCCAGTCCAGGCATGAGCGTTTGAGCCCGACGATCTCACTCGGGCGTCGACCGGTGTCCCGGATGATCTGGTAGACCGTCTGATACATCATGGCGTAGTCGTCAGGGTTCCAGCCCGGCGCGGAGTACGTGGAGTGCCTACCCAGCAGCTCGAGGTGTTGATCGAGTTGTGCGATGACATGTTCGGGGATCGTGCGTCCGAAGTCGTCCTCGCTGGTCTCGACCTGGGCAATTGTGTGCGAACGCAGATCGAGTGCGAAGGAGCCGGGGATGTCATCCATTGCGCCCGTGCGGCGTGAGAACTCGAGAAGTCGGCGCCACCACCCGAGCAATGATCGTCGATGGGTGAAGGAATGGGGCTTGCCCTCTCGATCGGCGCTGGTGCGGAAACCCTCGACGACAGCGCTCATGTCACCGTGGTCGAGTAGTTCGGGGTGATCGCCGTTCGTGCGCAGCGAGAGTTGCCGTGAAGCGATTTCGGCGGCATGAACGGTGTGCCGCAGTGTCGTCACGGGTGGGCGTACCTCGCGGCCGAATTGTTTGGTGATCTCTCGAAGCCATCGCTGTCTGATCTCTCGGAAGTCCACAACGCCACCGGCCGCACTGTATCGCCGGTCCGGAGCAGCTTGCAGGCCCACGACGGCAGGTTTCCACACGTCGGCCATGGTGGGATCAGTACCGGAGTACACGACGTGCGCCCGCTGCAGATGTGTGACCAACGACCGGAACACACCACCGGCTGCAGCTCCGAGTGCCTTCTCGAACTGGCGATTTCCGGCGACATCGAGCAGTGAGCGACAATCCGGTGGGAGGTGGGAAACTATGCTGCGGATCCGCATCGGAACCAAGATGATCTGATCACGGTCACGCTGCTGCACTCCGTAAATAATCTCCGCCGCAACAGTGCCGTTCACCTCACTGAGTTCGAAATCGACTTTCGAAAAGGCTTTTTCGTCTCTTCGTGGAACCGAATCGGGGTCGAATGTCCGGTCGAAGAATGAAGGTGAGGTCCCGTTGAGCTTGCGGTGGCGTTCGCACCGCCTGCAACGGCGGTCGAAGATTTCCACGACCGTCATGCATCGGTCGACTCGGCACAGATAGACCGCTGTCATTTCGTTGTCGACGTCTCCGGTGAATACCTGTCGGCGTGAATCCCATTCCGCGACTCGCCATTGCGGGTCGATTCGTTCGATCAACCACGCTTTCCAGGTCTGTTCGTTTCCAGTCGAGAGGGCT
>NZ_JAAOLG010000081.1:4028-5283 GCF_011602025.1 Rhodococcus sp. IC4_135
CACTTGACTCGACGGGTAGAGCGGTGATGCTCATATGCCCACTCTTTCCACTGCCGCCCTCAGGTCCTCCGCGTCGGGGTGTTGATAGATCGCGGTCGATGCTCGGCTCACATGACCGAGCAACGACTGAACCACGTCGATACCGGTGCCGTTGCGCGTCCAGATTGTGGCTGCCGTATGCCGGAACATGTGGGGCCGCAATCGGAAACCGGCACGGTTGCCGATCCTTTCCACAATCTGTTTTGCGTTCGAATACGACATCGGCGAACCGGCGTGATGCCCGAGAAGGTTGACGAACACGAAGTCCGAGGTCATTGCGGTGGGCACGCTGTCTCGTTCGAGAAGGTACTCGCGATACTGAGTGACCACCTCGTCGCTGACCGGTACGACTCGGGATTGTCCTTTAGCGCGGGCACCGTTCGAATTGCCTTCACGCCGAACAACATGAACATGAGGTCCACGTTCCTGGCATCCCAGATGAACCGAGGTCGGAAGGAAATGCAGGTCGCTACGGCGCGAACCCAATGCCTCTCCGATTCGGAGTCCGGAACGAACCAGCAACAGCACCAGAAAACGGTCTCGTTCGGTGTTCGCGGAGTTCAGAGCATGCGAAAACTGTTCTTCAGTAATAATTTCCGGAGGCTTTACGACTTCCGGCGCTTTGAGGGTTCTGGCACGAATCAGCCGATGCTGACCGGATTCACCTTCGTGGAAATCGCGGGGTGCGTAGGCCAGGTACTTGGGCTGGGACAGCCCAGAAACAACATCTGCGGAGACCAATCCACGCATTCCGCAGAACCTGAGGAATTCGACGACAGCGGTCATCACTGCGTTGACCGATCTGCCGGAGCGCAGCCGGTAGTGGACGGTTGGGGTGTGTTCGACGGCGAATTTGAAACGAGTGAGTTCACCTACACGAATCTCGTGCCAATCCAGTCCGCGACCGGCAGTCCAGTTCAAGAACCAACAGACCCGAGGAACGTATGCGCGGATTGTTTGAGGTGACCTTCCGGCGCCTTGCATGAACAGCACCCACTCGGAAGCCTCCGCGACCGGGCGCATGGATTCTTCGTCCACGATCACCCAACCCGACTGCCCCGTCGTCGGTGAAATGACCTTCTCTACAGCACACGACATCGCCACTCCTATGGCTGTCCCACCTGTGACATAGACGCTATTAGATAACCATGAGGGACAGGGCGACCGACACGCCGTGCCTACCGTGCCTTCATCCTGATGCGGCGCTAGAGATAAC
>NZ_JAAOLG010000082.1:0-4482 GCF_011602025.1 Rhodococcus sp. IC4_135
ACCGCCAAGATTCGGGACTTCATCAACGGGTGGAACCCACGAGCGCAGCCATTCATCTGGACGAAAACCGCCGAGCAGATACTCGCGAAAGCCGACCGTCGAAAAACTTCAAGAACACCGCACTAGAGACCGCGTTAGACGCGGAGATGACCGAGCACCTGGGCTACGAGAAGCACGATGCCGCCGGCCGCGGCAGCGGCAACTCGAGGAACGGTACCCGTTCGAAGACGGTGCTCACTGAGATCGGGCCGGTGGAGATCGAAGTGCCACGCGACGTCGATTCTTCGTTCGACCCGCAGATTGTTAAGAAGCGTCAGCGACGCTTGACGGGTATCGATGAGATCGTATTGTCATTGACGGCAAAGGGTTTGACGACCGGCGAGATATCCGCGCACTTTCAAGATATTTACGGAGCGTCGGTGTCGAAGGACACGATCTCGCGGATCACCGACAAGGTCGTCGGGGAAATGACGGAGTGGCAGAACCGGCCACTTGATCGGGTGTATCCGGTGATGTTCATCGATGCGGTGCACGTGAAGGTTCGCGATGGGCAGGTCACCAACCGGCCGATGTATGTCGCGATCGGCGTCACCGTCAATGGCGAACGCGACATCCTCGGGATCTGGGCCGGCGAGGGCGGAGAGGGCGCAAAGTTCTGGCTCTCGGTCCTGACCGAGATCAAGAACCGTGGTGTGGCGGACGTCTGCATCGTTGTGTGCGACGGACTCAAAGGATTGCCTGAAGCGATCAACACCGTCTGGGAACTCGCTGTGGTGCAGACGTGCATTATTCATCTGATACGCAACACTTTTCGCTTTGCCTCTCGTAAATATTGGGATGCGATGGCGCGTGATCTCAAACCTGTCTACACCGCTCCGTCGGAGTTTGCGGCCAGGGAACGATTCGCTGAGTTCACGCAGAAATGGGGGCAGCAGTATCCAGCGATTATCAAGATGTGGGACAACGCGTGGAGTGAGTTCGTTCCGTTCCTGGACTACGACGTCGAGATCAGGCGCGTCATCTGCTCGACGAACGCGATCGAGTCTGTCAACGCTCGCTACAGGCGCGCAGTACGGGCGCGTGGGCACTTCCCGACTGAGCAGGCGGCGCTCAAATGCTTGTACTTGGCCACGCGTGCTCTGGACCCGACAGGGAAAGGTAAGGCACGATGGGCAATGAGGTGGAAGCCCGCGCTCAATGCGTTTGCGATCACCTTCGAAGGACGCATCACCCTGAACGGTAACTAACCGACATCAAGGTCGGATCCACCGTTAATCGGACACTCCCCGACGATCCCACGGAGTCGCGCATGAGGGCGATCGGGATGGAACAGAAGCGGTCCATCATCGACGCGGGCATCGCTGACCCGCGGTAATGTCAGCATCGTTGCACGTCGCAACCTGTCGAGTCCGCGTGAGAGAGCACTCGACAGGTTCAACCGACTTATTCAGCACAGGACCGAACGTGGTCCGAGTGTCCTCTCTTTGCGGTGATCGCCTGGTGCAGTCTTTCTTCGAGAGCTTCTCGGTCGCGTGACAGTGGGGTCCGGCCTGTGCAGGTCCTCGCTGTGGACAATTGGGGAGGGCGTCCTTCCTCAACGAGGTGAAGCTTGTGTTCATGTCAGGATGATGGTCTGGACCGTGTCAGAGGGTCCTGGAGCCTGATCCGGATTTGTGGTTCTCGCCGGTGCACAGCGAACTATCGACGTTAATATCGTTGTGCCGCAACAGGGACGGAGAAGACGGCGTCGGTCGGTGCGGCGGGGGCAGGGTGTGTTTCGAAGAACTACGCAACCTCCGGCGACGATCCAGGTTCGTCGTACGCTGTGGCGTCGTGTCATCGCGTACCACTGTCTTTGCGATGGGATAGTTGTCTTCGGTGCAGTGAACAGAGATGATGACCGCAGGCGCCCCGACCTGAGTGTGGACCACTTGGGGACCAGCTCACGGTCTGGGGCCGCAGGGGCCGACGGAAAGTCGATGTCACCGAAGATGATCGAACGGACGCGCCTGTCGAGCTCGCCCGCCGTGCTGCCTCTGGTCTGTCTAGGGGTTCAAAAGCGAAGGGGGTGGGTGAGACGGGTCAACCCCTGTATCGGCTCGGGTACAGCACAGTCAGAATTCATACGCCGGCTCGTCGTCGAGGATCTTTGTGAACATCTCGATGAGCCCGCTCCTGTCGGATTCGGCCCGGGCGGTGTGGCACGCACCGTGCAACTCGTCGTCGTCGGTCTTCTGCCAATCGAGTCCGGCCCCACGTTCCGAGAGAAGCAGGTCGAAGAACTCGCGAGTTGCCCGGCCATTGCCCTCCCGAAAGGGGTGCGCAGAGTTCGCGTAGTCGTACAAGTATGCGATTTTGCGCGCAAGGCCCACCTCACTCACCGTCGCGAGCTGTGTACATTCGTATATCTCGAACGCGACATGATCCATCGCCTGATGAATATTGCCTGGCGGGCAGAACGACTGGTTGCCCTTCTCTGTACCCACAGTGCGCACGTCGCCGGCCCAGAGGTACACATCTTGGAAGAGCTGACGGTGGATGGCCTGAAGGAACGTAAGGTCATAGGTTCGGTCCCCGAGGAGTCCGGGGGATTCACGAAGTTCGATTATTCGGGCTTCGACAAGATCGTTCTCTGCATCGCTGAGCGCCTCGATCGCGTCGGCGCCCACACGGTTACGTAGAACGTCCGTGCCGGGGATGAAGTAGCCCTGCCAGTCCGTCTCGAGGTCACCGGTATTCCACGGATGCTGCACTGGTTACTGGACGTTGTACCGGCGGCGAACCCGATCGCCGAGCTCAGTCGCGGTGATCGTTCCGCGCGCGTAGGCGAGCTGGTCCGTGCGGGTGGCGGCGGTGCTGCGGGCGCCCTCGAGTTCGGTGCTCTTGCGGATAGCCCGGATCGTCTTCACTCGATGTTTGGTCTTCTGCAACTCGGTCATGGAACTTCACCTCCTGGTATCTCCAGAATAGTCGACGGACCCGAGATCTCGTGGAGGCGGTGTCGACGGACGTGGGGGCGTGGCTCGTTAACTGGTTTTAGCGATCTGTTCGGCTGCGCCTCAATCTGTGCTGCAATTCCGGCCGTCTCCACCACGACCGCAGTGCTGGATCGGCGGGCGCCGGGTGGCAGCCTTCGCGTGATGGTGCCGACTGTGACTGGGGGCTCTGATCCGGTTGGCACGGGTGAGCGGGGAATGAAGACGTCACGTCACCGCCAGTTGGACGGTGGACGGTGATGGGTGATCCGTTCGAACCTCGTCCATCCCTGCAACGAAGTTTTCGGATCGGCGGATCACGCCTGCAAGTCGCGTGGGGGCCCGTGTTGCACCCCACAGTGAAGTCAGTCGACGCAGTTGTCACATACTCTGTTTCAGCCAGGAGGATGGTGTCCGCAGCGGCCGATTCTCCGTTCGGGCGGGACTTCGCTCGGTTGCCCTGTCAAGGCAGAGGGATGAAGACTTGCGCTCGCGCAGACGGTCTCCGGGCCCTGCAGTATGCGTAGCAACGCGGCGTGAGGAGCGCCCCTAACAATCCCCGGCCGGGCAGGAGTGGTGGTGGTTCGGCGCGGCAACGAACATCGGGCATAAGCGGCCTATTCTGAAGGATCGGGTGGGTACCAGATGCGTGTTCCGTCGATTTTCGCGAATGATGTCATGGTGTGTGGTTTGGCTGAGGTGGGGCTCATGATGTCGAGGACCTGGTAGTCGCGTAGGAGTAGGGCGTCGCCGATCATCGATCGGTGGCATCGCCACGGGACGGCTTCGGCGCACATGATCGTGGTGACGGCTCCGGTTGCGGCGGTGCATAATTGGTCGATGCCTTCTTGGAAGGGCTCTGTTTGCATGTAGTCGGCGTAGCCGCGGAACGAGGTGTTGCGCCAGGCGCCGTTGATGGAGTTTTTCGTGGTGTGGCGCAGTCCTCCGAGCCTCTCGATCCATTGATAACGAATGCCCTGGCTGGGGAGGGCTTTGGTGAGGGCATCGTGTCCGAACTGGGGGTTGTGACGCGATTGGGGGACGGAGCGGACGTCGACGACTTGTTCTACATCGTGGGCGCGGAGAAGTTCGACGAATTCGTCGAACGGGTGTGTCGAGTGGCCGACCGTATACATGCGTTTCATGCACTCCATCATCAGGTGCGGGAGGTACTCGCGCTTCCAAATGCTCATCGCCGCGGGGAGGCGAGAAACGTGCGGAGAAGTCCTGTTTCAACCCCCAGCGCACGGCGTTCCTGGTCGTGTGCACAATGAATGAATGCCACGTTCGAGTCCGGTGTCTGCTTGGAAGTCCCTTCGTGAGGGCAACGAGCGGTTTGTCAACGACGCGTCCATTCATCCCAGTCAGGGGATTGCCGATCGCTATGTGTCAAGTCAAGTGAGACAGTGACGTTCAGTTGATCTGCGATTCCGAGACCGGTTCGTTGATGAAGAATACGGTCGGCATCTCGGGCGGACTTGGCCGGCGCGAAAACCGGGCAGGGTTC
>NZ_JAAOLG010000083.1:0-3768 GCF_011602025.1 Rhodococcus sp. IC4_135
CCGCAGCTTCCGCGGAGGGCTCGGCCCTCTTCTTCGTAACATTCTCCAGTGTCGTCATCTCGGCACCTCCTCGCCGAGCATTCACTCAGCGTCTCGGGCCAAAACACCGATTACGAAACAGTCCCCTCGGGGTCGGCGTCCTTCTTGGCGAAGTTGGTTGTGCATCCGTTGAGCTTCACTGCGTCGACGAAGACGCTCGAGGCTGCTGAGCCGGTTCCGACGCTGACGCCGTAGTGCTCGACCTTGGCGTCGGGATTAGCTGCGACGATGGCGTCGAGTGAGGTGGGAACGCCCTTGGCTGCGCCGCCGATGGTGCGGGTGCTCCACCAGAGTCCGTCCTGGATGTTCTCGTGATTCACCGCGTCCGTCGTAACGGGTGCGCCATTCTGGCTCGGGACCCACACCAGAGTGGTGAAACCGTTGTCGGCCGGGTTCGTGGTGCCGGTCAGGCGTAGCTGGAACGCGGCGCTGGTGGTGACTGCGCGCTCGGAGAACCCGATCTCCTTCGCTGCAGCGTCGGCGAGCTTGATGCTGCCGGCCGCGTGGTACGAGACGGAGCGATCCGTGACATCGGTGACTTCGAGTTTGAGTGAGCCGTCCTTGTCGAAGACGTTTTCTGCCGAGTAGGAGGCGGTCTGGTCCTTCTCGTCGGTGAACGGGATGCCCCATCCGTTGGCGGTGGTTTCAGTCGACGTCGCGGAACACGTGAAGCCCGCCCCCGGATCTGCGGAGCCGAGGCGAACCGGTCGGTGCGGCATGGGCGAAGGCCGGCGCGATCAGCGCGGCTGCGCCGACGAGGGCAGCGATGGTTCCGGTACGACGAGTGTTCTTGGACATGCGATTGACGCCTCTCACAGGGGAAATTTAAGCTTCCAGAAAATTAGCACAGACCGGACGGTTTGCGTCAGGCCGAATCGGACAAACCTCTTCTACGGGAGGAGTTAGTTCTTTCGGGTTAGTCCTTTAGTTGTAGTGGGCGGGGCGGTTGGACATCATGTGGCCGAGTTCTTCCGACGATCTCCTGCTGATTCCCGCAGCTGCAACGACATAACCCGGGCCGACGCTGCCAGGGCCGACATCGACCCAACGCAATCACGCCCGCGCAGGAGCACCCGAGAACCTTGGGCATTTTTCACACTCGTCGATCCCTACGAAAACAGGAACTCACGTCTCTGCCAGCGCCCTGATACTGCCTACCCCTCCGGCAACGACAGCCCACCATATTTCTTGAATTCACGCGTTTGCTCGTTGCACGTTTCACGTAATTCGGGGAGAACACACATTAGGGCATTCGGCGGCCTGCGCCCCGACAAAAACCAGTGAACGAACTGCCTCCGGAATCGCAGAACGTGCTAACACTTCGTTCGGAGAGTTGCCACATCACGACATGGAGCCGAAACTACAACAGAAACTCGTATCACTTTCCGCCGAAGCATAATTCGTTGTTCAGGCGATGCGACATACGGTGGTGAGTCAACCCGACCTCCTACGCTTCAATCCTGCGGAACGGCAGTCGAGCACCGCTGTGGATCACGTATCGCGATACCGGCGGAGGTCCGGGGTCATCACCCGTCATTGACAGGTACGTGCCGTCGGCACGACAGGCAGGAAGTCCACAGTCTGTAGATCCCATGTTGGAAGGGAACGGCACTGCAGGCCCGGTTGAGATCGAAGCCTTGCGGCACTTGATGATTGCCATGCTGTTTCCCGGAAGAGGATCAACGAGCCGATTTCGCCGCCGTATCGGGACGCAACAACATTCTCTATATCCTGGACTGGACGATTGCTGGCCTATCCGGGGCGAGGGCGGTGCCGGCGGGCGGTACCGCGGTGCCCTCCTTGAGGGAAATGCGTTGCGAAGAGGTGGCCGTCCTCGGCGTAGCGTTCGACGGTGATCCCACAACTCGTGCCCGAGTTCGCTTCCGTGGCTGCTGTGATTGCGTCGTTGTCCGAGTGGAAGTATTCGTCGACGGCCGAACCGTCGGGCATGGTAATTCAGTAGCGATCCATCCCCTCACCATCCGCTGCCGCGATCGAGCAGGCAAGCGTGACGCCCGGCCCGGCCCTACATTCGACTCTCGCCAATGAATTACGGGCGCAGCAATCGTCGGGTCCGAACAGCGAGCCCCCGCGTGGTTGTTCTCCCCGGAACAGTTCGCGGCGTCGAGGTCGGTGAGAGCAACAAAGTGACCACGCCAGTTGCTCAGCTCAGTGGGTCAGCAGGCTCGGCGCTGTCGAGTCGATACGTCGGTCACGCCGAACAGAGTAATCCCGCACTCGACATTGACGCTGGCACATGCGGCACTGACCAGGCGAGACGCGTTCGTAGGCCGTGCACCAGGAGAACCGGCAGCGGTCAAAGGTGGAGGGCCCGAACTGCAGCCTGCGCGATCGGTAACACGTCCTCCTCGAACCACGGGTTCTTCGACAGCCACGGTTGATTGCGCGGAGACGGATGCGGTACAGGGAGATAGCCGAGCGGCAAGTAATCCTCGGCAGCGCGGACGGTATCGGTCAACGACGTTCTGCGATCCCGCCCTAAGTAATAGGCGTGTGCATACTGACCGACCAATACCGTGAGCGCAATGCTCGGCAAGTGATCGTCGAGCCGCGGGTGCCACCGGGCTGCACATTCTCGTTGCGGCGGTTTATCGCCCGAACGTGCTTTGCCGGGATAGCAGAACCCCATCGACGTGAGCGCGACCGTGCCCGGATCGTAGAACTGCGTCGACGTGAGATCCAGCCACCGGCGCAGACGATCCCCCGACGGGTCGTCCCATGCGATACCGGTGGTGTGGACTTTACGTCCGGGTGCCTGGCCGATAATGCGTAACCGAGCGGAGGGACCGGCCTGCACGACGGGCCACGGACCGTAGGGCAGCTGGTCAGCGCACAGCGTGCACCCTCGGATCTCCGTCAACACATGCGCCAAAGATTCCTGCATGATCAAACACCCCTAAGCCGCGATACGTCGATGACCCGCTCCCCGCCTTCACGCTGGCCTGGCGGCATTCGCGGGATCCCGACAGAAATCTCCAGCCGCCCAGCCGATGGTTTACTGGCGTTCTGGCGCGGTCGTTTCAGGCGAGGCGATCGGCGTCACCGGACTCGGAGCCCGTTGCGGTTTCTCCGACATCACCGACAGTGCCCTGCAGGCGCATCCGGCCGTCCGACAACGCATACGTGACGCCGACGATCGCGCACGTACCCTTGCCCACCTTGTCGGCGATGATCCGCGACCTCTGCATGATCAACGACCCCGTCTCCACCACATGACGACCTTCGAGTTCGTCGACCGTGGACAGACCTTCGTTGCGGCCCATCAGAATCGACGGTGCAACACGCTCGATCACACTACGAATGAAACCATCGGGCACCGCATTCTCGTCCAGAGCGTCCAGCGTTGCCTTCACTGCGCCGCAACCGTCGTGCCCGAGCACGACGATCAGCGGCACGTCGAGGATATCGACGGCGTACTCGATCGAACCGAGAACCGAATCATCGAGCACGTGACCCGCGGTGCGCACGACGAACATGTCGCCCAGACCCTGATCGAAAATGATCTCCGCGGCTACGCGCGAATCTCCGCAACCGAACAACACCGCAGTGGGGTGCTGCCCGTCGACGAGTTTCGCGCGATCCCCTCTCTGTCAGGATTTAGTGAGACACTCGGAGGCAACCGAGATCACTCACTGAGGGCATGAAACGAGCACCACCGATGAGCAGCCCGAACCCCGAAACACCGTCAGATTCGCCGGCGGATCCTGC
>NZ_JAAOLG010000084.1:0-3720 GCF_011602025.1 Rhodococcus sp. IC4_135
TGTCGATCGTGGCGATCATTCTCTGGCTGATCCTCGACCACGAACTCTGGGAGCGGCCGAAGTCGCCGGCGGAACGCGATCGATCGGTGCTGTACAACACCGCGACCGTAGTCACCCTGGTCATCGGTGTCGTCGTGCTGCATGTGGCCCTGTTCTGCCTGCTGCTGTTCACCGCGTGTCTGACTCTTCCCCCGGAACTGCTGTCCCGTGTTCTCGGGCACGGGGTGAACTTCTTCGACTACCTGACGCTTACCTGGTTGCTGGCGTCCATCGCGACCATCGGTGGGGCGCTCGGGTCGGGTCTCGAGGACGACGCCGCGGTCAAGGATGCGGCGTACGGGGTCCGGCAGCGGCAACGCATCGAGGAGACGCGGCAGCCGTCGAATGAGGCGGGGTAAACGCGATCGGCGAAGCGCGCGCGAACCTGCCCTGGTGCTTCATCGGGGAGGTCCCTACTCGACTCCACCGCGAGGCACAATTGTCGATGACTACGTCGGGGAGGAGAAGTTCTCGGTGACCGACCGATGGCTGACTGCTGTGCCGCAGACTCCACTACTGACCGATCCGGCCACGGTGACGGCGGAGCGGCTTTGTTGCCGGAACTGACTGGTCAGAGCAAGAGATGGAAGATGTCGAAGGCAACGTTCCATTCGGCGGTGCCGGGGTTCTTGCGGTCCGGTTCGATCGTGGCGAAGGTGTGCGCCAGCGCTACGCTCAACCCTCCTGCGATCAGCGGCAGTCGTTGCTCTGTCTCCTCGGAGAGGGCCACGTCCAAGGGCGGGCGGGCGGTCAGTTGATCGAGCAGAGGCTGTAGTTCGATCTCCTCGTCCAGCTTCTCGAACCGGTGGATGCTCTCCTGCAGCCCCTTGGTGATCGGCAGGTCCCACGGTTCGATCACGTCCCGCAGGTTTGCCTTTGCCGAGGCCTTGCCGATCAGGATCAGGTCGTAGATCTTGTCGTCGATGAAATCGGTATAGCGCTTGAGATCGTTCCGGTCGACCTGCAGTCCGGCCGCTGCCCTGAAGAACCGCTGGAATTTCACGGTGCCCATTACTGGCATGTCGTCAGCTCCTTTCGAAGTATTCATGGATTTGGCGTACGGCCATCGCTCCTTCACCGACGGCGGATGCGACTCGTTTCACCGAACCGCGGCGGATGTCGCCCGCCGCGAACAGGCCGGGCAGGCTGGTTTCGAGCGTCCTGGACAGGCCGCCGTTGATTGGCAGGCTGCCGTCCGCTCGCGCGTGGATCGCGTCCACACCGGTGAGGACGAAGCCGTGGTCGTCGAGTGCGATCGCGTCGGCAAGCCACCCGGTGTGCGGTACCGCCCCGATGAAGACGAACAGGGCGCGCACCCGAATCGTGTCCTGGTCGCCGGTGCGATTGTCCTCGACTGCAATTGCTTCGAGGTATTTCTCGCCGTGGACCGCACGAATCTCGGTGTGCCGGTGCACGGTGACCCGCGGATGGTGTTCGATCTGGTCGACCAGGTATCGGGACATGCTCTTCCCGAGGTCATCGCCGCGGATGAGCAGGTGCACCTGTGAGACGTGCTCGGCGAGGAAGACGGCGGCCTGGCCGGCGGAGTTGCCGCCACCGACGATGGCTATCGGGTCGGTGCCGCATATCCGTGCTTCCTGATGCGTTGCGGCGTAGTACACGCTTGTTCCTTCCAGCGCCTCGATCCCCTGAACGGCCAACTTGCGGTACCGCGCCCCGGCGGCGAGCACAACGGCCCGGGCGTGCACCGACCCGCCGTCCGCCAGTCGGAGCACATGGTTCCCGGCCTCGGATCCCAAACCGGTCACTTCTGCCGACACCAGGATGCGGGCGCCGAACTTCCCGGCCTGGAGCACGGCTCGCTCGGCCAATTCGGAGCCGGAGACCCCGGCGGGGAATCCCAGATAATTCTCGATCCGGGATGAGGTACTGGCTTGGCCGCCCGCAGCGATCCGCTCCAACGTCACCGTGTTCAACCCGTCCGAGGCGCCGTACACCGATGCGGCCAGGCCGGCCGGTCCGGCACCCACGACGACGAGGTTGTAGACGTCCTTGGCTGCGTCCGCGACGGGTGCCGGGACAGGAAGCCCGACGACGCGTGCGAGTTCCGCATTCGTCGGATTGCGCAGCACCTTCTCGCCGTGCCAGATCACGACGGGTGTGTCCTCGGGTGCGACGTTCAGGCTGCGTAGCAGCTGCTCCACTCGTTCGTCCTGTTCCAAGTCGAACCACTTGTGGGGCAGACGGTTTCGCATCGCGAACTCACGAAGTCGCAACGTATCCGGGGAGAAGCAGGAGCCGATGATCCGGAATCCGGAGCCGAGCCCGATCAGCAAGTGCCGACGCACAAGGTAGGCGCGCAGGATCAAATCGCTGAGCACGAGGTCGTGGGCAATCAGCTGGCGTACCTGCTCGGCCGGGACGACGAGTATCTCGCCGTCCTCGATCGCTTCGGCGGTGAAGAACGCCACCTGACCTTCCAGCAGTCCGAGCTCGCCCAGGAAGCGGCGGGGACCGTGCACGCGCAGTATCCGGCGTTCGCCGTCCGCGTCGCCTTCGTCGACGACTACGATCTTTCCGGAAAGGATGACGAAGAAGTCGTTGTCAGGCGCGCCTTCTCGGATCAGCACCTCGCCGGCGTGAACCGGTCGACGCGAGCCACCGACCTCGAGCGTCGCGACCTGGTCGTCCGTCAGCCGCGGGAAGGCGCCCTCCTCGTCCGGGGTCTCGTCGTCGACCGGCGGACTGTCGCGGGCGGGTGCGGCGTCCTCAGACGAAGTTCTGGTCGACATAACACCACCGCCAATCCTCGCCGGGCTCCATCGACTGGACGATCGGATGCCCGATGGCGTGAGCGTGAGCATTCGCGTGCCTGCCCGGCGAAGAGTCGCAGCAACCGACGTGTCCGCACGTCAGGCACAGCCTCAGATGCACCCACGGGGTGCCGAGGCGAAGACATTCCTCGCAGCCCTGTGGGGTCCGGGGCACCACGGCCCGGATCGCGGTCACGTGCGGGTCGGCATGGACCGAGGTCATGGCTTCGCCTCCTTGCCTGCATTTTCCGAGAGCGCCTGATCGAGCCACGTGCGCAGCTGGGGTACCGGAGCTGCGCCCGCCTGGCGAGCGAGGACTTCACCCCGGTCCATCACCAGCAGAGTCGGTACGGCGCGGACGGTGAATCGTTCAGCCGTCCGGGGTGCAGCATCGACGTCGACCTTGACCAGCTTGATCTGGCCGGCGTGTTCTGTGGCGAGCTGCTCGAGCGCGGGGCTGACCATGCGACACGGGCCGCACCACGTCGCCCACAGATCGACGAGCACAGGCACCGAGGATTTTTCGACGATCTCCGCGAAGTCACCGTCCCCTGCCGAGGCGATCCAGGGCAGCGGCTCGTGGCAGTTCCCGCAGCGAGGTTTTCCTTCCCCTGCTGCCGGGATGTTGTTGGTCTTGCCGCAGTGCGGGCACTTCACCTTGTCGGATCCCATGACGACACCTCTTCTCAGGCCGCCGCGACGGCGGGTTCGGCATACGCGACGGCAAGCTCGCCGCCGTCCACCGTGACGCTGATGGTGCCACCCGGTTTGATTTCACCCCGCAACAGCGCACGACCGATCTTGGTCTCGACCTCGTGGGCGATGTACCGGCGCAGCGGCCGCGCACCGTAGACAGGGTCGAAACCGTGTTCGGCGATCAGCCGGCGTGCCTCCGGCGTGATATCCA
>NZ_JAAOLG010000085.1:0-3427 GCF_011602025.1 Rhodococcus sp. IC4_135
AACGGAACATCGTCTCGAGGGTGCAGCCACCGCAACCACACAACCTGACGAGCCGAATCCGAACTCGTGCGACGGCGACGGCGACGGCGACGGCGACGATTCGACATCCGAATCCTCCATGCTCACACACCAACCCGATCGAATCATGCGGTCTTCCGCCCCGATCGCGTACGACGATGACATCTTGCAGCTCATGCTCTTCGGCCATCTACAGGTCGGCGACCAGCTGACGTATCACGATACCGGCCGCGGGCTCACCTACGTCGCAACGATCACGCGGGACGGGGCCCTCGACGTCGACGGGAAACGCTACGGGCCACCCTCGGCGCCGTTGACGGACATCATGGGCCGGCAACGGCACGGTTGGAGGGACTGGCAACTGGCCGATGGGCGGCAACTTCGACAGCTGCGGCGCCAGGCGTACGCAGAAATGCGCCGCTGACACCCGTCCTAGCTCTGCCACCACACGCCGACCCGTCCACAGGATGAAGCGATCGCAGTGAAAATGAAAAAGGCCTGGCTAGCAGCGCCGATCCTCCTTCTCGCGCTCAGTGCATGCAGCGACCAGGGCTCGTCTACCGAACCTGCCTCGTCTGAGGGAGCAACTGCGACCGCCACGACGCCGAGCTCGTCAGGGACGCTCACACCGGTTTCCAGTGCCACGATTGTGGAACCCACGACGGAAACCATCGTCGAACCGCCCACCGCTGAGGCAACATTCATCGACACGCCAACGCCGGTGGTGACCAAGCACATCGACTACTGCACCTCGCCCGGTCCGAACACCGCGTTCACGGACGGAACATACGGTTGGACGGACGAATGCGCCGGCCCCGCAGCGATCAACCGGGTCAGCGAAATCACCGCCAACGGAGGATCCTGCGACGGAACCACGTGCACCAACTCACTAGGAATGACCTTCCCCGACCCTCGGGCCGAAGCCGGAATGACCGATGCACCGCCAACAGCTGGCACTCCTCGGACCACGACAAGCACCCCGACAGTAACGAATCCGCCGAACCATCCCCAGGTCCTGTGGTCGAATTGCCTGCAGCAAGGCAACACCCCGGAACAATGCCGGGAAATACTCGACAACTGATTCTCACGCCCAGCGAAAGCCCGGCCAGTCCTGAGCACGTCGGAGCTGCAATTCCGGGGCGGTCTCGACACTCTCGCCCGACTTTGATCCACACATTCACTGAGTAGGTCCTGTGGTTTGACTGTACGTTTTTCCGCATCAGCACTCGAGTACCGTCCGACACTGATGGAGACGATATTCGACGTAGGTTCTGCACACGGGTTCTCGACGGAACGAAGAGAAACCCGCTGCGGAGACCCGAATCGGATACTCACTGCATCCTCGGCCACTATCACCTGGGCCACTCGGTACGAGGAAAACACACCGCACACCTTTGGGTGACCCACCCTGCTGGTCGTCAGTACCAGCTGGGTGGGTCGAGTGTGCCCAACTCTGGGGGGCCGGGCACACGATCGGGAGCGGCTCGCCTGCAGTCGTGTGACATCTCGGCGAACCCCTATCCATCGCCGCCTCGAACGGAGATGGTGCGGAAGGGAAATGTAGCGCACACGATTTCACTGACCTGTAACCACCCGGCGTGTTTCGGCGGCCATTTCGTTCTTGCGATGTGAGGCGGATCTAAGCTCACCTCGACAACCACGGCCTCAACCTCACGGGAGCAGCGATGAGTCCTCGGCCCACCTGGCTCCACACCCGATCCACCGAATTCCGGGCCGCCCTCCTCGATCTCGGGCTCACGATCACCGACACCGAAGCCCGGAATATCCTCGACGACAAAGTCTCCGAATACGCGACCTTGATGAGAGTCACCCGCCAGACCACGCAGCGCGATTTCACCGACGAACGCCTCCTCGCATTCGCGCAGTCCCTCGCTGTGTCACTCTCCGACGAAGCCCCCCGGCGCCGACCTGATCGAGTTCGAGCGCAGCATCTCCATGCCCGTCGCCGCCGTCGGCCTGACCACCGCGGCGCTGGCCGAAGCCTTGAAAGTCGCACACATCAACCTCGACGACAAAGAAGCTGTCGCCGGCCTGTCCCTGCTCTCGACTCTCGGCATGATCACCGCCGACGCGAACCACTCCGTCGTCCCGACCCCACGCCCGCTGCTCTTGCGGATCGCCCGCTACCTCGACGGCGCCGCGACATCCATCACCGACGGTGCGAACCTGCCCGACGGACTCGACGACACCCACCGACAACAATTCGCGGACATCCTCGCCCAGGACGCCGACGGAATCCGGGCCCTCGCCAACACCGAAGACGGCGACCCCCCGCGCCTGTGGCGCACCCCCAACCCACGCTGACCACCGGCGTAGCGAAAACACAGTCGATGCGCTGAAACCTGCCGGACGGCTCGCCCGCCGATAGACCAGAGGTGGCTACCGGCGGAGCGTTCGCCATACCCGTTGGGGACCGGGTGATGCCGCCCCCGAAAATTTACGTGGCACCCACCCCGGTTACCAGCCTTCGCACAGTTACAGCTACTTGAGCATTGAACTACCGAGGAGTACCTCGCCGCCTGCAGGTGAACCGTACCGAGCTAGTTCCTCGCATCCAGGGGTGCGCCGTCACTTACCTCCCACGTACCGAGCGCCCAGCAATGACGCAGTAACATCACACTGTGGTGCGCTGCTTTCCGCCTCGGTTCCAGCGCACCACCCGTTGCCACCGCGCAGGCAGTCGCCCCTTTCACTCGGCCTGCATGATCCACACGTGCAGGAGCGACGCATGACCTCCCCCGACGAGCGTCTAACCGCCAAACTCGAACAACTCCCCATCAGCGACGACGCCCCCATGTGCTCACTCCTGCGCACCACCCTGCTCAAACACGCTCAACACGGCAGCGACATCACCGAACCCACCCTGCTCGGGCTGCTCGCCATCACCGGCGCCCTCGAAGAACGACTCACCAGGCTCGAAGCCATGATCCAACCCTCCACCACTACATGACCCCAGCATCGCCGCGCACCCACCGTCCACGCCTGCACGAACGACTCAGCGTGTCAGTCGAAACTGCCCTCATACTCGGCTGCACCCTCACCGCCATCGCCTGGTGGGCAGCCTGAAAAACGCGTCTGTCGAAAAGGCAAAGCCAACGGTTTATTCGACATAGATTTTCGACACGAGATCTCGACACCTAGACCTCAGTACGAACAGGGAATATAAGTGCTTCACAGAAACGTCTAATACCGATCTTGGTCTCAATAGGTCAACGCATCACCGACGATAACGGATCAGCCCCAGAAGATCGGATCGCCACAGTTTTCGATGTGATCGAGCAAATCCTGAACGTGAGGGCTCGGCGCCAAGAACTGGTAACGGTGAAATTTGAGGTTCCGGTCCCGCCAATACAGAGTCCACAGCCCGGTTTTCTTCGTGTAAGACAGG
>NZ_JAAOLG010000086.1:0-3221 GCF_011602025.1 Rhodococcus sp. IC4_135
CCTAATCGGTAGTTGGGATAGGAGCTGACCCCGTATAGGGACAGTTTGTGTTCTGGTGCTGCTGTCGGGGCGACGCCTGTTGTTGCCCGGACATTCGATGTCTCACGAAAGAACGGTGCGCCCCGGTAGCAGTGATCTGGTGTTCGGTGGTGTGATGGCGTTGCCCCTGCCGACCGCAGGGTTCACCCCGGTATGAGTTCTCCCGAGCCGTAGAGCTCTTCGGAAAGCACTGGGGGTCCTGCGGTGTGCTGGAGTCACGGACGGCTACTGAGATGACGGACCGTCGAGTCCTGCGATTAGGGTGCCGCGTGGCCCCTGCCCGGTACCGGGCATCGTATCGAGCAGACGGAGGGAACGAATGAGTTTGTTCTGTGGAATCGATTGGGCCACTGATCATCACGACATCGCGGTCGTCGACCACACGGGCCGCCTGGTGGCCGGCGGCAGGGTCGAGAACACCGCCTCGGGATTCGAGGCCTTGTTGGCCATGCTCGCCGACGCCGGTGAGGACCCGCACGAGCCGGTGCCGGTGGCCATCGAGACCGATCACGGTCTGTGGGTCGCGGCGTTGACCGCCTCGGGAAGGCAGGTCTACCCGATCAATCCGCTCGCGGCCTCGCGTTACCGGTCCAGGCATGTCGTCTCCGGAGCGAAGTCCGATGCGGTCGATGCCCGCACCTTGGCGAATATCCTGCGCACCGACCTGCCCGAGCATCGCCCACGATCGAATGATTCCGAGCTGGCCCAGAGTGTGCGGGTGCTCGCTCGCGCGCAGCAGGACACGATCTGGAACAGGCAACAGGTCACCAACCGGGTCATCGCGCTGCTCAAGGAGTTCTACCCGGCAGCGTTGGAAGCCTTCGCCGGTCTCGAAGGCGGCATCACCCGAGCCGATGCCCGGATGATCCTCACCGCTGCTCCCACCCCTGCCCAGGCGGCCACATTGACTCCGGCCCGATTGCGAAAGTTGATGGCCAAAGCCGGCCGCCAGCGATATCTCGATCGGGACGCCGGGCGCCTGCGCGAGGTGTTCACCGCCGAGCACCTCCGTCAGCCCGCCATGATCGAAGAAGCGATGGGACGGCAACTGAGCGCGTTGCTCGGGCAGCTGAACGCCATCTGTACTGCGGTTGCCGACCTGACGGAGGCGGTTACCGAGACTTTTCACCGACACCCGGACGCGAAGATCCTGACCAGTTTCCCCGGCGTGGGGCCAGTGGTCGGCGCCCGGGTGCTCGCCGAGATCGGTGACGACCGCTCGAAATTCGACGACGCTCGTGGATTGAAAGCCTTCGCTGGATCCGCGCCGATCACCCGCGCCAGCGGCAAGAAGACCGTCATTACGCACCGGCACATCAAGAACCGGCGTCTCGCCGCCGCCGGTTCGATCTGGGCGATGGCAGCGCTGAAATCCTCGCCCGGAGCGCGGCGGCACTACGACGCGCGCCGAGCCAAAGGTGACTGGCTCCAAGAAGCCAAACGCCACTTGTTCAACAAATTCCTCGGACAACTCCACCACTGCCTGCAAACCGGACAAACCTACGACGAAACCCATGCCTTCCCACCTCCTCTCGTGCTCGCGGCTTGACTGTTAACTTCCTGAGATGTCTAATCGGTAGTTGGGATAGGAGCTGACCCCGTATAGGGACAGTTTGTGTTCTGGTGCTGCTGTCGGGGCGACGCCTGTTGTTGCCCGGACATTCGATGTCTCACGAAAGAACGGTGCGCCCCGGTAGCAGTGATCTGGTGTTCGGTGGTGTGATGGCGTTGCCCCTGCCGACCGCAGGGTTCACCCCGGTATGAGTTCTCCCGAGCCGTAGAGCTCTTCGGAAAGCACTGGGGGTCCTGCGGTGTGCTGGAGTCACGGACGGCTACTGAGATGACGGACCGTCGAGTCCTGCGATTAGGGTGCCGCGTGGCCCCTGCCCGGTACCGGGCATCGTATCGAGCAGACGGAGGGAACGAATGAGTTTGTTCTGTGGAATCGATTGGGCCACTGATCATCACGACATCGCGGTCGTCGACCACACGGGCCGCCTGGTGGCCGGCGGCAGGGTCGAGAACACCGCCTCGGGATTCGAGGCCTTGTTGGCCATGCTCGCCGACGCCGGTGAGGACCCGCACGAGCCGGTGCCGGTGGCCATCGAGACCGATCACGGTCTGTGGGTCGCGGCGTTGACCGCCTCGGGAAGGCAGGTCTACCCGATCAATCCGCTCGCGGCCTCGCGTTACCGGTCCAGGCATGTCGTCTCCGGAGCGAAGTCCGATGCGGTCGATGCCCGCACCTTGGCGAATATCCTGCGCACCGACCTGCCCGAGCATCGCCCACGATCGAATGATTCCGAGCTGGCCCAGAGTGTGCGGGTGCTCGCTCGCGCGCAGCAGGACACGATCTGGAACAGGCAACAGGTCACCAACCGGGTCATCGCGCTGCTCAAGGAGTTCTACCCGGCAGCGTTGGAAGCCTTCGCCGGTCTCGAAGGCGGCATCACCCGAGCCGATGCCCGGATGATCCTCACCGCTGCTCCCACCCCTGCCCAGGCGGCCACATTGACTCCGGCCCGATTGCGAAAGTTGATGGCCAAAGCCGGCCGCCAGCGATATCTCGATCGGGACGCCGGGCGCCTGCGCGAGGTGTTCACCGCCGAGCACCTCCGTCAGCCCGCCATGATCGAAGAAGCGATGGGACGGCAACTGAGCGCGTTGCTCGGGCAGCTGAACGCCATCTGTACTGCGGTTGCCGACCTGACGGAGGCGGTTACCGAGACTTTTCACCGACACCCGGACGCGAAGATCCTGACCAGTTTCCCCGGCGTGGGGCCAGTGGTCGGCGCCCGGGTGCTCGCCGAGATCGGTGACGACCGCTCGAAATTCGACGACGCTCGTGGATTGAAAGCCTTCGCTGGATCCGCGCCGATCACCCGCGCCAGCGGCAAGAAGACCGTCATTACGCACCGGCACATCAAGAACCGGCGTCTCGCCGCCGCCGGTTCGATCTGGGCGATGGCAGCGCTGAAATCCTCGCCCGGAGCGCGGCGGCACTACGACGCGCGCCGAGCCAAAGGTGACTGGCTCCAAGAAGCCAAACGCCACTTGTTCAACAAATTCCTCGGACAACTCCACCACTGCCTGCAAACCGGACAAACCTACGACGAAACCCATGCCTTCCCACCTCCTCTCGTGCTCGCGGCTTGACTGTTAACTTCCTGAGATGTCTTTCG
>NZ_JAAOLG010000087.1:0-3094 GCF_011602025.1 Rhodococcus sp. IC4_135
GAGGGTGAATCGGTGGTACAGCCACACACAGTGCGCGATGATCTCCCGCGGAAACCGGAACCCCTTGTACGTTGACGACACCCGTAGATCATCCCAGATCAGCGGATCTCAACAACTTGACAATGCCGTGGTCGCGCCCAGCGGCTCCCGGGCATCACATACTCCGTCGGTCGGAGCGCAGATCCACTCGACCTCCACCAGACGGAACGGCGCCCGCTCCCCCGCGAAAGTGACGCCACTCGGAGCCTTCCGTCCTGCGAGGGCGACCTCGATGCCCGTCTTCGGCTGCCGAGGATCGGCGTAGAGCCGAACCTGGACCCGGGCGGCAAGCTTCGTACCGATCTCGCCGCGGTCGATCTCGACCGCGAGATCCCCGACGATGCGCGCACCCTGGGAGTACCCGAGCAGGACATATCGAGTTGACGAACTGCACATATGCTCCTGAGCGGCTATCCGATCCCGAAGCCGCGACAAGCCGATCGCGACGGAATCGTCGTAGTTCTGTGTCCAACCGGCGACGCCGGCAAGGATTCCGCCCGGATACTCCACATGCTCGACGACGTACCCGAGAGCCCGGTAGTCGCCGGCGATGGCGTTGAGCGGCGACGCCGGGTCGATACTCGTGGGCGTATGCGGCCCCTTCGTACCGTCCACGGCGAGCACCAGCGGCACCATGCACGTGGCAGGAACGGAGGCGGAGGCATATTGCTGCGGAAATGCGACGGCGCCGGCAATCACGGCCACAGCGACGGAAAAGAAACGAGATTTCTTGAACATGAAAGTTTTCCCGGTGCACGAGGTGGATGCAGCGAATGCTGCGAGAAGGTAACCGGGTTTGAAGTTAGCGATCGGGAATCTTGCGCGCGAGGTGATATGTGGGGTGACCCGCTCACAAGCCTCCAGAACGGGAACGCGTTGCACTAATCTTTGACGAACGTCTTCGGTCGCCGATTAGTACCACGCCCAGCCCCTCAGTTCATGTCCGTACAGGGGCTGACGGCCTTCGGTCTGGCCGACAACGCCACAGCAGACGCCGGACGACTGACGCAGGTGAAGATTGAGCCGATGCCGGCAGGCAACCTCGTCTACCTGACCGAGAGCACCCAACAGGGCGCGGACCAAAGCCGACAATCCAAAAACCGGCAAACCTGGCGGTGAACTACTCCCATTCAGATGCTGGTCCTGCCCGTTCGTGTTCATCACCGACTGACGGTGGAGTCCGCACAGGACCCCGTGGAGGCCGAGCTTCACGAGAAGTCGCTCCGACAGAAGATGGCGACGCTTGAGAGTGTCTCCCGACTATCGACCGGCCAGCAATGACGCAGTAACATCACCCACTGTGGTGCGCTGCTTTCCGCCTCGGTTCCAGCGCACCACCCGTTACCACCGCGCAGGCAATCGCCCCTTTCACTCGGCCTGCATGATCCACACGTGCAGGAGCTACCCATGACCTCCCCCGCCGAACGTCTGACCGCCAAACTCGAACAACTCCCCATCAGCGACGACGCCCCCATGTGTTCACTCCTGCGCACAACGCTGCTCGCACACGCGCAAGACGGTAGCGATATCACCGAACCCACCGTGCTGGGACTGCTCGCGATCACCGGTGTCCTCGAAGAACGACTCGCCAGGCTCGAAGCCACACTCCAACCCGCAACCACCCCATGACGCCACCCGCGCCCCCACTCACCACGGATAGGAAAGTCGGCCGCCGATGGCGGTTGGCATGATGGTGGGCATGGCTGCCACCGGACTTCCCGAACTCGATGTCGCCCGGATCGTGAAATATTGCGCCAGTCGAGTTCCGGAACAGTATCGGCACGAGATCCGCGTCGAATGCGACATCACGCCACGTCATGTGACGATCTGCGAATGCCGACCACCGTGGCGTGAGGATTTCGGCCCGGAGTGGACCCGTTTCCCCATCGCCCGCCTGTATTACACGAAGAAAACAGGGTTGTGGACGTTGTATTGGCGAGACCGGCACCTCAAATTTCACCGCTACAGTTTTTGGATCCGAGTCCACATGTTCAGGATTTGCTCGATCACATCGAAAGCGGTGGGGATCCGATCTTCTGGGGTTGATCCGTTATCGTCGGTGATGCGTTGACCTGTTGAGACCAAGACCGTAATGGAAACATCCGCGATCGTTGGGTGAGGAGATGGGTCGGCGGGTCCTCTGCCAGAATATGGACTATGCCCGATTCTGACGCTCACTCCACAGATCCCATCACAGTCGGGTCCCGGGTCATTGTGATCCGGACCCCTGGATTAGAGCCCAGCGATACCGAACTGCAGGTCGGTATCGTGGTCGAGGACTTCGCCGACACCGTCATCGACGACACTGACCTGGGTCGGGATTGGGCACCGGCGCTGCGGTGGGCGATAGCCCTCGACGACGGGCGTTTGGTATTCGCCGCCGAGGACGGTCTCGAGCTCGCCTGATCTGTCCGTCTCGCGGGCCAGAATTACGAGTTACAGGTCCGCGACTCATAGATGTCGACGAAAGACGACGGTGCTACCCTCAAGGCTCAGTGAACGGCGTCGAAAGCATCGATCACGTCTGCTTTGATCCGCCCGCGTGGGGAGACTTCGAAGCCGTTCTTGCCGGCCCAGTCACGGATCGCTTTCAATTGTTCGGCTGATCGACCGGAGCCTGACGGCTTAATCGCAGTCGAGGTTTTCGCACGAGCTTTGCCTTCCGTGGGGACTTTCTCCGCAACCTTTACGTACGGGACGAATACAGCCTCGATCTTGTCGGCGTTGGTAGGCCGAAGATCGATCCGATAATCGGCGCCCTGATAAGAAAAAGTGACCTCGTGCCCCAACCCTGCGTCGATCGGCTTTCCGTCGAGATCGTCGATGAGTTGGCGAATAAATATCTCAGCCACAGCAATCCCCTTCAGTAATGCGGAATGAATACCGCGTTCAGGTTATCCGCAGTATCGAATAATCCGGGGAGCGCTACTAGTGCCCCGAGTTTGAAGTTGTTTTACGGTCAGCTTTCACCAGGATCTGCTCGGCGGTTTTCGTCCACACGAACGGCTGCGCCCGCGGATTCCACCCGTTGATGAACTCTCGGATCTTCGCCGTC
>NZ_JAAOLG010000088.1:0-3033 GCF_011602025.1 Rhodococcus sp. IC4_135
CACCGCCAAGATTCGGGACTTCATCAACGGGTGGAACCCACGAGCGCAGCCATTCATCTGGACGAAAACCGCCGAGCAGATACTCGCGAAAGCCGACCGTCGAAAAACTTCAAGAACACCGCACTAGGTCATCGAGTTCTACTGAGTCGACGACGAATTCGATGAGGTCATCTTCGTTGGTCAAGATCTCTCCTAAGCGAGCCGGTCGAGTGCTTTGGTGACGGTGCCGCGACGGTGAGGCACGTCTGATAAGCATTTGAGAATGAGTTCGGCGATATCTGGTGGTAGGTCGGAAGGTACAGCTGGTGGAGTGGAGAGCCGGGTTACTGCCTCGGCAATTCCCATGGCTTCGCCTTGCTTAAAGAACGGATGAACACCGGTTGCGGCCTCGAATAACATCTCCCCTATTGCCCATAGGTCGCTTGCCCTCAGCGCTCTATCTTGGCGGAGTTGCTCGGGCGCCATGTAGAAAGTGGTTCCCAAGAGCGTGGGGTAGCGAGTAATCGACTCCACATCGAGCAACTTGGCGAGTCCGAGATCGAGGATGACTGCGTCGTCGTATTTGCTGTCGCGGAGTGCGATGTTCGCGGGCTTGAGATCACGATGCAAGAGATCGGCTTCATGGAGTGCACGAACTCCAGTGAGGAGTCCTCGGGCCAGACCTCGCAGCTCGTCATGCGAAGGTCGCCGCACCTTGATTAGTTCGGATAGGTCGCAGCCCGGAATGTACTCAAAAATCATTACCGGCCTATCCATCCCTGCGATGTGAAAGGTGCGTACGTCGAACAGCTTGACGACGTGCGCGTTGTCGATACGGCGATACCCTTCGACTTCTCGACTGAGCCGTTTCGCGTCGTCGCCAGTGTTATGGATGATTTTGTATGCCGCGTCGCGGCCGGCGAAATCTGCGCGCCAGGTTTCGCCGAAGCTGCCCGTCCCGCGATACTCAGCCTTTTCAACCCCTAAAGCCGTGCAAACGTCGTCGACCTCGAACTTTTTTGCCATTCCACTCCTGAATTCGCGGTTCGATCGTTGTCGGTTTTGTCGACCACAGTTTTGTGTCGCCCAAATCATTCCTGCGCTGTACGTCGCGATTCATTCATGCTTGTTACAGCTCGCAGATATGGTTCACAGGCGTTGGCACGATTCGGTTCGTTGATTTAGCGTACTGGGCTTCTCAGCTTTGTCTATGGCGTTGGGTTGAGGTTCACCCCGGATGGTGGACACCGAGATAGCGGGACTGATAGTTCCGCTGGAAGGATGTCCTCATGTCCCGCACACGCAGGTCGTTCACGACCGAGTACAAGGTCGAGGCCGCCCACCGGGTGATCGATTCAGGTCGCACCATCGCCGAGGTCGCCCGAGAACTCGGCATTATCGAAGCCCTGCTCGGACGCTGGGTCGCCGACGAACGCCGGCGGATCGAGGCCGCCGTAGCATCCGGTGACCAGCCGCTCACGACTGCGGAACGCACCGAGTTGGCACGGTTGCGTCGGCAGGTTTCCGAGCAGGAGAAAGACATCGCGTTCCTGAAAAAAGCGTCCGCGTACTTCGCGGCCAATCAACAAAAGTAGGGCTCTACGCGTTGATGGCCGCGGAGTACGCGAACTCGGCAATTCATCGGATGGCACGCCTGCTCGAAGTATCGACCTCCGGTTTCTACAAACATCAAAGTCTCAGTGTGAAAACCCGATTAGAAGAACGACAGCAGTGCAGAGCTGATCTGGAAGTGAAGATCCTCGCGATCCACCGGGAGTCGAAAGGGGTCTACGGGGCACCGCGGATCACCGCTGAACTCCGCGACCGTGGTGAAACCGTCACCGAGAAAACGGTTGCCAAGATCATGCGATCGCTCGGTGTCGCCGGGATCAGCCCACGCACGTTCAAGGTCCGCACCACCGTGGTCGATCCGTTCGCATCGTTCCCTGAGGATCTGGTGCAGCGCCGGTTCGATCGGGGGCGCCTCGATGCGGTGTGGACCTCGGATATCACCTACCTGACCTGCGGAGAGGGCGACATGTATCTCTGCGCGATCAAGGACGAACATTCCAAGAAGGTCCTCGGGTGGGCGGTGGCCGATCACATGCGCAGCGAGCTCGTTGTCGATGCTCTGGGCATGGCGGTCGCCGAACGTGGCGGCGATGTCGCGCGCACAATCATGCACTCGGACAGGGGAACTCAATATACCGCGGGGATCCTGAAGCAGGCGTGTGAGCGCTACGGGTTGCGGCGTTCGATGGGTGAAACCGGCATATGCTGGGACAACGCTGGCGCGGAAAGCTTATGGTCGACGTTCAAGCACGAGTACTACTACCGTCACACCTTCACCCATGCCGCCGAATTGGTTGCTGCGGTTGACTACTGGATGAACTTCTACAACACTCGACGTCGGCACTCCACGATCGGAATGCTCAGCCCCCACAACTACGAACAGTTACTGACCGCGCCCATCATGGCCGCGTAACAACTGTCCACTTTTCGGGGTGAACCTCAGTGATGGCACGTCCCTGGGCGGCTGTTGGGATGTGTGGGGCGCCGGCGAGGGTGTTCGGGTTCGGTGGTGCGGGGGAGTGGTGCAGGGTCGTGTGGGGGTGTTGTGAGGCTCGTTTTTGGGTGTTTTTGAATGTTGTTGTGTGTCAGCGTGTTTCGGTATTCGGTTGGTGTTGGGTGGGTTTCGTGGGTTGTGCACGGTGGTGTTTTCGTCAACGTCGAATGTTGTTGTGGTGGTGCGGGTTTCGGTGTTTCTTGTTTTCGGGTTGTTTTGCGGTTTGGTGGGTGGGGGTGTATGATTGGGAGCATGATGATGACGAGGCAGTGGACGCGAGACGGGGCGCTTTCCGTGACCCTTCCCCTCCTCCCCAGCCTCGTTCGGGTGTCGGGTACCGGTTCAGACGTTGCGATGAGTTCGATTGGTGAGAACCAAGATTCGGAATTCAGAGGAGCGAAGCGACTCGATCGACGGCAACGGCACTCGACCCACTGCGAGCCGCGCAGCGGCTCCCTGGCGGGGAGCGCAGCGACTCGCTCCCGTCT
>NZ_JAAOLG010000089.1:1641-2970 GCF_011602025.1 Rhodococcus sp. IC4_135
TTGTGTGTTGTTTGAGAACTGCACAGTGGACGCGAGCATCTTTGTTGTAAGTAATGAAGAGCGTACGGTGGATGCCTTGGCACCAGGAGCCGATGAAGGACGTAGGAGGCTGCGATAAGCCTCGGGGAGCTGTCAACCGAGCTGTGATCCGAGGATGTCCGAATGGGGAAACCCAGCACGAGTGATGTCGTGTTACCCGCGCCTGAATATATAGGGCGTGTGGAGGGAACGTGGGGAAGTGAAACATCTCAGTACCCACAGGAAGAGAAAACAACCGTGATTCCGTGAGTAGTGGCGAGCGAAAGCGGAAGAGGCTAAACCATGGGTGTGTGATAGCCGGCAGGTGTTGCATTCGTGGGGTTGTGGGGTTCATTTTGTCTGTTCTGCCGAGCAGGCCAACAGTAAGAAATCACAGGGTTAGTGGAAGTGGTCTGGAACGGCCTGTCGTAGAGGGTGAGAATCCCGTACACGAAAACTTTGTGACTGTTGTAATGGAAACCCAAGTAGCACCGGGCCCGTGAAATCTGGTGTGAATCTGTCGGGACCACCCGATAAGCCTGAATACTCCCTGGTGACCGATAGCGGACTAGTACCGTGAGGGAAAGGTGAAAAGTACCCCGGGAGGGGAGTGAAATAGTACCTGAAACCGTGCGCTTACAATCCGTCAGAGCCTTCGAGCAGTTTACTGCTGGGGGTGATGGCGTGCCTTTTGAAGAATGAGCCTGCGAGTTAGTGGCATGTCGCGAGGTTAACCCGTGTGGGGTAGCCGTAGCGAAAGCGAGTCCGAATAGGGCGATCGTAGTGGCATGCTCTAGACCCGAAGCGGAGTGATCTACCCATGGCCAGGTTGAAGCGACGGTAAGACGTCGTGGAGGACCGAACCCACTTAGGTTGAAAACTGAGGGGATGAGTTGTGGGTAGGGGTGAAAGGCCAATCAAACTCCGTGATAGCTGGTTCTCCCCGAAATGCATTTAGGTGCAGCGTCGCGTGTTTCTCACCGGAGGTAGAGCTACTGGATGGTCTAGGGGGCCCACAAGCTTACCGAAATCAGCCAAACTCCGAATGCCGGTGAGTGAGAGCGCGGCAGTGAGACTGCGGGCGATAAGGTTCGTAGTCGAGAGGGAAACAGCCCAGATCGCCAGCTAAGGTCCCTAAGCGTGTACTAAGTGGAAAAGGATGTGGGGTCGCGAAGACAACCAGGAGGTTGGCTTAGAAGCAGCCACCCTTGAAAGAGTGCGTAATAGCTCACTGGTCAAGTGATCCTGCGCCGACAATGTAGCGGGGCTCAAGTACACCACCGAAGCTGCGGCATTCACGCAATAGCCCCC
>NZ_JAAOLG010000008.1:0-256499 GCF_011602025.1 Rhodococcus sp. IC4_135
CTTTTCGAGCGAACGTACCTTTCGGTGCCTGCAGTGCGCCGAAAGGTACGTTCGCTCAGCCGGTTTCGTCCATTTTCACCCACCTCGACCTCGCGAACACCTGAGGCCGGGGACGGGATTGCGCCAATCTGTAGTGCGCACGCAGGTCCTCGATCACCCGATCAGGGTCCGTTCGCAGTGCACTGGGCACCGTCGGCAACACGATGATTCCCGCATTCTGCATTCGCGTCCGACGTTCCACCGTGCGCTTGTAGTCCGTCGGCGCGGCATGCCATTCCAACGAGTCGACGTCCCACGCGAAGGCAACCGAATCGATCCATCCGTCCGGAATTGCGATGAAGTCTCCCTTCGCATCCCGGATCTCATGGTTGAACAACATTTCCGGCAGACCGCTCCGCTGCCACAGTTTTCGCGCGTGAACCTCCGGAACCGAGTGGACGTTCGCGTTCACTTCGCGCAACACGACCCGAGGTAGCGCGGACCCCCGACTGCTGCCCGCCTCGAGTTCCTTCGCAAGTTCGCGCACCGAGACGTCGCCACGCTGAACGACCTCGGCAATGAGTGCCCGTGTGGGATCGAGGGCCCTGCACCGCCTCGCAGCGTCGAGTAGCGCCCTAGGCAGCGGCGCACAGCGCAGACCGTTGCGAATCTCCGGCTCAGGCAGTCGAACAGTGCGCTCCACCGTGACGAACCCAACCGATTGAACACGACGGTCGATGGGGATGAGCACCTGCACATCCCCGGAATGCATCCGATATCCGTACTCCGACATGGCAGATCGCCCAGTCAGCAGAGACTCGTCACCGCTCAACATGAGCGCAGCGATCGATCGTTGACGCGGCGTCGGCTGACCATTTCGGAGCAGGATGACTCCTGGCAAAATGCGCTGCCAGGGTCCACCAACTCGGCACCTGGTGTGCACGGCGGAGTTGGACACGCCCAATCGCGCCAACTCCGCCGTTCGGATCACTCCACTTCGACTGACGCGGTAGATCGCGTCCAGATCATCGCCCCACGTTCCACGCCGCATGGTTGCAGCATGACTCGAGTGGCAGCGCGAGCTCCGGAGGCGACCTGGGGTTTTGGCGGCCCTGTGGATAACTTTCGGCGAGCGAACGGCGCGTTGAGCGCCTCAGATGCGCTGAACGTGCCGTTCGCTCGAAAAAAGGGGGGTCCCGCTCGAAAAAGAGGGCGCCCCGCTCAACCACCCACCGCGGCCGCGAGCTCTCGCACATGGTCGGCGTCGCGGCAGGTCACCAGCAGCATCGTGACTCCGGCTTCCTCCCAACGCTTCACGTCGGCGCGCACCTCGTCGACGTTGCCGATGATCATGGTCTCGGTGACCATCTCGTCGGGGACGACGGCAGCGGCTTCCTCCTTGCGGCCCGACATGAAGAGGCGACCGATCTCGTCGACCTCCTTCTCGTAGCCCATCCGCTTGTAGACCTGCGCGTGAAAGTTCAACTCCGGGGCGCCCATTCCGCCGACGTAGAGGGCGGTCATCGGTTTGAGAGCGGCGATGGCGCCGGCGCGGTCGTCGGTCACGATGACCTGGCACGTGGCGGCAACCTCGAAGTCTTCGCGGCTACGACGGGCCCCGGCGCGAGCAAAGCCTTCGTCGAGCCACTTGTTGTACATCGGGGCCAGGCGCGGGGTGTAGTAGATCGCCAGCCACCCGTCGGCGATTTCGCCGGCAAGCGCGACGTTCTTCGGCCCTTCGGCGCCGAGCCAGATCGGGATGTCCGCACGCAGCGGGTGCGTAATGGGCTTGAGCGGCTTGCCAAGTCCCGAACTGCCCGGTCCAGCATACGGCAGAGGGTAGTGGGGACCGGGACTGGTGACGGGCGCTTCACGGGCAAGGACCTGGCGCACGATCGAGACGTATTCACGGGTGCGTGCGAGCGGTTTCTCGAAAGGCTGGCCGTACCAACCTTCGACGACCTGTGGTCCGGATACGCCGAGCCCGAGGATCGTTCGTCCGCCGTTCAGGTGGTCGAGGGTGAGCGCGTGCATGGCACAGCTGGTCGGTGTTCGCGCCGAGATCTGTACGACGGACGTACCGAGCCGAACCTTCTCGGTGCGCGATCCCCACCAGGCGAGCGGAGTGAAAGCGTCCGAGCCCCACGACTCCGCCGCGAAGACCGCGTCGAATCCCGCACCTTCCGCAGCCTCGATCAGTTCCGGGGCGTTTGCCGGCGGCTGTGCGCCCCAGTATCCGAGTTGCAACCCAAGCTTCATCGCAGGCCTCCACATTGCCGGTGATCAGAAGTGACTCTTGCCACAATCTCTAGAACCTGTTCTACTCGATCTTGTGACCATCGGAAAGAGCGGGGTGGCCGACAAGCCCCTGAGCGCACCATTGAATCTCCATTTCGACTACACCAGATCGACGGGACCGACCATCGGCGCGTTCGTGACTGCCCTGCGTGATCGCAAGGTGATCGGCGCACGAGGGTCGAACGGTCGTGTCTTCGTGCCGCCACCGGAATTCGATCCGGACACGGCCGAACCACTGACCGACTTCGTCGGAGTCTCCGACGGCGGAACGGTCGTGAGTTGGACGTGGATGCCCGAACCCATCGAGGGTCAACCACTGACGAAGCCTTTCGCGTGGGCCCTGATCAAGCTCGACGGCGCGGACACGTCCATGCTCCACGCGGTCGACGTCGACTCCCCCGACGACATCAGCACCGGCCTGCGGGTTCGTGCTCGCTGGGCGTCGGAGCGGATCGGGCAGATCAAGGACATCGAGTGCTTCGAACCAGGTGAGAGCGAAAACGGCATCGCGACAGTCGATCCCAGCGCCGATCCTGTCACCATGATCACGACGCCTGTCGACCTGCACTTCATGCATTCCGCTTCAGCCGAGGAGAGTTTCTACCTCCGCGGTCTCGCCGAGGGCAAGCTGATCGGTGGTCGTAGCGGACCCGAAGACAAGATCTACATCCCACCGCGCGGCGCCAATCCCACCAACGGGAAGCCGACGAGCGAGCAGATCGAACTGCCGGACAAGGGAATTGTCACCACCTTCTGCATCGTCAACGTCCCGTTCCTCGGGCAGCGGATCAAGCCGCCCTACGTGGCCGCCTACGTGCTTCTCGACGGGGCCGACATTCCGTTCCTGCACTTGATCCTCGAATGTGATGCCGCGGACGTACGGATGGGCATGCGCGTCGAAGCCAAGTGGAAGCCTCGCGAAGAGTGGGGTTACACCCTCGAGAACATCGAATACTTCCGGCCGACAGGTGAACCCGACGCCGAGTACTCCACCTTCCAACACCACCTGTGAGGCTCCTGAAATGACTTCTGCAGACATCGCAGTCGTGGGCTTTGCTCAGGCACCCCACGTCCGCGAAACCAACGGCACCACCAACGGCGTCGAGATGCTCGTCCCGTGCTTCCAGCAGCTTTACAGCGATCTGGGAATCACCAAGTCCGACATCGGCTTCTGGTGCTCCGGATCTTCCGACTACCTGGCCGGTCGCGCATTCTCCTTCATCTCGGCCGTCGACTCCATCGGAGCGGTACCGCCCATCAACGAATCTCACGTCGAGATGGACGCTGCGTGGGCCTTCTACGAAGCGTGGATCAAGATCTTGACCGGCGAGGTCGAGACCGCGCTGGTGTACGGATTCGGCAAGTCTTCCGCCGGGCACCTGCGCAAGATCCTGTCCATGCAGCTCGATCCGTACCTCGTCACTCCGCTGTGGCCCGACTCCGTCTCGATCGCCGGGCTTCAAGCCCGACTCGGACTCGACGCGGGTAAGTGGACGCAAGAGGACATGGCGGAGGTGGCGGCTCGCAGCCGTCGCCACGCGCTGAGCAATCCGAAGGCTCAGCTCGCGGGCGAGGTCGACGTCGAGGCACTTCTTGCCAGCCCCTTCCTCGCAGATCCGTTGCGCGCACACGATTGTGCGCCTATCACCGATGGTGCGGCAGCAATCGTCCTGGCCTCGGGTAACCGCGCCCGCGATCTCTGCGAGCGGCCGGCGTGGATCACCGGACTCGAGCATCGCATCGACTCCCCCAACCTGGGCGCACGTGACCTGACCACGTCGCCGTCCACTACGTCGGCAGCCAAGGCGGCAACGGGCGGCGAGGTCGGCAACATCGACGTCGCCGAACTGCACGCACCGTTCACTCACCAGGAATTGATCTTGAAGGAAGCGATCGGCCTGACCGACGCCACCACGATCAACCCGTCCGGCGGACCGCTGAGCGGCAACCCACTGTTCGCCGGTGGTCTGGAAAGAATCGGCCACGCCGCCAAGGCGATCTTCGACGGCCGGGCGAATCGCGCTCTGGCCCACGCAACAAGCGGCCCTGTGCTGCAGCAGAACCTGGTAGCAGTCTTGGAGGGACGGAACTGATGGCCGGAACGCCTCAACTCGCGGCCGTGCTCGGCACCGGCCAAACTCACTACGTCGCAAAGCGTCACGACGTCTCGATGGCGGGCTTGGTCCGTGAAGCCATCGACGCAGCGATGCTCGATGCCAACGTCGGCTGGGACGACATCGACGCCGTCGTCATCGGAAAGGCCCCCGACCTGTTCGAGGGTTCGATGATGCCCGAACTCGCCATGTCGGATGCCCTGGGCGCCAACGGAAAGCCGTTGCTGCGTGTTCACACAGCCGGCTCGGTGGGCGGTTCGACGGCTATCGTCGCCTCCAGTCTGGTCAAATCCGGGGTCCACAAGCGGGTTCTGACGGTTTCCTGGGAGAAGCAGTCCGAGTCGAACGCCATGTGGGCGCTGTCCACACCGGTTCCGTTCAACATGCCCGTCGGCGCCGGTGCCGGTGGATACTTCGCCCCGCACGTCCGTTCGTACATTCGTCGATCGGGCGCACCGGAGCACATCGGCTACCTCGTCGCGGTGAAGGATCGGCTGAACGGCAGCCTCAATCCGTATGCGCACCTGCGGCAGCCGGACATCACCTTCGAATCGGTGAAGGCATCTCAGATGCTCTGGGATCCGATCCGCTACGACGAGACCTGCCCGTCCTCGGACGGCGCGTGCGCTCTGGTGATCGGCAACGAGGAAGCTGCCGCACAGGTGGAGGCCGAAGGGCGTTCCGTCGCCTGGATCCACGCGACGGCCATGCGCACCGAGCCGACCTTCTATGCCGGACGCGATCAGGTCAATCCGCAGGCCGGCCGTGACGCCGCGGCCGCGCTGTGGAAGTCAGCGGGAATCACCGATCCGCTCAACGAGATCGACTGCGCCGAAATCTATGTCCCGTTCTCGTGGTTCGAGCCGATGTGGCTCGAGAACCTCGGCTTCGCGGAGGAAGGTCAGGGCTGGAAGCTGACCGAGGCCGGAGAAACCGCGATCGGCGGCAAGCTCCCGGTCAACGCCTCGGGAGGTGTTCTCTCGTCCAACCCGATCGGCGCCTCGGGCATGATCCGGTTCGCCGAGTCCGCGATGCAGGTCATGCACCGCGCCGGCGATCACCAGGTGGCCGACGCCCGCAAGGCTCTCGGCCATGCCTACGGCGGTGGCTCGCAGTACTTCTCGATGTGGGTCGTCGGCTCCGAACGCCCCACCACGTAAGCAGCAGCACACACGCCGATCAGGAAGAGGCCGAAGATGAAGTACACCGTCGGGGTTGCCATGAACCCCTTGGACCAGTTAGCCGGTATCGCCAAAACGGCCGAGGAATGCGGCTTTTCGTCCATCGCTCTCCCCGATTCACTGTTCTTCATGGAAACGCAGGCGGCGGATTACCCGTACACCCCGGACGGGTCTCGGATGTGGAATGCCGAGACCCCCTGGGTCGATCCGCTGATCGCCGCGGCCGCAATGGGCGCCGTGACCGAGAAGATCGAGTTCTACACCCAGGTGCTCAAGCTGGGTAGCCGCAATCCGGTCCTGCTCGCGCGGCAGGTCGGATCGGTGGCGGCACTGACGAACAACCGGTTCGGCTTCGGCGTCGGAATCGGTTGGGCTCCGGAAGAGTTCGAGTGGTGCGGCGCTCCGTACAAGCGTCGGGGCGCACGTGTGGACGAGATGATCGACGTTCTCAAGCTGATTCTCGGCGGCGGCATGGTCGAGTACCACGGCGAGTTCTTCGATTTCGATCGCCTGCAGATGAGCCCGGCTCCCACCAAGCCGGTTCCGTTCTACGTCGGCGGCCACACCGAGGTCGCACTCAAGCGAGCTGCACGAGTCGGCGACGGATGGACGTCGGCGATGATCAAGTTCGACGACCTGGTGGGTGTGATCGCACGACTGCGCGAATTGCGCGCCGAGTACGGCCGCGAGAACGAGCCGTACGAAATTCAGACGGTGTGCATCGACCGTTTCGGCAAGGACGGTTACGCAGAACTCGAGGACGCCGGCGTCACGGACATCATCACCGTGCCTTGGGTTTTCGACGGAATCGGATTCGATGCCCCACTCGAGGCAAAGCAGGATTCGATGCGCAAGTTCGCCGAACAGTACATCAACTGAGGAGCTGCGATGACCGACGAGCACCCCGCCCGCGTCGCGGGTAACGCATCGCGCGCCGCCGCGAGCGGCAAGAACAAGGAAGCCTGGCTGGACCTCTTCGCCGAGGACGGCTGGGTGGAAGATCCGGTCGGGCCGTCGGGTTTCGACCCCGAAGGCAAAGGCCATCACGGGCGTGAAGCAATCTCCAAGTTCTACGACATGACGATCGCCAACGCGGACAAGCTCGAGTTTCTGATCGACGATTCCCTGGTGTGCGGCAATGAGAACGTCAACATCGGCAAGATCCGTACGACCATCGGCGGCTCGATCATCGACGCCGAAGGCGTGTTCGTCTACCGGGTGAACGACGACGGCAAGATCGCGTCGCTTCGAGCATTCTGGGAAGTGGACCGTGCGATGAAGACGGCGCGCAAAGCCTGAGAACCCCCAGTACGAGAGCGGCCCCGGTCATCGACCGGGGCCGCTCTCGTCGTAGTCGAATCAGCCTGTCGTACTTGCACCGAGAACCTCGAAATGGTTTCCTGGTTCCCAACGTCGCGTGTCGATGACGGACTGCGTCAGGCATGGAGGCGTCGTACTGCAAGGGGTCACTCATGACCATTTCGTTCAATCACACCATCATCGCCGCAAAAGACCGACAAGAGTCTGCGTGGTTCTTCACTCACATGTTCGGTCTGCCAGGCCCGGTCGAAGCCGGCTACTTTCTCGGCGTTGAACTCGAGCACGGCGTGACACTGGACTTCGCACAGGTGGAAGAGGGCGCCGAGGTGGCGTCTCAGCACTACGCTTTCCTCGTCTCCGAAGATGACTTCGACGGCATCTACCAGCGAATACAGGCGTTGAAACTGGATCACTGGGCCGATCCGCGCCAGTCGAGTACCGGCTTCAACACCAACGACGGTGGGCGTGGTGTCTACTTCCTCGACCCGTCGGGACATTTCCTGGAAGCGATCACCAAACCGTACGGCGGCTGAATGAGAGAGTGAACTACAAACGGCGGCGCCTACGGGAGATGAGGGATCCCGCAGACGCCGCCGCAGTTCCAGGTTGCCAACGAGTGGCTCCCCGGAACGTCTACTGTAGTTCTGCGTGTTCGAGAGTGCAGAGGCAACTCCCGAAAAGCTACACAGAACCTACTCGCCGGTTACCAGGTCAGTATATGTCCGGATCAGTGTTTGACCGGGCAGCCCGATGTCTTGTAATCAACCTGAAACTCTTTGATGCCGTTGAGCCAGCCCGAGCGCAGGCGGCGGGGATCGCCGAGCCTGGTGATGTCGGGTAGGTGATCGGCGATCGCATTGAAGATCAGATCGATTTCCAGACGGGCCAAGTTGGCGCCGATGCAGTAGTGCGCACCGGTGCCGCCGAATCCGAGGTGCGGATTGGGGTCACGCATGATGTCGAACTTCGTGGGGTTCTCGAAGACGTCTTCGTCGAAGTTGGCCGACGCGTACATCATCACGACGCGATCGCCCTTCTTGATCTTCTGTCCGCCGAGTTCGGTGTCTTCGAGCGCGGTGCGCTGGAAGGACGTCACCGGGGTGGCCCAACGAACGATCTCGTCGGCCGCCGTCTTGGGACGTTCCTTCTTGTACAGCTCCCACTGGTCGGGATTGTCGAGGAAGGCAACCATGCCGTGTGTGATGGCATTGCGAGTGGTCTCGTTACCCGCGACCGCAAGCAGGATCACGAAGAAGCCGAATTCCTCTGGGGAGAGCTCATTTCCGTCGATGTCCGCTTCGATGAGCTTGGTGACGATGTCATCGGCGGGACACTTCTTGCGCTGATCCGCCATCTGGTATGCGTATCCCAGAATCTCCATCGACGCCGCCTGCGGGTCGATGTCGAACTCGGGGTCGTCGTACGACGTCATCTGGTTGGACCAGTCGAAGAGCTTCATTCGATCTTCCTGCGGCACACCGAGAAGTTCGGCGATGGCCTGCAGCGGAAGCTCGGACGCGACCTGCACCACGAAGTCTCCGGCACCGCCGGCAGCCGCGGTCGTGACGATCTTTTCGGCACGCTCGGTCAGTTCCTCGCGCAGGCTGTTGATGGCGCGCGGGGTGAATCCGCGGGAGACCAGCTTGCGCAGCTTGGTGTGCTCCGGAGCGTCCTTGTTGATGAGAATGAACCGCTGCATCTCGACGTTCTCACGCGGGATGTCGTCGGCGAAGCGAGGAATCGCAGTGTTCTCGTGGGTCGAGAAGATGTCGCTTCGCTGCGAAACCTCCTTGACCTCTTCATGACGGGTGACCACCCAGAAGCCCTCGTCCTGGAATCCACCGATTTCCGGGGGCTGCGGATTCCACCACACGGGGGCCGTCTTCCGGAGTTCGGCGAACTCCTCGAACGGCATGCGTTCCGCGTAGATGTCGGGGTCCGTGAAGTCGATTCCCTCGGGGAATGCGGGCTGTGCCACTGATGTCTCCTGCCCTAAGCCTTTTCATCACAGGGGTGATGGGGATCCGTGATGTGTAACACGTTCTACTCTCATTGAAACACAAGCCTGCTTACTAGGAAAGGAAACGTCGACAGGTCTTGCTTCCCGCAGAGAACCTGTTCTACTTTTTCATTACAAGGAAAGGAGCCCGCTGTGGGCACACCAGTAATCGTCGAGGCTGTCCGTACACCGATCGGCAAGCGCGGAGGTTGGCTCGCCGGTCTGCATGCCGCCGAGATCCTCGGAGCGGCCCAGAAGGGCGTTCTCGACCGGTCGGGAATCGACCCGCTGCTCATCGAGCAGGTGATCGGCGGCTGCGTCACCCAGGCCGGCGCTCAGTCCAACAACATCACGCGCACGGCATGGTTGCATGCAGGTCTGCCGTGGCAGACCGGCGCAACGACCGTGGACTGCCAGTGCGGTTCCGCTCAGCAGGCGAACCATCTGATCGCCGGACTGATCGCCACGGGCGCCATCGACGCCGGCATCGCCTGCGGCATCGAAGCCATGAGCCAGGTCCCCCTCGGCGCAAACGTCGGCGATCAGGCCGGACCGCGTCGACCCGCGACGTGGGACATCGACATGCCCAACCAGTTCGAAGCTGCAGAACGCATCGCACGCCGACGCGGCCTGACCCGCGACGACGTCGAAGCTCTCGGCGTCCGCTCGCAGGCGCTGGCCAAGCAGGCTTGGGAGGAAGGGCGTTTCGACCGCGAGGTTCTCGAACTCTCGGCACCCCAGGTCGACAAGGAAGGAAACCTCACGGGCGAGACCAAGCTCGTCAATCGCGATCAGGGCCTGCGCGATACGACGGCGGAGTCCCTTGCCCGTCTGAAGCCCGTCCTCGACGGCGGGATTCACACGGCCGGAACGTCTTCCCAGATCTCCGACGGTGCTGCCGCAGTCCTGCTCATGGACGAGGACAAGGCTCGCGCGCTCGGATTGAAGCCGCGTGCCCGCATCATCGCCCAGGCGTTGGTCGGCTCGGAGCCGGAATTCCACCTCGACGGACCGGTGCAGGCAACCAGCCGCGTTCTGGAGAAGAGCGGAATGAAGATCGGCGACCTCGATCTTTTCGAGATCAACGAAGCATTCGCATCCGTCGCACTGTCCTGGGCTCAGGTTCACGAACCCGACTTCGACAACGTCAACGTCAACGGCGGCGCGCTCGCTCTCGGCCATCCGGTCGGCAGCACGGGATCTCGACTGATCACCACCGCACTGCACGAACTTGAGCGTCGCAACGGCTCGACGGCTCTGATCACGATGTGCGCCGGCGGCGCGCTGGCCACCGGAACCATCATCGAGCGTATCTGAGATGACCACTCCCCCAGCCAAACCCAAGGGACTAGACGCTCCGGCGACGGTCAAGATCATCAAGTGGATGTCGAAGGCAAACGTCGCCATGTATCGCGCCACCGACGGGAGGCTGGGTAGCAAGTGGCGGGTCGGCAGCGCGTTCCCACGCGGGCTGCCGATCTGCCTGCTCACCACCACCGGTCGCAAATCCGGCGAGGAGCGGATCAGTCCGCTGCTGTTCCTCGAGGACGGCGAAGACGTGATTCTGGTGGCGTCGCAAGGTGGTCTTCCGAAGAACCCGATGTGGTACCTCAACATCAAGGCGGATCCGGTGGTGACGGTGCAGATCAAGTCTCGGATCCGCTCGATGAAAGCCCGCGTCGCCACCGAGGACGAGCGCGCTCGGCTGTGGCCGAAGTTGACGGCGATGTATCCGGATTTCGACAACTATCAAGCCTGGACCGACCGGATCATTCCCGTCATCGTGTGCGAGCCACTGAAGAACTAAACGAACTGTTTACAACACAACGTTTACACCGGCCCGGGTTCGTGCCACCCTGGGTTCATGACCGATGACCAGTTCAGACCGATCGATTCCGGCCGCGAACGCGCACATCGCGAGTACGCCGGGCTCTTTCGGATCAGCGAGCGCCACGGCGCGACCCAAAGCCAGCGCGCACGGCAATCCCATCCGGAGATGCTCGAGCCCTACGGCGCGGTGCGCGTCGTGGCTCGTCTTGCCGGCGGAACCGACACACCGCAACCGAACGAACCCGAGGTCGACGACGCCGACGTCATGGCTGCGTTGACTTTGATCCCCAAGGCCCGAGCCGAAATGGAACAGCTGGAAGCGCTGTTCCTCGGAATTGCTCGCGAACGTGGCATGACCTGGCAGGATATTGCCTTCGGACTCGGGCTCGGCAGCACTCAAGCTGCCCGCCAGCGCTACGAACGGCTCGTTCGCCGCACCGGAGGCTGAACGCGTGCCATAACGGGCGAGTTGGAGCACTATTGACTCGTACGGTCCGCACGGCGTTTCGACAGAGCCTCGAACACAGCAAGGAGTCGCATATATGACGACGCATATTCAAGATCAGATCCTGGACCGACGCGAGATCACTTCCGCACTCGTGCGTGCGCTGGAGCGTCGCCACGAGGTGCTGGATGCAGTGGTCGACAGCAAGGACCACCAGGAGGCACTGACCACCGTCGCGGAACTCCTCGGCACGTCGGAAGCAAATGCCGAAGCAGTTCTGAGCCTCAAGTTCAGCGCACTGACCAAGGCTGCACGCGATCGCATCCAGGGCGAGCTGGAGAATCTCGACGCAACACTCGAATGGACGACGCTCGATCGCCCCGCGAGCAGCGGGCAGAACTTCAGCTTGCGTCCGTTCAGCGACAGCGCAGAAGACAAGTCGCTGTTCACGATTCGTTCGGGCGAGCAGCTCGGCGAAGACGGCAATCCGTGGAGCGAGGATCGAATCGAAGCCGAGCGCGTCGGCGGTCTCGGTCGTATCGACGACGAGAGCGCTGCCTGGTTCGTCGCCGAGGACGTCTCCGGCGACAGCCCGAAGAGCGTCGGTCTGGTGTTCGGCGAACTCGACGGCCAAGAGGTCAACGTCGCGATCTGGATTGCACCCGAGTCCCGCAAGAAGGGCTACGGCACCGCCTGCGTGAAGCATTCGCGGCGCGAGCTCGCAGCAGAGTTCCCCGGCACCGTGCTGGTGGTTCGGGCGCCTGCGTAGGCGGCACGCCGCCTGTGAGTGGTTAAGGAGTCCCTGCACTCCTTAACCACTCACGGGGCCGGAGGCCCTACGCCCCGTACACCGGCGTCGGAATCTCAGCCTTCTCCAACAGCGCTGCCACGACGGGCCCGATCTCCTTCGGGTCCCAACGGTCACCCTTGTCCTCGCTCGGGCCGTGACGCCAGCCCTCCGCGACGGTGATCTTTCCGCCCTCGACCTCGAATACCCGGCCCGTGACGTCCTTGGCCTCGGCGCTGCCGAGCCAGACGACCAGCGGCGAGATGTTCTCGGGAGCCATGGCATCGAAGCCCTCTTCCGGAGCTGCCATCGCTTCTGCCATCGCCCCACCTGCACCGACTGTCATGCGCGTGCGCGCAGCAGGTGCGATCGCGTTGACACTGACGCCGTAATTCTTGAGCTCGGCCGCGGCCTGGATGGTCATCTCGGCGATACCGGCCTTCGCCGCAGCGTAGTTGCCCTGGCCGATCGAACCCTGCAGTCCTGCACCCGAACTGGTGTTGATGATGCGTGCGTCGACGGTCTTGCCTGCCTTGGCTTCACCGCGCCAGTAGGCAGCAGCGTGACGCAGGGGCGCGAAATGCCCCTTGAGGTGCACACGGATTACCGCGTCCCACTCGCCTTCGCTCATGCCGACGAGCATGCGGTCACGCAGAAAGCCTGCGTTGTTCACGAGTACGTCCAGGCCACCGAAAGTATCGATCGCGGTCTTGATCAGATTTTCGGCGCCCGCCCAGTCGGCGACGTCGTCTCCGTTGACCACTGCTTGGCCACCTGCAGCGATGATCTCCGCGACAACCTGCTCGGCCGGACTTTCGCCGGTCTCGGAACCGTCGGCACCCGCACCGATGTCGTTGACGACGACCTTGGCACCCTCAGCCGCGAACGCCAACGCATGCGCGCGTCCGATACCTCGACCTGCCCCGGTGATGATGACTACGCGTCCGTCGACCAATCCACTCATTTTTGTCTCCTAATGCACTCTGCTCGGGCTTGTCGGCTCCGCTTGTGTGCTAACTTACCAAGCAATCGCTTGGTTTGGTACACAGACGTAAGGAATCCCGATATGGGCATCAGCACCTCCTCCGACGGAACCGGCATCACCACGGTCACCATCGACTACGCGCCGGTCAACGCAATCCCGTCCAAGGGATGGTTCGAGCTTGCCGACGCCATCCTCGACGCGGGCAAGGATCTGAACACGCACGTGGTGATCCTGCGAGCCGAGGGACGCGGATTCAACGCCGGCGTCGACATCAAGGAGATGCAGGCCACCGAGGGATTCGACGCACTGGTCGCCGCCAACCGCGGTTGTGCCGCAGCCTTCGCTGCCGTCTACGACTGCGCTGTGCCCGTCGTCGTGGCAGTCAACGGATTCTGCGTCGGTGGCGGCATCGGACTGGTCGGGAACGCGGACGTGATCGTCGCTTCCGACGACGCGATCTTCTCCCTCCCCGAGGTCGACCGCGGCGCACTCGGCGCTGCCACACACCTCTCGCGCCTCGTGCCGCAACACATGATGCGCACGCTCTACTACACGGCGCAGAGCGTCGACGCCCACACACTCAAGCAGTTCGGCAGCGTCTACGACGTGGTTCCGCGAGAGAAGCTCGACGAGTGCGCTCGCGAAATCGCCGCGAAGATCGCCGCCAAGGACACCCGCATCATCCGGTGCGCCAAGGAAGCCATCAACGGCATCGACCCGGTCGACGTCAAGGGCAGCTACCGCCTCGAGCAGGGCTACACCTTCGAACTCAACCTCCTCGGTGTGTCCGACGAGCACCGCGACGAGTTCGTCGCCACCGGCAAGCCGCGCGAGAACGCAACCCAGAAGGAAGGCTGAGAAAAACATGGCTAGCAAGCGTGACAAGACGAAGTCGCTCGACGAGGTAGTCGGCGAACTCCGCAGCGGAATGACGATCGGCTTGGGCGGCTGGGGATCTCGCCGTAAGCCGATGGCCTTCGTGCGTGCAATTCTGCGTTCGGACATCAAGGACCTGACCGTGGTCACTTACGGCGGACCGGATCTCGGACTGCTGTGCTCGGCCGGCAAGGTCAAGAAGGCGTACTACGGCTTCGTGTCCCTGGACTCCGCGCCGTTCTACGATCCGTGGTTTGCCAAGGCGCGCACCGCCGGTGAGATCGAAGTGCGCGAGATGGACGAAGGAATGGTCAAGTGCGGCCTCGAAGCCGCTGCCGCCCGTCTCCCCTTCCTCCCGATCCGCGCCGGCCTGGGCTCGGACGTCCGCAACTTCTGGGGCGACGAACTCAAGACCGTCACCTCCCCGTATCCCGAGGCCGACGGCCGTTCCGAGACCTTGATCGCGATGCCTGCGCTCAACCTCGATGCGTCGTTCGTCCACCTCAATCTCGGTGACAAGCACGGCAATGCCGCGTACAACGGCGTCGACCCGTACTTCGACGACCTGTACTGCATGGCCGCCGAGAAGCGTTACGTCTCCGTCGAACGCATCGTCGAGACGGAGGAACTGGTCAAATCCGTTCCACTGCAGAACCTTCTGCTCAACCGCATGATGGTCGACGCCGTCGTCGAGGCACCCAATGGTGCACACTTCACGTTGGCCGGCGAAAGCTACGGCCGCGACGAGAAGTTCCAGCGTCACTACGCCGAGTCCGCCAAGACCCCCGAGTCGTGGCAGGCGTTCGTCGACACGTTCCTCTCCGGCAGCGAAGAGGACTACCAAGCCGCAGTAAAGAAGTTTGCCGATTCATCAAAGGCAGGGGAGCAGGCAAAATGAGCGAATCCACCGTCACCCGCGCAGAGTACGTTGTTCTCGCATGCGCTGAAATCTTCTCCGGTGCAGGCGAAATCATGGCCAGCCCCATGTCGACGTCGTCCACCATCGGCGCTCGCCTGGCTCGGCTCACCACCGAACCCGACCTGCTGATCACCGATGGTGAAGCCCTCATCCTCGAGGACACTCCGGCAGTCGGAACGAAGGGCCCCGTCGAAGGATGGATGCCCTTCCGCAAGGTGTTCGACGTCGTCGCTTCCGGCCGTCGCCACGTTGTCATGGGTGCCAATCAGCTCGATCGCCACGGCAACCAGAACCTCTCCGCTTTCGGCCCGCTTCAGCAGCCGACGCGTCAGATGTTCGGTGTGCGCGGCGCCCCGGGTAACACCATCAACCACGCGACGAGCTACTTCGTCCCCAAGCACTCCAAGCGAGTGTTCGTCGACAAGGTCGACGTGGTGTGCGGTGTCGGCTACGACCAGATCGACCCCGAGAACCCGGCATACAAGTACCTGAACATCCCCCGCGTCGTCACCAACCTCGGTGTCTTCGACTTCGGAGGTCCCGGAAACACGTTCCGCGCGTTGAGCCTTCACCCCGGCGTCACGGCGGAAGAGGTAGCCGAGAACACCTCGTTCGAGGTTGCCGGACTCGCCGAGGCCGGTATCACCCGCGACCCCACCGCCGAAGAACTCCACCTCATCCGTGAGACCCTCGATCCGCGCAACCTCCGGGACCGTGAGGTCTCGGCATGACCCCTACCCTGAAGACCGCGCTGACCGAACTGGTCGGTGTCGAGTACCCGATCGTGCAGACGGGTATGGGCTGGGTTTCCGGGCCCGCACTGACGTCGGCGACGGCTAACGCCGGTGGTCTCGGCATCCTGGCTTCGGCCACGATGACCTACGACGAGCTCGAGCACGCGATCAAGAAGACGAAGCAGCTCACGGACAAGCCGTTCGGCGTCAACATGCGTGCCGACGCCACCGACGCCCCGCAGCGCGCGGACCTGCTGATCCGTGAGGGCGTCAAGGTCGCGTCGTTTGCCTTGGCTCCCAAGAAGGAACTGATCGCCAAGCTCAAGGACCACGGCATCGTCGTCGTACCTTCGATCGGTGCCGCGAAGCATGCGGTCAAGGTCGCGTCCTGGGGCGCGGACGCCGTCATCGTCCAGGGCGGCGAAGGTGGTGGTCACACCGGCGGTGTGGCAACGACATTGCTCCTCCCCTCCGTTCTCGACGCGGTCGATATTCCGGTCATCGCCGGTGGCGGATTCTTCGACGGCCGCGGGCTGGCCGCCGCGTTGGCGTACGGCGCTGCCGGTGTCGCGATGGGGACGCGTTTCTTGCTCACCAGTGACTCTTCGGTACCCGATTCCGTCAAGCAGGAGTATCTCAAGCGCGGACTGACGGATACAACAGTCTCTCGCAAGGTCGACGGCATGCCTCACCGCGTGCTCAACACCGACTTGGTCAACAGCCTCGAAGGTTCCAGTTATGCAACCGGTTTGATCGCTGCAGCCAAGAACGCCACCAAGTTCAAGGCCATGACAGGCATGAAGTGGTCGACGCTCGCCAAGGACGGTCTGGCGATGAAGCGCTCGGGTGACCGCACGCTGATGCAGATCATCATGGCCGCCAACACCCCGATGTTGCTCAAGGCCGGACTGGTCGAGGGCAACACCGAAGCCGGTGTTCTCGCGTCGGGTCAGGTTGTCGGCATGATCAACGATCTGCCCAGCTGTAAGGAATTGATCGAAAGCATCATGGAAGGTGCTGTGGGGCGTATCGACGCGCTTGCCGCTCTTCGCTGACCCAGATTTGTCCGAGTGCGTCTCCCCCACTGCGCTTTACGCGTAGTCGAGGGAGGCGCACTCTGTGCGTTGCGGGGCACTACCCGGTCTGCCGGTGACGACGGTCCGGCACCTCGAAATACTGGGAGATTGCCACGGCGGCGATCTGCACGGGTGCAACGTGCCGATCGTCGATCTTGCCTCGAACCAGCGGGCCACTGATCGACAGACCGACTTCGGTCCCTCCCAGTGCACCGACCCGTACTCCGATACAGCCGAGTCCCGAAGTACACGTGCCGAATACGACGCCGCGCTGACGGTGGGCAATTCCAGAAGGCTGCGCGAGCGGCGAACGGCGATCCGCCGCCAAGAGCGCTTTGCCTATGGCCGAGGACCGTGCAGGAATTCGAGTGCCGACGCCTGTCTGGAGTTCGGGTATCGCCCGGCTGCCGATCTTCTGGACGTAGCGCACGTTGCTTCCCTCGAGGACTCCGAGATGGACAGCCTGATCCGTGACGAGGTGCAGGTTGTACAACAACGGCACCACCACTCTCTCGAACTTGTTTCGATACAACGAAATTGCCCCGAGGTCACCGAGCTTGTCTCCAACTTCGTACTCGAGCCCTTCTCGTCGAAGCCAGTCCATTCTCACAAGCTTCAGAAGCATCCTGTGCACGGACGACCGCGGAATTCCGGTTCGACGAGCCACCTCCCCCAGCGTCAGTCGAGGTGTGTCACGAAAGCAATCCATCACCATCGCCAGTCTGTCGAGAGTTGACATGGGTATGGGCTCTTCGGTGATCGGTCCGACCAACATGGATGTCTCCGTTCCGGTGATCCGTCCGTCGAGCGGGCACCGCTGGGCGATGTGTTCGCTGCCGACTGCCAATCTCGGCTCAGTCGGCGCGCTCCGCCAGGGCATTTCCCACCGTGCGGGAGACGAACCCGCATGGTCACTGCCACCTGCACCTATACCGATCACCGGTTGCACCCGTTGAACCTGAGCTCACTCCTCGCCACAGTGGCACGGACAGACCCCTGAACAGAGGACGGCGTTATGACCACAATGGACCTGGGCGAAGTCGACGAATTCCGCGTCATCGACGAAGGCGTTACCCCTGAGCGGTTTGCCCGCGGCTGGCACTGCCTCGGGCTCGCGAACGATTTTCACGACGGAAATCCACATCCGATCGAGGCCTTCGGCACCAAACTTGTCGTATTCGCCGACAGCCAAGGCGAGGTGAAGGTCCTCGACGCGTACTGCCGACACATGGGTGGCGATCTCAGTCAGGGCACGATCAAGGGAGATTCGATCGCGTGCCCATTTCACGACTGGCGCTGGGGAGGCAACGGAAAGTGCACGGCGATTCCCTATGCCCGCCGGGTCCCTCCGCTTGCCAAAACCCGCGCCTGGACCACGCTCGAACAGGATGACCTGCTCTTCGTCTGGCACGACCCCGAAGGCAATCCGCCTCCTGCCGAGGTCGCCATTCCGATCATCAAGTCCGCGGAGCACGAGTGGACCGATTGGGTGTGGAAGTCGATAGTCATCGATACGAACTGCCGAGAAATCGTCGACAACGTCGTCGACATGGCGCACTTCTTCTACGTGCACTTCTCGTTCCCCACCTATTTCAAGAACGTCTTCGAAGGGCACGTCGCGATCCAGGAGCAAAGTGGCATCAACCGCGACGACATCGTGACCTGGACCGACCCCGACGTGCCGAAGTTGGTCTCGAACCTCTCGGTGGCCGCCTATCACGGGCCGTCTTTCATGGTCGACGATCTGGTGTACCAGTACGAAACGTTCAAGGTGGATTCGGTTTTGATCAACTGCCACTACCCGATCAGCCCGAACAAGTTCGTCCTGATGTACGGAATCACCGTCAAGAAGACCGACGAACTTCCCGCCGGAATAGCGGACCAAACCGTTGACGCGATGATCGGTTACATCGGCGTCGGGTTCGAGCAGGACATCGAGATCTGGAAGAACAAGACTCGCATCGACAACCCGCTGCTCTGCACCGAGGACGGTCCGGTCTATCAACTGCGACGCTGGTACGAACAGTTCTACGTCGACGTCGCCGACGTCACGCCCGAGATGGTCGATCGCTTCGAATTCGAAATGGACACAAGCAAACCCATCGAGGTGTGGAAGCAGGAGGTCGCGGACAACATCGCTCGCAAAGCCGCTGCAGGGGTGGACCGATGACCATGGAACCGCTGGACTGTGAGCGGTGCGGAGCATACGTCCTCGTCGAGAAGAACAGTTGGCACCACACGTCGACTCAGTGGCGATCAGATTCTCGCACCACATGTTTGGAGTACCGCGAACACGTCGCACCGACGAGCATTCGATCCGGAAGCTGCTCCGAGTTGAGAAAGTCCATCAACAGAGCCGCAGTCGACGGGCGCATAACCGTACCCGAATGACACTCGCCCTCGCAGCCACGACAGCTCACGCAAGGGCGGCGGACAGATCCCTAGACAGCGTGCCCTTGTTCTCCACCTCGATGGTCTCGCAGCCCTGCCAATGCGCAGTTCTGCGTAGGAGTTCCGCCAACCGGGGAGCAGTGTCGGCGTCCGCGGTGGGTTCGGCCCACGCCGCGCGCACCAGCAGCCGACGGTTCTGACGGTCGTTCTTCAGATCGACTCGGGCACAGATCTTGTCGTCGATCAGGACCGGGAGCACGTAGTACCCGTGAACTCGCTTGTGGGCTGGAGTGTAGATCTCGATCCGGTAGTGAAAGTCGAAGAGCCGCAACGCTCGATCGCGTGCCCACACTACCGGATCGAAGGGGGACAACAACGCTTCCGCACGGATGGACCTGGGACGCTTCGCTTGTGGATCGATCCACACTTCTCGTGCTTTACCTCGACGCTCCCAGCCGTCGACGGATACCCGGCGCACACTGCCGGCCTCTTCGAGTTCCTGCAACGCGGTTCGTGCTTCTGCGCTGGGCAGACGAAAATAGTCGGCGATGTCGTCGAGTGTGCCCAGACCATGTGCCCTCACTCCCCGCAGCACCAGCTCGCGTATCGCCTCCGACCGCTCGACCCGTGCGTCGAGTATCTCGGGTTCAAGCATCTGCTCGGCCAGGCCGTAACGACGCTCGAAACCGGCGCGCCCCGCCGAGACCACCTCGCCCCAACGGAACAGCGTCTCGAGCCCGACCTTCACATCGGACCACCCCCACCACGGACCGCGTCGTGTGTTCGCTTCGTGTTCGATCTCGCTCGCCGCCATCGGACCGTTGTCGCGCAACTCCTGCCGCAACCAATCGAGGAAGACACTCCGGTCGGAAGCCCACCCGTCCTTGTCACCGAGTGCTTTGTCGCGAAACTGATCCATCCGCCAGCGGAACAACGGCCACATGTCCACCGGCAAGAACGTTGCCTCGTGGCCCCAGTATTCGAGGTAACCCGAGCCGGGGGCGAAGGCGAGCTGATCGAGTCTGGATTTGTCGTACGCCCCCAACCGAGCGTAAACCGGCAGGTAGTGACTGCGCTCGAAGACATTGACCGAGTCGATCTGCAGCACCTGCAACCGGTCCATCACGCCGACCAGATTGCGACGCGTGACCGTCGTGGGATGCGATTTGCCGAATCCCTGAGCGGCAAGCGCTATGCGACGGGCAGCTGCCAGTGACACGACTTCGCTCATAGTGGGCCAGACTACGCACACCCACCGACACGTTTCAGGAGGCCGATGTTCCGCGGCGCGTGTACACGGTCGAGGCGGCCTGACGGCCGAACAGTACTGCCGACATGAACATCTGCAACCTGGCCGCGTTCTCCGCGGCAGCGTCGAATTTCATCATGCGGCCGACGTCCGGAACCAGGTTGAGCGCAGCATGAACCACGAACTTCGCCTCTACCGCCGACAGTTCAGGCCGGATTTCGCGGAGTACCCGCGCCCATTCGACCACGTAAAGCTTCTGGCGGTTCTTCAGATCGCTTCGATGACTCGGCAGAAGATTGTTCATCTCGGAGAAGTAGACCGACATCAATTCGTGCTGTGCGAACGACAATTCCACATACATCGCCGACAACGACCGGAGCGCTTCTTCGTGCGAGTCAGCGGAATCGAACACCGCTGCAGTAGCCAAGTCCAAACGATCAGCGGCTCGATAGAATACGGCACCGAGAAGCTCGGCCTTGCTGGGAAAGTAGCGGTACATACCGGAGGCGTTCAAGCCGGCGGCCGCAGCGATCTCTTCGATGCTGACGTCGTGATACCCGCGAGAGTCGAAGAGTCGCACGGCTTCCTGCAGCAGACGTTCCCGTTTGTTCGTTGTCACCGTTCTGGGCAACGAGGACTGCTCCAGACGGCTCGCGGTGGTTGCGCCCTCGCCGTGATCTATCGCCAGACACGCCTCGAGCAGAACCTGCTCCATCACCCGCTGGGGCAGCAACAGATTATGGACGGTGATGCTGCCGATCACGCTGAACATCGCTGCCACGACGAGGGTCTCTTCACGCGCCGTCATTGCCGGATCGGAGCGCGAAAGATGCCGGGCTACCCGGCGATTGACCGCGCTGGCTTGCGCTCGAACGGATTTCCGATCGTCGGCTTCGAGAAACCGGCTCTCCCACCGATAGATTCCGGCCGTACGCCGATTGCGAATTGTCGTTCTTATCACTGCAATCAGATCTTCGCGCAACCGCTGCGCGTCGGTCGCTGCAGGCGCAACCGAGACGACGTCCAGGGCACTGGCGAGCGCTTCGGTCAACTCCAACGCCGCGTGGCGGAACATCGCGTACTTGTTCGGAAAGTGCCGATAGAGCGCCGAACCCGAAATACCCACAGCCGACGCGATGTCATCGACACTGACAGCTGGATATCCGCGCTCACTGAACGCGATTGCCGCCGCTGCCGAGATCTGCGCCTTGCGATCCTTCGGGCGCCTCTTGACGGAATCGGACCTCGCCTGCCGAACAATCCCGCTCGACGACTGCGCGTCGACGAACTGCTCGCTCGGGCTCACCGTGTACCCCACTCTCCAGCCTTCACGCTCGAAGTACCTCGATCCGCCTGTCCACCAGACGAGAATCAGCATAAGCATGATTCCGCGGATGCACACACATTTTTCAGCACATTGCGTTTCTGCCGCCAGATAACAGCTGGTGAAACGCCGTTCGATCACGACATACAACTTCGCCCTGACGCCAGCCGACGAGCCCTTCACCGAGAATTTCGGTTAACAAAACGTTGCCCGAAGCCGCCGACAATGGGTAGGGTCACCGCTCGAGGCTCAGTCCCCACGGCCGCGAAGCAATCCGGCTGACAGATTCGGAATATTCGTAAACATACACGGGGCAGTGGCATGAACGGCCCCGATACTTCCACGTCAAAAGCGGAAATTCGATCAACACTGCAGACAAGTCGACGAGAATTTCGGTTCACATAATGCTTGCTTGGACACATATATGTGTGAGATGCTTCACAGGCAGTTCGCCCGACCGCCAGCGCTCGAACAGTTCGAACTCCGTGCCGAACACTGTTGATCTGCAAAGGAATTCAATTAGATGACGTACGAGCTACCAGCCGCGAAGGGCCCGGTGCGAGACGTAGCGTTACAGGGGGGCTATCTGATCGGATTCTCGGTTCAGGCACTCTTCGGCCTGTTCACGGCAATCCTCCGCAGACGACTCTCGTTGCACGAGACGGTTACTCAGACCCTGTTCATCGGCCGCGTCAGCACCGGCCCATCGTTGCTTCTCATGATTCCGATCGGTGTCTTCATCGCCGTGTCGGTCGGCGAACTGGCAGGCAGGATCGGCGCTGGTGGCTATTCCGGGGCAGTCGTGGCTTTCATCATCGTCGGTCAAGCCGCGGCATTGGTGTGCGCATTGATGATGGCCGGTGTCGCAGGATCGGCGATCTGCACGGATCTGGGTTCACGAAAGATCCGTGAAGAGATCGACGCGATGGAAGTGATGGGCATAGACCTGATCGAGCGCCTGGTCGCACCGAGATTGGTTGCAGCAGTGATCGTCTCCCTTGCACTGTGTTCGATGGTGACCTTCGGCGGTGTGATCGCGTGCTACCTGTACCACATCTACGTCCAGCATCTTCCCGCCGGAACGTTCATGGCAACGTTCAGTCAGTACGGTCGATCTTCCGACTTCGTCATGGCTTTGGTGAAGGCGGCAATCTTCGGCCTCGCTTCGACTTTGGTTGCCACCTTCAAAGGTCTGCATGCAAAGGGCGGCCCTCGCGGCGTTGCCGACGCAGTCAACGAAGCGGTCGTCATTGCGTTCGCGCTCGTCTTCATCGTCAACACGGTGTTGTCCGCGTTGTACACCGTGATCGTGCCGGCAGTCGGTGAATTCTGATGTCACTCGTCGATCTCCGGATCCGAGCGCGTCAGGCCGGCAGGCCGTTACGGACCGCAGGCGACGGCTTGGTATCGCTCGGTCAGCACGTCACCTTTTACATCCGCACCATCGCCTCGATACCTTTCGCTCTCACCAAGTACCGCAAACACGTGCTCGGACAGATCAGCGAAGTCAGCTTCGGAACGAACTCGCTGTTGTCCGGCGGCGGAACCATCGGCATCGTGTTCGCGATGTCTCTCGCCGCCGCGATGATGCTGGGTGTGGAGACACATCGCGGTCTCGAACTTGTCGGCATGACTTCGCTCTCGGGCATGCTGTCCGCGGTTGCCAACACACGCGAACTTGCACCTGTTGTCGTCGCTATCGCGTTGGCAGCCAAAGTCGGAACGGGTTTCACTGCCCAGATCGGGGCCATGCGTATCTCCGACGAGATCGACGCCCTGGACTCGATGGCGATCCGATCGATCCCGTTCCTCGCCGGTACGCGGGTGATCGCTGCCATGATCTGCGTCATCCCGATCTACATGATCGGACTCTTGGCCAGCTACCTCTCGACCCGACTGGTCGTCGTGTTCTTCAACGGCGCGTCGGCAGGTACTTACGACTACTTCTTCCATCTGGCGATCTCGCCGCAGGACCTCCTGTATTCGGGACTCAAGGCGGTGGTCTTCGCCGCCGTCGTCGCGCTCGTGCATTGCGCGTACGGCTACTACGCCTCGGGCGGACCGGCGGGTGTCGGTCAAGCTGCCGGCCGCGCGCTTCGGACCGCCATCCTTGCGATCGGAATCCTCGACGTGCTGATGACTTTCGGCCTGTGGGGCCTCGTCCCCCAGATCCCGGGAATGGGGATCTGAGCCGTGGACAGACTCACTACACGCACGAAGATCGTCTATGCACTGCGCGGCACCATCGCCATCGTGGTGGCCGTCGTGGCAGCAGTGACGATGGTGCTGCGCGGATCCGGAAACCTCGAGCAGAGCACCGACGTGTTCGTCGCGGTTCCGGCCACGGCGGGCCTGATCAGCGGCGAGGCACCGGTCCGGTACCACGGGATCAACATCGGCCGAATCGGTGAAATCGGATCAGGAACAACAGAATCCGTTGTGCAACTACAGATACAGACTGACGATGCATCAAAGATTCCCGCCGACGTGATGGCTCGCGTCGTTCCACGTACGTTCTTCGGTGACATCTACATGCAACTCGTGGACGACCCGACGCGACAGGGCCGAACGACCCTCGCGGACGGTGACGAAATCCGCATGGACGACGGACCCGAGGCCGTCGCCCTCTACGACGTGTACACCAAGTTGGTCGGAGTCCTCACAGCGATGCAACCCGAGAAACTTCAAACGGCTCTGACCGCACTCGGCCAAGCTCTGGACGGAAACGGAGCCGAGATCGGTACCACGATAGACAATCTCAGCGCCGCTTCCGGTGCACTGGCTCCTGCCGCCCACCAATTCCTGCAATCCACTCCGGAATTCCGAACTGTCGTCGACGCACTGGACCGCGCGACCCCCGACATTCTCGATACCCTCGCCGCAGCCACATCCGTCTCGAACAACATGGTCGCCAACAGGGCGAACCTCGAGACCTCGATCGGCGCGGCGGCCGTATTCGCCGCGACCGTCGACGATTTCGTCGCGACGAACAACAGCAACATCATCACTGTGATCGATTCCGCCGGAAAGATACTCGCGACCACCGCCGCCAATCCCGACGGACTGCGTTCCACTCTCGCCAATGCCAGCACGTTCGGCACCGCCGGAGCTCGGGTCTTCGCCACCGGAAAGTTCGACATCACAGCAGTCGCCACGTTCGCCGAACCGCTCCCCTACACGGGCGCCGATTGCCCGCAGTACGGGGACTCGCGCGGCGCGCAATGTTCCGGCGCCAACCTGACGCCAATGCAACCCGTCAGTGCCCCGGTCGTGGGCGGCGAAGCCGAGGCTGCCACGCTGCGATACCTCGAAGACCAACTGCAGGGTGGCTCGCCGGAGCAGTCGGACACCCCCAACCCGGCAACAACACTGATGTTGGGGCCGCTGGTCAGAGGTAACGAGGTGACCGTCCCGTGAAGGTCCGTCCTGGCCAGGTAATTCGGTTGTCACTCTTCTGCATCACCGGCGTCGCCTGCGCGTCGTTCGTGGCGAACACATTGTCGGTTCCGGTTCGCGGAAGCACTGATTCGTACTCGTTCGAGTTCACCGACGTCGAAGGACTCAACCCGGGTAACCCTGTCACCATGTCGGGTGTGCGCGTCGGCCGCGTGGACTCGGTCGCGTTTGCAGACAACGGCGGCGGTACGAGCAAGGCGATCGTCGACGTCGAAATCGAATCACAGTATTCACTCGAGTCGGATGTCCGTGCCGCAGTTCGTTACGGCGACATGCTGGGTGCTCGATACCTGGCACTGACCCAGGATCACAGTGCGACAACGGTATCCGCACAACGGCTCGAACCGGGTGACACGATACCGCTGGCGCAGACAACTCCGCCGATCAACTTGACCGCACTGATGAACGGCTTCAAACCGTTGTTCGCCGCACTCGAGCCCGAGCAGGTGAACACTCTCACGCGGAGTTTTGTCGAAACCTTCAACGGTCAGGGCCAAGCAATGACCACACTTCTCGATCAGATCGCGGCCATGAGTTCCGGCCTGGTCGACCGTCAGGACGTCTTCGCGCAACTACTCACGAACATGAACACTCTTCTCACCTCCGTGGACGAGCGCCAACCCGAATTGGTCAGTCTGCTGGACGGTTTGAACAGCCTGAGCACCGCCGTCGTCGGGCAGAACGATCAACTGGTCTCGCTCTTGGACCAGGGAAACCGCACTGTCTCGTCGTTGGCTCAGATCATGGCCGGGTCGAACGGCGCATTCGGTCAGACCGTGCAACAACTCGAAAGTGTCACCGGCAGTTGGATTGCGAGCACCGACGAGTTCAACAGGCTGGTCACCAACCTTCCCCAGTTCGCCGACGCCGCCAACCGTATCGGCAGCTACGGAAGTTTCATCAGCCTGTATCTGTGCAATTTCACTCTGAAGGCAGGCGACATGGAGGCCAACATCTTCGGTCCGACACATTCACCGGTGTGCTCATGATGTTCCTGGTCAAACTGATCGACGTGTTCGTCGGCATCATGCTCTTCCTGTTCAAAGGGGATCGCCGACGCAGCGGTAGCGGAACAGCTCTCGCGCTGGGTAGTCTCGGAATCTTCGTTCTGGTGGTGGGACTCGCCGCCGCACTGGGCATTCCGAAACTCTGGTACAACGTCCGCACGTCGGCATACACAGCCGAGTTCGCCAATGCCAGCGGGCTCTCCGACACAGACCCCGTCTATGTTGCCGGGGTTCCCGCGGGCCGAGTGGATTCGATCGATCTTGCCGACGACCACGTGGTCGTCAACTTCCGCTTGGACAAGGATCAACCCTTGGGAAACCAAAGCACGGCGACTGTGAGACTCAAGACGGTCCTGGGCAAGCGTTACCTGGAGATCGTGCCGGCCGGCGTGGTCGACGACTCCGACGGGCGGGTCATTCCGCTTTCCCGCACTACGGTGCCGTACAGCCTCGACGATGTCAGCAGTGACGCCACCAATGCTGCCACGGGTGTCGACCTAGCGGCGATGGAGTCCATGATGAACACCCTTTCGCAGGTGATTCCCACGGATTCCGATCAGGTGGGCCGGGCTCTGGCCGGAATCAGCGGCGCCTCGGCTGCTTTCGCGCAGAATGGTGAGCAGATCGACCAGATTCTCAGCATGTCCCGCGAGCTGTCGGACATGGCTGCGGCACAAACCGATTCGATAGTCGGTACTGCGGCCAATGCTCAGACGATCGTTCGTACTCTTGCGATGCGCAAGGACGCCTTGACTCAACTGGTCGACAACCTGACAATCATCATCTCGAAGCTCTCGACCACCTTCGTCGATCGTCAGGAAGAGTTCGGGGCCATGACCGACAACCTGGTCGCGGTCACCACCACGCTGAAGAACAACGCAGATCAGATCGACCTGCTGCTGACTCGTCTTCCTTCCGCTCTGCGTTCGGTCACCGACTCCACCGGCACCGGTAATTGGACCGACGTCAACGCGCCGGCGGCCGTGATCCCGGACAACCTGCTCTGCGCGCTCGGCATCATGGAGGGCTGCAGGTGAACACACGAAAAGCGGTCACTGCCATGCTGGTCGTGACCCTGGCTATTGCACTCCCCGGTTGGTACGTCTTCGGACGAACCGATCAGTCCAAGACCGTCTACGCCGATTTCAGCTACGTCGGCGGGATCTACGAGGGAAGCAAGGTCACCGTCCTCGGAGTCGGCGTCGGGACAGTCACGTCGGTGGAACCTCGCGGAAGTTCTGTTCGAGTGGCGATGTCGATGCCCAACTCCGTCGATCTGCCCGCCGACGCTTCGGCCTATGTTCTCAATCCGTCGGTTATCAGCGATCGCCACATCGAACTCGGTCCGGCGTACACCGGCGGAGAGACGCTGAAAGACGGCGATCAGATTCCGATCGAACGGTCCCACTCCCCCATAGATTTCGACGGGTTGATGGGAAGCGTCAGCACTTTGGCCGACGCATTTGCCGGGGACGGAGGCAATCTCGGTGATCTCGTGAGCCGCGGCGCCGCCGGATGGCAGGGCCAAGGCGATCAATTCAATACCGCAATTCGCAACCTCAGCACGGCAACCGGAGTTGTCGGCGCACGGTCGGAAGACATCGGTTCCCTTGTCGACAATCTCAACACGTTGATGAATGCTCTCGACGCGCGGCAGGTCAGCCTGGACGAACTTGTCGGTGACCTCGGCGTATTGGGTGATCAGTGGGCAGGCCAGAACATGGACATCTCACAGCCTCTGCAGGATCTGCAGGTCGTCTTCGACCAGTTGAACAGTTTCATGACAACTCACGGCGACGATGTCGGCGCAATAGCCGACAACGTGCGAGTTCTCGGTGACACTCTGGCTTCCAAACAACCTGGCCTCGCCGAGTTCATGGACCTGGTGCCGTTGATGATGCAGAACCTCTCCCAAACTATCGGCCCTGATCAGCGCGGGCGCATCCGGCTCAACGTCTCGACTGCATTGACTCAGTTCGCGGTTGCAAAACCGCTGTGCGACACCTACAAGTTGCCGATCTGCACCGGGGCCGGGTTCACGAATCCGATTTCCTTCCCCCTCAGTACTTCTGATCCGCTCGGCATCGCCTCCGCGATTTCCGGCGGAGCCGTCCCCGGAGGTGGCAATTGACGCGGCACTCGGTTCGAATAGTCGCCGGTGCCACGATCATCGGTGTGGGTTGTGCGGCCGTGTTCGCCTTCGGCGGCTGTAGCGCAGGCATTCAGGACCTTCCGCTGGGTCGTTCGGCCGACGGTGACGCGTACAACGTGGCGCTACAGCTGGCCGGCGCCGACGGTCTGGTGCTGGGAGCAGACGTCCGCAGCGGCCAGAAAGTCATCGGTCGAGTATCCGCACTGTCAGCCGACGCCGTCGGAGCCGACGTGACGCTGAGTCTGGACGCCGCGACGCAGTTGCCGGAAAATGTCGAAGCATCCGTCGAACTCCCGTCCGCACTGGGAAACCCCTTCATCAGACTTCGGGTGCCGGAAGTTCCGTCCGGCTCCACGCTCAGCGACGGCGACACGATTCCGGAGTCTCGCACCGAGATCGGTCCGCAGGTCGAAAGTGCACTTGCCACCCTCGGCACGGTTCTGACCGGAAGCGGTATCGATCAACTCGACACCGTTGTACGCGAACTGAACACCGCGTTTTCCGGGCGCTCGGGTGAAGTTCGTTCTCTGACCGAGACCCTCACTTCGCTGATGGCAGAGGCAAGCAGTCACCGCAGCGAGTTCGACGAGGCCGTCGACCTCGCTGCCCGGGTCTCCTCCCAACTGGCTGGGCAACGGGTAGTTGTCGACAACTACCTCGATTCCGTTCCACAGGTGGTGTCGATTCTCGTCGGACAGAAGGATCAGATTGCGAGCCTGTTGAACTCGACCGTTCAGCTCGCCACCAACGCAAACACCATCCTCGATTCCTCACCCAACGGGCTCGACGCGATGCTGCACGATGCGTCGACCGTTGTGGGAACTCTGGATTCGTTCAATTCGGAGATCGGCCAGACACTGGCGAACATGAACGGGTTGCTCGAAAACTTCACCAGTGCAGTCCAAGGTGACTACCTCGTGTTCGACGGCGCTCTGGATATTCCGGGAACGATCGACAAACTGTGGAGCGGCGGTATGGCAGGTCAATCGATCGCGCCGGCGGGAACTCTCACCGATCTACTTCAGGGAGGTCCACGTTGAGTCGTCTCGCGCTTGTTCAACTCGTCCTGTTCGCTCTGATCGCCGCTGTAGTCATCCCTTTCGGAATCGTCTACGTGGTCGGCCCTCAGGGTTTCGGTGGCCAAATCCGGCTGCACGCCAACATGTCCGACGCCTTCGGACTTACCAAGGGCACGGTCGTCACGTATCGCGGAGTGCAGGTGGGGAAGGTGAGTGAAGTCGAACTCGACGCAGGCACCCGCTCGGCTCGGGTGGAACTCTCACTCAACGACAACACGGAGATACCCACCGACAGTGTCGCCAAGGTGACGATGGGTACAGCCGCCGGAATCCAGAACGTCGACATCTACCCCAACACGGATCACGGCCCCTATCTCCGAGATGGCGACGAGATCGCCATGCCCGCGGATCAGCAGCCGGTGCAGATGAGCCAGTTGATGCTTCAGGCGTCCGGTGTCCTGGAAGGGATTGATCCACAAGCGATCAGCGACATCGGGACCGAATTGGGGAATTCGTTCAACGGGCTTGGCCCGAGCTTGGCGACGATGATCGACAACGGTGGGACCATGTCGGCGCAGTTGAACGACCAGTCGGCCGAACTCGCCGCGCTGCTGTCGCGAACCTCCACCTTGGTGGACTCCATGGCGACACAATCGGATTCGTTTGTCCGAGGAATGGCGGCTGCCAAGAACTTCACCGAACAACTCGAATCCAACGCTCCGGTGCTGATCTACCTCACCGATCATTCGCCCGCCGCCCTGAACAGCGCTCAACAGTTGTTCGACAAGTACCACAACACTTTCGGAGCGGTCCTGGCCAATCTCGTCACTGTCACACCGATCATCTCCGACCGCACGGACGCCCTGGAAACCGGACTGGTCACGATCCCCGAAGGACTTGCCAAACTGGCATCCATCGTCAAAGGCGATCGCGCCGATTTCGCGTTGGTTGCCACGCAAGGGCCGGTGTGCAACTACGACACTCCCAGGCGAGAGGTAGGCGATCTCTCCCCCACCAGTCCGAATCTGGCGATGTACTGTCCCCCCGCCGACGACCTCGTCCAACGCGGAGCACAGAATGCTCCCCGCCCGAACGACCTCGGATTGCAGAACTCGACGGTCCCTGGCACGCCGATCGGACCGCCCGTCGTCGCGGATCCGATTCTGATTCCGACCGGAGTCGACGCCCTGAACTACTGGAGATTGATGTTGGAAGGACTGGGAAATGGCACACGGTGACAACGCACTACTCGACGAGGCAGAAGCCGAGGTGGCCGAACATCCGACTTCTCCGTCGCTACTTCGCCGCCTGAAGGAGCCACGCAACGCACTGATCTCACTAATGGCGGTAGCGCTGGTCGCAGCATTGGTGGTGCTCGGATTCCAGATGTACTCGGCGAATCAGGAAGACACGCTGCGGCAGGAAGCGCTGGACACCGCGAGGGAGTACTCGACCATCATGTCCTCCTTCGACTATCAGAACCTCGATGCCAACAAGGACACCATCGCGTCGATGTCGACCGACGAATTTGCCGGCACCTACCGAACCATGGTCGATTCACTGCGCGAGGTTGTCGCTGGAGGCCAAGGTCAGGCGAGCGCGACAGCGACAGACGTCGGCATCGAGACGCTCGAAGATTCGTCGGCCGAAGTACTCGTGTTCGTCGACCAGCAGGCCAAGAACGTTGCTGCGCCAGAAGGCAATACACAGAAGTACCGGATGGTCATATCCCTGGTCCGCTCGGACGATCGATGGCTCGTGAGCAACGTCGAGACCAAGTAACTCACCCCTCACGGAGGAAGATCGATGCCCACTCACTACCTGGATTCGGGAAAGTCCGAGTCGTCTCTTCGAACCGATCGGACACGCATCACCATCACGGCCGAGCGTAGGCGGTGGGCCCGTAAACCCGCACACATCACCGACGCTCTCGATTTCTGGTCGTTCGCCGGAGCCGCTGCCAACGTCATCCTGCAGCTCGGCTGGCCCGAGGTCGCCTACGGCGTCATGGAGAGCAAGGTCGAATCGGGTGCACTGACTTCGCATCCGTGGAAGCGCGCGCGAACCACGACCCAGTACCTCACCGTCGCGATTTTGGGCAACGAGGAAGAGCGAAAGGCCTACCGCGAGGCCGTGAACTCGGTGCACCGACATGTGAAGTCGGATTCAAACAGCCCGGTCAAGTACAACGCCTTCAATCGCGAACTCCAATTATGGGTTGCTGCATGCCTGTTCATCGGTTTCGAAGACAGTCATCAGTTGCTGCACGGCAAGATGTCCGAAGAACAGGCGGAATCGTTCTATCAGTCCGCATCAACGTTGGGAACGACGCTGCAGGTCACCGAGGAGATGTGGCCGGCCACCCGCGCCGACTTCGAGCGCTACTGGAACCTCGGTTGCGAACGCGTCGTCATCGACGAACGCACCAAGAAGTATCTGGTCGACCTCGTCAACCTTCGAATGATCGCGTGGCCGATACGCCTGGTGTTCCGAAACTTGCTGCGGTTCCTGACGGTCGGATTCCTACCACCGATCTACCGCGACCAACTCGACCTCGAATGGACCGAAGACGATCGCCGCCGATTCGAACACCTCTTCATTTTCGTGTCGTTCGTCAACAGGTTCATCCCACGCTCCATCCGTCAGGCCGGCAACACCATTCAGATGCGCGACATTCGCCGTCGGATCAAGGCGAGCAAGAATCTCGTTTGAGCCCAGGACCGGCAGCGCGATGATCGTTTCAATTCTGCTGCGCTGCAGGTAAATCGGGTCGGTCGGTCGACAACCGATCACGGCTGGACAGGGGTTCCAGAGCGACTGAAATCGGGTCGAAAAGCCGACAAACCGGGCCGATCGAGCGACACATTCGCCGCGCAGCGACGCCGTCGAGGCGCTTTTGAAGTGACTTGCATCACACTTTATCTCGTTTATGTAACGCCATGAGAGGTGGCATATCGCCACGCGACCTGGGAAAACACTCTTTGATGCATTTCTGTTGCACAAACATGTGTCGACACGCCGACCCGTGACCAATCCGTAATCATCTCTTATGGTTGGTGACAGCCCGATCAACCGGGCATTACCGAATCGCCACCGCCCGTCCCACCCCGCGGTTCGGACTCGACAACATTCCTAGTGGTGGGAGCGGAGCTGAGACGGTCACCGTCCTCCGTCGGCGGGACTCGAGAGGATTTACAAAAAATGACCAAGACCACCGTTACCCGTGCCCTTGCCTCTGTCGCCGCAGCCGGAGCTCTCGCAGCCGGAGCCGTCGGACTGACCGCCGGCACCGCATCTGCAGCCACCCACGACTGGTCGGGTGTCGCGGAATGCGAATCTTCGGGCAACTGGGCTGCGAACACCGGAAACGGCTACTACGGCGGACTCCAGTTCAGCCAGAGCACGTGGGAAGCCTACGGCGGAGCGGGCAGTGCCGCCAACGCCAGCCAGGCAGAACAGGTCCGCGTCGCGGAAAACGTCCTCGCCGGTCAGGGCGCCGGCGCGTGGCCGGTGTGCGGACAGTACCTCCGCTGATTCCAGCTCACGTAATGCGTCACTGCCCGGTGTTCGTCGAATTCTCGACGAACACCGGGCAGTGTCTTTCAACCGACAGTTATCTTCCGCTGCCACTGCTGTTGAAAGAAGTTACGTCAGTGCGTGATCCATCAGGATGCCGCGGCGCGAGCGAGGTGTACCGGCTGGCCTTACTGTCACCCATCAACCTACGAAGCCGCATCCACCATCGTTGGAGCATCCGTCGGACCCGGCTACCCGAAGTGACCGGCGCCGCCGTAGACGCGTACGGGATGGGTTCCTTGCGCACATAGTGCTCCATAACCCCAGCTTAGCCGTCCTTCGATACCCAAAGGCTCGATTGCAATCACTGGCTCGCAGCCCTTACAGCGATCGAACAAACCGTTCCGGCGAACTCGGTGGCCCATCCTTGACCAGGCGGGCGAAGCGGTCGGGTAGATCTCGTGGCCCGAACACTTCCCGACCTTCGTGTGACAGAAGGCGGTCAACGCTCCACCACTCGAAGTGCTCGACAAACTCGGCGGCAAGCGCTTCTCGCCCCAACGACCCACAGGGCTCGAATGCAGCCTCCACCGGAACGAGGAAGTAGTCGTTGATCGCACCGTCCCAACCCGGCAATATTGTCGGATCACGGATCTCCTCACTCCACACGTGGGAGGCGGCGCCGTAGTCGCGCAAGCCGATCTCCTCGTCCAGTTCGCGCGCGAGCGCCTCGGACGGGATTTCGTCTCCTTCCAAGCCTCCGCCCGGAGGACACCAGACCGTCAGCCCGCCCCCGGGTGCGATGAATCGATAGAGCAGAAGACGGGACTGGTCGTCAACGACCAACCCCCTGGCCGAATGCCTCAGATGCATGAGTGCCGCTGTAAGGCGGTAGGTCAGGCCATAACGGCCAACTCCGGCAACCCTGCAACCACAACCGCAAGGTTGTAGCCGGACATCCGCAGTTCTCCGTTGTCCCCGGTCCTCGCGTACTCCGCATGCCCGAAAGCCCGCTCGTGTTTGACCCCGTCCGGGGTGACTCCTTCAGCCGTGGACAACCGATGAAACTCGGTGCGCGTCGGATCGCCGCCGAAACGGCCGAACCCCGCGATGCTGTCGCCTTCCGCTTTCATGACGTAGACGTGGCGGTCGGCGATACCGAGGTCCGATTCCACCTTGGCCCGCACGCCGGGCGAACCGTAGAACACCACGTCGTCGACTGCTGCGCTGGCTCCGCGCTGCAGCGCAAGAGAAGTCGCGAGCGATCCGTAGGAATGGCCCAGCGCTGTGATGTGGACGCGGTCGTTGACCGACGCAGCACGAAGGCCGTGAAAGAAGCTGCCCAATGCGTCGGCGGCTATGCCTGCTTTGGACGATCGACTGACGTCGAAGCTGGCCCGACCGATGTCGAACTTTCCAGGCCCGATCACCTGTGGTGCGTCGTATCCGATCCAGGCGATGGTGGCCACGCTTTCCCTTCGGCCGGCCAGTTCGAGTTGGCGCATCGCCTCGGCTCGCAATCGTGTTGCCTCGCCGACCATTCCGCGCATCGAGTCCTTGACGTTGGTGTTCAATCCAGGAATCGTCACGGAGACGTGATCCGCGGTGTCCGGATCACCGATCGCAATTGCGGCGAAGCCTCGTTCACCCGAGCGCATGTCCATCAGCAGCAATCGTCGACAAGGTTCGGCATGGAACAACTCTTCGAGCGCGTCCAAATCCTCGAGTTTACGTTCGGCGTACCACTGGCCGGCCCCGGTGTTGCTCAGTCTGCCGCCGAAGAACTCTCGGTGAAGTTCTTGCGAGATTCGCACCGAATCATCTTGCAGCCGTGCTCGTTCCGATTGAATCCGATCGAGATTGGCAGGACTGCGAACCGCTGCAGGAATTCCGTCGAGGTTGGCGATCAGATCGGGTGCATGGCGCAACATCTGACGCTGCCGATCAGGGCTGAACGCTCGCCACTCCTCCCCCACGCGCACAGCTTTGTCACGGAGGTCGGTGCCGACCTGGGACCGGAGCGACAACGCATGATGAAGATCCGCGCTGACGAGTAATGCCTCACCGATCAGTTCTCGCACTGCAACCTCGAGCAACTGGGCGTGCACGTGGAGCGGGTGACCGTCGGCGATGGGCGCAACGGCAGAGACGGTTCCGTCCTGACGAATATGCAAGTCGTCAGCGACGGCTTCTTTGCGCAGAGTGGTCAGTCGTCGACGGATGTCGCGGACGCGGTGAGCGACCAGAACGCCTTCCAGCCCAGCGGACAGCTGGTCCAAGGCGTCGACGTCCCATACGTCGATATCTGTGAGATCCACTCGGGTCAGGACGAACGAGCAGCGATCCGAGCCTGTACTTCCGGGCGACGCAACGGCGGGACGGTCTGCGGCGGCTGTCTACGAGGCGGCAGGGCGCTGAGCAGGCGTGTCGTCGTTTCGGTTACCTCACGCACCGCTTGCTCGAAGGCGTCTCGATTGGCGTCGGACACCTTGGCTATCCCGCTCACCTTACGTACGTATTGGCGAGAGGCTGCCTCGATCTCCTCCGGCGTAGCTGCGGGCTCGAGTCCACGAAGTTCAGTGATGTTTCGGCACATAATTCGACGATAACCCTGCTCACCGACGCCGTCACGGTTCGATACATCAATGTATCCAAACTGCCACGCAGATTCGGGCATCACGGTAGTTTCAGTGAAATTCCCCCAGTGACTGGAAGTAGCCACTAACTCATGGACTCTGCACTCACCTCCGTCGGCCTACCCGCCGCACTCGCCATCATCATGTTCGGCCTCGGGCTTTCCTTGACGGTCGGAGATTTTGCCCGCGTGGCAAAAGCGCCGAAAGCCGTCTCGATTGCCCTGATCTGTCAGTTGTTGTTGCTCCCGGCTGCGGCCTTCGGCCTGGTCACGTTGTTCGACCTCGACCCACTGCTCGCCGTCGGCATGATGCTTCTCGCCGCATCACCGGGCGGCACGACCGCAAACCTGTTCAGCCATCTGTTCCGCGGCGATGTTGCTCTCAATGTGACACTGACTGCGGTCAATTCGGTGATTGCGGTGGTGACCCTTCCGCTGATCACCAACTTCGCGCTGGGGTACTTCGAACCCGAAGACGCGGACGGCACCCTCGGACTGCAGTTCACGAAGGTACTTCAGGTCTTTGCCGTCGTACTGATTCCTGTCGCCCTCGGAATGTGGGTTCGATTGCGCTCGAGCGCCTTTGCCGAGCGCATGGACAAGCCCGTCCGCATCGGATCTGCGGCGGTTCTGGCACTGGTGATCGTCGGAACGGTTGTTTCCGAACGCGAGAACATCGCAGACTATCTCGTCGACATCGGCGCCGTCGCTGCGTTGTTCTGTCTGCTGAGCCTTTCGGTCGGTTACGTCGTTCCCCGGATATTCGGCATCGAGGACCGACAAGCCATCGCCAGTTCCATGGAAATCGGCATTCACAACAGCACGCTGGCGATCACCATCGCCGTCAGTCTTCTCGACAATGTGCAATTGGCAGTACCGGCGGCGGTGTACGGCGTTCTGATGTTCCCGCTCGCCGCGGCCTTCGGCGCCACTATTACCCGTAAGTCACGGACATTGGCCGAAATCGACTAAGATCAGGCGGTTTTCGATATAGGTGATCTGGTATCGCCGACCCTACGATCGATACGGACTCAGACCGAAGGGTATCGAAAAATGCTGACCACCACACCTACCGTGCCGGACGAACGCGCCTGGCAAGAACTAGTCGACGCACTGACCCGTCGCCGATTCGGCATCGGAGCAGGGATGGCAGCAGTAGCAACAATTCTGTCGTCCTGCAGTTCCAGCGACGGTTCAAATGCCTCTGATAACGCTCAAATACGCACCGTCACCACGCCGTTGGGAACTTACGACATACCGACCAATCCCAAGCGGGTCTTGGCCGTCGACGCCCGAACCGACCTCGAGCTCGCCATTGCCCTCGAACTACCGGTCTTCGGATACAACATCTCACCCGCCACCGAGTGGGTTCCCGTCGACGGCTCGGCCGAATACCTCAGCGACAAGCCCAATCTGGAGCAGATCCTCGGACTCGCACCCGATCTCATCATCTGCGTCAACGCCGACAACGAGTACTGGCCCGCTGCAAAGCTTCAAGCCATCGCTCCTGTCCTGACGACCGAATCGAAGCAAACGTGGCGGGAGAACCTAACCCGCCTCTCCGATTGGTTGGGTCGAACACCCACCATGGATCGCCTGATCACCGACTACGACGCTCTGATCACCGACATTCGCTCTCGACACGCTTCGGCGATCGCGGGAAAGACCGTCGCAAGCTTGTCCTACAGTCCGGACAAGGCCACGATCTACATCGACAGCCTTCCCGTGTCGGAGGAAACTGGCAAGAAGAATCGCCAACCCACCGACATGACGCTCGCCGACATCGGCGGAAGAACTTTGAACACAACCGGTTTCGACAATCAGGGGCGGCTGAGCATCGAGGAGATGGATCGCCTTCGCGATTGCGACGCGGTCATGGTTTCCGTCACCGACAGCAGCGACACCACCTTCGATCAGCTCTCGGACAACAAGTTGTGGCAACGACTTCCGGCTGTGCAGGCCGGGAACGTCACCGTTCTGCACGGCAGTACGTACTACGGATCCATCTACACCAACATGTACGTAGCCAAGGGCTGGGACGATCTCTATTCGACGCTCGACTAGTCGGACTTGTCCGTAGAGATGCCGGCTGCTACCGAGCGGTCGGCATTTCACGTTTCGAGGTCGATACCCAATGCTCCGGAGAGGGTCCGCAGACAGATCACTCTCAACTCTTCCTGCGGTATCGAAGGCTGATCGAGCCAGTCGAGGCAGACGGCCCGGACGAAAGCGATCCATCCCCGAACTGCAACGGCAGCGATCTGCCTTTTTTCACCCTCGAATTCCAGTGCGTCGAGGATTCGAATCTGCTGCTGTTCGAGTTCCCGTTCGACGATCGCTCGGATGCCGGCCTCGGCTGAGAGCGTCCCGACGTTGATGGCGCGCACTCCCCTGCTGTGCGATTTCACGTACGCGAAGTACGCATCCAACCCGGCTGCCACTTGTTCGCGCACCGGCAGCGACGCGTCGGGTGCGGTCACCTCGAGCAGGTGCTGCGATTCGCGCTCGACGATTGCGGCGAAGAAGTCTCGCTTGGTTGGAAAATAGTGGTACATCAACCCTCGCGAGACGCCCGCAATCTCGGCAACCTCTTCGATCCACACGTCCTCGTACGAGCGGTCGGCAAAAAGTTGCGCGCCGATGTCGAGCAACTGCGTGCGCCGCTGCTCTCGGTCCAGGCGTTTTCGTGGTGCAACCATAGGCAAGTCAGATTACTACTTGACACCGATTCAGTAAGGCGTACTTTGCGTACTAGACACCAATTCAGTAAGCGATCTCACCCGGGGGACACATCATGAGCGTCGACACCACTCCAGAGGCGACGACCGATGCTCAGATCCCGCATCCGGCGTGGCGCCTGCCAGTTCTCGGCGACGTCCTCGGGATCAACATCCGGACGCCGCTGCAGAACTCCGTGAGCATCGGCCGAGAACTCGGGCCGATCTTCGAAAGAAACGTCCTGGGCAATCGCTTCGTCTTCGCCTCGGGCGCGGACATGGTGGCAGAACTGTCCGACGAGTCCCGGTTCGCGAAACACCTCGCACCCGGGGTCAAAGCGCTACGCGGAATCGGCGGCGACGGACTGTTCACGGCGTACAACCACGAGCCCAACTGGGGCAAGGCGCACAATCTCCTGGCACCGGCGTTCAGCCAGACTGCGATGCGCTCGTACCACCGCACCATGCTCGACGTGGCCGGCGAGTTGGTCGACCACTGGGACAGTCGTGAAAGTGACTCCCCCGTCGACGTCTCCGCTGACATGACCAAGCTGACACTGGAGACCATCGGACGCACTGGATTCAGCTACTCGTTCGACTCTTTCGAACGTGAAGAGCAGCATCCGTTCGTCAAGGCGATGGTCGGCGCACTCTCCCATTCACAACGCACGACGTTCCTGAAGTCGACCGCCCTCGGGCGAGTGCTCGCTCGTCGCGCTGATCAACGTGACGAGGTCCGCAAGGCGTACATGGCCGAGGTTGTGGACGAAGTGATCCGTGCCCGGCGGACAAGTACCGAACCGGGGCCTGAAGATCTCCTCGAACTGATGCTGCGGGCGGCACGCGAAAACGATCCCAACCGTGTCGACGAACTGAACATCCGCCACCAGGTCGTGACCTTCCTTGTCGCCGGACACGAAACCACCTCCGGCGCATTGTCGTTCGCGCTCTACTACCTCTCGCAAAACCCTGAGGTGCTGGCCAAGGCTCGAGCCGAGGTCGACAAGGTGTGGGAGGGTGAGGAACCCGCCTTCGAGAAGATCGCGAAACTTCGATATGTGCGACGCGTCCTCGACGAATCGTTGCGTCTGTGGCCGACCGCTCCCGCCTACGGCCGCGCGGCACTCGAAGACACCACGCTCGTCGGCAAGTATCCGATGAAGAAGGGTGATTGGATGCTCGTCCTCATCCCCTCACTTCATCGCGATCCGGTGTGGGGCAACGATCCCGAGGCGTTCGATCCGGATCGATTCTTGCCCGCCAACATCAAAGCCAGGCCGGCGCACGTGTACAAACCCTTCGGGACCGGTGAACGTGCCTGCATCGGAAGACAATTCGCCATTCACGAAGCGGTCCTCGTATTGGGCACCATCTTGCAGAAATATACGATCGAAGCTGATCCGGCTTACGAGTTGAAGGTAGCCGAACGGCTCACCCTGATGCCCGAAGGCTTCAACGTGACGGTCCGCCGACGCTGACCTCGGAAAACTGCGTCGAGTAAGTCGGTTGAACAGTCCCGAATGCGGTAATCCAAGCTGGCAGCAGCAAGCACCGGCGCACTCTGGGAGTTCACATGGCAAAGAGGCCTGCAGTTGGAATCGTTCTACTCTCGGCGGCATTGGCCACGGGAGCGTGCTCGGCAAGCGTCGGGACGCCGCAAGTGGACAAGTCCGAAGTCGCAAGTCAGATCTCCACTCAACTCGCGGAGAAGATCGGCGAGCCACCCGACGACGTGACGTGTCCGGAGAACCTCGACGCCGAAGTCGGCGCATCGATCACGTGCATCCTGACCGAGCAGGGCACCGAATACGACGTCACAGCTACCGTGACCAGCGTTGACGGTGAAAGTGCGAACTTCGATATCAAGGTCGCGGATGTGCCGAACAACTAACTGCTGTGCGCCTTTATTAACCGCCGGCGGTTAATAAAGGCGCACAGCAAGGCGTCAGAGACGCTCGATAATCGTCGCGTTCGCGGTGCCGCCGCCTTCACAGATGGTCAGCAGGCCGTAACGACCGCCGGTGCGCTCGAGTTCGTTGAGCAGCGTGGCCATCAGCTTGGTACCGGTCGCGCCGAGCGGGTGGCCGAGTGCGATCGCGCCGCCGTTGACGTTGACCTTGGCCGGATCTGCGCCGATTTCCTTGATCCAGGCCAGGACGACCGGGGCAAAAGCTTCGTTGATCTCGACGAGGTCGATGTCCTCAATGCTCAGACCGGCCTTCGCGAGAGCATGCTTCGTGGCCGGGATCGGCGCACTGAGCATGAAGATCGGGTCGTCGCCGCGAGCGCTGAGATGATGAATCCGGGCGCGGGGCTTGAGGTTGTACTTTTCCACCGCTTCCGCCGACGCCAGCAGCAGCGCACTCGCGCCGTCGGAGATCTGGCTGGCCACCGCTGCGGTCATGCGACCGTCTTCGACGAGAACCTTGAGCGTCGCCATCTTTTCGAGGCTGGTCTCGCGGGGTCCTTCGTCGACGGTCGCGTCACCCATGGCGACGATCTCGTTGTCGAAACGACCCGCGGCGATTGCAGCCTTGGCGCGCTCATGGCTCTGCAGTGCCCACTTCTCGAGCTCTTCGCGGCTGATGTCCCACTTCTCGGCGATCATTTCGGCGCCCTTGAACTGCGAGACTTCCTGGTCACCGTAACGCTCGGTCCAACCGACCGAACCCGAAGTCGGCGTGTCGAATCCGTACTGCTGACCGACGATCATCGCTGCCGAGATCGGAATCTGGCTCATGTTCTGAACGCCGCCGGCAACGATCAGATCCGCGGTGCCCGACAGGATGGCCTGAGCACCGAAGTGCACTGCCTGCTGGCTCGAACCACACTGACGGTCGACCGTCACACCGGGTACGTGCTCCGGGAATCCCGCTGCGAGCCAGGACATGCGGGCGATGTTGCCGGCCTGGCCGCCGATGGCGTCGACGCAACCGAAGATCACGTCGTCGACGTCACTGGGATCGATACCGGTGCGCTCGACCAGTGCCTTGACGACGTGTGCACCGAGATCGATGGGGTGCACGCCGGACAGCGCGCCGCCCCTCTTGCCGATCGGTGTTCGAATGGCGTCGACGATGTAAACCTCGGACATAGCGTTAGCTCCTAGTTTCGTTGTGCAGCAATAGTTCTTGAAGTTGATTCAGCAATAGCGTCTGAAGTTGTTGCCGGATCGGATAGCCCGTCGAGCACGATCGCGAGATATTGAGCCGCGACGGCGTGAGCCGAGAGGGATCCACCCGGGCGGTACCAGCGAACCGCGACCCACACGGTGTCGCGCATGAAGCGGAAGACCAATTCGACGTCGATGTCGGACCGGAAGGTCCCGTCCGCGACGCCGGCTTCGAGGACGCCGACCCACAGGTCCCGGAACTCGGTGTTGCGCTCGGCCAGGTAAGCGAAGCGCTCGTTCCCGACGAGGTGCTTGACCTCGTCCTGGTAGATCGCAACAGCCGAATGTGAGGCGTCGATGGCCTCGTACGAAGTCACGACCAGAGCTTCGAGCGTCGCGCGACTGTCCAACCCCGCCGCGACGATCTCGCGGTATTTTCCGAAGAGTTCGTCGAGGAACTGGTGCAGGATCTCGTCGACCATCGACTCCTTGGAATCGAAATGGTGATACAAACTGCCGGAGAGGATCCCGGCGGCGTCGGCGATATCGCGGACCGTCGTCGCGCGCACTCCGCGATCGGCGAACAGCCCGGCCGCGATCTCGAGCAGTTCGTCGCGGCGCCCTGACTTGCCGGTTGATTCGTCGGAATTTCGAGGTGGCGTCATGTATTCAATCCTATCCAGGGCCCTCCCCTGTGCGCGGTCAGCGAGTCCAGGGACTCCTTAACCGCGCACGGGGACGCTAGGCCCTCTGCGAAGAAACGGAGACGATCTCGCCGGTCATGTAGGTGGAGTAATCGCTGGCGAGCATCGCGATGACCGTTGCGATCTCCCAGACCTCCGCGGCGCGGCCGTAGGCCTCACCGGAAGCCAACTGGTCGAGCAGTTCCTCACTGGTGACCTTCGCCAGAAACGCATGACGCGCAATGGAGGGCGAGACCGCGTTGATCCGGACTCCGTACTCCGCTGCTTCGATGGCGCTGCACCGAGTCAGTGCCATGACGCCGGCCTTGGCTGCAGCGTAGTGCGCCTGAGAATGCTGCGCCCGCCAACCCAGAACGGACGCGTTGTTCACCAGAACACCCCCGTGCGGAACGCTCTTGAAGTACCGCAGCGCGGCGCGCGTCGAACGGAAGGTGCTGTTGAGGGTGATGTCGAGAACGCGATCCCACTGATCGTCCGTCATGTCGACGACGGGAGTCTCACCGCCCAGGCCTGCGTTGTTGACGACGATGTCGATACGCCCCAGCTTCTCGGCCGCGCCGACGAACAGCGCGTCGACCTGCTCGGTGCTGGACACGTCGCAGATGATCGACTCGACCTGCTGACCGGGGAATTCGGCCTTCAGCTTCTCCACCGTCTCCCCGAGCCGACGCTCGTGGAAGTCGGAGACGAGAACGTCGCCGCCCTCGAGAAGCACCCGGCGTGCAGTTGAGAAGCCGATGCCGGTTCCGGCTGCGGCGGTGATGATCGCCTTCTTGCCCGCGAGCAGTCCGTGGCCCGGGGTTTCCTCCGGCGCAACGGAAAGCGGGGACGCGGCTTTGGTGTCAGACATTAACGAGCCTCTCGGGGAAGACCGAGCACGCGCTCGGAAATGATGTTGCGCTGAATTTCGTTGGAGCCGCCGTAAATCGTGTCGGCGCGGGTGAAGAGGAAGAGGCGCTGCCACTCGTCGAGCTCGAGATGCTCGGGATCGGTGATGTCCGAGGCATTGCCTTCGGAATCGGCCCACGGTGCAACCAACGACGACGCACCTTGCACGTCCATCGCCAGCTGCCCCAGATCACGATGCCAGTTGGCCCACAACAGTTTTGCGACGGACGCTTCTCCGCCACCGGTTCCGGCGTCGACCGCGTCGAGAGTACGCATCGCGTGGGCGCGCATCACGCGCAGTCCGACCCACGCACGGGCGATCTTTTCACGGATGTGCGGATCCTGGTCACTGCCATTGGCTTTCGCCAGGTCGACGACGCCTTGGAGCTCGCGGGCAAATCCGATCTGCTGTCCGAGCGTGGACACACCGCGCTCGAAGGTGAGCAGCCCCATCGCGATCTTCCAGCCCTCGCCGGGTTCCCCGACCACGAGATCGGCGTCGGTGACGGCGTCGTCGAAGAAGACCTCGTTGAACTCCGACGTGCCGGTGAGCTGCTGAATGGGCCGAACTGTCACACCGGGCTGATCCAACGGGACCAGCAGGAAGCTCAACCCCTGGTGACGCTTGGAGCCCACTTCGGTGCGGCAGACCACGAAGCACCACTGCGCGACGTGAGCGAGTGAGGTCCAGACCTTCTGGCCGTTGATGATCCACTTGCCGTCTTCGAGGCGTGCGGTGGTGGAGACGTTCGCGAGGTCGGAACCGGCGCCGGGCTCGGAGTAGCCCTGCGACCACAGTTCGCTGACCGTGTTGATGCCAGGAAGGAATCGGCGCTTCTGCTCGTCGGTGCCGTACGCGATCAGCGTCGGGCCGAGCAGCTCTTCACCGATGTGGCTGACGCGAGCGGGCGCACCGGCCTTCGCGTACTCCTGATGGAAGATGACCTGCTGGGAGATGCTTGCTCCCCGCCCGCCGAACTCCTTCGGCCACCCGAGGCACGTCCACCCCGACGCTGCGAGGTGCTTGTCCCACTCGAGTCGTTGCTCGAAGAACTCGTGCTCACTGCCGGGGCCGCCCTTACCCTTGAGCTGGGCGAATTTGCCCGTCAAGTTCTCGGCCAACCACTGCGCGACCGTGGCCGCAAACTCGTCGTCCGTCATCTGCCCGTCCGGGCTCTCGCTCTGGTCCACATATGTAAGATAACCTACCAAGCACTTGCTAGGTAGCGTGTCAGGTAGGAGTCCAGTGACCGAACAACCGAGAACCATCCCATCAGCCCTCATCCGGGCCGCCGAGGAGTTCGGTGAGCGCGCGGCTATCGCCGATGGCGACACCCGACTGACCTTCGCACAGCTACATCAGCGCGTCCGCGATTTCGCCGGCGCACTGATCAACCGTGGGGTGAAGGCAGGCGACCGCGTCGTCATCTGGTCGCCCAACACGTACCACTGGGTGATCGCCCTGCTCGGCGCTCAGTACGCCGGAGCAGCCATCATCCCGATCAACACCCGATACACCGGCACGGAAGCGCTCGACATCATCGAGCGCGTCGACGCAGCTGCCCTGGTGGTCGTCGGCACGTTCCTCAAGGCCGATCGGTACCAGCAGTTGCTCGACGCCAACCCGGACCTGTCGATCCCCACCGTCATCCAGGTACCGATCGACGGGAACGACGACCGTGACGGCGTCATCGAGTTCGAGGACTTCCTCGCGCTCGCCACCGACGCCGCTCGCACCGAAGCCGACGCGCGTGCTGCGAAGGTACAGCCCGACGACGTCAGCGACATCCTCTTCACCTCCGGCACCACAGGACGTAGCAAGGGTGCGATCACCGCGCATCGTCAGTCCATCGCCGTCGCGAAGTCGTGGGGTGAATGCGCCGAGGTCACCGCCGACGACAACTTCCTCATCATCAGCCCGTTCTTCCACACCTTCGGCTACAAGGCCGGAATCCTGGTCTGCCTGTTGAACGGTGCGACGATCGTGCCGGTGTCCGTCTTCAACATCGACGACACCCTCGCGCTGGTCAACAGCGAGAAGATCAGCATCCTGCCGGGCGCCCCGACGATCTACCAGACCATCCTCGATCACCCCCGCCGCAGCGAATACGACCTGTCCTCGCTCCGCATCGCGATCACGGGCGCAGCACCCGTGCCGGTTGCTCTCGTCGAGCGCATGCAGGCAGAGCTTTTCGACGCCGTCCTCACGGCATACGGTCTGACCGAAGCCGTGGTTGCGACCATGTGCCGCACCGACGACGACCCGGTCACCGTCTCCACCAGTTCCGGCCGCGCGACAGCCGATTTCGAGGTCAAGATCGGCGATCAGGGTGAGATCCTGCTTCGTGGACCGAACGTCATGCTCGGGTATCTCGACGACCCCGAATCCACCGCCAAGGCAATCGACGCCGACGGCTGGTTGCACACCGGAGACGTCGGAACCCTCGACGAGCGTGGCTATCTCGACATCACCGATCGTCTGAAAGACATGTACGTCAGCGGCGGATTCAACGTCTACCCCGCCGAGATCGAGGGCATGTTGGCTCGCCTGCCCGGCGTCCACGAGTCTGCCGCCATCGGCATCCCCGATCACCGGATGGGCGAGGTGGGCCGCGTCTACATCGCCCAACTCGACGGTGCCGGCCTCACCGAAGAGTCGGTGATCGCCTTCCTCAAGGAGAAGATCGCCGGCTTCAAGGTGCCCCGCGAAGTACGCTTCGTCGATCACCTGCCCCGTAACCCTTCGGGCAAGGTCCTCAAAACGGTTCTGCGCGAGGAACAGTCATGACCGTTCCCTTCGAAGCCGACGTCGTGACCTACGAGGTTCGTGACTCGGTCGCCGTCGTGACGTTGAATCGCCCCGACTACCGCAACGCCCAGAACTCGGTCGTGACGTATGCACTCGACGCGGCTTTCCAGCGCTCCGTCGAGGACGACGACGTGAAAGTGATCGTCCTGGCAGGCAACGGACCTCACTTCAGCGCCGGACACGATCTGGGAACTCCGGGACGCGACCATCACGTCGAGTACGAGAACAAGGCCACCATGTGGTGGGATCACGTCGACAAGCCCGGTGGTGACCAGCGTTTCGCGCGCGAGATGGAGGTCTACCTGGGTATGTGCCGCCGTTGGCGGGAGATCCCCAAGCCCACCATCGCGATGGTGCAAGGCGCCTGCATTGCCGGTGGGCTCATGCTCGCCTGGGTCTGCGACATGATCGTCGCGGCCGACGACGCCTTCTTCTCCGATCCCGTTGTCCGCATGGGCATCCCCGGCGTCGAATACTTCGCGCACCCGTGGATGGTCGGTTCACGTTTCGCGAAGGAAATGCTCTTCACCGGCGATCGCTTCACCGCGCAACGTGCCTACGAAATCGGCATGGTCAATCGCGTCGTCGCCCGCAAGGATCTCGAGAAGGAGACGTTCGAGCTCGCCGGACGTATCGCCGAGATGCCGCGCTTCGGACTGGCTTTGACCAAGAAGGCCGTCAACCAGTGCGAGGACCAGATGGGGATGCGCAACGGCATCGACTCCGTCTTCGGTCTGCATCACTTCGCTCACGCTCACAACGCCGAGGTCGGCAAAGACTCGCTTGGTGGTCTCGACGCCAAAGCCATGGCTGCCAGTGCTCGCGCACCGCAGGAAGGAACAAACTAGTGGATCTCGTATTCGACGACGCCACAACCGCATTCCGTGACGAGGTCCGCTCGTTCCTGGAAGCGAATGTGCCCGCGACTCCCCTGAAGTCGATGGATACCGCCGAAGGCTTCGAAGAGCACCGTCAGTGGGAGCACACTCTCGCCGACGCCGGCTACGCCGTCGTCTCCTGGCCCAAGGAACTCGGCGGACGCGATGCGTCCCTGCTCGAATGGGTCATCTTCGAGGAGGAGTACTACCGCTCGGGCGCGCCCGGCCGCGTAAGCCAGAACGGCATCTTCTTGTTGGCTCCCACACTGTTCGAGCATGCAAATGCCGAGCAGTTGGCTCGCATCATGCCGCGCATGGCTCGTGCCGACGACGTCTGGGCCCAGGCCTGGTCCGAGCCCGAATCGGGTTCCGACCTCGCCAGCCTGCGTTCGAGTGCGAAGAAGGTCGACGGGGGCTGGCTGCTCAACGGTCAGAAGACGTGGAGCTCACGCGCAAGCTACGCGGACTGGGGCTTCGGCTTGTTCCGCTCCGATCCGGATGCGCAGCGCCACAAGGGCATCACGTATTTCATGTTCGACCTCCGATCGAAGGGCGTCACCGTTCGCCCGATCGATCAGCTCGACGGCGAGCCCGGCTTCGCCGAGATCTTCCTCGAAGACGTCTTCGTTCCGGACGACCCGGCCAACCCCGGCGAGTCGGGTGTGATCGGCAACGTCAACGAAGGTTGGCGCGTCGCGATGAGCACCGCGAGCAATGAGCGCGGCCTCTCGCTGCGCAGCCCCGGCCGTTTCCTCGCCACCGTCGACCGCCTGCTCGAGCTGTACAAGTCCAGCGGACGAACCGACGACAGCGCTCTGCGTAATCAGGTTGCCGACGCCTGGATCGGTGCACGCGCCTACCAGCTCAACACTTTCGGTACCGTCACCCGTCTCGCCGACGGTGGACAACTCGGCGCCGAGTCCTCGATCAACAAGGTCTTCTGGTCCGAGTGGGATATCGCCACCCACGAGACCGCTCTCGAACTGCAGGGCCCGGAAGCCGAGCTGGCCGACAACTGGATGGACGGATACCTGTTCTCCCTGTCCGGCCCGATCTACGCAGGCACCAACGAGATTCAGAAAAACGTCATCGCCGAGCGTCTGCTCGGCCTACCGAAGGCGGACCGATGAGATTCGCGCTCGACTCCTCCCACCAGGACTTCGCTGCAAGCATCGATGCACTGCTGACCAAGTCCGACATGCCCTCCGTCATCCGCTCGTGGAACGACGGTGACACCGAGCCGGGCAAGAAGCTCTGGCAGCGCCTTGCCGAGACCGGTGTCAACGGCCTCGTCATCTCCGAAGAACACGACGGACTCGGCGCCGACGCCGTCGACCTGGTCGTTGCTCTCGAACAGCTCGGTCGGCACGCAGTACCCGGACCGGTTGTCGAGACGATCGCCGTGGCACCGACGCTCCTGGCTTCGGTTGCACCGGAACGTCTCTCTGCTCTCGCCGAGGGTTCGCTGGCAACCGTCGCCGCTCCCCCGCACACACCGTTCGCGCTTGATGCCGATGCGGTGGATCTGGTTCTGCTCGTGCAGGACGGCTCCGTATCACTCGGCGTCCCTGGCGAAGCCAAGGTATCGGTGGATCTCTCCCGCAAGCTCTACGAGGTTTCTGCCGGCGAAGCGCTGGGCTCCGCCGACTTTTCGGCCGCCTTCGACATGGGCGCGCTTGCCACTGCCGCGCAGTTGCAGGGTCTCGGCCAGACGCTGCTCGAGGTCACCACCGAATACGCGAAGCAGCGCAAGCAGTTCGGCAAGGTCATCGGACAGTTCCAGGCAATGAAGCACCACCTGGCGGAAGTTGCCGTTTCGCTGGAAATGGCTCGTCCCCTGCTCCACGGTGCCGCTCTGTCGGTTCGCGATCAGTCGGCCGACGCTTCCCGTGACATCTCGGCGGCCAAGGTCGCGTGCGGGGATGCTGCGTACAAGGCCGCTCGCGTCGGACTCCAGGTTCACGGCGCCATCGGCTACACGATGGAACACGATCTCTCCTTGTGGCTCACCAAAGTACGAGCACTGCTCACCGCGTGGGGCACACCGTCCGAGCACCGCGCACGCGTCGTCGAAGCTCTGGTTGCATCATGAGCATCGACACCGAAGACCAGACAGCACTGCGCGCGTCGGTACGCGATCTCCTGAGCAAGCATTCCGACTCCGCTGCCGTCCGCGCTGCCATCACCACAGAGATCGGCTACGACGCCGCCCTGTGGAGCAAGCTGTGCGAGCAGATCGGCGTCGCCGCGCTGGCGATTCCCGAGGAGTTCGACGGCGTGGGAGCAGGTTTGGGTGAGGTACACGTGGTCCAGGAGGAACTGGGCCGCACACTGACCCCGTCACCGATGCTGGGTTCGGCGATTCTTGCCGCACAGGCACTGCTGCTTTCCGGTGACAACGACGCATGCTCGCGCCTGTTGCCCGGTGTCGCATCCGGCGAGAGCACGCTGGCTTTGTGCTGGGCAGGTGCCACAGGTTGGAGCACCTTCGGCGTCGAGGCAACCGAGGATGCGTTGACAGGCACGGCCTCGTACGTCCTCGACGGCCACGTCGCAGACACCCTGCTCGTTCTGACAGCCGACGGGTTCTACGAAGTGGATCCCGCGGCCGAGGGCGTCTCCCGCCGACGCGTCCCCACCATGGATCCCACGCGAACGCTGGCAGAGGTCACGTTCTCCGGTGTTCGCGGTCGTCCACTGCAGTGGTCCGAAGATCTGGTCGATCGCATCCGAACCGTCGTTCTGATCGCGTTGTCCGCGGAACAGGTCGGAGCGGCCGCGGCGATCGTCGAACAGACCGTCGAATACACGAAGTCGCGCAAGCAGTTCGGCCGCGCGATCGGTTCCTTCCAGGCCCTCAAGCACCGGATGGCCGACATGTACACGTTGGTCGAGACGGCGCGGTCGATGACGTACGCCGCCGTGGCGACGCAGTCGGCGGACGACGCGGCGGTAGCGAAGGTGTACTGCTCGGAAGCGTTGCAGCAGATCACCTCCGAAGCGGTTCAGTTGCACGGCGGAATCGCGATCACCTGGGAGCACGACGCTCAGCTGTACTTCAAGCGTGCACACGGCAGCGCTCAGCTCTTCGGACAGCCGAGCACCTACCTGCCGAGCCTCGCGCAGGCAGCGGGTCTGTAGGACGCCTCGGTGCTTGTTCGCTCGGGATTTCGAGTGAACAAGCACCGACGCCGCCCAGTCAGTGGAATGATCCGCAGATTTATGCGGCTCGATCACGCAGAATCGGTCACCAGACAGCTGTCCATCTCACAGACCGGAGTTTTCTCGTGAATCGATTCGACGACAAGCGCGTCCTCATCAGCGGCGCAGGATCCGGAATCGGCCAGGCCACCGTTGCCCGCATCCTGGCAGAAGGTGGCACCGTCGTCGCCGCCGACATTTCCGAGACCGGCCTCGAACAGACGCTCAACGCTGCGAAGGACGCAGGCCATTCCGATCGCCTGACCACGGTGAAGGTCGACATCTCCAGCGAAGAGTCTGTTCGCGAACAGGTCGGCGCTGCGATCAAGGCTCTGGGCGGTCTCGACGTACTGGTCAACGCGGCGGGCATTCTGCGCTCCGCGCACACCCACGAGATGACACTCGATTTCTGGAACACCGTCATCGGGGTCAACCTCACCGGAACATTCCTCATGACGAGGGAGTCCCTGCCGGCACTGCTCGAAAGCGGAGCAGGCGTCGTGGTCAACTTCAGTTCCACGTCGGCCACGTTCGCCCACCCCTACATGACGGCGTACGCAGCGTCGAAGGGTGGAATCCAATCCTTCACGCACGCACTCGCTCTCGAGTACAGCAAGCAGGGCCTCCGCGCCGTGGCCGTCGCTCCCGGCAGCATCGCTTCGGGCATGACGTCCGATCCCGGCTTCCCGGCCGACATCGACTTCACGCTGCTCGGCAAGCTGGCGCCGGCAATCGGCGAGGGCTTCGCTCCCCCGTCCGCGGTCGCCGGCGTGATCGCGATGCTCGCCTCCGAAGACGGCTCGTTTGTCACCGGAACGGAAATCCGCATCGACGGCGGCACGCATATGTGACCACTTGCTGTGCGCCTTTATTAACCCCCGGCGGTTAATAAAGGCGCACAGCAGCAAGCGGCATACTTATCTGGTCGCGCGGAACCGGTCCGGCGGTACGGAGTGCGGTGGGGAGCCAGCGGTGAGCGAATCAACAAGCGGTACGAACCTCGAGCCTGTGCTGATCAGTCCTGTTGTCGGTGGAATGATTCGCACATGGTCCGAGGACGAGACCCGCTTGTGGAGCGTCGACGATCCCGCCGCGCTCGGCGCACTGCTCGGACAGGGCCTCGTAGCTCGCACCGCCTTGCCGGACAACAAGTTCCGAGAAGTTGCGTTTCTGAATCCCCAGACCCAGACCCTCACCGTGCAGCCGCGCTTCGCCTCACAGGACAGCGCTGCCCTCGCCGCACCGTTCGAGCTCACCGCCGCGACCGCCCCGACCGGCGGCGTCTGGGAAGATCTCGAGGCGGTACTCGCCTCCATCGCGATCTCCGCTGCCGGTCGCGGCGAATTCTGGCTCGCGGAACTCGGCGGGTGGGATTCTCCGCACGAGCCGAACTGCCTCTTCACGACCGTCGACGAATCGGGACTGGCCAACGCAGTCATGGAAGCCACCCCCGCACCCGTGGGCACAGGCGTCTGGCCGGAGGTTCCACACGGACAAGCCGGTGTTTCGGTTTCGGCACCAGCTTCACAGGACACCATCGAGGCTGCCGGAATCTTCGCGGTATCGGCCATCGAGACGTGGGGCGTCACTCCGTGGGACATCAACCTCACCTTCGGCAAACTGGTTGATTTCGCCTGATCAACGGCACCGACACGCGGCGGTGAGTTGTACGTCTCCCCTCAGCCGACGGCTCACGGTTCGTCACAACACGCCCGATGGCCACGACATCGGCCCCCTCGATGGGCATACTGAGGGAACTGGGGTTACTCCCGGTCACAAATACCCGTGGATCCGCGTCGGGGCGGGTGCGGTCCGACAACACGCGAGCAGCCACAGACACTGGCAGCTCCGAAAGGTTCAATCATGGCAACCGACCAATTACAGACGGTTGTATTGCACGGCGACGAGCTCAAATACGTCGACCAAGGCAGTGGCCCCGTCGTGGTGCTCATTCACGGCCTACTGGGCGCGCACTCCAACTGGGAGCCCCAGATCGAGACGCTCTCGCGCCACTACCGCGTCATCGCTCCTGATCTATTCGGACACGGCGCGTCGGACAAGCCTGCCGGCGACTACTCACTCAGTGCTCACGCCGCCACCGTTCGTGACCTCCTCGAAGCCCTCGATATTCCGTCGGCCACCCTCGTCGGTCACTCCCTCGGTGGTGGGATCGCGATGCAGACGCTGTACCTGTTCCCCGACCGGGTGGAGCGGCTGTGCCTGGTGGCCAGCGGCGGACTCGGCCCCGAGGTAAGCCCACTCCTGCGCGCGGCGACTCTACCCGGCAGCGAACTGGTACTTCCCGTTCTCGCGTCCAGGACGCTGACCGACGTGACGGACAAAGCGCTCGGACTTTTCAACAAGATCGGCCTGTTCAAGCTCGGTGCCAGCGCGAGTGAGGCTCGTAAGAGCTTTGCTTCGGTATCGGACGCGTCGACACGTCAGGCATTTCTGGCGACCGCGCGATCGGTCATCAACTACAACGGCCAAACCGTCAATGCCACTCCGCATTTCGCCAACTTCAAGAACCTGCAGGCACTACTGGTGTGGGGCGAGGAAGACACCATCATCCCCAACGCCCACACCGAGAATGCTCGCGCCGAACTACCGCTGGGGCGGGTGGAGATCTTCAAGCGCGCCGGGCATTTCCCGCACCTTGACTATCCGGATCGCTTCGACCGCGTCTTCTCCGAATTCATGACGGACTGCGGAGTCGGTATCGGCACCGGACCCAAGGCCGTCAGCAGCTGAACTAGCTCCCCGCAACCAGCTCTTCGAGGTAGCTCGCCACCCCGTCCTCGTCGTTCGTGGGCAAAATTCGGTCGGCGAGCTCGATGACCTCGGCTCTGGCGTTGGCCGGCGCCAGAGCCGTTCCGGCCCAGGTCAGCATCGCAACGTCGTTGAAGGCGTCACCGGCCGCGGCAACTTCCGACGCGTCGATGCCGTCGATCGCGCACAACTGCGCGAGAGCGCTGGCCTTCGAAACGCCCGCTGCAGCCATTTCCATGTACGGAGCCCCGGAGTGGGTCAACTCCACACCCTCGATGCCCGCAGCGACCGCAGTTCGGTACAGGTCGGCGCTGGGAACCTCGGCATGCCGGGCCACGATCTTGACCATCGGCTCCACGTCCAGCGGCAGCGTATCGGCGAGCACCATCTCGTGCAGGTGCCGGTGATGGTCCGCGAACTCGCACAGAGCGGCATACTCCGGCTCGGCAAAGAACTGCGTGGGTCCGACGTTCGCGAACACGACGCCAGGAATCAGAGCACGAACCTGCTCCATAGCTGTTGCAGCCAAAGATGTTTCGATCGAAACGGTGTCGACGATCTCCGGAGTCCCGTCCGCCAGGTCGAGAATGACAGCTCCGTTGGCACACACAGCTTTACCGCGAAATCCGCACGAGCTCGCCAACGTGTGTACCGAATGCCTGGCCCGGGCCGTCGCCCACACAACTTCGATCCCCGCGAGCCGCGCGTTCTCCATGGCCTGCGCGGTGCGCGCCGAAATCGTTCGGTCGGAGCGCAGCAGGGTGCCGTCGAGGTCGGTTGCGAACATACGAATACGGGTCACCAGACAATGATGGCAGTCCGTTCGCAGCCCTCACCAACTACGTGGCATGGGCCGTTGCTCTGTCAATTACTTGCTTGGGCCTCGAGAAGGTGCCGACGCATCTCACCGAAGACCACACCCAGCCGCTCGACATCTCGCGGGCTCAGCAGGTCGAACATGCTCTCCCGTACAGCGGCCACGTGCGCCGGGCTTGCCGACGCCAGTTTCTCGGCACCCAAGTCGGTCAGCTCCGCATTAGCGCCCCTCTTGTCGTCGACACACTCGACCCGGCGCACCCACCCGGCACCGACCAGGCGATTGACGGCCCTGGTCACACCACTTCGTGTAGCCATAACAGCGTCGGCGAGCTCACTCATGCGCAGTTGCCGCCCGGGCGCTTCGGCGAGAGCGACCAGCAGTTCGAAATCAGTGAAGGAAATGTCGGAGTCTCGCACCAACTGCTGATCGAGAACACGCTGGAGCAGTCGGGTCGAGTCCAGGTAAGCCCGCCAGGCCGTTTGCTCCGAGTCGCTCAACCACCGCGTCGATTCCATAACGCCAGCATAGCTGAAGTAGTTGACAACGAAATCAAATGATCTATTCTCAATGTAGTTGATCAGTCAACTACCTGTTCGAAGAGAAGGTTCAACCGGGAGGCGGGCGCCATGAGCGACAACAACGCAGTGCAGTTCGACAACGCAATGCAGTTCGACAAAGCAGCGCAGTTCGACAAAGCAGCGCAGTTCGAGGAACGCCGTGCCGAGATCAGAGATCGACATCTGATCCCCGCTGACAAACGACCATCATCGATGGCACGCGGGCTGCACCATACTGCCCTGGTCAGCAGTGACGTCGAGCGAACCGTGACGTTCTATCAAGATCTCCTCGGCTTCCCGCTCACCGAATTGATCGAGAACCGTGGTTCCCCCGGGTCGTCGCACTTCTTCTTCGACATCGGTAACGGCAATCTCCTGGCCTTCTTCGATTTCCCGGGCCTCGACGTGGGCCCGTACCAAGAAGTACTCGGCGGTCTCCACCACATCGCGATCAGCGTCGAACCTGCCAAGTGGGCGAAGCTGCGCACCAGACTGACCGAGGCCAACATCGAACTGATCGAGCACAGCGAGGTTTCGTTGTACTTCCGCGATCCCGACGGCGCTCGACTCGAGCTGATCGCCGACCCGCTCGGCGAGATGTACGGCAGTCACGTCCTCTGAAAACTTGCTCTCCCCACACCACTCGGAAGGCACACCATGACCTCCACTCTGTCGCAGCCGAACCTCGATATCCGTCGATCGGGCGATCGCTTCAAGTCCAATGCCGGCTGGCTGGACTCGAAGCACTCCTTCTCGTTCAGCAATCACTACGACCCGAAGAACACTCACCACGGCCTTCTCCTGGTCAACAACGACGACATCGTCACGCCGGGAATGGGATTCGACACCCACCCACACCAGGACATGGAGATCGTCACCTGGGTCCTGAGAGGCTCTCTCGTGCATCAGGATTCGATGGGTCATTCGGGTGTCATCTACCCCGGCCTCGCCCAACGGATGAGCGCCGGAACTGGCATCCTGCATTCCGAGAAGAACGACTCGTGGCGACTCGGTGACGTGGCCGGCACGCATTCCGCCAAGCACAGCGACCCGGTTCACTTCATCCAGATGTGGGTTATCCCCGATGAAGCCGGAATCACCCCCGGCTACGAACAGTTGGAGATCGACGCCGAATTGCTCGCCGGTGGACTGGTTCCCGTCGCGTCTGGCATGGACGCGTACGCCGATCACTCGGCAATCCGGATCAAGAACAAGTACGCCGCTATGCACGTCGCCCGTCTGCAACCCGGACAACCTGTGACCCTGCCGGATGCACCGTTCCTGCATGTTTTTGTCGCCGACGGTCAGGCCGCCATGGAAGGCGTCGGCGTGCTCGAAGAAGGTGACGCGGTACGCGTATCCGGCGGCGGAGGTCAGCAGGTCAGCTCCGATACCGGGGCTGAGGTTATCGTCTGGGAAATGCACGCCACCGTTTCGCAAGGATGACATGAAGTCCTTCTCGTACGACGCTTCACCGGCTCGAATTGTCTTCGGTCAAGGGACGATCGACACGATCGCCGAAGAAGTGCGGCGACTCGGCCGTAGTCGAGTGATGGTGCTGGCAAGTCGTCGACTGAACGCGGTTGCCGCCGCCGTCACCGCATCCCTCGGCGACATGGTGGTGGCCCGCTTCGACGGCGCTGTGATGCATACTCCGATCGAAGTCACGACAGCCGCGCTGAAACTTGCCGAGAGCTATCACGTCGACGTCGTCGTCGCGATCGGCGGCGGGTCGGCAACCGGGTTGTCCAAGGCACTCGCACTACGAGCGGGGTTCGATCAGATCATCGTTCCGACGACGTATGCGGGGTCAGAAGCCACTCCGGTGTTGGGTGAAACGGAGAACGGACGCAAGACAACTCGCTCGTCGCCCCACATCAGACCGGAAACCGTCATCTACGACGTCGACCTCACCCTCGATCTGCCGCTTGGCACCACCGTCACCAGCGCCGTCAACGCGATGGCGCACGCGGTTGAAGCGTTGTATTCAGCCGAGTCCAATCCGATCACCGACTCGATGGCGATCGAAGTGATCTCCGGGATCGCCCGTGCGCTGCCGAGCATTGTCGATGATCCGAAAAATCTGGAAGAGAGGGCCGAACTCCTGCAGTCGGCTTGGTTGGCCGGAACCTGCTTGGGCACAGTCGGTATGGGGATTCATCACAAGGTGTGCCACACCCTTGGCGGCAGCTTCGGTTTGCCGCACGCCCCTACCCACACCGTTGTCCTCCCCCACGCAATGGCGTTCAACGCGTCTGCCGTCCCGGAAGTGATGTCGCGAATAGCGACTGCCCTGGGTGTATCCGATGCCGCTACCGGCGTTTTCGACCTCGTCACCGCGTGCGGCGGACCGACGTCTCTGCGAGAACTGGGAATGCGTCACGATCAAATCGAAAAGGCAGTCGAACTCGCGACCGCGGCCGCTTATCCGAACCCGCGTGAGATCACCGCGGCAGGCCTGAACGAACTCCTCGATAACGCCTGGTCCGGGCGTCGACCCGCCATCGGGTGAGAACAAATCAGGCAGTACCGCCACGAGGCCTGACATGTTCGAAGATCAGAATCGTCTCGGTCGCAGCAACCGCCGGGTGTGCCGAGAGATTGTTGACGACGAAGTCACGCAACTGCGCCGAATCCGTCGTCGCGACGTGCAGCATGTAGTCGTCGACACCGGCAACGAAGTACACGTTGAGGACGGAGTCCAGCTTGGCGAAGTCGTCACCGAGCCGGTTGAGGTGCGACCGTGCGTTGGCCTGCAATCGAACAGCGATCATCGCCTGCAGATCCATTCCGAGAGCGGCGGGGTCGATGTCCGCGTGAAATCCCCTGATCACACCGTTGTCCACCAAGGCGCGCACACGGCCGAGGCATGTCGACGGTGCGATTCCCGCGATCGCGGCCAGCGCATTGTTCGGAATCCTCGCGTCTTTCGCCAGCTCTTCGAGCAGAACCCGGTCGACCTCGTCCAACTTCACGGCAGCCCGAACATGCTTCGGCGAGGCGGCCGTCTGAATACCGATTTTTGAACTTTCGCGCACCATGGATACAGCCTAGAGAATTATCTTCACTTCTCTTCACTATCTGGCGACGAAACTTCATGCTTGGCACCTGCCATTCGAAGAAACAACAGACTCAGTTCGGAGCCGTGTCATGAAGGTCGGAATCCCCCGCGAGATCAAAAACCACGAGTACCGCGTGGCCATCAGCCCAGCAGGCGTCCACGAACTGGTCGGCCGAGGGCACGAGGTCGTCATCGAAACGGGCGCAGGCGTCGGCTCCTCGTTCAGTGACGAGGATTTCAAGGCCGCGGGCGCACAGATCCTCGGATCTGCCGATCAGGTCTGGACGGACGCAGATCTACTCCTGAAGGTCAAAGAACCTATTGCAGAAGAGTATTCGCGGCTCCGCAAGGATCAGGTGCTCTTCACCTACCTTCACCTGGCGGCGTCGAAGGAATGCACCGACGCACTTCTGGCGTCGAAAACCACCTCCATCGCCTACGAAACCGTTGTCGGTTCCGACGGTTCACTGCCCCTCCTCGCCCCGATGAGCGAAGTAGCCGGACGCCTGGCACCGCAGGCCGGCGCCTACCACTTGATGCGTCACGGCGGCGGACGCGGAGTTCTGATGGGCGGCGTTCCCGGAGTGCGCCCCGCCAAGGTTGTGGTGATCGGTGCGGGAGTCTCCGGTAAGAACGCCATCGCCGTGGCCTACGGCATGCAGGCCGACGTCACCGTTCTCGATCTGTCGATCGCGCGCCTGCGGGAAATCGACGAGCTGTACCACGGCCAGGTCAAGACCATCACCTCCAACAGCCTCGAACTGGAACAGGCAGTACTCGACGCGGACCTTGTCATCGGCGCCGTGCTGGTCCCCGGGGCGAAGGCTCCCACTCTCGTGTCCAACAGCCTGGTGGCGCGCATGAAGCCGGGCTCTGTCCTGGTCGACATCGCCATCGATCAGGGCGGCTGCTTCGAGGATTCGCACGCGACCACGCACGCCGATCCGACGTACCAGGTACACGGTTCGGTCTTCTACTGCGTTGCCAACATGCCCGGAGCCGTACCCCGTACGTCCACCTACGCACTCACCAACGCGACACTTCCGTACGTCGTCGCATTGGCCGACAAGGGGTGGAAGGACGCGGTCGCGACAGTGCCCGGCCTGGGGTCAGGACTGAGCACACACGACGGTCTACTCCTGTCCGACAGTGTTGCAGCGGCGCACGGGTACTCGGCTACGACTCTCTGACCCGGGCGACTCTGACCCAGGCGAGGAAAGCTCGAGATCGCTAGCCTTGATCCATGAGCAATCCTGACATCACTCTGAATTCCGGAACCACGATCCCGCAACTCGGCCTCGGAGTCTGGCAGGCCACCAACGACGAAACCGAGCATGCAGTGCGGTTCGCACTCGACGAGGCCGGCTACCGGCACATCGACACTGCCGCCGCCTACGGAAACGAAGAGGGCGTCGGACGAGGTATCGCCAACTCGTCCGTCGCGCGAGAGGACATCTTCCTCACCACGAAGCTGTGGAATGCGGACCAGGGCTACGAGCCGGCATTGAAGGCTTTCGACAGCAGCATCGACAAGCTGGGCGTCGACTACGTCGATCTCTACCTGATCCACTGGCCACTGCAGGACAACGACCGACTCCTCCGCACGTGGGACGCGCTCGAAAAGATCGCGGAATCGGGCCGCGCCAAGGCAATCGGGGTGTGCAACTTCGAGCCGCATCATCTGCAGCTCCTCGTCGATCGCGGCGGAATGTTGCCCGCCGTCGATCAGGTGGAACTGCATCCGCACCTCACGCAGCACGCTATTCGCGACAAGGCCGCCGAGCACGGGATCAAGGTCGAATCGTGGAGCCCACTCGGCGGTACCAGCAACGCGGGTTGGGGTAAGGCGTCCAAGCCCAACACCCTGCTCACCGACCCGATCATCACTCGAATCGGCGATCGCCACAGCAAAACTGCCGCGCAGGTCCTGATCCGCTGGCACCTTCAGAACGGCCTGATCGTCATCCCGAAATCCGTACACGATGCTCGGATCGCTCAGAACATCGACGTATTCGACTTCGAACTCACCGATCTCGATCTGAGCGAAATCGACACGCTCGACGACGGTACCCGCGTCGGAGCGCATCCCGATGAGCTCAACATCGGTGCGCCGAGCTGATCAAGCCGCTCGTTTGGTGGGGCGAAGCGCATCGAGTCCGTTTCGCCTCACCATCGTTCCGAGGGTCTTCCACCACGGCCGAGCCGGATCCGGCTCGCTTCCGTCGCCCATTCGGTGCAATTGATCGGTGTGCCACTGCAGGTCGAGTGCACCGTCGAGCATCGAGATGTCGGCAACCTTCCCCAACAACTTCCGCGCGCCGAACTCCACAGTCGGGACGTTCAATCGTTCCCGATCCGATTCCAGGAGAACGGTTGCCGCGTCCGGGATCGTGATCGTCGGCCGGCCGAGACCGATAACATCGCACGCGCCGGAAGCGAGTGCCTCGACCATCGCCGACCGCGAGCGGAAGCCGCCGGTGACCGCCAAGGGAATGTCGCCGGCAATCGCTCGAACTGTCTCGGCATACTCGAGGAAATATGCCTCTCGATCGCGAGTGCTCTGCTTCTGCGCTTTACCCATCATGGCCGGCGATTCATAACTGCCACCGCTGATCTCGATGAGATCGACGGATTCTTGGGTCAACGCGCGCACTACTTCTCGCGACTCGTCTTCCGAGAACCCGCCGCGCTGGAAATCAGCCGAGTTGAGTTTGACCGACACCGCGAATCCCGGCGCAACGGTAGAGCGTATGCGCCGAACGATCTCGATGAGAAAGCGTCGTCGACGCTCAGGATCTCCGCCCCACTCGTCCGTCCGCTGATTGGACAACGGCGAAAGGAACTGCGCAACAAGATAACCGTGCGCTGCGTGTATCTGCACGCCACCAAATCCGGACGACTCGGCGATGCGAGCAGTTTCCGCGAACTTGTCGATGATCTCGCCGATCTCGGCAGTCGAGAGTTCTCGCGGCGTCGCCATGCCCGGAATTTTCAGCGCGATCGCGCTGGGGGCGACCGGTCGACCTCTGCTGGCAATCGGGTTGGATTGTCGCCCTGGGTGGTTCAGCTGCATCCAGATCTCGGCGCCGCCGTTCTTGGCAGTCTTGGCCCAGGAAGTCAGCGCTTCGGCATCTCGATCGTCGTCGACGACGACGTTGCCCGGTTCGGCGATCTGCGTTCGATCGACCATGACATTGCCGGTGATCAGCAACCCGAACCCGCCACTGCCCCAACGCCCGTACAACGTTTCCAAGCGGGTGGACGGTCCGTGTGCCCGGTCACCCAGGGCCTCGCTGAGCGCCGCTTTCATGGTCCGATTCCGCAGGATCTGCCCGCAGGGCAAAGTCAACGATTCTCCGAGCGTGGTCATGGATGCCTCTCGCGACGAATAGGGAAAGAAGGTCAATGGCGGGGCGCAGAACCGAAGTGCCGCTTGGTATCGCGCACGAAGCTCGAGAAGATCAGTGAGTTGACCGGTAGGCCACCGCGTACCGCGAGCGACAGCTTCGGACGCGGCGAGAATGCAAAGGTCCACTGCAGTCTCGAGCCGACTGCCAGTTCGTCGACGCGATAGTCCTCGGCAAAGGATTGGAACAGCGGCACATTCGATTGTTCGACGTAAAACGAGTGCCGACGCGTTTCGTCGTCCCAGGTGATGAACTTTTCGCGCATCTGCATTGCACCGCCGCCCACCTCCGCGATTCGTCGCGTGCCGACACCGTACGGGCGAGGCGAGGTGTAGTGAACTCTGGTGAGCAGCCGGCACCACGACAACGGTTCGTCCGCGGTCAGACCAGCCCAGACGTCATCCGGTTGGGCGGTGAGGTCGATCGAATACGTGAAGATATGCGGTGCCGTGTCGAAAAAATCGGCACCGACCGGTTCGAGGTCGAACCAATGTGTCATCGCCTACTCCTGCCCAATTAGCCGTTACATGAAGTTACGGATACTTGACGACCGAAGTCAACCCCCGAAGGCTCAGTTGGACCGAGCTTCAGAGCGCGAGAGCCCCTGCAGCGAAGCGATGACCTGTTCGAGCGGCTCGATACTTCGAGTCGTCTGGCACACCGCCACTGCACCTTCGACCGACGTGATCGTCAGGTTTGCCATCGATTTTGCCTGCGCTGCAGGATAACCCGCAGTTTCGAGTTGCGATTCGATCAACTTCTGCCAACCCAGCATGACCTCAGCCGACACTTCCGCGACTTCGGGTTCACTGGCACGCGCCAACCCGCCGGCAATCACTGGGCAGCCGATCGCAAAGTCCGAGCGCGTGAGATTGAGCCGCCAGATGTCTCCGACCGCTTCGATCACGTCGGCTGTGGAACCGGTAGCCGCGGCCGAGCTGATTCGCCTGGTGATGATCGCACCGGCCGCGCGTACGGCTTCGACCATCAGCTCGGTCTTACCGCCTGGAAAGTGATGGTAGATCGACCCTCGGGGCGCGCCACTGTGCTTGATGACGTCACTGAAGGACGTCGCGTCGACGCCGTTGCGACTGATCAATTCGACCGCACTGCGAATCATGCGATCACGTGAGCTCAGCTCTGCCATGTCACTGATCCTTCGGCCGTCGGTACACCTGTCGACTCATACGCTACGTTATGTATGACGACCTACATAGTGATGGGATGAAACAATGAGTGACGAGACAACCGCGACCGTCGACCCGGCGCAGATGACAGGCCTCGAACTTCTCCGCTGGATGGGGACACAGGTCAACGACCGGCCCAGCATCGGACGCCTCCTCGGCATGGAGATGCGCGAGGTCAACGAAGGATCCGTGAGCTTCGCCCTGACCCCGCGCGCCGATTTCAGCAACCCCCTCGGCACTGTCCACGGCGGCATTTGCGCAACGCTGCTCGATTCGGTCATGGGCTGCGCGGTACACACGATGCTTCCGGCGGGCGTCGGATACACGACCCTCGAACTCAAGCTCAACTACATCCGCACGGTGCCTCTCGACGGTGACGAACTGACAGCCCACGGCAGTGTCATTCATGTGGGTGGGCGTACCGCGACCGCAGAGGGCAAGGTGCTGGACAAGAACGGCAAGTTGGTGGCGCACGGAACTACGACGTGCATGATTTTTCGCTAAGCCCGACGTGAGCAGGGTGCGAGTGTCGATGTACGATCGGGTCGTGACCCTGCTCACTGCGCACCTCTGGTGGCCCGACCGCTGACGGTCAGCCGCAACTGCGTGCTGCCCGGACCGATATCGGGTGGTCCAGCAGGCTCCTCTCCAGGATCCCCGATCCGGCAAATGCCGTACGCGTTGTCGCTACGACCGCCAAGATCAGGTACCGAATCCACGAAGGAGAGTTAGTTGACCACCACCCCACTCAACCGTTCGCTCGAGCCTTTGGGCGTCTCCATCCCGTCGAAAGTGCCGACGCACTGGTACAACCTGGCGGCTGACCTCCCCGAGCCTGTTCCCCCGCACCTGCATCCGGGCACGCGTGAGCCGCTCGGCCCCGAGGACTTGGCGCCGCTGTTCCCGATGAACCTCATTGCGCAGGAAGTCGCAACCGAGCGCTACATCGAGATCCCGGAGACGGTTCGCGAGATCTACGGGATGTGGAGGCCCTCTCCCCTGTTCCGTGCGCATCGACTCGAGCGTGCTCTGGGCACACCTGCTCGCATCTATTACAAGTACGAAGGCGTCAGCCCGGTCGGTTCACACAAGCCGAATACTGCTGTCGCGCAGGCGTACTACAACGCAATCGAAGGAACCACCAAGCTGACCACCGAAACCGGTGCGGGCCAGTGGGGTGCGTCGCTGTCGTTCGCGGGTGCGCTGCTCGGACTCGACGTAGAGGTGTGGCAGGTTCGCTCCTCCTTCGATTCGAAGCCGTACCGCCGCATCCAGATGGAGGCGTACGGCGGAATCTGTCACCCGTCGCCTTCCGACCTGACGGAAGCCGGACGCGCACTGCTGAAATCGCATCCCGACACCACAGGCTCGCTTGGTATGGCGATCAGTGAGGCCGTCGAGGTCGCTGCGCAGGATCCGAACACGCACTACTCACTCGGCAGCGTGTTGAACCACGTCATGCTGCACCAGACCGTGATCGGTCAGGAAGCAATGGTTCAGCTCGAAGAAGCCGGCGACGCCGTCCCTGACACCGTGTTCGGTTGCGCCGGCGGCGGTTCCAACCTCGCGGGACTCACCTTCCCCTTCCTGGGACGAAACCTTCGCGAAGGCACCAAGACTCGCCTGGTCGCCTGCGAGCCATCGGCATGCCCGTCCCTCACCCAGGGCGAGTACCGCTACGACTTCGGTGACGTCGCCGGTCTGACGCCGCTGCTCAAGATGCACACTCTTGGCAAGGACTTCGTTCCCCCGGCCATCCACGCCGGTGGCCTCCGCTACCACGGCATGTCGCCGATGGTCTCGCATGCGGTCAACCTCGGCCTCATGGACGCGATTGCCGTCGATCAGGACGACGCACTCCAGGCCGGTCTGATTTTCGCCCGCGCCGAAGGAATCATCCCGGCTCCGGAATCAACCCACGCGGTTGCCGGCGCCATCGCTCACGCCCGTGCCGTCACAGAACCCGAGGTGATCGTGATCGGACTGTCCGGCAACGGTCAGTTGGATCTGCCGGCGTACTCGCCTTACGTCTGACACTGTCGGTGTGGTGGTCTCGTGTGTGCGGGGCCACCACACTTCGTCACACCGATCACGATCTCTGGTCGGATCCCAATTCGTCGACCGAACCGACAGAAATCGAACTTGCCCGGCCCTGACGCGACAGGCAGTGGCTCGATCTCGAGGCACGGATCAAGCCAGCCACCTCCGAAACGAACCGATCAGTTTGCTCGATCGGTTACGGTCTTTCGATGCAGCTTCGGTTGAAGGAACACTGGAAACTGATCGCCCTCGGACTCGCGTTGATCGTGGCAATCGCTTTCATCGTCGTATCGGCACTCTCAGACTCGAACGAGGTTGCATCGCCGAAGACAGGCGGTCCGATCGTCGAACAGGGCGTTGTCGACGTGGACCTCTCCGATCCTCCGCAACAAGCCTGGGAACTCGATGTCCGAGCGCTCACGGACAACCCGGGTGACGTACTGCTGTCGATGCCTTCCACGCTCGATAGCTACTACGGCTACGGCAACACGTACCAAGTCGGTGATGTGCTGGTGGCCGCGACTGCTTATCCGCTTCCCAAGACCGACGAGTCTTCGTCGAGTCAGGGAGTCGGTGCCGTCACACTCGTCGGGGTGAATCCCGACGACGGAAATCCACTGTGGAAAACGCGAATCGGCGGAGTCATCGGCCAGTGCAGTCAGCAGAACGAATCCACGATCATCGCGTGCTGGGGCGATCGACGGATGATCTTTGTCGATACCGCGACCGGAACTCTGATGTCCGACCTCGGGACTGACTTCGATCTCAATGGCGCCACCATCACAGGAGACACCGTGTACACGTCCGGCGAAAGGACGGACGGAACCGTTCGAACGCGAATTCTTGCCAGCGGCACCACAACCAATTTGACGGCCAACTTCGTGCGTACCTTCGAACCAAGTGAGAAGTTCGGAGCCGTCTACACGGTCCCTCACACCGACACTGTCATTTCCATGGAACAGGGCGACGGCGGGGACCCACAGTACCGCTATCGAATCTACGATCTGCAGTCCGGCGCCGAACGATTCCGATTCGAGGGCGATTCGCTTGTCCCGGCCGGGAATGGATTGTTCCTCACCAGTGTCGGCGGCAGGTCAGGTTATGCAGGAACCCAAAACCTCTTGGCTTCCGATGGATCCACGATTCGTGCGATACCGATTCCCTCGTACTCATCGTCGTCCTACCCAAATAAGTCCTCGACGGGCCTGCCGATGTTTCTCGGCGACGGCGCCTACGACCCGAACTCCGGTGACGAACTTTGGCGCAGTTCACAAATCGTCAACACCGCGATGGCCGGGACGGGAAGCGCCATCGTCGCAGTGGTAGGAAAAACAATCATGGTCACGTCTCCCGAGACTCGAACAATCTCGGGTCTCGACATCGAGAGTGGTCGACAGTTGTGGCAGACACCCTGGCAAGACGCGTACTGGGTTCGCAGCGGGGTAACCGATGGCGACCACTTCGTCTTCAGCGACTACACCGGAATGCATTCGATCAGGGCTCGCGACGGAAAGATGATGTGGTCGGTTCCCCTTCCCCCAGAGGTCGATCCGCGCGGAGTCGTCGTCTCGAATGCCGGCAAAAACGTGTCGTTCTCCTGGCAAAACCATTTCACCATTTGGCGATAGGCCGGCAACATCGCCGATACCGTGTCGTACTGACGAGCCAGCTCAGCAACAAGTAAGCGGATCGACGAGCAGCCATCAATGGCCACAATCCAGTCTTCCGCATTTGTTCAATTTCGGAAGAACGATCTCGAACAACTACACATATCTCCACGCCTCCAATTTCGGAAAGATCAGACCAGACCTGCAGTGAAGAGGTGCGTAAAAATCACACCGACTCACGTATCTGATCCAATCCAACCGTAAAGGGAGCCAACGGGAATGGACGCGAATTCCTCTGTTTGCAGTCAGCAACAAATAGTCCAGTTTGCGCGTAACCATCTACGCACCGGGGGACCGAGCTCAGACCAAATTCGTCGTCATTTCGGTTTGCACAAACGCGCGTTCTTCACGCAGCTCGACACCCATCTGGACGATTCTGCACTTTCAATGCCCGAAAAAGTTGCACTCCGCCGCATCTGCCGACAGGAAGACAGAAGATGCCCGATCACACGTATGAACGTCTCAGCAGGTCAAGTTGGCCCACCCCGGCCGATGTACGACGCGCTTCCTTTCCCACCCCAGAACCATCCCGCTTGACGATCGAAAGCCGCGAACTACGTTGAGCCGCTGAATTCTTCCGCAGCCCCCTCTTCTTGGTTGGGATCATCGGAGATCTAACAACCGCGCGACTTTCAGACTCAAATGCAATGCCAACCGGTCGTCGCCGTTTGCCAAGTCTGCGCGTGTAATCTCCTGAATTCGCCGCAAACGATAGTACAAGCTCCCTCGATGCACACAGAGCGCCTCGGACGTTCGCTTTACGTCACCGGCATTGTCCAAAAAGCTCTCCAGCGTCGCGAGAAGAGCCTCGCTTTTTGAGTCCTCATGGCAGAGCAAGGACTGCAAACCTGAGTGAATACTGTTCTCGAGTCGATCCTCCGACAGTTCGGCCAGAAGTCCGTAGACGCCGAGATCCCGATAACGCACAACATTTCCGAGCACCTTGACGACCTGGGCTACGTCTGCAGAACGTCTGGACTCTTCGTAGGATTCGCGCACGTCTGCAACCGAGGTTCGCGGTTCACCGATACCAACCCAACATTCGATGTTCTGGCGCCCACTTTCAGACAAGACTCGTTCCCGGGCTGCCACGATCAGCGAGTCCAGATGGGTTTGAGTCGAGCGTTCGCCCACCGATACGATCAACAGACTGTGGTCGGGGCGGTCGAGTTGGATTGCACTGTTCCGCGGGAGCCTCCGCCGAAGCTGATCGACGCCGACGGCAACACTCAGACGATCTCTTTCGGTCAATGTCGACCGGTCCACGGGGCGGAGCAACATCGTCACCGCGACTGCTGGACCCGCAACCATCAAGCCCTCATCAGCCAATCTGCTTGCCGCGTCTTCGCGCAGCGACCGCTCGCCCGACAGCACGTCTCGAGTGAGTTCCCGCTCCCGACTTCGGGACAACTCGTCCAGCAACTGTTCGCGATGAAGGATCATCGCCGCCGCATCAGCCGTGTGCCTCAAGACCTCGGCCTTATCCTCGTCAACTTCGCCCTCTGAAATCAACAGCCAGACGAAGCCCAGCAGCGCATTGCGGTATCGGATCGGCATCCCGACCCGGCCAAGGGTCAGCCCTAGTTCTTCGTTGACGGGAACAGTGAAGAGATCGAGGGCCTTGCGGCCTCCACTCGCGTAGATGAAGTCCACAATCTCGCGTGAAACATTCCGCTGTAGAACCGAATTCATTCTGACTGAATCGACGGCGCTGTCGTGCGAGTTGTACGCGAGTAGACGGATCTGGGCGTCATCGATTGCAACGGAACGGTCCAGTCGACGCCCGGTAGTATCCACCAGATGCTGTAGTTCTCCAGCCATGGTCGAACTGTACGAGTCGAACTCTCCGCTTTGCAACATATGACTAAATTCGTCCGCGACAATTTGAACGAATGACAGTGATGCAACTAACTTTCGCGCCATAAGCTCGCTACATGCCGAAGCACATGAGACCCGGAACGTGTTCGCTCGGCCCGCGACCAGGCATACCCAGCAACGACAGGTTGCACGACAGCGACGAGATTCGTTGCAGCCGTGAGATTTGCATTGTGGGCCGAAGCCAGCCGACACGCTCTCGCGTGAGAAAGCGTTGTCCCTGATCCGGAATCGATCGCAACCTCCGTTCGCCAGATCAACGTGGGTCCGGTCGGCCTCTTTCAATTTCGCATGCCTCCGAACGACATCGGCCACCGTGACGTCGCAAAACCGTTGCTATTCAGCATATCCCGAGAGGAATCATCATGACCGGCACAGCAAATGCTCCTGTAGAGCATCAAACCGAGACGTCACCCGGACGTCGATCGGCGCGCCGTAGGGCCCTGATTGCCGGCGCGACAGGCAACATCGTCGAATGGTTCGATTTCACGATCTACGGTTTCACTGCCGCAGTTCTCGCGACAGTGTTCTTCCCTCCGGAGTTCGGCAGTGGCGCACTGCTTGCCACCTTCGCTCTTTACGGAGTCGCATTCTTGGCCAGACCTGCCGGCGGCATATTCTTCGGAAGACTGGGTGACCGCCTCGGCCGACGGAGGTCACTGTCCCTGGCTATTACGCTCATGGGCTGCTCGACAGCGGCTATCGGTCTCCTACCGACCTACGCTTCGATCGGTGTTGCAGCACCGCTGTTGCTGCTGCTCTGTCGCTTGGTTCAAGGATTCTCGGCCGGCGGCGAATACACCGGAGCGGCAACCTTCGTCGTCGAACATGCGCCGTCTCACCGCCGAGGCTTGTACGCAGGGATTATCAGCTCTTCGTCGTTCGTCGGCAGTATCTTGGCCACGGTCACAGTCTTGTCATTCAGCTTGGTCGGCACTGAGTCCTTTGCCGACGGGGGATGGCGTTGGCCGTTCATCATCGGAGGCGTTGTCGCCATGGTGGGACTGTTCATGAGGCTTGCGGTCGAGGAAACTCCGGCTTTCAAGGAAATGCAAGAAAACGATTCCCTTCCCACTCGCCCACTCGCAGATCTGTTCCGCAATCACTGGCGGACTCTGCTCACGTCCTTCGTGTATTTCGCCTCGCTCGGTGTCGTTACTCATATGCTGCTCGGTTACATGCCGACATTCCTGGTTATTTCAGCCGATGTTCCGAGCACGGTTGCCCTGCTGATGACAACCGGCGCTTTGGTTCTCGCAGTCCCGCTGTTCATCTTCTTCGGCGCCACAGTCGACCGAATCGGCCGGAGACCTCTCGTCAGAATCGGCATGGTGATGTCAGTTTTCGTTTCGGTGCCCAGCTACATGCTCATCGGCACCGGAAACATTTTCGCGATTGCCATTGCACTGGCTGCTCTGGTCATCGCGCTTTCCCTACTCGCGTCCGCTTTGCTCGTAATCCTCGAAATGATGCCGACGCATGCTCGATTCACCGGCACGGCAATCCCCTACAACATCGCATATGCGCTCTTTGCAGGAACTGCGCCGCTGGTGTGCGCAGCACTGGTCAACGCCACTGGAAGCGATCTGTCGCCTGCCTTCTACGCGACCGCCATCGCTTTGATCGCACTTCCCATTCTGTGGCGAGGGATTCCGGAATCGAAAGACTGGTCTGCCACGCGGGGCAGCTCGACGAAACATTTCTGACAACGGACGCGCCACGGCTGTGATTTTTTGAGCAGCTGTCGATAGCGTTCCGATGGCCGCCACGAGAGAGTTGAGGAAGACGGACACCTCTGGACTTTCAGGTACCAAATCCATTAAGGCAGAGCCGAATCCGAGAAGTCGGGATGCGGGTCTCCAGAGGAAGTCGACGGCGTCGGAATTACCAGAACCCAAGCTCGCCGGATCGAATAGCTGCGCTTTCGATCCGGCGAAGCCATCAGTAGAAAGAGGGGCCGAAAGTGCCTACCGACAAGACCGATGCAGTTGTGGTCGGAGCTGGAGTAATCGGCAGCTCCATCGCCTACGAATTGGCCGCTAGAGGCTACGAAGTCCTGGTCATCGACAAGTCTGGTGGTCCGGGCTACGGCTCGACCAGTGCATCCAGTGCGGTTATCCGGTTCAACTACTCCACATTCGACGGTATGGCTGCGGCTTGGGAGTCGCTGCATTGCTGGCAGAACTGGAACGAGCATCTCAACGCGACAGTCGACGGCGCGCTTGCGAAGTTTCGGCAATGCGGGATGGCACTGCTCGATGTCGACGTCGCACCCCACGCGCGCACGATTGGACTGTTCGAGAAGATCGGAATCGACTACCAACTTTGGGACGCAACGACACTCGTCGAAAAGATTCCCGGTATCGACGCAGGTAAATACTATCCGCCGAAGCCAGTCGACTCGGAGTCCTTCTTCGCAGATGCGGAAACCACGCTCGGCGCGCTGTACACACCGCAGGCGGGGTTTGTCGACGACCCGCAACTGGCCGCCGCGAATCTTGCTGCGGCAGCTCGTTCGCACGGTGCGGTTTTCACTTACAACACGCGTGTAGTGGCAGTCGAGCAGTTGGCTGACGACAGCTGGCAGCTAGGGCTCGACGACGGGGAAATTGTGAAATCCAATATTGTCGTCAACGCTGCCGGCCCCTGGTCGGGAGCATTCAACAAGCTTTCGAATGTCGGGTCCGACTTCAAGGTTTCGGTTCGGCCCTTGCGTCAGGAAGTCCATCATGTCACCGCACCCACTGGGTACAACGACGGCGAGATCCTCGGCCCGATGATCGCCGATTTGGATCTCGGAACCTACATGCGAGCCGAACCCGGAAACGGCTTCCTTGTCGGCGGAACCGAACCGGAGTGCGATCCGCTCGAGTGGATCGACGATCCTGACACCGCGAACCCGAATCGCACTGTTGCCCGGTTCGAAGCGCAAGTTTTCCGCGCCGCCAGACGTTTCCCCAGCTTGGAAGTCCCGTCACAACCGAAAGGTATTGCCGGCGTGTACGACGCAGCATCTGACTGGACCCCGATCTACGACAAGACAGACAGACGAGGGTTCTACGTCGCCATGGGCACCAGCGGAAACCAATTCAAGAATGCACCCATCGCTGGACGCCTCATGTCGAGGATCATCGACCAGGTGGAAGCCGGACACGATCACGACGCTGATCCCGTGACCTACATCGGAATGCACACCGGGCTCGAAATCAACCTCGGCGCATTCTCCCGGCTTCGGGCACCCAATGCCGAGTCGACCGGGACAGTCATGGGTTAGAAGTGTTGTCCGGCTTGGAGAATCGATAGCCGCGACAACTGAATAGACACGGCTGTGGGTGTCCACCACGTGGTGGACACCCACAGCCGACTTCTCTTGCACAGCGGCGACGGGAAGCTCCTCGTCGAACGTGTCAGCGTGGACATCGTCTCCGGGACGAGCAGCTACCGTGCATGGCATTTCTTCAAGTAGCTCAGGAACGATGCCTGCAGCCCGGTGACGTGCGTCTCGTGCAACAACGCGGTCGAAACATCCTGCGACCACCCCTTGCCGTGCAGCTCCTCCACGACAGCGAGAACGTTTCGTGCCAGTCCGCGGTAGATCGGAATGGGCCCCGTCAGTTCGGCTTCGTTCAGCGTGACGTGCAATTGCGGCACAACTGAGCCCACGCCACGCATTGGCAGGGTCTCGACCATTGTGTGGATCTGGCTGTCGGCGTTCACAACTCCGGGGCTACCCGCACCGAAGGTCGCGAATGGAGTCGCGTCACGTAGCCATGAGTAGAGCGCGAAAAGACCTCCGTAGGAGTAACCGAAAAGGCCGTGCCCGGACTCGCTGACGCGCAGCTTCGACGAGCACAGGCGAGGGTGGAGTTCGTTGGTCAGGAAGGCGAGGAAGACGTCCGCATGGGTGTCTGCGAGCTCCTCGAGATAGGCGTCTACGTATTCCTGGGTCATTGCACCGGAGTCGCGAGCCGCGGCAAGAGTAGCCACCATCTCGGCGCCTACCGGTTCCCCCGGCGGCACGAGATCGCGGTTGCGTAGCCGTGCCCAGTTGGCGGCTTCCTCACCGGCATAACCGACGCTGACCTGAATGTACGGTGCGATTGTCAGATACGGGTCTTCCTGCGTGACGATGAGTGGGGCGGTCAGACCCACAGCCCAGTTGCCGTCCATCACGTAGATCAGCGGTAAGGGATCCGTGGAGTCCGCGTAGCCGGGTGGTGTGGTCACCCAGACGCCGTAGCGGTGCCCCGATTTCGCCGTTATTTCGAAATACTCCGTGTCTGCAAAACATCCGTGCAGCATTGCGCTCATCGAACCTCTCCCTTCACTACCTGGCCGGATTTCACGACGAGTACAGCCATGTCCGGATCGGCGAACACCTTGGCGTCGCAGAGCGGATCTCGTCGCCAGGCGACCATGTCCGCCTGCATTCCGACGCGGATAGTCCCGACGGTCTCGCCGATACCGAGGATGTCGGCGTTGACGCTGGTGGCCGACACGAGTGCGTGCATCGGCGACTCCAACTCGGCGCGCAAGCGCAACTCCTCGCCTCGGCGCTGCTGGTGCGGCCCGATGAGGTCCGAGCCCAGGCCGATCCTCAGGCCTGCTGCGCGAGAGACCTCGAGTGCCGAGGCCATGCGCTGACGTACTCCGGCGGCGCGGTCTCGTACTGCAGGGTCCAGGTCCATGCTCGCGGTGTCCGTCAACTGCTCCACCACGGCGAAGGTGGGGACCAGAGCCACGTCGTGCTCGCGCATCAGCTGGGCGGTCTCCGCGTCGATGTCGGTGCCGTGTTCCACGCACCGGACTCCCGCCCGCACTGCGTTGCGAATGCCCGCATTGTTGTGCGCGTGCACCGTGACGTAGGTGCCGCGCGACGCTGCCTCTTCCACTGCCACGGAGATTTCCTCGACGGTGAACTGTGTGTCGGTGAGGCGGTCGTGGCCTCCGACGACACCGCCGGTGACGCACAGCTTCAGGAATGTTGCGCCTCGGCGGAACGACTCGCGCACGTTGCGTCGTAGCTCGTCGGCGTTGCCGGACATCAAAGACAAGGCGCAGAGCCCGGGGAGGTGATGCATGTTCCACAGCTCAGTCGGTTCCCACGAAGCCCCGTAGTAGCCGTGCCCGCCGGTCTGGCACTGCACCGGACCACACGAGAGGACACGCGGACCACGAACCTTGCCGCCGGCGATGACGTCGACGACTCCGCCGTCGATGCCACCGACGTCTCGCACCGTGGTGAAGCCTGCGTCGAGGGCCTGGCCGGCAGCGCCGAAGATGTCCGCAGCGAGTTCGGCCGCCGAGAGCTCAAACCCGAATTGCCGTCGTATCGGGCTCGAAAGGCCCAGGTGGACATGGGCATCGATGAGCCCCGGAGTCAGAAGCATGCCGTCGAGGTCGACTGTCCTCGCACCCGACGGCGCCTGTCCGATCGCGGTGACAATGCCGTCGCTCACGCACACGTCGACTTCGACCGGGTCGGTGCCCGATCCATCCGCGACCTTGCCGCCGGCAAACCATACGTCAGTCAAAGGGACCTCCCGAGCATGAGAAAACCTCTTTCCTAAACACTGGTGAATTCGATATGCGGTACCGTACTCAACAGTGGTGAACCCGTCAATGGAGGTAACGTGAGATCGCCGGTTGGGGAGGGTCGAGAGCGACTGTTACAGGCACTGTTCGACGAGTTCGGTGAAACCGGCCCAAGTCCGAAGCTGTCGATGCGCCAAGTAGCGGAGCGACTCGGAGTGCACCACACGCTGCTGACTTATCACTTCGGATCACGACCGGGTCTCCTCAGCGCCGTGCTGTCGGAAGCGCGCCGCCGCGACAACCTCGTCATCGCCGCGATGGGCAAAGATCTCGGATTCGCGGCCCTGTGCAGGGCGATCTGGAGCTTTTACTCGAACGCCGAGCATGAAGACCGAAGCCGCACCTTTTTTCACCTGGCCGGACTTGCGGTTTACGAGCACAACGCATTTCAAGATTTCGCCGCCGACCTCGACGAATTGGCCCACCTCCTCGAAGCAGCAGCCCTTCGCGATGGATTCACCGTGGTGGATGCACAGCAGCAGAGCGTCATTGCAACCGCATGTCTGCGAGGACTGTTGCTGCAGAGGTTGCTCACCCCTGATGCCGAGGTCGACGCCGCAGCCGAGCGCTTCATCACCTCGTTGACCACGACCATTACCTGAGGCCCCACAACCGATCACCCTCGTTCGAAATCACCGACGCGGGGCCGTTTACCATGGGCTCGCTCATGTTTCGGCGCGAGCCGGGTCTCTGATCCCCGGTTGAGTGGTGGCCGATCGCCCTTTCGACATCTGTACGAGCGAACTGCCGAAAGATGCGACAAGTGAACCTATCTCGGCGCAGTAGACACACGACATCATCGACAAGTCCGATGATTCACGCGAGATACGAAAGTCAGGATCAGATTGTGACCATTACCTTCCGCGCCGCAGAGTTGGACAGCGCAAACGGGATCTTTCAACAAGCACTGCTTGGCCAACCCAGCGCCGAACCACTCAGCGGAGACATCATCACGCGCGCTGACGTCGAGTTCACCAGCGACGACGGGCGCATTCAATCCGGAGTCTGGGAGAGCGAACCAGGAAAGTCGCGGTGGGAGTTCCTCACCCGCGGCGAGATCATCACCATCGTCTCCGGCGCCATGACCGTGGAGGAGGACGACGGCGATCCCGTACATCTCGTTGCCGGTACGAGTGCAATCTTCCCAATCGGATGGAAGGGTATGTGGACGGTCACCGAGACCGTACGCAAGGTGTTCGTCGTATACAACGTATGACCAAGGGAAACCGCAACATCCGACGTTCACGGCCCGTCGTACGGTCGGATCTCACGACGCAGCCCACTTGCCCTGAGTACTTGACGCTGCACTCCCGCCCGCACGGAATCCTCGGTGCCGATTACTCTCACATGGTTTCTGGCGCGAGTGATCGCCGTGTACAACAACTCCCGAGTCAGCAGTGACGACGCCTCGGCCGGCAGCATCACCGATACCGTGTCGTACTGGCTGCCCTGGCTCCGGTGAATCGTCATCGCGTAGACGGTCTGCACCGACGAGAGTTGGCTCGGGTGGATCAGAAACGCATCACTCCCCCGCTCGAACGCGGCAATGGGAACGCCATCCTCACGCTGCACGATCACACCGGCATCCCCGTTGTAGATCTTTGCCTCGTAGTCGTTGGCCGTCACCAACAGGGGTTGGCCCGGATACCACCTCGTCGGGTCCAGGAATTGCCCTGATGCCGTGCCGACCCACTCCATCGCCTGCTGCGCCCACCTCCCGACACCGTACGGTCCGTCACGGTGGGCGCACAGAAGGCGGTGCGATTCCAAGCCTTCCAGCGCGCCGATCGCATCACCCACTTCCGCCGACGCCGTCACCACCTCTGAACTCGCAACGATATCGGCGCGCAATGCGTCGACGTCCTCGGGAGAATGGAAGGAGACGGCGGGATCACCGCTGCGCAGGATACGCAGAACCTCAGCGGAATCTCCCGCTCGAACTGCCCTGGCCAACGACGCGATGGTTCCGTCGAAGCGGCGCCCGCGTGAGAGTTGAATGATCCCGCCCCGCAGACGATCCTGCTCGTCCACACTCAGTGCCTCTTCGGCCCCGGTTGCCGCGAGATCGTCACCCACCAACTGTGACAGCGCCGGATTTCCACTGACTTCTACCGGGCGGGCGACAAGATCAGCAAGAACAGCGCCGGCGTCGACGGAGGTCAACTGATCGGGATCGCCGACGAGCAGTAGCCGGGCATCGGGGCGAACCGCTTCGAGCAGGCGCGCCATCAAGGTGAGGGAGACCATCGACGTCTCGTCGACGACGACCACGTCGTAGGGAAGTCTGTTGGTCGCATTGTATTTGAAACGACTCGAACTCCCCCGCTGCCAACCGAGTAGCCGGTGCAAGGTCATGGCCGCGAGTTCTTCGGGAAGGCCAAGGCTCGCGGTCTGCTCACGTACGGACTCTTGCAGACGTGCTGCGGCCTTGCCCGTCGGCGCTGCCAACCCGATGCGAGCATTCGAACCCAGTTCCTCCGACAGGAGAGCGAGAATACGTGCGACCGTATGGGTTTTGCCGGTTCCGGGCCCACCGGCGATGACCGTCGTCCACTGTGTCGCGGCGAGAGCAGCGGCTATTCGTTGACGATCAGGGGCGGAGGTCGGCCCGTGCTCGTCGACGAACAACGAATCCAGGCGCGTTCGGACCGCTTTCAGGTCGGCGGGCGGCCACGTGGACGCACGCTCGTCGAGCACTCGCCGAATCGTCTGCTCCTGCAGAAAGTACCGATCGAGGTAGAGAAGCTCACCGTCGTCGGTGTCGACCAACCGGAGCGGTCTGAGAGGTCCGGCGTTGCCGCCGATCACCAGAGGGCTCAGCCGAAGGGCGGCAACGATCTCCGACGGTTCGGGCCACGGCAACGACGCAAGTTCGTCTTCCGTCGCATTGTCGACGCTCACATCACGCATCCGTCGGAGATCGAGGCACACCGAACCTGATCGCACGGCCCGCACTGCCAACGCCGCGGCCAGCATCACTTTCTCGGAAGTTTCACCGCCCAGGCTGCACACCCGCGTCGCGACATGGACGTCAGCGGCAAGCAGAACCCCAGCTTCGTTGAAGATTCGCACGATCCCTTTGGCGCGCTGCGCCAATTGCGCCTCGGTCATCGGGTCTTCTCCCCTGCCGTGTTGGATGCATCGAGACCGGCCAGCAGATCCGATAGTTCAACCGTCAGCTGAGCAGGCGGTTTCCATTCGAATACACCACATTCCGGCGGACTGTCCGGGCCGAGCATCCCACGCACGAATTGATACTGCGCTCCTCCGAGATGGAGATGCGGATCGTAGTCGGGCAGTCGCCACCGCAGATACCGATGCAGCGCAACCGAATACAGCAAAGCCTGCAAGGGATAGTGCGAGCGCATCATCTCCGTCGCCATGAGTTCACGCGTGTAGTTGGCAGCCGTCAGATCGCCGCGTCCGAGCCGGTTGGTCTTGTAGTCGACGATCACGAACGACGGGCCCGGGATCCGGAGGACGGCGTCGATACTGCCCGTCAGGAACCCGCGCATCGGTGACGTCTCGACGCGGTCGAGATGGTCGGCGTAGGACGCAAGGATGTCGTCGGAGGGAAGGTGGCGCCTCAACAGTTCCGACACTCCGCGAAGTGTGACACTCATCGACACCGGATCGTCGCCACCGGCCAGTGGGAGTTCGAAATCGAGTTCGGGAAGGCGATCTTTCGGCGCGATCGTTGCCAAGGTTCCGAATCCCAGTGGAGTCTGCATCACCAGTAACAACGCATCCGCGAGTGCTTCGGAGTCGAGCTCGGCCGCCCGAACCGAGACCGCCTCCGCGCAGCGCATACCGAGTTCCGCTCTCAGGTCTGAGGCAGCCGTGTCCACCACCTCGAGCACCTCGTGCACCAGCGTGCCGAATGCGGCGCCCGCCGGAAGGCCGTTCATCGGTGAAGCCAGCGCCTCCAGGGGCGAAGGGGTGACAGTCCCGATGTCTACGGAATCCTCCGGCTCGTCGTCCTTTTCGGGATCCTCTACCTCACTGTCGGTGCTCGTGACCGCGTGGTGCGCTCCGGCGGTCAGTGCCGAGTACGACGTACGACGCCACAGAGTGTCCAGGTCTCGATCGAAACGCGCCGCGGCCAGTTCGGTCGCTTCCGCGGCCGCACCGGACCACAGGACAGGCGACGGTGGATGTGGACCTACCGGTTCCACCGAGATCACGTCGGACGCCGCTGCCGGCCACGTCGCGAGTCGTGCTGCGGTCGTACCGTCGTCGAGCACCTTCACTACCCGAGCAGGTTCGGCGATGCCGGGCGTACGTCCGAGCATCAACCGGTGCAGTGGCGAGCGGGAGGTCCCGTAGCTGGGTGCCCACCAGAGCACGAGTTGGCACTGTGCTCGGGTCAGCGCCACGTACAGCAGTCGTAGTTCTTCGCCTGCTTCCTCAGCTTCCGCAACAGTCTTCCTGGCGTTGTACCCCGGACCTTCCTGCCCACCGACGTCGAGGATGCGGCGCCCCTCCGGATCGTGCAACAGCTGCGTCGGCGAGTTGAAGCCGCCCACGCTCTCCCAACTGAACGGGACGTAGACGATCGGGAACTCCAGCCCTTTGGTGGCGTGCACGGTTGCGATTTGCACTGCGGCAGCGTCACTGTCGAGGCGACGGCTTCTGTCGGTCGCACTCCCGGACGTCGGATCCTTGATCCGGTCGGAAAGCCAGCGAACCAGTGCGCTCAACCCGAACGCTTCCTCGGTGGCGACGCGACCGAGGAGTTGTGCGACGTGCCGCAGATCGGTGAAATCTCGTTCGCCGGACGGAGCCGCGAGTACACGCTTCTCCAGATTCGTTTCGGCGGAGATCCTTTCGAACACGGCCGCGAACCCGACGCGTGCGAACAACCCGGAGTACGAGCGCAGTTGACCCGCCAGTTCCGCCACGACGTTGTCTCCGTCGGCGTTCAGTTCTTCGGAGGTGCGTCCGAAAATCGGCGAAAGCGCGGTCAACCGGACGCGATCCGACCGGTGCGGCTGTTCGATCGCCTGCAGCAGCCACAGCCACTGCGTCGCACTGGGTGTTGCGAAAACACTGGACCCGCCGGTCAATACGGAAGGTACACCTACGGCATCGAGGGCATCACGGATCATCGCCACCTGCTTGTGGGTGCGCACCAACACCGCGACGTCCCCCGGCTCGACCGGGCGAGGATCACCGTCGACGGCCAAGCGGGCATCGCTGCCCAGGAGCCCGACCACGTCTGCTGCGACGTCGTCCGCGACGCGACTGCGAAGTCTGCCTACAGCCGGAAATCCTGAACGATTGAGCGGTCCGGCTCCGGTTCGCGGCAGATGGCGTACACGCATCGGCACCGGGCCGAACAACCGGGACTTCTTGTGCGAAGCCTCCACTGGATGCGCGACGATGCCTTCGTTGCCGAGTGCGGCACCGCCGTAGAGGTGTTCGAGTGCCGCCAACAACCCTGGATCGCTACGCCAATTGGTGGTCAACTCCTGGTGTGCATCAGCCTGATCGACCGCATCGAGATAGCTCAGGACTTCTGCCCCGCGGAACGCATAGATAGCTTGCTTGGGATCACCGACCAGGACAAGTGTGGTGTGACCGTGGAAGGCCAATCTCAGAATGTCCCACTGCAGTGGATCGGTGTCCTGGAACTCGTCGATGAGCACGACTTCGAATTTTTCGCGCACCCGACGGCACGCGACGGGACCGTATTCCGGATCGGTCAATACGCCGTGCAACAGCGTCAGGAGATCGTTGAAGTCGCGAATTCCTTTGGTTCGCTTACGTCGCTCGACCTCGAGACGAGCAGCATCCGCAAAGAGGACTCGCTGACCGGGCGCGGTCTCCTCCTCGCCGTCGGGTTCGAGAATTGCCTGACCATCGCCGACTGCGCTTCGGGCAATAGCCAGCGCGTCCTTCGTGGAGAACGGTGGAGACGAGTCCGTTCGGCTGTAGCGGCTGAGGTACAAATCCGAAACGACTTCACTGATCAGGTCGTCGACCGATTCCACGAAAGTCGTGTCCGGCTCACGTTCCCCGGCGATACCGAGGCCGTCGAGCATCCGCTGGCAGAAACTGTGGGTGGTCGTGATGGTACCGGCGTCGAACTCCGCGAGAGCGCGCAGGAGTCGACGACGCCGCACACCGATCTCCTCGTCGTCCGCCGTTGCGAGGTATGCCACCAGATCATCGTCCGACCGCCGCGCAGTCTCCGGATCAACCAGTGCTGCAGACACTCCGGCGAACCGTTCTCTTGCACGCTCACGAAGTTCCTGAGTGGCGGCCCTACTGAATGTCACCAGCAGAACTTGCGATATGTCGGCGAGACCTTCGGCAACACAACGAGTCGCGAGTCCGACGATCGCGTAGGTCTTGCCGGTTCCGGCGCTCGCTTCCAACACCGTAGTGCCGGTAGGCAGTGGCCCCAAGAGATCGAAGTCCACGGGTTACTCCGCTCTTTCGTTGGTCAGCAACGGATCCCACAGCCGTCGGGCGAGAACTCCGAACCGAGTCGGTTCCTCGGCCCAGACGAACTCGTCGTCCGACGGCGGGTCCGCGGAAAGCTCCGCAAGTGTTCGAGCTTCTCCGAAAACATAAGCGTTGCTTGGATCGATCATCTCGCCGTACTGCCCGGTCCACTGGGTGTCCGCACCGTTTGTCGCATCGTCGACCGATTCACCGCCAAAGCGTCGGCGCGCGTATTCGGCTGAGGTAGCGGCCCACATCGGCAGCGGGCGATGCAGTCCCCGCTCCCGTAGGTCCACCAATTGCTGCAGGATCTCGATCGCATTGACTGGCGCATCAAGCACCGACCGTGCCGCTGCGATCTTTCCCCGACCCCGTCCGATGGAGACTGCATCGAGCGCTCCGGGTCGTCCGTGCGCTTTCAGAGCGAGCAGGTTGATCCAGGCCGTCATCCGATGTTTAGGCGCCAGTGAGGAATACGACGCCCGCACCACTGAGTTTCCGTGCACCCCGGTTACCGTTCCGGTGAGACGATGCCCGTCACCGAGGTCGATGTCGACGTCGACGGCTTCGGAGTCGCCGTCGAAGTGCGGCAAGGCAAGTCCGGCAATCTGATCTACCACCCATTCGACGTTGCCCAGAACCGTGGCGCCCAGGTTGTAGGGCGGCAAAGTACCGCGGCGCCACTCCGCTGCACGGAAATCTGCAGAGCTCCGACCAGCCAAGCGCGAGAGAAGCATTCGATCACCCAGAGCCCAGGTGGACAGTGGATCGAGCTCGGTTGCCAGCGAATCAGCGATGTCGTCGTCGAGTTCCGGTACCCGGACACCGAGGCGTTGGCGCAGAAAACCACGCGCGGGATGTACGAGGAAGCTCACCAGGTCGGCGAGGTTCACTTCCTTCGGATGCACCTCGGGTAGCTCGGCCGACAAGACTGTCGGCAATTCGACCGGTGTTCCGGAGGCTGCCCTCGCACCGGCCAGCGCTGCCGTGTCGAAGCTGAACGGCTGATCCGGCGAGAAGTTTCGATTGTCGAATGACTGCAACGGATGTCGTGTCAGTACTCCGTTGATCGCTTCCGGACCCACCGTCGCACTGAGTACGTCGAGGAGGCCACTGAGGGGGATCGCCGGCGGTCTGACGACACCGGTGACCGGATCGGCACCGGTATACAACAAGATCAGATGCTCACCCGCAGACATCACGGCGTCGAGAAGCAGTTGCCGGTCTTCACTGCGCAGATCACGCTCCCCCACAACGGGATCACGGGACAAGATGTCGTCGCCGTCGACTCCACCGGTTCGAGGGAACACCTCGTCGTCGAGCCCGATCAGCACGACCACGCGATGCGGCACCGAACGCATCGGAACCATCGTGCACACCGTCAGTTCGCCGGTTCGGAAGTTGGCGCGCGTAGGTCTGCCCGCGAGGCTTCGCGAGAGCATCGCGCGAACATCAGCCAGACGTAACACCGTCTCTCCGCCGAATTCGACAGCAGCTGCCAGTTCGCGGTGAGCCCCTGCGCTCTGCCACGAATCAGCGGGCGCTGTGTCGGTCAGCAGATCCAGGGCCCGCATCAGCACACGAAGCCATTCGGCCGGCGAATGTGGGCCGGCGAGATCGCGAAGCGAGACGGCCAGGCGATCGACGAACTCTGCGAAACGTCCACTCAGGTCGATGTCGGTGCCGTCCACGTCATCGAGTGGTAGCGCGAGATCCAGCCAGGCATTTTCCGATTCGTCCGCGCTGACCCCCAACAAGATTCGGTCCATGGCGGTGTTGAAAGTGTTCTGCGGAAATGCGTCGAGACCGAATGTTGCACGCTGCCGACTACCGATTCCCCAGCGAGCACCCGCTTCCGTCGTCCATTCCCGCAGTCTTTCCAACTCGTCGTCGCCCCATGAAAAACGTGTGCGGACAGGCTCGGTCGCGGCAAGGTCGAGAACCTCACTGGCTGTGGCCCGGCCGTCGGCCAGGTCGAGAAGAGAGCCGAGAACGGCCAGGACAGGATTGGTCTGACGTAATCCGCGGTCTGCCAGCCTTACTCGAAGAAGATGCCCGGGGTGGCCATGGACGCCTTGCCCGAACGCTGCACGAACCAAGGGTGCGTACGTTTCGACGTCCGGGCACATCACGAGTACGTCGCGCGGCTGCAATGTCGGGTCGTCCTCGAACAATCGGAGCAGACATTCGCGGAGCACCTCGACCTGCCGTGCCGGCCCGTGGCACGCGTGAACCTGAACTGTCCCATCGGGTTCCGCTGCAACGCTGGGAGCACGATCTGCGATGACATCGGCCTTGACCGTCGCCAGGAGGGATTTCGGGCCGGCTGGTTCGGGAAGATGCACCGTCTCGAACTCGACGGCACCGAGGCTGATCTGAAGTTCACGAACGTCGCGAGCAAGACTCGACAGCAACGGATTGGCGGATATCAGCGCCGACCCGTCTTCCGAACGTCGGATGATGCTCTCGCTTCGAGGTTGCATGCGCGAGCTCATCGTGGTCCACAGCGCGGGGCTGGGATGCGGGAGCCAGATGTGGACGTCCCGATTCGCACTGAGTGCGCTCAAGATCATTCGCTGATCGACCGGCAGCCGTGTCGGCCCGAAGACCGACAGACGTTCCGGCAGGTCGACCAAGGCCGGGTCCTCGACCAGCGCGCTGCTCACGTGCCCCAGTCGCTCTGCCGGCCCCGGAACGTCGATCTTGTCCGCGACGATGTACCACAGGCGTGCCTGCCATTCGAAATCCTCCGACAGTGCCGATCCGTGTCCGTCGGTCAACCGCCCGGCGGCCCAGTCGATCAGCATCTGCGGGCGTTGCGCGGCGTAACTGCGGAAGAGTTCGGTGACGTGCGTAGCGGAGGCAAACCGTCGACCTTCACGATGGCCTTCGAGATGCTTCGCCAGGACTCCGCACCAGGGCTCGCCGATGGACTCGTCGATCACATCGAGAACCGTCCACACCAATCGTGTCGGCGACCATGGGTCGTCGTCAGCCGTGATTCCACTGACCGCGGCCACGGACTCCGCGACCAGGCGCGCGGGTGAAGGAAACGCGATGTTCGCAGAAATTCCGTCCACTACTGACGGCCCGGACGTGCCTAGCTGGGAGGACAGCCGCTGATTGAGCCAACGCTCGACGCCCTTGGCCGGCACCGCAACAGTTTCTCGGGCGAAGGGATCCGACAGCGGTGTGCGGAGGAGCGTGGCCAACGCCGAGACCAAGGTGTCCGAACGCTCGGCCCGGTACAACTTCAGCAATCTTCGCTCCCCTCACTCCGTCCAGACGTCCATCTCACCACGGCGCTGTGACATGCCACGCCGAACCAGCCTCACGCAGCGGTGACGCGCAGGCAACATGACCGCAACCGGACGTTCGTACTGTGCGGGAATGACCAGTCCCGTCACCACACCTCGCCCCGCTGGAACCGGTCTCGACATCTCCGGCCTCGGCAAGACCTTCGAGATGGGTCGTCGGTCGGTGACCGCGCTGACCGACGTGTCCCTTCAAACCAGCGAAGGCTCCTTTCTGTCTCTGCTCGGGCCGTCTGGATGCGGGAAGTCCACCGTTCTCCGCATCCTTGCCGGCCTCGATACTCCGACGTCGGGAACAGCACTTGTCAACGGACAGTCGCCCGCCGAGTTACGCAAGCGCCGCGAACTCGGAATCGCCTTCCAGGATTCGGCTTTGCTGCCGTGGCGAACAGTGGCCTCCAACATCAAACTGCCGCTGCAGGTTGCCGGCATCGATCCCGACCCCGAGCTGATAGCCGATCTGATCGCGCTCGTCGGCCTCGAAGGATTCGAGAAAGCCAAGCCCGCCCAATTGTCCGGCGGTATGCGTCAGCGTGTGTCGATCGCACGATCGCTCGTGGTCAAGCCGAGTGTCCTCCTACTCGACGAGCCGTTCGGCGCACTGGACGACATGACCAGGCAACGGCTCAACATCGAATTGCTCAGGATCTGGACCGAGAAACCGGCGACCACATTGATGGTGACGCACGGAATCGCCGAAGCCGTGTTCCTCTCCGACGTCGTCGCCGTCATGACGCCGCGGCCCGGACGCGTCCTCGAAGTCGTGCCGATCGACCTGCCGCGCCCACGGACACCCGAGATGATGCGGACACCTGAGTTCCACGAGATCCACGACTACCTCTCCGGCCTGCTCTTCGGAAAAGCAGGCGTCGCATGACCATTACCGATATCGAGAACGTCGCGACCGCGGCGGCGCAGCCATCAGCGCCGCGCCGGATCCGATTGAAGCGTCCGACGTGGTTCGGCGGTGCAGTCGGTATCTGCGGACTGATCGCACTCTGGTGGATTCTCGCGGCGGCCGGTGTTGCGGGAGGCACGATTCCGACGCCGTGGGTGGTTGTGTCGACGATGTTCGACGACGGCTGGTCACTGTACGGACCCAATTTCACCGTCACGGCTTCCGGTGCGCTGCAGGGCTTTATCTGGGGAAATCTGCTGGCGATCACGCTTGCCGTGCTTGTCGTTCTCATTCCGCCTATCGAGGGATTGGCCACACAATTGGCGATCCTGAGTTACTGCACACCGCTGTTGGCGCTCGGCCCGATCATCCTGGTCGTCTTCGGCGGCCGGACCCCCACAATCTTCCTCGCCGCGATGTACTGCTTCTTCACCACGATGGTCGGCACACTCGCAGGCCTGAGATCGGCAGACAAGACGAGCCTCGATCTCGTCGCCGCCTACGGCGGTGGGCGTTGGCAGAAGTTCACCAGAGTTCAACTGGTGAGCGCACTTCCGAGTACCTTTGCCGCTCTCAAGATTGCTGCACCCTCCGCTGTACTCGGCGCTATCCTCGGTGAGTATCTCGGCGGGGTGGACAGCGGGATCGGCGTCGCACTCACAGCCGCTCAGACGTCGTACAACGTCCCGCGAACGTGGGGAATGGCCATCGCCGCCGCCTTGCTCGCCGGCCTGGGATATGCCGTCGTCGCAGCGATCGCCCGCCTCGTCACCCCGTGGACAAGCGCTCCGGGAGCACAGAAATGACCGCGGTCCGAGGAACATTGAGATTCCTCGCTCCGATTGCCATCGCCTCGGCTCTGTTGCTTGTCATCTGGGTGGTCTTCCTCAATGCCTTCCCCCAGGTGGGTCCGCGTGTGGGAAAGACGCCGGCCGACGTCTGGGAGTATCTGTTCTCCGGTCCTAAATCCGTCGACGCTCGTTCGGGCATCATCGACAACCTGTTCATCACTCTGCGCGACGCCGGTGTCGGCTTTGCCGTCGGAATGACTGCCGCGCTCGTGGTGGCATCGATCTTCGTCGTTTCCCGCACTGTCGAACAGACTTTCATGCCCGTTGCAATGCTTCTACGATCTGTTCCTCTCGTTGCGATGACCCCGATCATCGTCCTGGTATTCGGCCGCGGAATCGTGGGTGTGACGGTCATGGTTGCGATAGTGGTGTTCTTCCCGGCGCTGGTCATGATCATGGTCGGTCTACGTGCCGCTCCAGTTCAGGCGCAAGATCTCATTGCCGCGTACGGCGGGAGTCGTTGGACCGCATTGCGAATGGTGTCCGTACCGTCCGCACTTCCGGCGGTGTTCGCCGCCGCTAGGGTGTCAGTGCCCGGCGCTTTGATCGGAGCACTGATCGGCGAATGGCTCGGTAGCGGTCAAGGCTTGGGTTCGAGCATGATCAAAGCCATTCCGCGCTATCAGTACAACGAACTGTGGGCATCTATCGTGGTGATCACCGTGGTGTCGATCATCCTCTACGCCGTGGTCGGAATCTTCGAAAACATCGCCCTGTCTCGTTTCGGGCCTTCTGCCGGCAAGTCGTGACATCTGTTAACACGACCTCAACAAACTCTGTCTCCCAAGCAAACTGAACGAAACCGACTGGCCCTAGTGTTCCGATTCATGACGCCATTCAAGCCCGTCCGCCAGCTGGACCGCAGGGCCTTCTTCCGATACTCCGCGCTGACCGGCATCGCAGTCGCCGGTAGCGCGTCATTGCTCGCGTGTAGCAGTGACTCCAGCAGTTCGAGTGGCGGAACCACGGACGACGGTTCCGAATTCGGAACAGTTGCAGTGCAGTTGTCCTGGATCAAGAACATCGAGTTCGCCGGCGAGTACTTCGCTCTGGACAAGGGGTACTACAAGAATGCCGGGTTCGGGAATGTCGACCTGGTGGCAGGTGGCGCAGCCGGTACCGGCGTCGAAGCCGGCTTGGACACCGGCAAGGTCTGGATCGGAATGTCCGCACCGCAGCTCACAGCCCCCGCTGTACTCGACGGGCTGGACGCAAAGATCGTCGGTGCGACATTCCAGAAGAACCCGTTTGCAATTGTCAGTTCTGCTGCGGCACCGATCAACTCGCCGCAGGACATGATCGGCAAGAAGATCGGCGTCCAGGATTCCAATCAGCTCGTCTTCGGAGCTCTCCTGGCAGCAAACGGCCTGACCGAAAGCCAGATGACGATCGTGCCCGCGCAGTTCGATCCGAGCCCCTTGGCGAACGGCGAGGTGGACGGTTGGGTCTCCTACGTCACCAACGAGCCGATCACGCTGGCCGCCAAAGGTTTCCCCAACGCCCACTTCCTCTTCGCGGACTACAACCTGCCGTTGGTCGCCGAATCGTTCACGGTTCTCCAGTCCACCATCGACAACGAGAGGGACAAGCTCAAGGCATTTCTGAAGGCCGAGATCCAAGGCTGGAAGGACGCGGTCGCCGATCCGGCAGAGTCGGCACGGCTCGCCGTCGAGGTCTACGGCAAGGACCAGAACCTGGAACTCGACGAACAGATCAAGGAGGCCACCGCACAGAACGATCTTGTGGTGTCGGCAGATACCAAAGCGAACGGGTTGTTCACGATGACACCCCAACTGATCGAACAGAACATCGCAGCGCTGTCGAAAGCGGGACTGGAGATCACGGCGGACCAACTGTTCGACATGTCGATCCTCGAAGAGGTGTACGCCGAGAATCCAGATCTCATCTGACGGTGCCGGTCAGTTCAGATGCGTGTCCGAGGGAGTCGGCCTGCGGGTGCGCCCGCTCCCGTCGGTGTCGAGGTCGAACCGTGACGGAGACCTCGCGTTTCATCCGGAGGCATGCTGCCACCGGAGATGCCCGATGATGACGGTGGCGGCAGTGAGCATTGCCGCGAGGTAGACCGGGATGGCGATGTGTGTCTTCATCAACAGAGCCCCCGTGACAGCGCCGGCGAAGATCAAAAGGACTGCCCACAACCTGCGGTTGACCAGACGGGCAAATCCTTTGTGGAGGAATGATTCGCCCGCCAGCGCAGTGATCGTCGAGGTGACGACGACGGTGGTCATGTCCTTGACCGCCAGGAATCGCGCGGTGCAGGCTTGAGCCCCCATTTGCACGGCGATGATGCAAGCAATGGCGACTCCGAGTGTCGAGTTGCCCTCGACCGGGAAGACGAGCAGGGCGGTGCCGGCCGCCACCAACACCACAACGCCGACACTGAGCACCATGGTGACCGGCGAACTCCACCCCGGTGAGCATCGACGCAGAACAAGGCCGCTGAGCGCAGCCCCCAGCATGAAAGCAGCCAACGCCAACAGTGGACCCACGACTGGCAGGCTGTCCTCGCCCGCGACGCCCATTCCGAGGATCACGATGTTGCCGGTCATATTGCCGGTGAAAATCCGGTCCAACCCGAGGTAGCCGACTGCGTCGAGCAGCCCGGTCACGAACGTCAGCACCATCATGAGCCACAGCTGCAAATACTGATGTGAGACCGTCCAAGCAGTCCGGCCGATCGGGAGCGACGCCGAGTCGTTCGGATCGGTGCTGGAGGTGGTCGTATCGGTAATACTCACTCGAACACCAGCGCTGCCCCGTCGCTGCGCGGATCGGCCCCGGCGTCCAGGGCGCCGTCGGCGGTCACGCGGGCAACCATGGAGTGCCCGGCATTGCTGTCGAGTTTGTGCCCCGTGGTGACGGTGAGTGTGGACCGGTTGATCTGTTCGACTGCAGTCTGTTCGAGAGTGGGCTCGACGAGCACCTTGTCGTTGGTTGTGCCTGCCTCTAGGCCGCCGACGATGAACCGAGGCGCCGACACCGTTGCCTGTGCGCTCAGTCCACTCAACGCACGCAGAATCAGTTGGGTGTGGATCTGCGATTGCGCTTTCCCTCCCATGGTTCCGTGTGCGGCGACGGTGCCGTCGTCAAAGGTCGCTATGACCGGTACGAGGGTGTGCGCGGGTCGTTTACCCACCTCGACGTGATTGGGTGAGTTGGTGTCGAGAGTGAAGAATGCGGCGCGATTGTGCAGCACCAGCCCGGTATCAGGTTCGAGCAGTTGCGAGCCGAAAGAATGGAATACCGACTGGATCAGCGACACGGCGGTGCCATCGCGCGAGACAGCCGCGATTCCCACAGTGTCGCCGCCGGGGCGCGGAGTTGCCGCTGAGACCAAGCGGGGTGCCCCTGCAAGCCGTGCAGCGGCCTGGGCGAACGCCGCCGTGTCACTGCTCACGGTGAGCAGTTCGTCGATATCGACGTGTGCGTGGCGCGGGTCGGCCAGGTAAGTGTCTCGGTGTTCGTCGGAGTCGTAGAAGATTTCGGCGAGCACTCCGGCATCGATCGAAGTCGGGCTCGGGCTGCCGACCAAGGCGGCACCGAGAGACCGCAGCAGGGTGTAGCCCTGCGAGTTCGGCGGCGCGGTGGACACGGAGAATCCCGCGAAGTCTCTAACCAAGGGTGGTTCGATGGTGGGGTGGTGCCGGTACAGGTCGTCGCGGGTAACGGGTACGCCCAGTTTCTGCAGCCCGGATGCCACGCGGGCGGCGGTGCGGCCGCGGTAAAACGAATCGAGCCCGTCCTGGGCCAGATCGCGCAGCGTGCGAGCCAGTTCGGGTTGCAACAGCAAGTGGCCTGCCGGGACAGGACGTCCATCGTCGAGGAAGAACTTCGCGCGCATTCCCGGATCGGCCCATAGACTTTCACGCTCGATCTCGATGGACTCCGCGAGACCGGGACTGACCGGGACGCCCTCTTCTGCCAGCTTGATCGCCGGTGCCAACACCGTGGATGCGGGCAGAGAGCCACCCGTATCGAGAAGCGCCGTCCATCCGGATACCGCGCCCGGCACCGACACCGTCAGTGGACCGCTGATCGGCATCGATGTCATCGACTCGAACAATTCGGTGACCGGGGATCCGGAGCCGTATGCACCTGAGGCGTTGATGCAGATCTGTGTACCGTCCGGGCGGCGAAGGACCGCGATCACGTCACCGCCGACGCTGCACATGTGTGGGTACACCACGGTCAGCGCGGCAGCGGCGGCCACCGCCGCGTCGACGGCGTTGCCACCCGCTTCGAGAACGGTGCGAGCAGCATCGATTGCGGCGCCGTGGGGTGCGGCGATTGCAACGTGGTGAGTACCACTTGGACGATCGGACATTTTGTCATCTCCTGGTTTAGATCCCCGGCTCGGGCCGGGGTGGAACAGCAATTTATGCGCGGTACTTGCCGCGGCAGGTGCGAGAGAACGGTCAGTGCACCCGTGCAATCGCGATTCGATAACCGCCGTAGAGAGCAGCCGCGACGAGGACAGATACGAGCGCGGTCACACCGAAGAAGACGAATTCGGTTGCCGGGTCGTACGTTTGGGCGAGCAGGCCGGCGAGAGTCGATCCTCCGGCCATGGTGAGGAAGTACAGCGCCGTCATCTCCGCCTTGTGCGCCCGTGGAGCCAACTGCGCGGTGGCCGACAGTACCGAGGGAACGACCGCGATCTCTCCCGCTGCGAACAGGAACATCGCAACGAGAACGACGATCACCGAGTTCGTCGCACCGGTAGATCCGGCCAGCACGGCGAAAACTGCCATCGCGGCGGCAAGTAGGGCGATCCCCCCGAACACCTTTGCGCCGGGGTTGGGCTGCCGGTCACCGAGCTTGGTCCACGACAGCGCGTAGAGCGGCGCGAGTACGGTCGCGAACAAACCCTCGAGGGTGATGATCAACGCAGCGGGCATCGTTACCGATCCCACAGTCAGGTCGACTCGAGTATCCACATACACGGCCAGCGTGGTGAACAGCTGAAACAGCAAAGTCCAGAACAGCAGACTGCTCAGAAACATCGGAATGTAGGCGACGATTCGTCCACGTTCCACGTCTTCGGTCTTCCGGGACGAAAGCAGCTTCGCGAAATAGGCGAGACTGGCGATGACGATGACGACCGTCAAGACTGTGCTGATGTTGTCCAGGTTCAGGGCCCCGCTGAACACGGCCACCGCGATCGCGGCCGCAGGAGCAACTGCCAGTGCTACGGCCATCGCCCAGCGAGAGCGTGGCAGTGGGTTCGGAACCGTTCGCGTTGCGGCCGGCAATCTCCCGTAGCCGGCAAGGTACTGAGCCAGTCCGTACAACATTCCGACCGCCGCTGCACCGAAGGCGAGGTGGAAGCCTACGGAACTCTGCAACACCCCGGTCAGCACTGGCCCGAGGAACGCACCTAGCGAAATGCCCATGTAATAGAGCGAATACCCGGCGTCACGCCGTTGGTCGTCGTCCGCGTACAGCATGCCGACCATGGCGGTCACGTTTACTTTCAGCCCGCCGGTACCGGCCACGATGAGGATCAACCCCGCTGCCACCCCGGCGACCGCTGGAACCAGTGCCAGGACGAGGTGGCCGAGAAGGATCAAGACGGCCGAGTAGAGAACGACGGTCCGCGGGGCTACCAATCGGTCAGCGATCCAGGCACCCACCATCTGTGACACGTAGATCGCACCGCCGTAGGAACCGGCTACGCCGACAGCCACATTGACATCGAGACCAAGCCCGCCGTCAGTGAGCGAGTAGTAGAGGTAATAAGCAAGAATCACCTGCAACCCGTAAAAACTGAATCTTTCCCACAGCTCGGTTCCGGCCAGGGTGACCAAACTGCGGGGGTGGGACATAAGCGTCGATTTAGGAGCTGTCGAACTCTCCGGAGCGACTGGTATCTGGACTGCTTCGTCCATCGTCATCGTTGTCCCTTTCCATAACTATGTCCTGCCGCGCCGGCACTGCGATCGGGTGGCGGACTCAGCGGGGGCGATAGATTGTAGGCAGCTCCGCCGCTCGCGAGTGATTCAGATCATAAGGACTGGTAGGACCAGATAGTCAAGGAGAATGAGGAGATTTATCGGCTCTATCATCAATAACCTGGAGAAACGCAGCACCACTGGTATTTTGGTGGGACCAGACGGAGAGGCGGGTCAAAGTGACAGCATGGTCCGAGATCGATATCACCGGCGCTTCGGTGCCCGAACGCCTGAGCGGGCGTATCGCCCAACTGATCGACAGTGGCCGAGTTGGACCGGGATCTAAACTTCCCAGCGAACGGGAGCTGATGACTATGCTCGGCGCCTCACGGAACTCGATACGCCACGCACTACAAGACCTGGAGCTGCGTGGCTACGTAACGCGGAAGCCGCGGGCGGGGCGGATCGTCGCCCCCGTGGAAATGCGGGCGCTCGCCGAGGGCAGCATTTTCGGCGTGATGAGTAGCGATCAGAGAACGGTTCGCGAAGTAATGGATCTTCGGTCCGTCGTCGAGCCACCGATCGCCGAACGCGCTGCGGTGCGCCATCGACCGTCCGAAATCGAAGTACTACGTGAGCCCCTGGAAACCTCCGAACGCGAACTCTCACGGACACCGCCCTCACTGCAGGTACTCCAGGTCTGCGACGTTCAGTTCCACCTCGCAATCGCCAGATTGGCCCACAACCCCATGCTCCGAAAGCTCGTGAACGAGACAAACGAATGGATGGCGCCGTCACGGCAAACCATGTTCCAAACCGAGCAACGCATGCAGCAATCAGTAAATGCGCATCGGAAAATTTTCCACGCCATCGCGGACCGAGATCCCGCACGCGCCAGGAAGGCCATGCAAGACCACCTTGTAGACGTCCTCCGGACGATCGAACCACTTGCAGGCTGAGCGACGCGCCCGTGAATCTCAGTTTCACTGCACTGGCCGTGCCTGTTCGGCATCTAGATCACACAGCGGACAGTGGGCGATGACAGGGCGGTAGAAGCTGTTCCATCGCTTGCGATTTGGCTGAATACGAACAGCCAACCGTCATCCACGTCTAATCCGACCCCATTGCTTTCGTCTCGAAACCGCTCCTGTTGGTCATACCGCCACAGCGCCTGGCGCTACTGGCCGAAAGTGAACCTGAGCGCCTCGATATCGAATCGGATGACGGCGTCGGGGCGATCCGGCCAGATCGACGACCAGATCACCAGCTCCGGTTCTTCAGCCCTGACGATCTGCGCGCAGGCGGCGGCTGGCTCCGGCGCCTCGTCGCGACTCGCTGCATGGCTCGAGCGTAACCGCCCCTAAGAGACACACCTCTACCTTCACCGTGCTGGATCCACGAAAACTGGGATAAACCGGGCACTGGCGGAGGACACTCAGGAGCACATCCGTCTGGGAGGGCCGCTCATGCGTAAACGCCATCAAATCCTGCTTGCAGTGTCCGCAGCGATCGGGCTGTCGCTGACGCCGATCAATGCGTCGGCAACACCGAGCACAGGGGTGCACGGTGAAATCCTCGGGCAGGTGACTTTCGACGGCAAGGACTACATCCTGCGTCAGATCACCATCGACCCCGGTGGTTCCACCGGTTGGCACTTCCACGACGGGACGCTCTACGCACTGATCGCGCAGGGCACGCTGAGCCACTACCGATCCGATTGCTCCGTCGACGGGATATACAGCGCCGGAAGTACATTGATCGAACCCAGCGGTTCTGATCATGTGCACATCGGAAACAACTCTCAGACAACATCATTGGTGCTCGAGGTCATTTACGTCAATCCGACGGGGAGCCCCCTCTCCGAGGATGCTGCGCCGCCCAACTGCCAACTACCCGGCTGACGGGGCAGAAGAGGTAAACCGCACCGGCATCGATTCGAGTCCGGACACGAAGTTGGCGGCACGCCGCGGCAACGGCGCGTCGGTGGCAAGTTCCAGGTCCGGCAGCCTGGCGAACAGTTGCTCGAACATGATTCTTCCCTCGAGCCTGGCCAGCTGATTACCCAGACAGAAGTGAGTTCCGAAGCCGAAGGCCACGTGCGGGTTCGGTGTGCGGCCGATATCGAACTGTTCGGCGTTGACGAACACGGATTCGTCGAAATTTGCAGACTCGAAGAGCAGCAGCATTTTCTCGCCTGCCTTCAGCTGCGCACCGAAGAAATCGGTATCACGTGTCAGGGTTCGAGCCATGTTCTTGATCGGCGACGACCACCGCAGCATCTCCTCCATCGCCAGAGGAATGGCATCGGGATCGTCGACCAGTTCCCGATGCTGGTCCGCATGACGCAGCAGCTGTTCCATGCCACCGCTCAGGACGTGCCGCGTGGTCTCGTCACCGCCGATGAGAATCAGTAGGGACTCGTTGACGATTTCCTGATCGGAGAGAGCCTCGCCGTCGACCTCACTGTGTATCAACGTGCTCACCAAATCGTCGGCCGGCTCGCTCCTCCGCTCGGCGATGGCTCGCATCATGTACGCGGTGAAGTCGACATACGCAGTCATCATGGCTTGCAGCTGCTCCTGGGAAGCGTTGCTTCCCAGTGCTTTCACCAGATCGTCCGACCACCGCAGAAACAACGCGCGTTCTTCCGGACGGACACCCAACATGTCGCCGATGACGGCCATAGGCAGCGGTGCCGCCAAGTCTGCGACGAAGTCGGCTTCTCCTTTCTCACAGACGGCGTCGATCAGTTGATCGCAGATCTCCCGGATACGGCCGGCCTTGGCTTCGACCTTCCTACGTGTGAAACCCGCGTTGACCAAGCGTCGACGCGTGAGGTGCTGCGGGTCGTCCATGTCGATCATCTGCGGCAACGGACCCGTTTCGGGACGGATGCCGCCGGCGTTGGAGAACAGTTCGGGATCCCGCTCGGCTGCGACGACGGCGTCGTAGCTCGCTGCCGCGGTGATTCCGTTGGCGTCGTCTCGGTACACGGGCTCGTGATCGCGCATCCAGGCGTAGGCGTCGCGAACATTCCCGAGGTCTCCGCTGTAGAAGCGCCCGTCGATCAAATCGAAGGTCGGTCTGGTAGCCATCACTCCGCCTCTCACACAACCCTTGCCTCAATAAGTAGAACCTGTTCCTATATAGCGTGGGGCGTTTTCACCGAAGCCGAACCGGAAAACCTCCAGAAGCAGCACGCGCGCCCGCCGGAGCAACGACCAGGAGACACGCATGGACGACGACACCGCCTCAGCGGGCATACCCACTTTCACCGGCAGATCGATACTGGTGACCGGCGGCGGTAGTGGCATCGGCCTGGGCATCGCTCGTTCGCTGGTTGCGGCCGGCGCTCACGTGACGATCTGCGGACGCAACAAAGAGAAACTGGATGCTGCTGCCGAATCGATCCGGCAGTCGAGTCCGGAAGGATCGGTCAGCGTCTCCCCTACCGATGTCACAATCGAAGCAGACGTCGTCGCCACTGTCGCCGCGGCGGTCTCCGTCACCGGAAAGCTCGACGGTGTAGTGGCCTGCGCCGGCGGGAACGAAACCATCGCACCGGTCACGCAACTCGACGTCGACGCATGGCGCCGCACCGTCGATCTCAACGTCACGGGGACCATGCTGACGATCAAGCATGGCGCCCGGGCGCTGGTGGCAGGAGGCGGTGGATCCATCGTCGCGATCTCGTCGATCGCCAGCAGCAACACACATCGCTGGTTCGGCGCGTACGGCGTCTCGAAGTCCGGCGTCGACCACCTGGTGCAATTGGCGGCAGACGAACTGGGCGCCAGCAACATTCGTGTCAATGCGATCCGGCCGGGTCTGACCCGAACGGATCTGGTCGCGCTCATCACCGACGGTGGCCCCATCCTGGACGATTACCTGGCCAACACTCCGCTCGAACGCGTCGGCGAGGTCGAGGACGTCGCCGGACTCGCTTCCTTCCTCCTCGGACCGCAGTCCACCTGGATCACCGGGCAGATCATCAACGTCGACGGAGGCCAAATGCTGCGCCGCGGACCGGATTTCCGCTCGATGCTCGAACCCGTCTACGGATCCGACGGGCTCCGCGGGGTGGTCGCGCCATGAGCTACACGATTCTGGGCAAGAAGGTCGAGATGCCCGTCGAAGTTCGCACCGCGTCTGCCTTCATGGCGTTGTACTCGGTACCCAGTGCAACCGCGCAGTCGATCATCGATTACACCGGCTTGACCGTCCTCCAATACCGTCCCGGCCGGGCGCTGTGCGGCCTGGTTTTTGTCGACTACATCGATGGGGATCTAGGGCCGTACAACGAATTCGGGGTGACGTACATGGTGCGCAGCCACACTGCGCCTCCCGAAACCTCGGTGCTGGGAGATCTACGTTCGCTCGCTGCCGGAACTGCAGGGGCACTCATTCACGAGTTGCCGGTGGACGGAGAGTTCACCAAGGCCGCCGGCCGGGAAATCTGGGGATTCCCGAAGGTGCTCGCCGAGTTCGACACCGAGCACGTCGGCTCGGTCAAGCGCGGATCCGTCTCGCGCGACGGCAAACTCATCACACAGTTGAGTGTGAAGTCCGGCGTCAGCGTGCCTGGCGGCGGAGCCAACATGTCGTTGGCCGCGTACTCGCATCTCGACGGCGCAACCAGGTGCACGTCGTGGGACATGGCGCCGACCGGCGTCAAATCGCGCCCTGGTGGAGCAGAGGTTCAGCTGGGTAGTCACCCGATGGCGGCGGAGCTTCGGAAACTGGGACTCCCCCGCCGGGCCCTGATGACCACGACCATCAAAAACCTGGCGATGACGTTCGGGGAGGCGATAACGATCTGAGTGTCGGCCGACGGCACCCCTTTCGGTCACGTGTGACTCGGGCTACACTCCTGGACGGTTGACCAACTCGCGTCAGACCGCCCGAAAGGACACTCGTGCAGATCACCCGACGCACCGTACTGGCAGGCGCTGCCGCCGCACCTGCGCTCGCCGCTCTGTCGACGAACCAGGCCGTCGCAGCTTCGCCGGCACGCACCGTTTCACCCGCACGTACCGACAAGTCGTCGTCGTTGCAGGTGGGCGTCGGGATCTCCGATGTGACCGGACCGGTCGCCGAGGTCGGCATGATGGGCTACTCGAGCTTCGACCAACGCGCCGAAGGCCTGCACCAGCGAATGCGCGCACGCGCCTTCATCTTCGAGTCCGGCGGGTCACGGGTCGCCTACGTGTGCGTCGACAACTGCATGATCTTCCAGTCCGTGCACGACGAGGTTCTGCGCCGGCTGGCCGGAAGATTCGGCGATATCTACACCGAACGCAACGTCATGTTGACGGCCATCCATTCACACGCGGCATGTGGTGGGGCCTCGCACAACTACGCGTACAACCTCGCAGTTCTCGGCTTCGAATTGCAAGTGTTCGAAGCCGAGGTCAACGGCATGGTCGAGGCGATCAGCGCTGCCCACGAGAACCTGGCGCCCGGCACGGTACGTTTCGGCCGGTCCGATCTCACCGACGCGAGCGTCAACCGATCACGAGTGGCGTTCGATCTCAATCCCGAAGAGGACAAGGCCTACTACCCCGGCGGCAACGATCACCACATGCGGGTCATGCGAATCAGCCGGGGCAGCAAGGACATCGGGGCGATCAACTGGTTCGCCACCCACTGCGCCTCGCTCACGAACGAGAACCATCTCATCTCCGGCGACAACAAGGGCGCCGCGGCGTACTTCTGGGAGCACGACGACCAGGGCGTGCGCTACCTCGACGGCGACACCAACTTCATCGCCGCATTTCCGCAGACCAACAGCGGCGACATGTCACCCAACCTCTTCCTCGAACCCGGACGTGGACCGACCGACGACGAATTCGAGAACGCACGCATCATCGGGCTGCGCCAGGTCACGGCGGCTCAAACTGCCTTCGACGCGGCGTCCGAAACCGTCACCGGTGGCGTCGACAGTCGGATCATGTACCTGGACATGGCAAATCAGGTGGTGAGTGGGAGATTCACTCCGGATGGGCGCGAGCATCGCACCGCGCCGGCTGCGATCGGCGCGGCGATGAGCGCCGGAAGCGTCGAGGACGGACCGGCAATTCCGATCTTTCCCGAGGGCACCAGGAACCCCATGATCGACGCCTTGGGCGGCATGGATGCCCCTGTGCCTCAATGGCTTCAGGATGCACAGGCCCCCAAGCTCGTAGTCGTTCCGGTCGGCCTGTTGCCACCGGGCGGATGGGTACCGAACGTACTGAAGATCCAGATCCTGCAGATCGGCCAGTTCTACATCGTCGGTGGCCCTGCGGAATTCACCATCGTCTCCGGATTACGGGTGCGTCGAACCGTCGCCGACGAGCTTGGGGTTCCCCTCGAGAACGTCATCTTCCAGGGATACGCGAACTCGTACTCGAGCTACTGCACCACGCCACAGGAATACGATTCGCAGCAGTACGAGGGCGGTTCGACGATGTTCGGCCGTTACACACTGCCTGCCTATCAGCAGGGGTACGCCGCTCTCGCAGCCGCGATGCGCGATGGCACCGAACCTCCTCGCGGCCCCGCGCCGGCCGACCTGTCCGGGTTCCAGCCCAGCTTCGGACCTGGTGTCGACTTCGACGAACCTTTGCCGGGAACACAATTCGGCGATGCGACGGTCCAGCCAGGCGACAGCTCATCGGGCGGGCAAGTTGCCGTCGAGTTCGTCACCGGCCACCCCAAGAACGACACTCACCGAAACGGGACCTTCTACGAGATCCAACGCAATACCGGCGGATCCTGGACGCGCGTGGCCGACGACAACGACTGGTCCACCAAACTGCACTGGCGCCGGGTCGGGAGCAACGGTTCCGTCGTACGCATCACGTGGGATGTTCCGGCCGATACTCCGGCGGGTACGTATCGAGTCCAACACTTCGGTGCGTCGAAGGCTCGGGGTACCGGCGCGATCACGCCCTTCTCCGGGGTGACCGCCGAATTCCGACTCACCTGACCCGCGCGGTGGCTGGGTTCAGGCTGCGGTCGGATGCAGCGAGGTGCTCGGCGCCGACTTCTCTGACGCTGCCGGGCGGTCGATCTTCGCCGCGACGATCAGAACCAGCAGACCGGCGACGGTGACTGCCGCTCCCATCCAGATCGGGGAGGTGAAGCCGAGCCCCGCAGCGATGGTGATTCCGCCCAGCCATGCCCCGAGTGCGTTGCCGACGTTGAAGGCGGCAATGTTGGCACCCGACGCCATGGTCGGTGCGGCCGACGCGTAGTTCATGATCCGCATCTGCAGGCCGGGGACCGTCGCAAAACCGAAGGCGCCCATGAAGAACAGTGAGATCACGGTCATGACCTTGCTCTCCGCGGTGGCGGCGAACACGATCAGAACGACGGTCAGAATCGCGAGAATCCAGACCAGTGCCTTCGTCAGCGAGCGGTCGGCCGCCTTGGCACCGAGGAAATTACCGACGAACAGGCCCGAGCCGAAGAGGATGAGCAGCCACGGAACGCTGGACGTCGCGAATCCCGTTACCTCGGTGAGCGTGAAGGCGATGTAGGTGAAGGCTCCGAACATTCCGCCGTAGCCGAGGATGGTGATGGCGATCGAGAGCCAAACCTGCTTGTTGCGGAATGCCCCCAACTCTCCGCGCAATCCGCCGCCGGTCGTGCTTGCGGGCGTCGTCGGGACGAGTGCTGCAATTCCGATCAGGGCGATGACGCCGATGACGGTGATGGCCCAGAACGTCGAGCGCCATCCGAGTTGCTGGCCCAGCAGCGTGCCGAACGGAACGCCGAGGACGTTGGCGATGGTCAGGCCTGCGAACATCATCGCGATGGCGCCGGCGCGCTTGTTGGGCGCGACCATGTCGGCGGCAACCACCGAGCCGATTCCGAAGAACGCACCGTGGCACAGCGCCGCGACGATGCGTCCGCCCATCATGACCTCGTAGGACGGCGCGAGCGCGGACATCAGGTTGCCGATGATGAACAGCACCATGAGCGAGAGAAGGACCTTCTTGCGCTCGAAGCGAGTGACGGCAGCGGTCAGGAGGATCGCGCCGATCGCCACGGACAGCGCGTAGCCCGAGATCAGGTAGCCCGCGACGGACTCGGTGACCTCGAAGTCGGCCGAGACCTCGGGCAGGAGGCCCATGATGACAAATTCGGTGAGGCCGATCCCGAACCCGCCCATAGCGAGGGCAATGAGACCCAATGGCATCTCGATGTTCCTTTCACAGATTTACGCGCAAGCCGTTAGCGGGCGTGTGCAGTAGTTGCAGGCGCGCTATAAATAGTTGCACGCGCGCGCTACATGCGCAAGCTGGTAACCTGGAGCCGCAGGAAACGGACAAGGAGAATCACATGGGGATCGCCGACGACGCCGTCGAAATCCGTTCGCAAGGGTGGCGCACGCTCGCAGCACTGCACGGCGCCCTCGACACCGAACTGGAACGCGCGCTCCAGCGTGAGCACAAACTGTCCGTCGTCGAATACACCGTGCTCGACGCGCTGAGCCGCCAGGACGGCTGGCACATGCGCATGGCCCAGCTGGCCCGCGCTGCCGCACTGAGCAGCAGCGCCACGACGCGCTTGGTCAACCGACTCGAAGATCGAGGACTACTGACGCGCATCCTGTGCGCCGACGACCGTCGAGGCATCTACACCGAGTTGACGCCGGCCGGCCGCGAGCTTCTCGAAAGCGCACGGCCGACGCACGACGCCACCCTCGAGGCCGCGCTCGACGAGGCATGCAAAACGCCTGAACTCGCGCCACTGGTGCGCGCCCTGCACGAGTTACCCGTCGGCTAGAAGGCTGCCGGAAGCAGGGCACGCTCCGCGACGCCCGAGACCACCTGAGCGACAAACACACCCGCGTCGACCTCCGCCCGCCCACCACGCGCGGGGATCAGAACGTCGACGGTGCCGCCGTGCACCTCGTTGTCCCCGATCACCGCGATGTACGGGTCACGGTGAGTGCGCGCATCGCGGATACGACGTCCCAACGATCCGTCAGCTGCGATCGCCACTCGAACATCGTGAGCCTCGAGATCAGCCCGCAAACGCTCGGCCACATCCCGATGTCGGTCGCCGACGGGCAGGATCGCGACTTGGTTGGGTGCCAGCCACGGCGGCATCCGTCCTTCGAACCTTTCGATCAAGAGCGCAGTCATGCGTTCCATCGACCCGAGCAAGCCCCGATGGATCATGACGGGGCGAGCCTTGGATCCGTCCTCAGCGGTGTACTCGAGGTCGAAGCGCTCCGGTTGATTGAAGTCGAGTTGGACGGTGGAGAGTGTTTCCTCGCGGCCGTGCGCGTCTCGCACCTGGACGTCGATCTTGGGACCGTAGAACGCTGCCTCTCCCTTCGCTTCCACGTACTCGATCGAGCGTGCATTCAGTGCTCCGCGGAGGTGATCCTCGGCGTCCGTCCACTGCTCGTCGGTGCCGAGGTACTGCCCCTCTCCCCCTCTGATCGAGAGTCGGTACCCCCGTTCGGCAATCCCCAGAGTCGAGTAGCAGCGCTCGATCGCGTCGAGCGCCACGATCACTTCCGCTTGCACTTGTTGACGACTACAGAAGACATGTGCGTCGTCGAGATTGATCTGTCTGACTCGACTCAATCCGCTGAGAACTCCGGAGAGTTCGCTACGAAACATCGAGCCGAGTTCACGAACGCGGAAAGGTAGCTCGCGATAACTACGACCGCGAGCGGCGAATACCTGAGCGTGATGAGGACAGTTAGCCGGACGAAGGAGAAATGACTCTCCGCCTATCTTCATTTCGGGGAACATGTCGTCCGAGAACTTGGACCAATGCCCAGATCTCTCGTACAACTCTTTCTTCGCCATAACGGGGGTATAGACACCCCGGCACCCGGATCGCGCTGCTTGCTCGGCGGCGAACTTTTCGAGTTCGCTCCTGATGATCGCGCCGTCCGGTAACCAGAGTGGGAGGCCTGCTCCGACAATGGGGGTGGTGGCGAATAACTCCAGCTCGCGCCCGAGTTCACGGTGGTCAACGCTCATGAGAGATCTCCAAATCGTTCAAGGGGAGACGCACACGGAGCGAAGAAACAAGAAAACCCCGGGGCGATAACTCCCGGGGCTGAAAGGGTTCGGTCAGCAGTTGCTAAACGATGCGCCGGAAGAGAACCGGCGTCGTCGTGCTGTGCGCAATACTGACCATGTACGTGAGGTTACATCAACTTCCGACCCACCTACAGCCCGAATTGTCGGGCCTCTATGCTGACGCAACTGGGAAGGCGCAACAGTAGCCAACGAAACACCCACGAAGAGCGAAGTTTCGGCAATCATGTCCGAACGTGAGGTTCTCGGATATGAGGAGGATGTGCGACGGTGCCGGACCACTTGCTCGAACAGTTGATCACCATTCCTTTGTTCACCGGAATCATCGGGTACATCACCAATTGGTCGGGCGTCCTGATGCTTTTTGCGCCGATCAACTTCCACGGGATCAAAGTGCCCGGCCTCAAACTGCTCTTCCCGTTCCTTCCCCGGCGCGTCCAGGTGATCCCCGCGATCACGAGCGACGGCCGATTCGGTTGGCAAGGGATCGTCCCTTCACGGGCGGAGAAGATGGCGTCGATCGCCGTCGACAAATCCCTCGCGAAGGTCGGCAGCATTGCCGACTTCTACCGCGTTCTGGATCCGGACAGCATCGCCGAGCACTTGGTGAACATCTCACGCAGTGAAGTGCGCGGCGTGGTCACCAGAATCATGACGGCCGAGAATCCTCAGCTCTGGCACAACCTTCCGACGTCGGTGAAGGAAGCCGTCTTCCGCAAAGTGGAGGACGACCTGCCGGCCAGCGTGCGCATGATCACCGACCGCATCGAAGAGGACATCGACGAGTTCATCGACGCGAAGCTGATGGTGATCCGCTACCTCTCCTCGCATCCCAAACTGCTCAACGACATCTTCCGCACGATGGGCAACAAAGAGCTCCGGTTCATGCAGAACTTCGGCTTCTACTTCGGTTTCCCGATGGGCTTCGTGCTCGTCGGAATCCTCCATCTGGTTCCGCAGTGGTGGGTGCTTCCCATCGGTGGCGTGATCATCGGGTACATCGTGAACTACCTCGGAATCACGATGATCTTCGAACCGATCACCCCCAGCCGTTGGGTGCCGTGGCGGCAGGGACTTTTCCTGAAACGCCGCACCGAAATCATCGCCGGGTACGCAAAAACCCTGGCCGATCACGTCGTGACGCTCGAGAACATCGGCACCGAACTCCTCGAAGGTCCGCGCTCGGACCGAACGCGGCGGATGCTCGACCAGGTACTGCGCGAATCCGTCGACGACGCCGCCGGCTGGGCAAAGTCGGTCGTCAAGATGACCGTCGGTTCGCAGAGCTACAAGCGCCTGCCCGGCCTGGCCACCACCGAAGTGCTCGACCTGTACCCAAGGGTCTTCGAAGACGCGGAGTTCGCCGAGAGCCAGTCGGAGAAGATTCGTGTCTTCGTCACCGAACGCATGAGCATCCTTTCACCGGAAGATTTCAGCGAACTACTACGCTCAGCCGTCAAGCAGGACGAGTGGCTGTTGTTCGTACACGGGGCCGTGCTGGGCTCGTTTGCCGGTTTCCTACACCTCGCAATATTCGGAGTATGAGTCGGAGTATGAGTATGAGTGAGCACGACCACCGCCTGATCGTCGAAGCGGAATCGTACGACTGGGCTGCGGACATCACGCCGGTCGAATCCGTCGAAAAGCGTCTGATCCGTAGCCTTGTCGGGCTCACTGCCACGACGACGCTCACGTCGATCAAGCTGACGGGTTGGGCTTTCGGAACGGCGAAGGAGGCGACGCGACAGATCGTTCAGGCTGCCGCCGAAGCCGCGGCAGAAGCTGCTGAATCCGCCAACGTGCAATCCGAACGTCGGGCCGAGAACTCCAACGGAGACGGCTCGCGGACGGAGAACCTGCGGGCTGCAATGGCGCCTCGTACCAACCGCAAACAGAGCGTCGAGGCCACTCTCGCGGCGCTGCGGGCACGCGGCGACAGGTTGCTGGACCGTTCCGCGGACGTGACCGATCGCGACGATCTGCACCCGGCCTACGACCGGATCCTCGACGAGATCGCGCCGGACGAAGCTCGAATTCTCCGGCTGTTGGCCACTTCAGGTGCGCAACCGAGCGTGGACGTACGCACGGCGCGTCCGTTCGGCGTCGGCTCGGAGATGATCGACGAGGGTTTGTCGATGATCGGAGAACTGGCGGGATGCCGGCATCTGGATCGCATCAGCGCCTACCTGAACAACCTGCATCGGCTCGGTTTGGTGGCGTTCTCACGCGAGCCCGTCGAGGCCGACCGGTACCAGGTGGTCGAGGTGCAGCCGTCGGTGATCGAGGCGGTCAAGCGCGCGGGACGATCCAACAAGATCGTCCGTCGTAGCATCCTGCTGACGCCGTTCGGTGACGACTTCTGTCATACCTGTTTTTCGCTGTAGGGCCTCCGGCCCCGTGAGTGGTTAAGGAGCCCCTGGACTCCTTAACCACTCACGGGGGGCTTGCCCCTACAGCCAGGTATCTTCCGTCGTGGTCGTCAGGAAAGCTTCCAGATCGTCACGCCAGGTAGCCGGGACTGTCTTGTCCGGCTCGATGCCCGTGTACTGCCCACGATAGAAGAGCAGCGGGCGTTCGGTCTTGATCTCACTCATCGACGACACCCGACCGAAGACGACGTAGTGATCGCCGCCGTCGTGGACGGTTTCCACCGTGCAGTCGATGTGTGCGAGAGACTTGTCGATGATCGGCGAGCCCAGAGGTGATGGCGTCCAATCGATACCGGCGAACTTGTCCGGCTCACGTGACCCGAAACGAGCACACACCGCCTGCTGTTCCTCCGCCAACACGTTGACGGCGAACTTCCCGGTCCGCTCGATTGCCGCCCACGACCGAGAACCCTTGGTGGGGCAGAACAACACCAAAGGCGGGTCGAGTGACAGGGCGGCAAAGGATTGGCATGCGAAACCGACGGGCTCACCGTCGGCGACTGTCGTGATGATGGTGATACCCGTGCAGAACTGCCCGAGAACCGTGCGGAACTGGCGTGGATCGATCGCCTGCTCCGCACTCACCGACGCGTCGGGCGAACTCACGGCTTCATTCCCACCGTGAAGTCGTGACCCCACAGGCTCACGGCCGTACTTTCCCTCGCGATCCAGTTTTCGTCCTCGACCTCTAGTCCCTCACAACCGAATTCGATGTCGAACCCGCCCGGAGTCTTCATGTAGAACGAGAGCATCTCGTCGTTGACGTGGCGACCGAGCGTCGCCGACATCTTGACCTTCTTGCGCAGTGCTCGGTCGAGGCACAGTCCGACGTCGTCGGAGTTCTCCACCTCGAGCATCAAGTGCACGATGCCCGTCGGGTTGGGCAACGGCAGGAACGCCAAGCTGTGGTGACGCGGGTTGCAGCCGAGGAACCTCAGCCACGCCGGGTCGCCGTCCGCGGGTCGGCCGACCATCTGCGGAGGCAGACGCATCGAATCGCGAAGTTTGAATCCGAGTACGTCGCGGTAGAACCGCAGCGACGCGTCGTCGTCATCGGTGGTGAGCACGACGTGACCGAGGCCCTGCTCCCCCGTCACGAACCTGTGTCCGTACGGGCTCACGATCCGGCGGTGTTCGAGAGCAGCGCCGTGGAACACCTCGAGGGAGTTACCCGAGGTGTCCTCGAACGCGATCATCTCGACGACACGGCGGTCCTTGAGCTGCTCCGCCGTGCCTTCCTTGAACGGAACACCGGCTGCCGACAATCTGTCACGGATATCCTGCAGCTCAGCCGCATTCGCGGTTTCCCAGCCCGAGACGAGCAGACGGTCGGTGTCGTTCGGAACGATGACAAGACGCGCCGGGAAGTCGTCCATACGCAGATACAGCGATTCCGCTCCGACGCCCTTGCCCTCGATCATTCCGAGGATCTTGAGTCCGTACTCGCGCCACGCAGCCATGTCGGTGGCCCCGATGCGCATGTACGCCAGAGATCGAATACCCATCATTTACCTCCGTCGAGCAGGAAGTCGGTTGCGAGCCGGTTGAATTCGTCGAACTTCTCGAGCTGCGCCCAGTGACCGCAACCGCCGAAGACGTGGAGCTGCGCGCGCGGGATCATCTTGAGCGCAACCAGTGCGCCGTCGAGAGGGTTGACCCGATCCTCACGGCCCCAGATCAGCAACACACGCTGACGCAGCTTGTACGCCTCGCGCCAGAGCATGCCGAGCTCGAAGTCGCCGCTGGAGAAGGACTTACCCATCGCTTTGGCCGCAGCGAGCGACTCGGGAGTGCTGGCCGCAGCAAAACGTTCTTCGACGAGTTCCGGTGTGATCAGCTTCTGATCGAAGACCATGATCCGCAGGAACGCTTCGAGGTTCTCACGTGTGGGCTGGTAGCTGAACTTCCCGAGGTTCTTGACGCCCTCGGTGGGGTCCGGCGCAAACAGGTTGACACTCAGACCGCCGGGGCCCATCAGAACGAGGCGACCGGCGCGGTCCGGGTAGTCGAGCGCAAAGCGGACAGCAGCGCCACCACCGAGCGAATTGCCCAGCAGATCAACGCGACCGGTGATCTCGAGCGTATTCAGGAGATCGTTGAGCGCCGACGCACTGTGAACGAAGTACTGCGGATGCTCCGTCGGCTTGTCGGACTGCCCGTAACCGGGCTGATCGACCGCGATGACGTGAAAGTTCCTCGCCAACACCGGAATGTTGCGGGCAAAGTTCGACCACGACGACGCACCTGGGCCGCCACCGTGCAGCAGCACGATGGTCTTGTCGTTGCCGACGCCTGCCTCGTGGAAATGCAGTTTCAGATCGGGGCGCACTTGCGCGAACCGCGAAGTGGACTCGTAGGTGAGGGCTTCTTCGGTGGTTGTCACTGAGCCTCCTCTAGACCATCGTGTCGGTGATCGGCAGACCGAATTCGCCGGTTCCGAACATGACGTATGCACGTTCGGGATCGTTCGCGGCGTGGACGCGACCAGCGTGTGCGTCACGCCAGAAACGCTGAATCGGCGTGCCGTTCTGCAGCGCCGTGGCGCCGGAGTTCTCGAAGAGCTTGTCGATCGAAGCGATCGCACGGCCAGTGGCGCGCACCTGGTCACGTCGAGCGCGCAGGCGTAGTTCCATCGGAACCTCTTCGCCCGCAAGGATCAACGCGTACTCGTCGGCGACGTTGCCGGAGAGCTGACGCCACGCGGCGTCGATGTCGCTGGACGCCTCGGCGATGCGCACCTTGGCGAACGGATCGTCCTTCGACTTCTCGCCGGCGAACGCAGCGCGAACGCGCTTGCCCTGGTGCTCGACGTGCGCTTCGTAAGCGCCGTACGCCATTCCGACGATCGGTGCCGAGATCGTGGTGGGGTGAATGGTTCCCCACGGCATCTTGTAGACCGGTGCAGTGTTCTTCTCCAGGCCCGGGGCGGTCAATTCGCTCATCGCCCGGAAGCTCAGAACGCGATGCTTGGGAACAAAAACATCCTTGACCACAACGGTATTGGAGCCGGTTCCACGCAGGCCGACCACATTCCACACGTCGTCGATCTGGTAGTCCTCGCGAGGAATCAGGTAGCTCACGAAATCGACTGCGCGGCCGTCCTTGAACACCGGACCACCGAGAACGGCCCAGCTGGCATGGTCACAACCCGAGGACCACGCCCACGCACCGTTGACCTTGTATCCGCCCTCGACTACTTCACCCATACCCATCGGAGCGTAAGAGGACGAGATGCGCACGTCAGTGTCGTTGCCCCACACGTCTTCCTGCGCCTGCTGAGAGAAGAGGGCGAGGTGCCAGTTGTGTACGCCGATGATCGAGGAGACCCACCCTGTGGAACCGCACGCGCTGGCGATCTTCTTGACCGCGGAGTAGAACAGCACCGGATCGGCTTCGTATCCGCCCCACTGCTTCGGCTGCAGCAAGCGGAAGAAGCCTGTTTCCTGGAGTCCCTTGATGGACTCGTCGGGGATACGACGCAGATCCTCGGTCTCCTGTGCGCGCTCGCGCAGTGCCGGTAGTAGTGCGTCGAGCCTCTGCATCACCTCGTGGCTGTCATGGTTACCCACTTCGACGCTCCCGTCTTCCTCGATCGGTTGGTTCACTTACACTTGAGACTAGAACACGTTCTCTTTTCTGTCGAGACGCTGACAAAGGTCCCGTTTGTGGCCGCAATGCTGTAACAAGTGCCCCCAAAATCTGGCGGAACCGGATCGAGTTCTATAACGTGTTCTACTAACAGCTAGAAGGGATGTGAGGTCACAATGGCGCAGATTCGCGAGATCGACGTCGGAACGGTGCAGACTCGTTTCGCCCGCGGTTGGCACTGCCTGGGTCTACTGAAGACCTTCAAGGACGGCAAACCGCACGCGATCGAGGCTTTCGGTACGAAGCTCGTGGTGTTCGCCGACAGCAAGGGCGACATCAAAGTTCTCGACGGATACTGCCGTCACATGGGCGGTGACCTCACACAAGGCGAGGTCAAGGGCGATTCCATCGCCTGCCCCTTCCACGACTGGCGCTGGGGCGGCAACGGCAAATGCACCGGCATTCCTTATGCCCGCCGCGTGCCTCCGCTCGCACGTACCCGCGCGTGGACGACCCTCGAGCAGAACGGTCAGCTCTTCGTCTGGAACGACCCCGAGGGCAATCCACCGCCCGAGGAGATCGTGATTCCTCGTATCGAGGGCGCGTACAGCGACGAATGGACCGACTGGACCTGGAACTCCATGGTCATCGAGGGTTCCAACTGCCGCGAGATCATCGACAACGTGGTCGACATGGCGCACTTCTACTACATCCACTACGCCTTCCCGACGTACTTCAAGAACGTCTTCGAAGGTGAGATCGCCACTCAGTACCTCAACACCACAGGCCGTCCCGACATCGGAATGGCCTCCCAGTACGGCGGCGACACGCTGCTTCGCTCCGAAGCTGCGTATTACGGGCCGTCGTACATGGTCAATCCCCTGTGGAACAGCTACAGCGGATACGAGGTCGAGAGTGTTCTGATCAACTGCCACTACCCGATCAGCCCGGACTCGTTCGTGCTGCAGTGGGGCGTGACGGTCAAGAAGCCGACGGGCGTCTCCGACGAGATGGCCGACAAGTTGGCCGGCAAGTTCACCGAGGGCATCAGCGAGGGCTTCCTACAGGACGTCGCGATCTGGAAGAACAAGACCAAGATCGAAAATCCCCTCCTCTGCGAAGAAGACGGCCCCGTCTACCAGCTACGACGCTGGTACGAGCAGTTCTACGTGGACAAGGCCGACGTCACCGAGAAGATGACGCAGCGCTTCGAGTTCGAGGTGGACACCACCAAGGCAAACGAAGCCTGGCACGCCGAGGTCGAGGAAAACCTCGCACGCCAGAAAGCCGAGAAGGAAGCCGCAGCAGAAGCGGCAAAGAAAGAAGCAGAGGTCTAATCGTGAGCGCCTCGATCGGAACCGACGCACGGTGGGCTCGCTGGGCCAAGGCTCCGGACTTTGCCGGGCAAACGGAACGGCTCGAGGCGATCGCGGCCCAGACGATCGAGGACAAGCACGAATACCTCGACTCGGGTCTGCAGGAAGTCGACTGCAAGGCATGCGGTGCCTGCGTACTTGTTCGCAAGAACACGTACAAGCACACCAGTGTTCAGTGGACTTCCGACCCGGCGCTGCGTTGCCACACCTTCAAAGAGGCAATTGCTTCCGGGCAGTCGACGGCGTTGAAAGACGGTTGCCCGAAACTGCACGACAGCATCGCCGACGCAGTAAGGGACGGCACCATCACGGTGCGTGATCCCGAGGTCAGCTGACCCGATTGTGCAGAACGAGGGCCGACCCACCACGAGTCGGCCCTCGTTGTGCGTTCCGGCAACTGTGCGTCTGTCAGGCAGGCGGTCGCACTTTCCGTGCAGCCACCGCATAGACGTCGCTCGACGTGGTGAGCGAGTTCTTTCCGCTGACTGCCGGCACTCCCCCACGGAGATTCACCGCCCAGTTGAGCGCACCCAGTGGTCCGCATCCGCTAGCCCCCGGCGCCGCAAACGCAGCATCCGAATGTGGGACTGCCGGAAACACTGCACCCGGGAACTCACCGATGGGTTCCGATGGCGGGTTGCCTGTTGTCGTCAGGTAAAGGTTGATCGGATTCGAGATCGAACCGATGTAGCAATCGTCGCCCAGCAACGGATTCGACAGTTTCAAGCGGACCGGCATCGTGAGTTCCTGCTCAAGGACCTTCAGATCCGGGACTCCCACCGATTCGACTGTCGCGCTGATCTGAGTCAATCCGAGCGGAGTATCGATCCCGAGCGCACCCCCTGGCACCGAAATCGGGTTGGAATAGACCCCGTTGGACCCGTCCTGCTTGGCGACGAAGGTCTCGACGAAACTGTTGTCGGGCTGGGTCGCGTATTTCACCCCGCCCGCAACCTTGAGACTGCCGTCCGGGATCGGCACCGAAAGTGCACCCAATTTCATGGTCCCTCCCCGCACCACGACGGTGGCGCACGTCGTCACCTCGAGATCCTCGATCGGGCACGTGCCCCAACCGTCGAAGGTCAACGGATCAACCTCCGGCGCACTGGAGGAACCGAGTGATCCTCCCCCGGAGGACCCTGACGAGGATTCGTCGGCGACTGCCACACCTGCCCCGGCCATGACAAACGATGCAACTACCACAACGGTCGACAACACTCGAGATTTATTGCGGCTCTTCATCTTCGAATTCCTCCATCGTTGACGGAACTTCACGAGAGCCACCCCTGCGGATCGCACCTCGATCTACGCCCGGCACGCTACCGAGAAGTGAGACGCGGATTCACACACAACGGCGATATTTCCCACCAAAGAACTACGGCGATCACGCTCGATCGAACTTCCGTCCTAGCTCGGAAACCGTATCGATCCCATTGGCTCAGTTCGGTTCGACTGCTCCCGAACCGATGACCTGATCGAGGAACGGCCCGAACATCTCCCCCAGGTTCTCGGCGATCTGATCGGGAGTACCGAAGGACAACGTCACGTGACTGATCGCGAGACGCACTATCGTGCTGCCGAACATCTCGGCATGGACGCGGTCGACGTTCGCCCAACTGGTCATGAAGATCTCGGCCAACCTCGCGCTCGCATGTTCGAGCAGCGGAGTCCCGTCGGTGGTGACCAGGCTCAGCAGGTCATGTTGCGGGCGAGGACCGACAATGCTGACCACCATCGGATCCCGGGCACCGGCGTCGAAAAAGGCACGGAAGGCTGCCGAGACCGCGCCCCGCGGATCCGAATGATGCAGCGTTACTTCACGTTCCACTTCTTCGAGAAACTCGTCGACAAACCGGATGAGGTATCCGGACGCCAACCCCTGCCGGGACGTGAACTCCTTGTACAACGTCTGCCGGCTCATACCCGCAGCTTCCGCGATATGCGCCATGGTGATGTCGTTCCACGATTTCTCGGTCAAGAGTTCGCGTGTGGCGTCGAGCGCTGACGCACGGAGAAGTTGACGAGCTGCCTCGTGGTACGGGACACGGGCACGAGCGGTGGACATATCGGGAAGATTTCCATCGCCCGTGCTCGGTGTCAAAACGGTGGACACGCAAGCCACAGAAGTCACGAGTGCACTCAGCGCACCGGTGAGGCGACAAGACCCGCCGCAAGTTCGGTCAGATCCCTGTTTGTATCGGCGAGTACGTCGGCGCTGAGGTCCGGGGAGCGTTCGATCATGGTTCGGACGGCGCGAATGTCCTTCGGCCGCCCCACGCTCACAGCACCGACGATATTTCCGTCGCGCGTGCAGATCGCGGTGAAATCGTAGGAGTCCAAGTCTCCGCGGACGATCACGGTGTCATCGGCACCTGGCCAACCGGCTACCTGGATGTTGCGGCCGAATTGGTTCGACCAACTCCACGGGACGGATTCGAAAGGTTCATCCTTTCCCACGATGGTCTTGGCAACTGCGACGCCGTGGTCCTGCGCAGTGTTCCAGTGCTCACCACGGTGCATGCCGCCGAGAAAACCGTTGGGCACGTTGGCTACATCTCCGATCGCGTACACACCATCGACAGACGTCCTGAGGTATCGGTCGACCGAAATCCCGTTGTCCACCGCAATACCCGCCGCAGCAGCCACATCGGTATCGGGCAAGGATCCGATTGCGACGACGGCCAAGTCCGCCGTCCACTCGCGTCCGTCACGCGCACGTGCGGTGACACCGTCGACACCTGCAGTAAGCGTCTCGAGATCGACTCCCGTCTGAAGGTCGACGCCCGCGAAGTTGTGCAGCGCAGCGATCCGCTCCGCTATCGACGGTGGTAGCAACCGGGACAGGGGCAGTGGCTGGGCTTCGAGAACCTGCACACTGCAACCCAAGTCGCGTGCGGTCGATGCCACCTCGGATCCGATCAATCCGCCACCGACAACCAGCAGCGAGGATCCTTCGGCCAGCTGAGATTGCAAGCGTCGCATGTCTGCGATATCCCGAAGATAGTGAACGCGCTCGGAATCGTCCGCGGCCAACCGTCGGGACCGTCCACCCGTGGCAAGAATCAGAACGTCGAAGTCGATGCTCTCGGCGTCGTCCAAATGTACTGTGCGGGTATCGGTGTCGATACTCGTGACAGTCTTGCCGATCCGGAGGTCGATGCCCTCCTCGCTCCAGAACGTCGAGGGCCGCAACCGAACCCGATCGATCGACGCTTTCCCGGACAGAAGTTCTTTCGACAACGCCGGGCGTCGGTACGGCTCCTCGGGTTCGCTGCCGATCAGGATGATGCTGCCGCCGAACCCTTCCTTGCGCAGGGCCTGCGCCGCACCGGCACCGGCGATGCCCGTGCCCACGATCACCACGGTGCGTGTGTCGGACTCGCGGACCGCTGTCATCAGCGGTCCACCTCGACCATCTCGAAATCGACTTTGGCAGCACCACAATCAGGGCAGGACCAGTCTTCGGGAATCTCGTCCCAGCGAGTGCCCGGCTCGATACCGTCGTCGGGCCAGCCGATCGCTTCGTCGTATTCGAACCCGCACTGGAGGCAGCGGAACAATTTGTAAGCAGTGGCAGTCTCGGACATCGGTTTTCCTTTCGTCGGTGGGTAGTTCGATCAGGATTGCGCGACGAGCGTGAAGTCGACCTTCTCGCGGACGCCGCAGTCGGGGCAGCACCAGTCGTCCGGGATACTCGACCATGGCGTGCCGGGCGGAAAGCCCTCTCGCGCAGCACCTGTCGATTCGGTGTACGTGTAATCACAGATCGGGCAGATGTAGGCGTTCATGCGTTCACCCCGTAGGCCGCGAGGATCTTGGCCCGCTTCTTCGGCGCGATGTTGACCTGGGTGATGTCACCTCGGTAGTGCGCGAGGACGCGGTGATCCATCACCTTGCGCCACAAGGGCGGAACTGTGGCGAGCATGATCATGCTGGCGTACCCGCTCGGGAGCTGAGGTGCCTCTTCCATGCTGCGAAGCGCCTGGTAGCGACGCGTCGGGTTCGCATGGTGATCGCTGTGCCGCTGCAGGTGATAGAGAAAGACGTTGGTGCAGATGCGATCACTGTTCCAGCTGTGCGCCGGCGTGCATCGCTCGTACCGTCCGCTTGCGGTTTTCTGACGCAGGAGTCCGTAGTGCTCGAGGTAGTTGATCGCTTCGAGCAGCGAGAATCCGATGAAGGCCTGGATCACGAGGTACGGCGCAATACCGATCCCGAACACTGCAAGCGCGACACCGAACAGAACAACCGACATGAGCCAGGCGTTGAGAACGTCGTTCTTGATACTCCAGTGTGTGGTGCCCAAACGCTCGAAGCGGGTCTTCTCGAGATGCCACGCCGACTTCAATCCCCCGGCGACGCTGCGCGGCCAGAAACCGTAGAGGGTCTCACCGAAGCGCGAGGTCGCCGGATCTTCCGGAGTCGACACTCGCACATGGTGGCCACGGTTGTGCTCGAGGTAGAAGTGACCGTAAGCACTTTGTGCGAGAACGATTTTGGACAACCAGCGCTCGACGCTTTCCTTCTTGTGCCCGAGTTCGTGGGCGGTGTTGATGCCGATTCCGGCCGTCACACCGATCGTCACTGCGAGTCCGATATTGGAGAGAACGCTCAAATCCCAACGCGCCCAGATGTAGCAGGACAGGAAGAAGGCCGTGTATTGCAGCGGCAGATAGGCGTAGGTGCACCACCGGTAGAAGCGGTCGTTCTCGAGTTCGTCGATCACCTCGTCGGGCGGATTTTTCCCGTCCTCGCCCGCCAGAATATCGATGACAGGAATGAGGGCAAAAGCAATCAGCGGGCCGGTCCACCAGAAGACATTCCATCCGGTGGCGGTAACAAGCCCCACTGCGATGAAAGTTGCCGATGACGGAATCAGCGCCAACAGCCATAGGTAGCGTTTCCGGTCTCTCCAAGTTGCGAGCCGACCATCTGGCTCGGTGTAAACCAACGCCGCCATCGAATTCTCCAGTTCTCGTTCGAATCAGTGAGTGCGTCCTGCGCGGCAAACCGCGACACGAACAACATCTATGTATAGAGAGTGGACAAATTGCGGTCTTTTGTCAACGATTTTGAGGGTAAAAGTTTTACAAACACGCCAATTTGTACATGGCAGGATGCGGCTGCAGATCAGCGTTCAGGAAATCGAGGGCGCAAAAGTGCAGCGAAAGGCGCGCGAGCCTCGGGCGGAACGTATGCCGCCTCGCCATGTCGGGCATACAGGCGATCGGATTCGTATCTCGGAAATACGTGGACGTGGTGGTGCCAGACGTCTTGGTTGCCCGCCGGTTCGTTGTGCTGCCTGGTCGAGATACCGTCGCAGCCGTAGGCTTCACGAATTGCAACAGCCACAGCCTGAACGAGGTCGAACACCGAGTGCCCGACGCTCGTCGGCAAAGTGTAGAGATTCTCGAAGTGTTCGATCGGTGACACAAGTACGTGGCCGCGGTTGCCCGGCCACCACTTCGGGGAAACCCGAGCGATTGCATGGTCGGTTCGAGCAACCAGGTCTGTCGACGCGTTGTGCTCGTCGAACTCGCCGAGCGCGTAGCGACAGAACGGGCAGCGATACCCCGGCGGCTCATGATGCAACTCGTCTGCCTTCACGTCGCGATCTTCCCACGAGCTCAACGTCATCAACCCGTGCAGAATGTCCCTAAATGTCTGATTTGCGCGAATTTCCCCAAAACAAAAGTTCGCTTACCCATACTGAAATGACCGACTGTCCTCGACGTGAGTGGGTCCTCATGGATACCGACGTATTGGTAGCGGGCGCCGGCCCGATCGGATTGACCACCGCGATCGAGCTGCGCAGACGCGGTATCTCATGTCGGATAATCGACCCCCTCGACGAACCGCGGCAATACGCGAAAGCCGTCGGGATTCAGCCACGCACTCTCGAACTCTTCGAGAACATGGGGGTGCTCCGCCAGGCGCTTGATGCCTCGACATTGATGCGCGGTCAAATCATGTACACGAACGGCGTCGAGGTCGGCCGCGTCGACCTCACCCTCCCCGAGGACGTCCCTTACTGGTTCCTCTGCCTGCCCCAGTATTCGACGGAGCGCATCCTCACCGAGCGCCTCGCCGAATTGGGGACAACCGTCGAACGCGGAGTCGGCCTTACCGCATTCGAACAATCCGACGACGGCGTCACCTGCACACTCAGCGACGGCAGCACCGTGACAGCCCGGTACCTGGTGGGTTCCGACGGCGCTCACAGCGTGGTCCGCAAAGGGCTTGGCCTGAGCTTCGAGGGCGGTGCGTTTGCCGAAAGCTACATGCTCGGCGACGTCGAAGTCGACTGGTCGATCCCCAGCGGCTACTCCGTCCGAGCCAACCACACCGCCGACGACGGAACCACCGACGACCTACTCGTGTGCATCCCGCTCCCCGGACACAAGCGGTACCGCATGTCGATGCTCGTTCCGGAAGAGTTGATGCCGGACGAATCGTCGAACAAAGCCGCTGTACAACATGGCTTTTCAACCGGCACGACACCTGAGCTCCATCACATCCAAGCAGTGCTGGACAGACTGTCCCCAGAACCGACAACCGCCTCGACGCTGCGGTGGTCCTCGGTATTTCGCATCAGCCACCGCATCGTCGACGCCTACGGTCGCGGGCGGGTCTTCGTCGCCGGTGACGCCGCACATATCCATCCCCCGACTGGAGCGCAGGGCATGAACACCGGGATACAAGATGCCCACAATCTCGCATGGAAGGTAGCGCTCGCCGTCAAGGGTGTTGCGAAATCGGATCTTCTCGAGACCTACGACGCCGAAAGGCGGCCGGTCGGTGAAGAAGTCGTCGGGATGACGGTCCGAAATGCTCGAGAAGGAATCGGTTCGGGAGAGTCTTCCATCGACACGGCAATGCGGCGCCAGGCTCAATTGTTGATCGACTACTCGGAGAGTCCGCTGAACACCGGGCGTAACTCTTCGAGTCCACACGTTCAACCGGGCGAGCGTGCACCCGATGCACGCGGAATGCGCCGAGACGGTGTGCAGTATCCAATTCGGCTGTTCGACTTGCTGTCCGGAGTCGACCACACGTTACTGCTGACTTCGGACGGATCCGCAGAGAGCATCAACAACCTGGAGAAGGTGGCCGACGCCGCAATTCGATCAGCGCACGGCTTGCTGGACGTCTACGCGATAGTGCCACCGGGAACCGTGACCGTCGACTCGCTGGTGCCGACCATCGAGGACAACGCCTCGCAACTGTGCGCCGCGTATGGGGTCGAAGGTACGACGGCGCTGGTCATTCGCCCCGACGGCTACCTCGGATTCCGTGGTCACCCGGAGAACGTTTCCGATTACTTCACGAAAGTGTTTGCCGTCAATCAGGAATGAGCGAAGCGAACATCAACCGAATCTCGGGCGAGAGCTTCATCAACTCGACGTATCCACCCAACGGCCCGGCATCGAGGTAGGAGAACTCCATGCCGGCGCCCTCTACCCGACCTTGTTGCACCACCGACATTCCGCGATGCTCGGCCTCGAGCAACGTCGCCTCATAATCGTCTGGAACCCAAGCCATGTGATGAACTCCGACGCCGTGAGTCTCCAGGAACTCCGTGTACAGGTTGCGTCCGGACACTGGTTGGATCAACTCGAGCTGTTGGCTGCCCGCATATCCGATCGACACGTGAACGACATAGTCGGCAGGCTCACCTCGATACGTTGTGGTCTCTGGACCAAAGGCGATGTCTGGCATACGTAGCCATCGCTCCACTCCCCACTGCCGAGTGAACTCCTGTTCGGCGGCCTCGATGTCCTCGACCACCCAGCAGATCTGGAAGATCGGTCCCGAGACCAACGGGGTCATGCCATTTTTCCGTTGTCCACCGAGTAGACGGCCCCGTGTATCGCCGAGGCGTCGTCGGAGGCAACGAAAGCCACCATCTTCGCAACGTCCTCGGCTTCCATCAAGCCACGCGGCGAGGCAACCTTCATGACGAGATCGAAGTCGACTCCGTCGGGGAAGGTGAATCCGGTAACTTGAGGAGTCATCATGCCGCCGGGGCAGATTGCGTTGACACGCAGAGACTTTCCGGTGAACTCCATCGCCATCGCTCGGGTCAGACCGATGAGTCCGTGCTTGGCAGCGCAGTATCCAGCCGAGTACGCCTGCCCTTCCAGCCCCGCGATCGAGGAGACGTTGACGATGTTGCCGCCCCGTTCCAGCAAGTGCGGCAATGCTGCGCGGGAAAGGAAGAACGGTCCGTTCAGATTGACCGCAAGGTCATGTGCCCATTCGGAATCCGCAACATCCGCCGTGTGACGAAGCGAGTGGGATCCCGCCACGTTGACGAGGATGTCGATACCACCGAGTTCGTCGACGCACGCCTGCACGGCCGCATCACACTGAGCGGAATCCGAGACGTCCGTCGCCGCGAAACGACGCTCTCCATCCGCGCCGACCACCTCGACCATCGACTGTCGCAGCTTTTCCTTGTCACGGGCGATACCGAAAACCTGTGCGCCCCTGCGGTGGAGTATCTCGGCCACCGCGCGCCCCAACCCTGAGGACGCGCCGGTCACCAAGGCCACTTTTCCGGCCAGTACGTCTGCCATGGGCTAGGAAGCCGCTGCTTCGCGCTGGAGTTCCAGTGCGATGTCGATCAACTGATCTTCCTGGCCGCCGACCAACTTGCGCTTGCCTGCGCGTACCAACAGCTCCGCGGACGACACTCCGTACCGCTCGGCCTGACGCTCGGCGTGCTTGAGGAAGCTCGAGTACACGCCGGCGTAGCCCATCATCAGTGCCTGACGATCGAGCAGGCATTCCTGCGGCATTGCCGGGCGCACAACGTCTTCGGCTGCATCGGCGATCGCGAAGAAGTCGATACCGGTCTTGACGCCGATCTTGTCGCAGACACCGACGAAGGCCTCGACCGGGGCGTTGCCGGCACCGGCACCGAACCGACGGGTGCTGCCGTCGATCTGCTTGGCTCCCGCACGAACTGCCGCGATGGAATTGGCGACGCCCAGGCCCAGGTTCTCGTGGCCGTGGAAGCCGACCTGAGCATCGTTGCCGAGTTCCTGAACCAGCGCCTCGACGCGATCGGATACCTGCTCGAGTACCAGCGCGCCGGCCGAGTCGACCACGTACACACACTGGCAACCCGCGTCGGCCATGATGCGGGCCTGCTTGGCCAGCTTCTCCGGCGGAATCGAGTGAGCCATCATGAGGAATCCGACGGTTTCGAGTCCACGCTCACGCGCGAGACCGAAGTGCTGGATGGATACGTCCGCCTCGGTGCAGTGAGTTGCGATGCGGCAGATAGACGCACCGTTGTCCTGCGCAATGACGATGTCGTCCTTGATGCCCAGCCCGGGCAGCATCAGGAAGGCGATCTTCGCGTTGGTCGCCGTCTCGACTGCAGCTTTGATCAGTTCCTGCTCGGGAGTCTTCGAGAAGCCGTAGTTGAACGAGGACCCGCCGAGCCCGTCGCCGTGAGTGACCTCGATGACCGGCACTCCGGCTCCGTCGAGGGCACCGACGATTGCCCGTACTTCTTCGACGGTGAACTGATGACGCTTGTGGTGGGAGCCGTCGCGCAGCGACGTGTCGGTGACGCGGATGTCCCAGCTCGAATCGAAATGAATCATGTCGCTCATGCCTTCACACTCAGAAGCTTCTGGGCGATTTCCTCGCCCACCTTGGTGGCTGCTGCCGTCATGATGTCGAGGTTGCCCGCGTACGGGGGCAGGAAGTCGCCTGCGCCTTCGACCTCGACGAACGTGGTGACCGTGGCATAGCCACCGGAAACGACGCTCGGTTCGTCGAACTGCGGTTCGTTGAGCAACCGGTAACCCGGCACGTACTGCTGGATGTCCTTGACGACGCGGTGAATGGAGTCGGTGATCGCGGCCCGATCGGCGTCCTCGGGGATAGCGCAGAAGATGGTGTCGCGCATGATCATCGGCGGGTCTGCGGGGTTGAGGATGATGATCGCCTTGCCGCGCTGTGCGCCGCCGATGGTCTCGATACCGCGGCTGGTGGTCTTGGTGAACTCGTCGATGTTCGCGCGAGTTCCCGGGCCGGCGGACAACGACGCCACGGAGGCGACGATCTCGGCGTATGCCACGTCGACGACACGCGATACCGCGTAGACGATCGGAATGGTTGCCTGCCCACCGCACGTGATCATGTTGACGTTGGGCGCGTCGAGGTGCTCGCGCAGGTTCGCGGGCGGAACCACAGCCGGGCCGACCGCGGCCGGAGTCAGGTCGACGGCACGGATACCGGCGGCCTCGTAGCGGGGTGCTGCCTCGCGGTGCACGTATGCCGACGTCGCCTCGAAGACCAGGTCCGGTTTCTCCGCCTGGCTGAGCAACCAGTCGACGCCCTCGGCGGAGGTCTCGAGTCCCATCTTGCGAGCGCGTGCCAATCCTTCACTCTCGGGATCGATTCCGATCATCCATCGCGGCTCGAGCCACTCGGAGCGCTGCAGTTTGTACAACAGATCGGTGCTGATGTTTCCCGATCCGACGATCGCCACACTTGCCTTGGTCATGACTACTCCTACGTGAACTGAAGAGAGACGGAGCCGAGGCCGCTGAACTCGGCTCGGAAGTTGTCGCCTGGATGAGCGTCGATCGCTCGCGTGCACGAACCCGGCAGAACGATGTCGCCGGCCTTGAGCCGAACCCCGAACGTGTCGACCTTCTGCGCCAACCACGCGACAGCGGTGACCGGGTTCCCGAGAACCGCATCGCTGCGCCCCTCCGCAATCCGCTCGCCGTTGCAGGTCAGCACCGCGTCGATCGCCTTGATGTCGATGTCCGACGGGCGAACTCGTTCCTTGCCGAGGATGAACCCCGCCGAGGAGGCATTGTCCGCGATGGTGTCCGAGAGGCCGATCTTCCAGTCCTTGATCCGGCTGTCGATCAATTCGATGGACGGCGCATAGGCGACAGTTGCGTCGATGACGTCTTGTTCGGTACACCCGGCGCCCGGCAGATCTGCTCCCAGAATGAAGGCGACCTCCACCTCGACGCGTGGGAAGCAGAACCGCGAGGTGTCGACCGGACGGTTCTCGAACTCTTCCATCTCGGCAAGCAGATGACCGTAATCGGGCTCGTCGACGCCCATCATCTGCTGCATCGCCAGTGACGAGAGCCCGACCTTGTGTCCGACCACCTTTGCGCCACCGGCAACTCGACGCCGGATGTTGATGAGCTGGATCTCGTAGGCATCGACGACATCTATTTCCGGATAGTCGGCGATCAGCGGACTGATCGGAGCGCGGTCCCGTTCCGCCGAATCGAGATGGTCGGCAAGTTCGCCGCGGATCTGCGTCGAGAGCATCGATCAGGCCTTTCCGACTGTTGCGAATGTGGCTGCATGCTGGCCGGCACGACGGCCGGAGAACACGCAGTCGGCGAGCGACAATCCGCTCACATACGAGTTGGAACAGATACCGACGGCGGTACGGCCGGCGGCATACAGGCCGGGGATACCCTCCCCGGCCTCGTTTTTCACCATGCCGGACGATTCGTCGACCACCAATCCACCGAGCGTGAGCATCGGGCACGGATTCATCATGTTGGGCTTGATCGAGACGTCGTACATCGTGAACGGTGCAGACAGTATCGGCCTGACGAAGTCCGACGGTTTGCCCATCGGATCAGGTTGTCCGGCAGCGGCGGCGGAGTTGTGCGCGTCGACTGTGGCTTGAAGGCCGGCGACGTCTATCCCCGCTTTGCGGGCGACCTCGGCAATGGTGTTGCCACGGACGGCGGTACGCATCATGCCGGTGGTCTGTACTCGCTGGAACCACATCGACTGGTCACCGATCTGCGACTTCGCTTCACGAACGAGTGCGGAATCTGCCAGCAACCAACCGATTCCGCGGCTCTTCTCCGCCATCGCCTGACCGAGTGCGGCACCGTAACGGGACTCGTCGACGATCCGCTCTCCGGATTCACCCACCAGAACCGAACCGAGAAAAGCGCTGGGCGGGACGATGAATCGCCAGGCTGAGACATTGCCGAGTTTGTCGGTCGCTCCCCCGGCCTCGATGCCGAGGTTGATGCCCTTGCCGTCGTCGCCGGAGGTGCCGAGCGGGATACCGCCCTTGTAGGCAGGGGCATGGGTGCGCATCATCTCGCGATTGGAGACGAAGCCGCCGGCGCTCAGGATCACGCCTCCGCGCGCCTGGATGCGAATCCGCTTGGCGTACTTCTTCTCGATCTTCGCGATGAGTGCGTCGAGAATCGTGCGCAACTGCGGCGCGTAGACGCCGGGTTTGGAGGACAGGGATCCGAGCGTCGCGTGCCGGTGCCGAACTCCGGCAGGAGCGTCACGAAGCGTCAGTGCTTCGACGCCGATCACCCGGCCGTCCTCGATGATCAGCCGGTCCGCTCGCGTCTGGCCGAGCAACTGGACGCCCTTCGCCTCCGCGGACTTCGCGAGCGGGCCGTACAGCATCTTCCCCGAGGTGCCACGCCCCTTGGCACGATGACCGCGCGGAGCAGGCTTTGCGATGTCACGGAACCCACCGGCAGATTCGCTGCCCGAGAAGTAGAGGTAGTGCTTGTTGCTCGGGTACGACGTCTTGTAAGGACACAGTGAGGCCTCGAACGGCACTCCGTGACTGCGCAGCCAGTCGATCGACGCCGGGCTCTCGTCGACGAACCGGCGCAGGGTCTGCGGCGTCACCGCGTCACCGACCTCGCGGTTCAGGTAGGCGAGCATGGCTTCGGGACTGTCCTCGATGCCGGCTTCCTTTTGAATCACGGTGCCGCCACCGGCGTAGTAGATTCCTCCGGAAATCGTGCTGGCGCCACCACCGAGCGCTCGGTCGATCGCCAGAACCGATGAACCGGCCGCTACCGCTTCGAGCGCCGCGCTGGCGCCCGCCACACCGAACCCGACGACAAGGACGTCAACCGAAGTATCCCAGGTCACACCGCACCATCCTCAATCTCACTGCAACGTGTTTCGTTATCAATGACAACGTCCGGAAATACTTCCTGGCAGAAAGCATGGACTGACACCCCCATCATTCTATAACGTGTTCTACATGAGCAAGCAGGAATACGACATCGTCGTCGTCGGCAGTGGTGCCGCAGGTATGACAGCGGCCTTGACCGCAGCCCACCAGGGCTTGAGTGTGGTCATCGTGGAGAAAGCCGCCCACTACGGCGGATCGACCGCCCGTTCCGGTGGTGGGGTCTGGATCCCCAACAACGAGGCACTTCAAGCGGACGGTGTCACCGATACGCCAGAGGCCGCACGTTCCTACCTGCACAGCATCATCGGCGACGTCGTCGCTCCCGAACGCATCGACACCTATCTCGAGCGCGGTCCCGAGATGCTCTCGTTCGTGTTGAAGAACAGCCCGCTCGAACTGCAGTGGGTGCCCGGCTACTCCGACTACTACCCGGAAGCTCCCGGCGGACGCCTCGGTGGCCGCAGTGTCGAGCCCACCCCGTTCGACGGCAACAAGTTGGGCGCCGACCGCAAGAACCTCGAGCCCGACTACGTCAAGGCCCCCAAGAACTTCGTCATCACCCAGGCCGACTACAAGTGGCTCAACCTGCTGATGCGCAATCCTCGCGGACCCCTGCGCGCCATGAAGGTCGGCATGCGATTCCTCGCAGCCAAGGCCACCAAGAAGGATCTGCTGGTTCGCGGCCAGGCACTGGTCGCCGGTATTCGACTCGGACTTCAGTCCGCCGGAGTACCCATCCTGCTGAACACCCCGCTGACCTCCCTGTACACCGAAGACGGCGCAGTTCGCGGCGTCAACGTCCTCGTCGACGGCGAGGAGCAGGTCATTCGCGCCCGCCACGGAGTCGTGTTGGGATCCGGCGGATTCGAGCACAACAAGGAAATGCGTGAGAAGTACCAGCGCGCACCCATCGGCACCGAATGGACCGTCGGCGCGAAGGCCAACACCGGCGACGGCATCCGCGCGGGCCAAGAAGTCGGCGCTGCAGTCGATTTCATGGACGACGCCTGGTGGGGCCCGTCCATTCCACTGACCGGCGGCCCGTGGTTCGCTCTTTCCGAGCGCACCCTCCCGGGCTGCATGATGGTCAACATGTCGGGCAAGCGCTTCGGAAACGAGGCCGCTCCGTACGTCGAGGCAACCCATGCGATGTACGGCGGTGAGTACGGTCAGGGCGAAGGCCCCGGCGAGAACATCCCGACGTGGATGATCCTCGATCAGCGCTACCGCAACCGCTACACGTTTGCCGGTATCACTCCCCGCTCCCCCTTCCCCGGCCGCTGGCTCAAGGCCGGCATCGTGGTCAAGGCAGGAACCATTGCCGAATTGGCCGAGAAGACAGGACTTCCCGTCGCATCGCTGACCGAGACCGTCGATCGGTTCAACGGCTTCGCGCGCAACGGCAAGGACGAGGACTTCGGACGTGGCGACAGTGGATACGACGCGTACTACGGCGATCCCCGGCTGAAGAACCCCAGCCTCGCCGAAATCAGCAAGGCTCCGTTCTACGCCATCAAGATGGTTCCGGGTGACCTCGGTACCAAGGGCGGAATCTGCACCGACGTCAACGGCCGAGCACTACGCGAAGACGGAAGCGTCATCGACGGCCTCTACGCCGCCGGCAACGCGAGCGCTCCGGTCATGGGCCACACCTACGCCGGACCGGGCGCGACCATCGGTCCCGCAATGACTTTCGGTTACCTGGCCGTACTCGACATCGTCGAGCGCGCAAAGAAGGCCGAGACCACCGGAGCAACGGCATCAGCTGCGACTGAAAAGACGGCGGTCGACCATGCCAATTGATCCGAAGATCGCGCTCGGCGCCGAGCTTGCCCCACAAGAGTTCTCGTGGACGCCGTCGGACGTGCAGCACTACCACTTGGCACTGGGCGCTGGAGCACGTCCGCTCGATCCGAGCGAACTGCGCTACCTCGACGACGAAAAGCCTCAGGTACTACCCACCTTCGCCACCGTCGCCGCCAACTTCCACGCCACCGAAGCCCCGAAGGTCTCGTTCCCCGGCGTCGAAATCGATCTGGCGAAGGTAGTCCACGGAAGCCAGGAAGTCACTGTCCATCAGCCGATCCCGGCAATTGGAAGTGGCCGCACCACAACTCGAATCGCCGAGGTCTGGGACAAGGGCAAGGCCGCGGTGATCGTGCAGGAATCCGTCACGGTCGACGCCGAAGGCAACCCTCTCTGGACCGCTCGCTCGTCCATTTTCGCCCGCGGCGAGGGTGGTTTCGGGGGTGAACGTGGTCCGTCGGAGTCGATTTCGCTTCCGGATCGCGAACCAGATGAGACAGTGGTGACGCCTGTGCTTCCACAGCAGGCTTTGCTGTACCGGATGTGTGGTGATCGGAATCCGTTGCACTCGGATCCGCAATTCGCCTCCGCGGCAGGCTTTCCAGCGCCTATCCTGCATGGACTGTGTACTTACGGAATGGTCTGCAAGACCGCAGTGGATACCATGCTCGACGGCGACAGCAGTCGGGTAGCCGGATTTCGGGCCCGCTTTGCCGGGGTCGTATTTCCCGGCGAGAACTTGAGTATCCAGATCTGGAAAGACAATGGGCGACTCCTGATCTCAGCTTCTGTACTGGAGCGCGAAGCTCCTGCTCTGGCTGACGTAGTTCTCACTCTTGTCTGATACCCACCTGTCTGATACCCACCTGTTAGAACTCACCGCAGTTCTCGAACCCGATGGAGTAGCCCGAAGATGACGGCACAAGACGAAAAGTTCCGACTGTCCCGACGAGGTTTCATGGCGGCTGGAGCCGGCGCCGTGGCAGCGACCGCATTCGCCGGCTGGACGCCCGCCTATGCCGTCCCCGCCGGCTCCTCCGGCTCCGCGGGTGGTCCCGTCTCCACCCTCACGCCGCCGCCTGCCTTCCCCGAAGGCATCGCGCTGTACCAGCAGGCATATCAGAACTGGTCCAAAGAGATCATGCTCGACGCGATCTGGACCTGTTCGCCCAAGACGCCCGAAGACGTAGTCCGCCTCGCGAACTGGGGACACGCCAACGGTTACACCATTCGCCCCCGCGGCGCCATGCACGGTTGGACACCGCTGACCATCGTCAACGGCGCGCCGGTCGACAAGGTCATCCTCGCCGACACCACAGTCCACCTCACCGGCGTCTCCGTCAACGCCGGCGGCAGCCCGGCTACCGTCACCGCAGGACCCGGCGCGACCCTCGACGCCATCACCACCGCACTGCAGGCACAGGGCCTCGGATTCGCGAACCTGCCGGCACCTGGTGTGTTGACCATCGCCGGCTGCCTCGCCGTCGACGCTCACGGCGCAGCTCTTCCCGCCGAAGGCGAAGCGCATGTTCCCGGACAGACTTTCGGCTCACTCTCCAACCTCGTCACGTCCCTGACCGCGGTGGTCTGGAACGGTAGTGAATACGCACTGAAGACGTATGCACGTAGCGACGCGGCGATCAAGCCGCTGCTGACTCACCTCGGACGCACCTTCCTCACCTCCGTCACCTTGCAAGCCGCTCCCAACTACCGCATGCGCTGCGTCAGCCACACCGACATCGGTTGGCAGGAACTCTTCGGCGCCCGCGGCGCGTCCGGACGAACCTTCGAGAAGTTCGTCCGCGAAAACGGTCGCGCAGAAGCAATCTGGTACCCCTTCACAGAACGCCCGTGGATGAAGGTGTGGTCACTTGCCCCCACCAAGCCGCCGTTCTCGCGTGAGGTGACCGGACCGTACAACTACATCTTCTCCGACAACCTCCCGGAGCCGGTCACCGACATGATCGGCCAGATCAACGCCGGAAACCCGGGCATCGCACCGGCATTCGGCCAGATCATGTACGCCACCACCGTTGCCGGACTCGCCGCCACCTTCTCCAACGACCTCTGGGGATGGTCCAAGGACGTACAGTTCTACATCCGGGCCACCACCCTGCGCCTGACCGAGGGCGGCGGCGCCGTCATCACCTCCCGCGCCAACATCGGCCAGGTCATCCACGACTTCACCCAGTGGTTCAACGGCCGCATGGAGTACTACCGCTCCATCGGACAGTTCCCCCTCAACGGCCCCGTCGAAATCCGCTGCTGCGGCCTCGATCAACCGTCCGAGGTCGAGGTCGACTCGGCAGGCGCCCCCACCATCTCGGCCATGCGCCCCCGCCCCGACCATCCGGAGTGGGACACCGCCATCTGGCTCAACGCCCTCGGCGTCCCCGGAACCCCCGGCATGTTCGCGTTCTACCGCGAAATGGAACAGTGGATGCGCAATCACTACAACAACAACGACGCCACCTTCCGCCCCGAGTGGTCCAAGGGCTGGGCGTTCGGCCCCGACAAGCCGTACACCGACACCCCGATCATCACCCAGGGCCTCCCCCAGACCTACCGCGACGGCGTCCCATCGAGCGACAACTGGGACACCGCCAACGCCGCATTCAACGCGTTGGATCCGCACAAGGTCTTCAGCAACACGTTCCTGGACCAGTTGTTGCCCTGAGGTTCACGAACCACCTACACGCTCTGACAACTCGACGGTCGTCGCCACTCCCAGCATTCGGGAGTGCGGCGGCCGTCTGCGTATGCGCTTTGGGCGTCGGTCGCTGACCTTATCTACCTCACACCCCAGCGCTGAACAGCCGAAGCGAAAGGCGAGCAAGAAGTTCAGGACCCCACCCTCCGTCACATGGTGCCGAGTCACGTAAGTCACGGCGGCGCAGTCGCCGTTGTCGAGACGTCAGTGAACGACGTGAAGGATGGTCTGATCACGAGGGGCGGTCAACGCACAGAGAGACGGCTTCTATCTACGCTGCTCGTCGCACGCCGAACCAAGCCCCGTCGTGGGCCGAAAACCGCAGTGGGGTCGAGCCTTTTGTCCCAGAACTCGCCAGCAGCGATCGTCTGCTCGTCCGTCGGCGTGCCTGATACCAGGCCGAGTATTCCCATCGGTCGACACGAGAAACCATCTCGGGATGCCTTCCGGCGCAGCCTCGCCGGCACGAGCCCGATCACCCCCGCACCGTTCAGAAGGTGGGCACCGCAGATAGTGGCGCCCGTCGATTACGCATCGCCGCCCGCGCACCCCTCGGTGCTGCCTGCCGCATCATCGACCTCGAAGAAGAGAAACTCGCCGAGACCCGGCGCGCCAATACCGATCTACGACAGGCGCATACGCGGCGACTCGCCAACTGACCTACCCTCTCCGACTCGCTGCGAGCCAAGGCCAGGACCGGGCCTGAGGGTGAACGGCCGCGTCCATCAGTGGGTCGAGCTACGACAACGCGCTCGCCGAACGATCAACGGGCTCTACAAGACCGAGTTGATCAAACCTCACGGGCCGTGACGAAGGGTCGAACAGGCGATTCTGTCAAGCACTTACGCTCTTGCACCGAACCGCTGACCAGCTCAGTCGATCATTTTGAGTACTGCGAGGACGAAGTATGCGCCAGTCCTGGTGGCTGTCGACAATGCGGGCCGGCACCCCATAGATGCTCGATCGCTCTGGGCTCGCCAGAAACGGTCGAAGAGCTGAAAATAGGCACAACGGACACCTTTCAGTCTGCGCTATCCAGGCACACGCATGTCTACTTGTACCCAAAGTATTGTCAAAAGGTTTGAAGTCCAGTTATCTACTGGAGGCTCGAAGGATATCTCGGACGGCTGAGTCTATACTTCTCGATTAACGTGACAGTGCCTGATTTTGCCCGGATCGTGGTGAGCGGTGGGTTTACGCCACGGCGACAAAGCTTCGAACAAAGCTGTCGTCAGGCCGGTTCATTCGGCGGTGCTGATCAGAATAATCGCTCCGGATTGCGACACCAGTGCGCGGTCGGTGGTGTCGACGGAGAGTTTCGGATAGCAGGAATGTAGACTTACTCACCAGACAGGTGCCTTTCGAACGTGAATAATTTGACCCTAGACAAGTCTTATTATTGCAGTTCAGGGCACCTTTCTTTGTGTCTGGCACTGGGTTTCGTGACGACTATCGTGAAAGCGCGAGGTTAGCCCTCAAGTCAGTCACTCCACTGGCGGCACCACACGTACGAATCAAGTGCGCGCCCAACGCGCACCTGACAAACACGCAACGATCAGGTTAAACGGGTCGAAATAGACCTCCCTGCAAAGTCAACGCGCCAGCACGCCGCAAAATGTCGGACCTCAATCCAGCGACAAGCACCAGGTCGCGACACCCTGACCCCGACCAGCAACAACACGGTCCTGATCTGCAAAAACACTGTGTAAATCGGTCACAAGTGGCGACCTGAAACTCGCCACCAGGCAAGCGCCAGAACTCCCGCGACACCAAGCATGGTCAATTTCTGTCGCTCCCGCGCAATCACTCTGCCGGACAGTCGAGATTGAGCCCGATCGTTATGACGATCGGGCTCAACCTGCTGTTCGATTATGAACTACTGCCGGCACCACCACCAGTAATCATGTCCAGGCTCTGGAACCCAGCGCCCTCCATTGAGGCCACATACAGCCCCATCACCCCGGCAGTCAGCAGCCCATTCAGGAGCTGGACCATTCCATGGTAGTAATCCGAAGACATGGTCTCACCTCACGAGAGTGAATCTAGGAACGTCGTCAGCAAAGCGCCGAATCCGACGTAGTTGGGAGGCCCTCCAATAAAAGAGCCGAAAATTACCTCAGAGAGGTCCAATGACATTTCTTGCAGTGACATCAGCAGTTTCTCTTTCCGGCCATATCATGGCCTCCCAAGTGATAAGGTAATCGGCCCCTCGATCAAGAGGGCATATAGCGTGGGCAGCATCTGGGTGACTGTTTGCCCCAGTGAGCCGAACATGCTTGCACTTAGCTCCATAACTCCCCCTCAGCTAGGTTCGGACGATGAGACGTTCATCGACATTGCATTGAGCCCATCCAAGGATCCCCCGAGGATAGGCGCGATTCCCCTCACGAAGGAGCCTAAAGCTCCCAGAAAGTCATAGGACATTGGTTTTTCTCTCCTAAAGTACGAAGTTATAGTTCCAGGCCGACTTGGGAGGGATACCGAGACCCCAGTAGGCGTGCGACAGGAAGCTCGAAACGCCAATTCCGGTGATCGACTGGGTGGATGCCCCGTCTGTCGCTACCAGATTGACAGTCGCCCCGCCCTGAACCTGATCGGCCATCGTGCCGGTACCCTGGAGACACCATCCTCCCGCAGCGTCCGTAGTGGTTGAGGCGGTCCACGGCGCCCCTGGCGGCGGCACTAGAGTGCCGGTCACGGTCGCGCCATGGATTCCCATTCCGGCGGCATTTTTGACTACACCGCATACCTGGTTGGCGGCGGTAGGCGTTTGACCTACGGCAGGAAGATGCGTTGCCGAAGCCATGCCGGTGCCAGCAAAAACCATTGCTCCCGCCGTGGCGGCAAGCAGAGCCGATTTGGCGGAATTCTTCAGAGACAGATTCATGAGTATTCCCTTCGGTTGAGTTGATAGACCCCGATCATTCAAACCACAGGCGAAAGAGCTGGAGTCTGTGCGCCTCCACCCGATCCGATCAACATCATCACTAGCATGATTTCCCTGCACCCTTCACTGGCATTTAAATCCGTTGGGCATCGGAATGTAGGCAGGAGAAATCGCCATGTGTGGCGAATTTCCCTGTTCTACTATTCTTTCCCTGTTTAGCCATCGATGAGTTGACGACCATCGGTTACTGCGGGTTCCTCGCCACGAGATCTTCTCTAAGCGAATTGTTCACATCTAGTGATGTGCATCACCCTACACGGAACGTGTTCTAACTGGAGACGGTTTCGACATATATTTAAATTACCTCCACTTCATGGCCGGGGCATATTTTTTGTTAGCTAATATTCAGAGTGCCTCCATCTATGACCAGCATCGATGTTCAACAGGTGGCGCAAAGGATTCATGACCCGACGAGTATTCGTCACCGGATAACGATGATCCAGGTCACGATCGGGGGTCGATGTGGATGAACACTATGCGTTGGCTCACAGTTTTGCAACAGGTTTCAGTAATTCAATCGAATTCCACTAAACAGCGTGCCACTCCGCCCATTTCAGTTAGCACATTCAGCTCACGTTTTGGTCGACTTCCACAAAGAACCCACTTTAGTTGGATTCACCCACTACTTTAGTCGGAGTGGGAGTTGTCCGCTCGAACAGAAGATGGACGCCGCCCCACTCAACCCAGTCGCAAAAAATTTCCAAGCGAACCCTATAGAATTACATAGCATTAGTCACTCATCGGCTTTCGAACAATTTTCGTTGCAGCTATTTCATCGCTACACATTTCGTTGAACCCACGTCCGTACTCAACCGCCAGAGCAAGAGGTCCATACTTCAACCTCCCAGTAAATTGGAATTAACGCAATACTGATCACTCCATCCTAAATGTGCAGCTAAAGTCCATTTTGAAGGTTAGTCACTGTCCAGCGAGCGCGAAATATGGTTCATACCTAGCCAAAGCAAGGAACCGCATTCACCGAGGAAACCTACTTGGCGGTTGTAGTTTTAACTAAAATATAGCTATAGGTTAGCAATGGACAAGTTTTCAATTCCCCACTAACATAAAACGCGTTCTATTACTGTGATCCGGGAACCTCGAAGGTTGCATCTCAACAAGGCCTGAATCCTCCCTGATCCCTCAAGTTGGAAAGGGTTCGATTTCCGTCCGAACTCAACGACCAGGAGTAGCCCGAAGATGACGGCACAAGACGAAAAGTTCCGACTGTCCCGACGAGGTTTCATGGCGGCTGGAGCCGGCGCCGTGGCAGCGACCGCATTCGCCGGCTGGACGCCCGCCTATGCCGTCCCCGCCGGCTCCTCCGGCTCCGCGGGTGGTCCCGTCTCCACCCTCACGCCGCCGCCTGCCTTCCCCGAAGGCATCGCGCTGTACCAGCAGGCATATCAGAACTGGTCCAAAGAGATCATGCTCGACGCGATCTGGACCTGTTCGCCCAAGACGCCCGAAGACGTAGTCCGCCTCGCGAACTGGGGACACGCCAACGGTTACACCATTCGCCCCCGCGGCGCCATGCACGGTTGGACACCGCTGACCATCGTCAACGGCGCGCCGGTCGACAAGGTCATCCTCGCCGACACCACAGTCCACCTCACCGGCGTCTCCGTCAACGCCGGCGGCAGCCCGGCTACCGTCACCGCAGGACCCGGCGCGACCCTCGACGCCATCACCACCGCACTGCAGGCACAGGGCCTCGGATTCGCGAACCTGCCGGCACCTGGTGTGTTGACCATCGCCGGCTGCCTCGCCGTCGACGCTCACGGCGCAGCTCTTCCCGCCGAAGGCGAAGCGCATGTTCCCGGACAGACTTTCGGCTCACTCTCCAACCTCGTCACGTCCCTGACCGCGGTGGTCTGGAACGGTAGTGAATACGCACTGAAGACGTATGCACGTAGCGACGCGGCGATCAAGCCGCTGCTGACTCACCTCGGACGCACCTTCCTCACCTCCGTCACCTTGCAAGCCGCTCCCAACTACCGCATGCGCTGCGTCAGCCACACCGACATCGGTTGGCAGGAACTCTTCGGCGCCCGCGGCGCGTCCGGACGAACCTTCGAGAAGTTCGTCCGCGAAAACGGTCGCGCAGAAGCAATCTGGTACCCCTTCACAGAACGCCCGTGGATGAAGGTGTGGTCACTTGCCCCCACCAAGCCGCCGTTCTCGCGTGAGGTGACCGGACCGTACAACTACATCTTCTCCGACAACCTCCCGGAGCCGGTCACCGACATGATCGGCCAGATCAACGCCGGAAACCCGGGCATCGCACCGGCATTCGGCCAGATCATGTACGCCACCACCGTTGCCGGACTCGCCGCCACCTTCTCCAACGACCTCTGGGGATGGTCCAAGGACGTACAGTTCTACATCCGGGCCACCACCCTGCGCCTGACCGAGGGCGGCGGCGCCGTCATCACCTCCCGCGCCAACATCGGCCAGGTCATCCACGACTTCACCCAGTGGTTCAACGGCCGCATGGAGTACTACCGCTCCATCGGACAGTTCCCCCTCAACGGCCCCGTCGAAATCCGCTGCTGCGGCCTCGATCAACCGTCCGAGGTCGAGGTCGACTCGGCAGGCGCCCCCACCATCTCGGCCATGCGCCCCCGCCCCGACCATCCGGAGTGGGACACCGCCATCTGGCTCAACGTCCTCGGCGTCCCCGGAACCCCCGGCATGTTCGCGTTCTACCGCGAAATGGAACAGTGGATGCGCAATCACTACAACAACAACGACGCCACCTTCCGCCCCGAGTGGTCCAAGGGCTGGGCGTTCGGCCCCGACAAGCCGTACACCGACACCCCGATCATCACCCAGGGCCTCCCCCAGACCTACCGCGACGGCGTCCCATCGAGCGACAACTGGGACACCGCCAACGCCGCATTCAACGCGTTGGATCCGCACAAGGTCTTCAGCAACACGTTCCTGGACCAGTTGTTGCCCTGAGGTTCACGAACCACCTACACGCTCTGACAACTCGACGGTCGTCGCCACTCCCAGCATTCGGGAGTGCGGCGGCCGTCGTGCGTTGGAGCGACGGACATGAGAAAGCCCTCCGCATGCCGACCAGGCGCCCGACTCAATCGCGATCAGGATGGATCGCCTCGTGCATACTTTCCACTGCCCTGGCATGAGTTGAGAGCTCGGATCTAGCCGACCGAATCGTGGCGCTGTCGCTGCGTGCCCCCGGCTCGGACGACGACGAGTCCTCTCCGGGGCTCGACGCGCCTCCTCCGGGCTGCTCGGAGGAGCCGGTGCGCTCTTCCCTCTCCGCGCGGGCACGCAACAACGACTCGGACTTCGGGGTATTTCGCATCGGAGCATTGTCCCAGATCCATCTCCTACGACTCACACGGAGCGCTCTCACCCCCGGTGAGCGGGTCGTTCCTGAACATCGATACCTGGAAAGTTCGCAACAAAATATCTACAGCGGTCAGGGTAGACATTCTCGCGGGGCTGTTGTATCTTTTTTCTCGTAGCAAGGAACGAGTCAAGAGATGCGGGAGAGATGAACTACCCGCAAGCAGTACCGCAGGGCAGGGACGTGCCGGGGCCGAATTCGTGTGTGAGTGTGCAGTCGGACCCGGCACCCCCCTTCAAAGCGGCTACCGGATGTCTTGTGCGAGTCCGGAAGTTCGAAAGAATGCAGTTATGTAAGTAAGTTCAACCCCATCCGGCCCCCGGCGCACCTCGCGCCGGGGGCCCCGTCCGTTCAGCGAAAGAAGCGAGCCATTCCGGCAGATACACCACCGGGGGACCCCTCCGGCAGATTCGACGACGAGAACTATCCTGCGTACAGCATGGGACATGCGGCCGAGATCCTCGGCGTCAGACAAGCTTTCCTTCGTAGCCTCGATGCCGCGAAACTGCTTACCCCACAACGCTCTGAGGGCGGACATCGCCGCTACTCCCGCTACCAGCTGCGCATCGCGGCCCGCGCGCACGAACTTGTAGCCAATGGCACGGCGCTCGACGCGGCTTGCCGCATCATCATCCTCGAAGACCAACTCACCGAGGCTCGTCGCATCAACGCCGAGCTTCAGCAAGCGCAGGACCGACGAGCGGAATCGGACGCGACGCCAGACTGAGGACTGACGTGATCAGGCACTGGGAATAGCAGTCGCCCCTGACCGTCAATCTGTTCACTCCCCCTTCGAACTGCTAAATTCAGACAATTGGGACATTGCTCGGCGTCGGTTGCTCGATTTCCACATCGAAGGGATCGCAGGCATGAATTCCTCCCACCACCGCCGCCGGGTTCGACTGGCTGCTCTGTCGATCACCTTGACCGTTGCCATTGCAACCGCTGCGTGCAGTTCCGACGAGGACGCGGCAACAAACACGAACAGCGCAACTCCCAGCACCGCGAGCAGTCAGGAATCCACCGAGATCGCGGACATCGTCCGCCGTCAGGTGGCCGACCTGGGCCTCAGCGCCGCGGTGTTCGGTGTATGGCGGGGCGACGACGAGGTTGCTCTCGGCGCCGTCGGAGAGTCCCCTGTCGGAGTTCCGGCTACAACCGACATGCAGTTGCGCGTCGGCCAGCCGATGGAACCGATGCTCTCGACAGTCCTGCTGCAGCTCGACGAAGAGGGAACGCTCCCCCTCGATCAGCCGATCGCGAAGTGGGAACCGAACTTTCCACGCGGAGAGACCATCACTCCGCGAATGCTGGCCAACAGCACGTCGGGCATCTCCGACTACGTGACCGATCCACAGTTCCTCAAACTCTTCACGGACAATCCGATGAAGGGCTGGACTTCTCAGGAGATCCTGAATCTTGCCAACTCTCGTCCACCTCTGTTCGAACCCGGCACCAGTTGGGCGTACGCGCACAGCGACCTGACGCTGCTCGGCGACGTCATGGAGAAAGCGACTGGAAAACCGCTGGGTGACCTACTTCAGCAGCGCGTCTTCGATCCACTCGGGATGGATAACAGCAGCGTTGTGCTCACGCCGCAGATGGACGAACCGATCCTGCACGGCTACACCAATGAACGCGGAGTGTTCGAAGACTCCACCTTCTGGAATCCGACTGCTTTCCTGCACAGCGGAAACATGAACGCGCCTGTCGCCGACGTCGGAAGGTGGGTTCGCGCACTCGGAACAGGAGAGTTGCTCTCCGACAAGGCTTTCGAGCAACAGATGGCGCCGACGACTGCGGGCTTGGGAAGTATGACGGCGGACAAGTTCTTTTCCTTCGGGACCGGGCACCTCGACGGCTGGCTGGTGATGAACCCGTCGTACGGCGGTTACAACGGTCTTGCGCTGTACTACCCCGACTCGAAGACGACGATCGTCGTCTACGCCACACTCGGGCCGACAACCAACGCGGACCTCAACAACGCCGTGTCGATGGGGAAGGAGATCGGAACCCTCCTCGAGCCGGATCACCCCCCGCAGGTACCGACACCGTGACGCCCCACACACGCAGGTAGTAAACAGCGCCGGTCGGCAACTTCCTGTTTACGCACGGATTACCTCCAGGACTTATCGCCCCATCACCATTCTCTTCAGTACCGAACGAAACGCGTCGGACCGCGGGTTGTCTCGCCAGTGAACGAGAACGTAGATAGATGGGGACCTGCCCGATGAGGAAATACGCGATGTCAGTGGCATGCACGGTTGCAGTCACAGCGGGGGTGGCTCTTGTGATGTCGGTGCCTGCCGGAGCGGACCCGAATGACGGTGGGTCGTGCCCGGCCGGTGCGGTATTCGCGGTCGGCGGAACGTGGGATCCGACAGGACAAACGACGCAACCAGTCACCGACCGCTACGTGGCCCAGGGTTATGCCGCCAAGCCGGTGACCTACCCCGCCAGTTTCTGGCCGCTCGGCGATCAGACGTACGACCAGAGCGTTGCCGCCGGCGCCCAGACACTTCGCACCGAAGTCAACGCATTCCACGCTCAGTGCCCCGGCAGCGAGATCGTTGTCACCGGATACTCGCAGGGAGCGCGGATTGCCGGCGACGTGCTCGGTGACATCGCACGCGACGGATCCATTCCGCAGTCGCAAGTCGAAGGCGTCCTCTACGCCGACCCTCGCAACTCGGCCGGGGGCATCGAAACCGTAGTGCCCAATGTCGTTCCGGGAGCGACGATGTCCGGAGCACGCGGCGGATTCGGCGACATCGCAGTACGGGAAGTCTGCATCGAGGGTGACGGCATCTGCAACATGCCCAAGCCGCGTGATGCTCCCGAGGTGTTCGTGGATTCGGTCTTCGGCTACTTCACGAAGCACAACACCTATACGCCGATGATGTCCGAGCCCGCTCCGCCTGCTGCCCCGGCATTGCCGGAGACACCGTCGGTACCTCTGCAACCCGCTGACATTGCCACTGCGATCGTGACGCGGGTCGTCGAGAACATCACTCCGTATCTGACCGCTGCACTTACCACCGTGCTGACGAAGTAACGCGACAGCGCTTGTTCGGCTGACTGAAAGTCGACCGATTCGTACAAGTCGAGAGCCACCGCATCGAGCACCATCGATCACATGCTCACCTTCATCGTCAGATACGGGTACGTCCCGTTCATGCTCTTGGGAATCAACGGAGCCGCAATCGCGCTGGCGGCATCCGGCGCGCCGAAATGGTCACTGGTGGCATTGATTCTCTTCGCTGTGGTCTGCTCATTCGCGGCCGAACGGGCGCTTCCCTACGAATCTTCGTGGAATGCCCCGGGACCGGACAGGTTTCGCGACGCTGTCCATGCGTTTGTCAACGAATCCCTCATCTTGGTCAGCGTCGCCGTCATTCCGTTGATGGCCGCGGTGATTCCGTTCGACGGTCCGTGGCCGAGCGGTCTTCCGTTTGTCGTTCAGGTTGTCTTCGCAGTGCTAGTTGCCGATTTCGGCATCACCGTAGTGCATTTGATCAGCCACAAAGTTGGATGGTTGTGGCGTTTCCACGCGGTTCATCACAGCCTCGAACGGTTCTACGGTATGAACGGACTCATGAAGCACCCCGTGCATCAGACTTTCGAAACCGCCGGCGGCGTCCTGCCACTGATCATCCTCGGGATGCCCGTCCCGGTTGCGTCGGCGCTGGCAGTTTGTGTCGCTGTCCAACTCCTGCTTCAGCATTCGAACGCCGATTACCGCATCGGCCCCCTGCGTCCGATCCTCGCGCTCAACGCCGGTCACCGATTCCATCACCTGAAGTGGGCTGGAATCGGTGACGTCAACTTCGGATTGTTCACGCTGATCTGGGATCATCTGTTCCGCACCTATTCCTTCGATCCGGGAAAGCGCTTCAGCAGTGACGATCTCGGTATGGCGGCCAAGCCCGACTACCCGGACGACTACCTCGGCCAGTTGGCGGAACCGTTCCGGAGACAGACCTGACGGACAACGGGTCGAGATTCAGCCCGCGAGTACCCGTCGCATGACGGGCTTTGCTGCGAACGCACTGGCCAACACCAAAGCGATCCCCACCGCCAGGGTGAGGCCCAACTGAACGAGTGCCATCGGAGTGGTCAGTACTACTGCCCCTGCCAGCGGGAAGAGGAACAGCAGTGCGGCGCCGGCGCCGGCCAGCGCCATTACGATCACGGGAGTGCGAACGTGACGCATACGGGCACTGTCCATCACCTCGACAGGTGTGCCGGCCAGAGTCAGACTCCGATAGAGCTCGCGGTTGTCGAGGATCCCGGATACCTGGGTGAGTGCAGACGAGACAGCTGCCAACGTGAACGTTGCTCCGAGCGTGAACAACACACCGGTTCTCATGTCGGCGAACAAGAATTCCTGTCCCGGTTGCAGTTCCTGACCCTCTCCGTTGCCGATCGCTGCGAGCAAAGACGTGCCCGCAGCAACAAAACTTGCCATCGTCACACCGCTGACCGTGCGCCACACGGCCTTCGGGTTGTCCAGGACCCGACGTGCCGCGATCAACGAAGCACCGTCCCTCGCGAATCGGAGCATGATCCGTCCGAGCAACGAGATGACGAACGGACCGACCAGCGCAACAACGCCGAAGCAGAGACCAAGTCCCACCAGAATTGCCGCGATGCTCGCCGCGGCACCACCGAATGCACTCCATCCCAACAGAACCCCGACGCCCGCGACAGCGAAGATCATCTTCGGCGCGGCACTCGGATTGCCCGCCGTGACTCCCAACGGACTCACGAACACCTGACGCATACCGAGCATCGACGTCAAAGCCGCCAGTACGGTCATTCCGAATACGATGCCCACCAGAGGAACTGCGCCGACCCACAGCTCACCCCACTCGAAGGTGCGACCTTGAAATCGCAAGAGCGCCACGAGCGGCAACACGAGGAAGTACCCCAGCGCGCCGATCAACGCACCGGCCAAGCCCTGGACACCCGATTCCGCAGCGCACAGCGCAACAATCTGACGAGGTGTGGATCCGATGAGTCGCAGCGCGGCCAGACGTTCGTCTCGGCGACGGGCGCCCAAGCGGGCCGCCGCCAGACCGAGAGTGATCGCCGGGACGATCATCAGTACCGACGCAACCCCCGCGAGCGCAAGATAGGCCTCCGACTCGGGTTCACTCGTTCTGCCGGCAAAGGCACCGTAACCACCGAGAACCGTGAGCAGCAAGGTGGTCGACGCGGCAAAGGCCGATACGGGGAGCGCGAAGGTACTCAACGCCTTTCGTCCCTCGCCTCGCACCGTCATCAAGGCGACACGCGCTGTGGCCTTCATGCCGCCACCTGTGTCCCGACGAGCGAGCCGGCCTGCATCGTCATCGTGCGATCACACCAGCGAGCGACCTCGGCGTCGTGAGTGACGACGACCAATGCCGAACCGATCTGTTGCGCAGAGTCACGCAACACTCTCATCACTTCCCAGCTTGTCTGTGCGTCGAGGGCACCGGTCGGCTCGTCCGCGAACAGAACTGCAGGTTTGGTCACCAACGCTCGGGCGATCGCGACACGTTGGGATTGTCCTCCCGACATCTGACCTGGGCGCCGGTCCTGCAATCCCTCCAGACCCAAAGGTGCGAAGAAACCGTGCGCCGTCCTCTTCGCTTCCGCGATGGACAAACCGTTGAGCACCAAAGGCAAAGCGACGTTCTCGATCGCCGGAAGCTCCGGCAACAGCTGACCCGACTGGAAGACGAACCCGTAGGACTCACGCCGCAGTCGACTTCGATCGTTCTCACCGAGGTTTTCGATATGTCTACCGCCCAACATGATTGCGCCTGAGTCAGGTTTCACGATTCCTGACATGCAGTGCAGCAGCGTCGACTTACCCGATCCTGACGGTCCCATGATCGCCGTGGCAGTGCCCGCACGGACTTCCAGCGACACACCACGGAGCACCGGAACATTGCCGTACGACTTGCCCAGCGAGTGGACCGACAAGACTGCGGGTGATTGTGCGTTGTTCATGAATACAGCCTCTCGCGAAACCCCTCGCCGACACATCGGCCCAGCGCACGATCTTCGAACTGCCCACGGTCCTACCGGAGGATGACCGGACCCCGAGGTCTGTCAGGGTCGTCACTATGATTTCCGGCATGACCTGGTCCGGTGACGTCCACATGCAGCCCGGCATTCTCATGTTCGCCGGAGCCGTCGGGTCAGCACACACGCATGCGCATGCCGCTGTTCAGATCATGATCGTCGACGACGGGGTGGTCACGGTCACGGACGGGAACGGCCACAGGGAAGTCGTGCGATCCGTGGTCATTCCGTCAGGGGCGGTGCACTCGTTGTCCGCCTCGGAAGGCGCGCGAGGACGGGCGATCTATGTCGATTCCACTATCGGGATGGGCCGACGCATCCAGCCGCCTGAATCCGACCTCGGCGGTGTGGCCGAATGGTCGAATCGTGGACGGACGGCCGTGGCGATGACCGACCGTGGCGATGATTCTGATCTGGAATACGCAGCGAGGCTCGTCGATTCACTGTCCGGAGGCAAACAGCCGTCGAACCTACGTGATCTTCACCCTGCGCTCGAACATGCTCTGACGATACTGCCCGAGCGCCTTTCGGGGCCGATCACGCTGGCGGACACCGCCGCGCGGGTCTCCATCTCGTCCGGACGCTTGGGAAGAATCTTCAACGATCAACTGCAGATGAGCTTTTCGACGTACATCCGTTGGTTGCGGCTACGGCGCGCCATGGAAGTTATGAGCAGTGGCGCAAGTCTGACAACCAGTGCCCACGAGGCCGGTTTCACCGACAGCGCCCATCTCAACCGCATCTGCCACAGCATGTTCGGGCTCACGCCCAGCGCTGCGACCGGCAATCTCACCTGGAATTGATGCTGCTCCCTGAACCAACGCTGTCCGTCTCCGTCCTCGCCAGTAGCGACAGACGACTGTAGAGGCGCGCCAACCCGGGCACATCCCGGAGGCTGCCTGCTACTTCTTCGACGCAAGCGTCGGCATACACCGTCAGCCGCGCATCGACGTCGTACAGGACATCGACGACGTTACCGAAGCGGCGGACTGCAAATTCCGATGCTTCTTCGAGAACTGGGACCCCGAAGATCACCCAGTCGTCGAAGCGAGAGGCAAGCTCGAGGTAGTCGGCGGCCGAGGTCGAACCGCCGCACAGCACCGCGAAATCGAACCAGACGACACCGTCTCGAATCGCCGAGCACGCCAATGTGCGTGTACCGATCGTCAATTCGACACCCTCACCCGACGGCCTCACGATTTCCGAGTCGACGAGGAATTCTCCTGTCGCAAAACGGTAGTCCCCGGCACTTGGTTGTCCTGCGGTCCGGTAGTCGATAGAGCCACCCAACTCGATCACCTCGAGAGCCAATTCGATCAACTCGATCGACGGAACGAACTGCTCGTGAAAAAGCGGATTCGGAAGAAGCTCGGTCGGCGGGACATTGGACGTGACAACAACAGTCACACCTTTCGCGACGATTGTGTCGAGAACCCTTGCCATGAACAATGCGTCGGCAACGTCGTCGATGTGGAACTCGTCGAAGCAGAGCACACGGATTCCGTCTACGACGTGGTCCAACGCCGAACCCATCGACCCGAGTTCGTGCGCCCGTGCGTGCAGGTCTGCAAAGAACCGATGAAAGTGAATGCGCCGCTTGCCGACTGGGATGCTGTCGTAGAACTCGTCCATGAGCATCGTCTTCCCGCGGCCGACGCTTCCCCAGAGATAGATCCCGCCCCCGGTCTCACCTCCGGATATCCGGACCCGCAGGGCATCGAGAGCTTCACGTGCCGCCAACTGCTCTTCGTCCAGTAGCATTAGACCCCTCTACGTCTGTAGAGTCGAGGCTAGTGATCGAAAGCAAATCGAGTCAATGTGACCCTCACGACGCACCATCAGCAGCAAGGAACGACATGAAGCCCGACCGCAGAGCTCTCATCGCGGCATCCGCCGTCACGATCATCGCCGAGCAGGGCCCGCGTGCACTCACCCATCGGGCGGTCGATCAGTCCCTGGAACTTCCCGCCGGTTCGACGTCCTACTATTTCCGCACTCGCGAGGCACTTCTCGAAGCGACCGCACTGCACATCGTGCAACGATCGCGTTCCACTTTCAGTGGACTACTCGAAAGCCACGGAGACCCTGCCACCCTGACGGCCGAGTATCTCGACGATCTTCTCTCGCAACGCCGAAACGAATTGATCGCGCGATATGCACTGCTCCTGGAGACTCCCCGAGATTCGACATTGCACCAACTCCTCGAAGGAAGTCTGTTTTCGCTGGAGAAGGCAATACCCATCTTCGAAACCATCGGCGTCGACGATCCCGACGTCGCTGCCGCCAATTTCCTGAGCCTTCTGGAGGGCTTGATCTTCGATTACTGCCTCGGATCACGCAGCCGAGATCCTCGCTCCACCGAAACCGTTCGGCAGCTCAGGATCCCGATCGACATCTACCTGCACGGAGTTCACGCCAACTGAAAGACGTTGTTCAGCAGAGGCTTCTGGTGCATGGTCGTTGACCGGAAAACAGTGCCGCAACAAAGGGAGTGCTGTCTGGAACCGAAGCTGGAACGGTTCCCAGATGATCAGTGGGATAGGTATGGAATGCAAAGTCCACACCGTTTGCAGCGAGGTCAGCCGCGAACTTCAGCGTCAGCGGTGCCGGAACATCGATGTCCGACAACCCCTGACCGATGAAAAACGGGCGGTCGTATCCTGCGGTCGGCACAGTGAGCAGTTCACGTGCAGCCTCCATGAATACCGGATTGTCCAGCGACTTCGTCAGCACCTGCCCGAGCGTGACGGTTCCGTACTTCGTGCGCGCCTCGGTGTAGCACATGTTGTTCTCGACATCGTCGAGGATGGTCTTGCCGAGCGGGGTCAGATACGAGTCGATGTCGATGTCCGGCCGCGAAGAACGCAGTCCGTCAAGAACGTTCGCGATGTAGACCGTCGTACCCTTGAGCGGAAGCGCCGGGAAGGCCGGACCGCCGAGCGGTAGAAGATTTTCGATGTTCGAGGGGACACCAGTGGCGACTGCGCCGCGGTAGTCCAACTCCGGCGCGTAATCAGTGGCAAGCGAAGCGGTGAACATAGTCGCCTGCCCGCCCTGCGACTGCCCCATCGCAACCCATTCGCTCGACAAGTCACCGTCGACCGCACGAGCGGCACGCACCATGTCCACGACGCTGTGCGCAGCGGAACGACCGTCGAGATACGGGTGAACACCGGGTGTTCCGAGTCCCACGTAGTCCGTGGTCACCACCGCGTATCCCTGTTCCAGCCAGTGCCCCAGATGTGTCGCGTTCCGCTCGAGCGGAACGCTATTGCTCGGCGCGCACTGATCCGCGACACCCACCGTTCCGTGCGCGTAGGAGATGACCGGCCAACCACCCTCGGGCGGAGTCCCCTCGGGGCGATACACCACACCGCTACTCGTCATCGGTGCATCCTGCGGGCCCGTGGACCAGTACGTCACCTTCGTTGCGCTCACAGCACCCTTGATGACCCGATCCGCACCGAGCGACTCCTGGCCCACCACGGCGCCAGGGGCATTCTTCGATTCCGCCGCGGCCGGTGCGGTGACGGTCAACGCCACCAACGCGCTCGCACCCAATCCGACGAGCGTTCTACACAGCCGCTTGCTCACGTGCCTTCTCCTACCGATTGCGTTGACAGTGCCGTATGTGGCGATCAGCCCCACATCAGCCAGCCGATCGAGTTCAGACCTTAGAACAGCCTTACCAATTGGTCAACCTAAATTCCCGCTCCACATTTCCCGTTGTCACGCGACTGCTCCGGTAAGGTGGCGGTGTTCTATACATGCAGGTCCCCCGCGAGTTCAGGAGGCCGAAGGGCTCTCTCATGTCAGCGCCTGATCTCCCGACGTTCCCCCCGTCGCAGCAGAATTCGGTGGCCGCGATCCTCCGAGCGGCAGGCTGTGTGTTCGCCGAAGACGAAGCTCACCTACTTCTCCACACTGCACGCTCTCGCGACGAACTCGACGCGATGATCGATCGACGAGTTGCCGGCGAACCACTCGAGCCTGTCATCGGCTGGGCAGAATTCTGCGGACTACGCGTCCACATCGACCCTGGAGTATTCGTCCCCCGCCGACGCACCGAACTCCTCGCCCGCCAGGCCTGCGCACTCGTCGGCGCGGGAAGCGTCGTCATCGACATGTGTTGTGGTTCAGGAGCTGTCGGGGCCTTCGTGCAGGCAATGATCGATGCTGTCGATCTCTACGCGGTGGACATCGAACCGGCCGCCGTTCGCTGCGCTCGCCAGAACATCACACCGCCCGAGCGTGTTCTCGAAGGCGATCTGTACGGCCCACTGCCGACGGCATTACGAGGTCGTGTCGACGTCGTCGTCGCCAATGCGCCCTACGTCCCCACAGACTCGATCCGGCTGATGCCGCCCGAAGCGCGACTTCACGAACCGCGCGTCTCGTTGGACGGCGGCGCCGACGGCCTGGACCTACAGCGTCGCATCATCGCCGATGCTGTGCCGTGGCTACGACCGGGCGGTCATCTGCTCGTCGAGACAAGCACGGAGCAGGTCGAGATGACCGTCGAAACCTTCACTCGGGGAGGGTTTCTCACGCGGGTAGCAACCTACAGTGAGACCGCGTCAACTGTGGTGATCGGTCAGTGTTGAAGGCGATCGAATCATGAAGGCGTGGACCACTCCCGAGCGCGGGCGGCAAAGCCGTCGACAAAAAGCCCGAACGCACGATCGACGCGTGCCCGGTCCCCCGTGGCCAGAAGATCCATCGACAGACCCCGCATTTGCGAGAGCAACAGAGTAGCGACAGAGGCAACATCGTCCTCGGGGCAGCCCGCTTGCCGTAGACCGGCTTCCAGTGCCTCGATCCAATCGCCCACGAATCGATCCAGGAACCGTCCGTAGCGTTCACGATCACCGAGCGCGAGGGCATAGATCTCGACCATCACTCGGAACCGCGGCAGGACCTCCGGCGTAGTATGTTCGGTCCACCACGCGGTCAGCACTGTCGCCGGATCGACCCCCGGTTTCATCGGGACCGCAATCGGAATGGACTCACCACGCATGTTCTCGATGACCTCGGAGAGCAGATTCTCCTTGCTCTCGAAATGGTTGAGCAACGACGCATGCGACACACCCACGGCCTTGGCGAGCTGCCTCACCGTCAGTTCCCCGACACCGTTGTCGATAACGTAGCGGGTCAGCGCGTCGAGCAACTCCTCACGTCGCCCGGCGTATCTCAGGCTGCGTTTGTCGATGCGTTCGGGCTCCGGCACATACCCACCCTACCGGCCGGAACCACCAGGTCAGCGGCTGACTGCCTTCTGATACCGACGAATAGCGAACGGCACGAAGACGATCAGCAAACCGAAAGTCCACAACAACGACGCGATGACCGGGTTCTGCAGTGGCCACGCATCCGGAACTGTCATCGCAGGATTGGTATTGCCGAACAATTCACGGACCGCCTGAGTCACCGCCGACACCGGATTCCATTCGGCGATCACTTTGAGCGGCCCGGGAAGGTTGGTGGTCTCCACAAAAGTGTTCGCGATGAACGACAGCGGAAAGATGACGATGAAGCTCGCGTTGTTGAAGACCTCCGGCGTCCGGATCCACAGCCCGACGACAGCCATGACCCATGACAGCGCGTACGCGAAGAACAGCAGCAGCGCATAGCCTGCCACCGCCTCGAGGAAGCTGGAATGAATGCGCCACCCCACCAGAAGACCGGTCAACGACATGACCACCAAGCTGATGACGTTGATCAACACGTCACTCGACGTTCGGCCGGTGAGCACGGCAGACGGAGCCATGGGCAGCGATCGAAATCTGTCGATGATTCCTTTCTGGATGTCTTCGACCATCCCCAGACCAGTCCAGGTGGCACCGAATATGACTGTCTGCGTGAAGATTCCGGCAATCAGGAATTCTCGATACGACGTGCCCGGGACAGAGATCGCGCTGCCGAACACGTAGGCGAACAAGAGCACGAACATGATCGGCGACAACGTGGTGAACACCAGCAGATCCGGAACGCGCTTGATCTTGATCAAGTTTCGCCTGGCGATGGTCAAACCGTCTTCGAGCGCCATCTGCACGGTCATTTCTGATCCTCCAGTTCAGCCTGGTGCCCGGTCAGTGTGAGGAAGACATCGTCGAGGGTGGGTCTGCGAAGTCCGACGTCGAACACCCGGATGCCGCGTGCCGACAGAAGATTGAGCGCCGCAACCAAGGCATCGGTGCCGTCGTCGACAGGAACAGTGACGCGACGGACATTCTCTTGAACCTGAATGTCCCCCACGGCAAGCGAGCGCAATTCCTCTCGCACGATGTCGAGATGTTCGACCTCGTGCACGCTCAGTTCGATGCGCTCACCCCCGACCCGCGCCTTCAACTGATCTGCGGTACCGCGCGCGATGACCGAGCCGCGGTCGATGACCGCGATCTGGTCGGCCAGCCTCTCTGCTTCTTCCATGTATTGCGTCGTGAGCAACAGTGTTGTCCCCTGCGCCACCAACCCTTCGATGACATCCCAGAGACCGAGTCGCGCCCGAGGATCGAGGCCGGTGGTCGGCTCGTCCAGAAACAACACCTGCGGCCGAGCGACCAATGCGCCCGCGAGATCGAGACGTCGCCGCATTCCACCGGAATAGCCCTTGACCGGCCGATCTCCGGCCTCGACAAGATCGAACTGCTCGAGCAATTCACGCGCTCGGGCCTTACTGCTGCGGGCGCCGAGGTGATACAGCCTCCCAACCATGTCCAGATTCTCGTAGCCCGTCAGGTACTCGTCGACCGCGGCGTACTGGCCAGAAGCACCTATCTTCGACCGCAACGCCCGCGCATCCTCGACCACGTCCAGCCCGGCAACCTCGGCGCGACCACCGTCCGGAATGAGCAGCGTCGTGAATATCCTTACCGCGGTGGTTTTTCCGGCACCGTTGGGACCCAACAGTGCCATCACCGAACCCTCGCGCACTTCCAGGTCGATACCGTCCAATGCCGTGACGTCGCCGTACTTCTTGACCAACCCCTCGGCCACAATCGCTTCGGCCATGAGCCCTCCCGCGTCGGTTGTCCGTCGGTAGTCCGTTCCCCAGTGTGACCCAGGAGGCCGACACATTCCAGGAAATTTCGTCAGATGCCGGGCTGCAATCACCTCCCTGGTTTCGCCGGTGCCTTTCGGTCATGAGGTACGGAACAGAGCACACGTCCCAGTCCTGTCCAATACAGCCGAAAAATTTCACCAACCTTTCGACGGATATACACCGGAAAGAAAAACCCGAAATTCTTGAACCAAGACCACTTTCGGGTATTCACGATGGGTGCGGCAGCGTTACACTCGTACAGCAAGTGACACTCGGGCCGATGACGGTTGACATATGGTGTCAAATCTCGAATTCAGAATCAGGCAGAGTCCGAAAAGAATTGAATCACCGATTCAGTGCATGCGGGGACGAATCACACTTCGGGGGATCAAGAAAGGCTGACTGTGGCATGAGTATCAGAACTCGATACATCCGAACTCCGTGGATCCGAAAAACGGCGGAATATTCCTTCGAAACCATCTGCTTCACATTGGCCGTGATTGTCGTGGCCGCACTGATCGCCGCATACAACACACAATCACGCTCCGCGCCGACGTACACGCCGACCTCACTCTCCGCGAATCCTGAATCTGCAGCGCTGCCCTTCGACATTCCACCCAAGTCAGCACTCAACGGAAAGTTGGTCTTCGCTCACTACTTCCCGCCCTATCCGGTATCGATCGACAATGCGAATCCGTCCAGCGATTACTATGCGACGCAATATCTTACGGTCAACGGCGAGAACAACAAGCACGTTCGCTACGGAGGATTCCTCCGTGACCGGCCGACACCGCGGCAACCCATCGCCGATGCTCAGTGGCGCCAACGCGACCTCGAAAACGAAGTTCGTTCGGCAATCGCCGCGGGCATCGACGGATTCTCCGTCGACATCATCGCCAAGGCAACCGACACCAGTTGGTGGGGTTCCACCGTGCCCACCGCCCTGATCAAAGCGGCCGCGGCAGTCGATCCGAATTTCAAGATCATGCTCATGCCTGATATGAACGGCGCGTTCAAAAACATGACCGCAGCTCAAATGGCAGCAGAGATGAAACCTTATTCGACCATGGCATCATCGTTCAAATTGAACGACGGACGGCTCGTGATATCTCCATTCCTTGCCGAGAACAAGACTGCGGGCTGGTGGTCGGAGTTCATCACCATTATGAAGAATTCTTACAGAATAAATGTGGCATTTGTTCCGGTTTTCCTCGACGCCGCAGCCAACCGGAATTCTTTTGCATCGATCAGCTACGGGATGTCGAATTGGGGTAACCGAAATCCGGCAGGAAACCCGCTCTCGGGATCGAACCCGAACTCTCCGATGGGACTTGCCGCCGCCGCTCACTCCTTGGGAAAGATATGGATGCAACCAGTCGCCTTCCAAGATGTTCGTCCAAGTCAGTCGATCTACGACGAGGCACAGAATTCACAGAACCTGCAGAACATGTGGCAGATCGCGATTGCGTCCAACAGCGAATGGGTACAACTCGTCACCTGGAACGACTACAGCGAGGGAACGTCGTTCGCGCCCAGCGTCGGCCACGGACGCGCGTTGCTCGACATGAGTTCCTACGGGTTGTACACCTTCCGCACCGGCGCCTCACCTGCAATTGTCCGTGACACCGCGTATCTCGTCTATCGCAATCAGCTGGTCTCCGCGGTCCCCGTCAATCGCTCTGCTGCCCCTATGACACTGCGCCAATGGTCATCCCCCGCTCGCGATACCGTCGAAGTCCTTTCCTTCTTGACCGCGCCTGCGGTCGTCAAAGTGACGGTCGGAACCACGACAACCACCTGCAATGCCCCGGCCGGGATGAGCAGCTGCATAGCACCGTTGAAGGTTGGTGCTGTCAAAACCACAGTCGTTCGCGGTGCGACGGAAGTCGCGAAAGTCAGCTCTCACACATCGGTGACAGCCACACCGTACAACCAGAATCTCGAGTACCTGGTCGATTCCAGTCGGAGATAACGGTGACGAAGATCGGGTAAGTCCGTCGACTCACCCGATCTTCGTTGCGCCGTCGGTTTCAGCTGCAATTGGTAACTCGGGCAGCGATACCGCCCCCGTCCGCTCCACCCTCACCGCCAACGTCACCGCGGCGGCCAGCGCCGATACGCCCGCTCCGATCCAGTACAAGACCGCGAACGAATGGAGAGTCGGCACAGTGCTCGCACCGATCACCACCGTCGAACTGGCCAATACCGCTGCCGCAACGGCGCTTCCGGTGGAGGTACCGACCGAACGGAGCAGGCTGTTGAATCCGTTGGCCGAGGCAGTCTGATGGATTGGTGCAGATTCGGTGATCAGGGTCGGCATGGCGGCCAGGGAAAATGCCACACCGGCCGATACCACGGCAGCGCCGATCACGATATTGACCAACGTCGGCGCCAACAGCACACGCAAGACATATCCGATTGCAATGACGATCGCACCCGAGGCCAACGTCGCCTTCGCTCCCCATCGTCTCGTCACTTTCGACGACACCGGTGCCAACCCGATCATCAGGATTCCCCCCGGCATCATCGCAAGCCCGGCTTCGGCGGCCGAGAGTCCGAGACCGTCCGCCGACGCCAGGGGCAACTGAAGTTCCTGTGTTGCCGCCAACGCGCTGATGAACATGGCAAAACCGAGTAATACGGCGCAGACATTCGAGACCAGAATCGGAGCACGAAGGGAAGTCCGCAGGTCGACCAACGGTGCCGGCGTGTGCAGTTCCCACGGAATCCATCCACAGAGCAAGACCACACCGGACGCGATCAGAACCAGAACCTCGGGGCTTGCCCATCCCCATTCGGTTCCCTTCGAGACAGCCAGCAACAATGCCGTCATGGCGAGTGTGAGGACTGTGGCTCCCAGAAAGTCGAAGCGTCCGCGACTCTTCACAGCCGATTCCGGCACCACCAGCGGCAAGACGACTGTCAGTACAACCCCGAATCCACCAGTGACCCAGAAGAGCGCGGGTAGTCCCCAGTGCGCCGAGATCACCCCGGCCATCGGCATGCCGAACATGCCGCCGATCCCCAGGGTCGCACTCATGAGCGCGACTGCACCACTGAGCTTTTCCGGAGGAAGGACATCGCGCATGATGCTGATTCCGACGGGCAGAAGCGCCGTCGCGAAGCCCTGCAACGAACGTCCGAGGATCAGGAGCCAGAAACTCTGACTGAGCGCCGCAACCATGCAGCCGACGATCATCACGGCAAGGCAGACGAGCATCATCGCCCGCTTGCCGAACATGTCGGCAAGCCGGCCGATGAGAGGGGTCGCGACGGCACCGGTCAGCAACGTCGAGGTCACCAGCCAGGAGGCGGTGGCCGACGAAACTCCCGATGCCGTCGCGAACGCAGGCAGGACCGGCACCACCAGGGTCTGTTGCAGCGCGACCACCACACCGCTCAGACTCAGGACGCCGACGACCCACCCGGTCCGCGCTTTCGCGCGAACAGTCTTGTCCGTCAAGCGTTCGAGCGAGCGGCTACTCCGGCGTCGACAGGAACCACGATGCCACTCATGTGGGCACTCGCGTCGGCGGCGAGGAACAGGACTACTCGCGTGATCTCGAAGGGATCCAGCCAACCGATCGGCTGCGCGTGCAGAGTCGCGTACACAGGTTCGACGTCGTCTGCCGTCGGCGATTCGAGGTCAGGCCGCATCATTGCGTACATCATGTCGTTGTGAATCATCGGCGTCGAGATATTTCCCGGTGCAATAGCATTCACGGTCACACCCGAGTTGGCCAGTTCGAGTGAGACGCTCTTCGTCAAACCGATGACGCCCCATTTGGAGGCGCCGTACGCCGCCATCTGGGTGCCACCGGATCGACCCATCATCGAGGAGATCGTGATGATGCGACCGTAGCCACGTTCCGCCATTCCACCTGACACGGCCGCAACGGTATTGAACACACCGGTCAGGTTCGACGAAATGACTTCGTTCCACTGTGCCGACGTCATCGACGTGATCGGAGCGGGCACGGAGACACCGGCATTCGCGACTGCAATGTCGACGCGGCCGAATTCGGATTCCGCGCGGGCAACGAGCGCGTCCATTGCTTGACGATCAGCCGTGTCGGCCTTGACTGCAATACACCGGCGGCCCGTGGCTTCCACCAAACGAACGGTTTCCTTCAGGTCCTCCTCGGTTGCGAGGGGGTAGGCGACGACATCACTGTTCTCACACCGATCGCAGATCACGATGTCCGCGCCACGCTCCGCGAATGCGATAGCATGGGCGCGCCCCTGACCGCGTGCGGCGCCGGTGATCAGTGCAACTTTTCCTTCGAAGCTGCCTTCGAGGCTGTTCATGCCGTCTCCTAGTTCGTCGTATGCCAGCGTGCGCTGTACTGCATGCGTACTCCGAACCCGCCCGAAAGAAACAGTCGATCCCGGACAGCGGGAATCTAGCCGATCACCGGTAAACGGCGGTCTCGAACTCCAGGTATCCGTTGATGGATCCAGCGTCCGCGAACGGCAGAATCTGCGTTGCCCAGAACCCTCCGACGCCGGTCTGCCGGTCGATCCAGTAATAGAGGTTGGCCAGACCCGCCCAAGCCAGCGATCCGGCCGGCCTACCGGTGGGTGCCACCTCTTCATTTGTCATGAAGGAGTATGCCCATCCCTTGGGTACACCAGGGAAGAATTCCGCATCGTTGGATAGTGTCGGGAGAACTCCGGGCAACAACCCCACATGCTGGCCTTCGAGCCCGTTCTGAACGGCTGCAGCTACCGTCTCCGACGACAACACGCGACCCGAAGTGCCCACGCCGTCGTTCAGCCACATACGAATGAACTTCATGTAGTCGCCGACAGTGCCGTGCAAACCGTGACCACCCATGTGCACCTCGGGTTCGGCCGGAAGCTCGAATCCAATGAGCGGAGTGAGGCTTCCGTCGCTCTCGCGCTGATGGATCGGTGCAAGTCGATCCTTCATCGACGGGCTCATCGTGAATGCCGTATCCGTCATCTCGAGCGGTTCGAAGATGCGCTCGCGCATGACATCGCCGAGTCGCTGACCTCGAATCGACTCGACGACCTGTCCGGCCCAGTCGATGTTGGTGCCGTACTCCCACTTCTCACCCGGGTCGAAGAGCAGCGGTGTCGTGAGCGCCGCTTTGCTGCACGTGATCACGCTGGGCTGCCCATGTTCCTGCGAGAGCCGATTGTACGACTCGTTGAAGAAGTCGTAGCCGAACCCTGCAGTGTGCAGGAGCAGCATGCGAGTGGTGATGTCGCGCTTGGGTTCCCGAAGAACGGGGTTTCCGCCGGCGTCGAAACCGTCCAGGACCTTCAGCTCACCGATGTCCGGAACATAGGTCGCTGCAGGTGCATCGAGATCGAGCAACCCCTCCTCCACACATTGCAGGACAGCGGTACCGGTGATCGCCTTGGTTGTGGAGAAGAGCGCAAAGGTTGTATCGAGGGTCATCGGAACGCCGTAACCTAGTGTCCGCTCACCCGCAGCACCCTCGTAGATGTTGCCTTCTCGATCCGTGATCATCGCAACCACACCCGGGACGCGATCAGCCCCCTGGGTTGCTCGCGCCAGCACGTCGTCGAGGCGCTGCTTCGAAAGGGGCTTCCGCGCAATATCTTCGATCGTCACTGCATTTCTCCATCCGACTTGCAACTTGTCTTGTCGAACAGAATGTAACGGCGATCACACACCCGGTTCTGCCTCGAAACGGCAGGAAAACTGTCTCGTTTCGGCAGAACCGGGCAGAGCCTGGAATCAGCTCTGGGGCGCTCCGATATTCACCAACCAGGAAATGCCGAATTTGTCTGTACAGGAGCCGAATTCGTCTCCCCATATCTGCTTCTCGAGCGGAACGCTGACCGTACCCGTTCCCGACAACTGCTCCCAGTACCCGCGCAGCACATCGCCGTCGTCGCCACTGAGGCTGACTGTGATGTTGTCGCCGGGGTTGTACGGCATGCCGGGCGGAGTGTCGGCACCCATCAAGGTGTATCCCTGATCGGTTTCGAGCATTCCGTGCATGATCTTGTCCCCGCCCTCGCCGGGATTGCCGAATTCACCGAACGTGCTCAGCGCCAGCGTGCCACCGAAAATGCCCTTGTAGAACTCCAACGCTTCTCGGGCATTGCCGTTGAAGCTGATGTACGGATTAAGTCGAGTTGCCATGACGTACTCCTAGCTCGTTGGATAGCTGTCACATTCGATTTCAATCCTTGCAGACTGCTCCGACACGAAACAACGGATCGCGGCAGTTCATCCAGTGCGTAAACCGATCGTCATGACCGTTCAAACAACTGCCCTCAGAGTGGATTCCGAGTCTCGGAAGGCAACTCTCCGAACCGTTTCCGGTAGGCGGCCGCAAACATGCCCAGATTGACGTAGCCCCAGGCGTTGGCGATTTCCGAGACGGTTTTCCCATCGGAACGCAACAGTTCGCTGCGTACCCCCTCCAGCCGGCGCGCGCGCAATCGTTGCCCCGGCGTGGTGTCTCGGTACCGTCGAAATCCCGCGGTGAGCGCCCGGACACTGACACCCACCGCAGCCGCGATCTCCGATGCCGTCGGCACCGAGCGAGCGAAGGTATCGATGTACTCCTCTGCCGATCGCACGTAGGCCGGTTCGGCAGAAGCGTCGACGCCGAGCTGCAACCCAGCCTGTGTTGCCCACTCGTCGAGAAGCTGAGCCGTAATGAGTTCTTGAACCCTGGCACCGAGCCTTTCACCCGACATCGCGTCGGGCGACTCTGCAATCGCTCGAACAACGTAGTCCATCAATGCGAGCCAACTCGAGCCACGCCCGCCGATGGTGCACTTGTGCCGCCAGAGACGGTCGTCGGGAACTGTCCCGTACCACTGCAGGGCATGATCGGCGACAAGCTGATGCGGCACAGTGAGATTCAGCTGCAGATGGTCCTCGTCGAATTCGACGAAATAGTCGGTCCGACTGCAGTCTGCGACAAAGGTCTCCCCCACTCCGGTATTCGCCGCAGCGCCCCGGCCAAGAGCATGTCGACCGTTGCCTCTGATCGTCGTCAGAACCAGAATGTTTCCGGCCTCAGGCGAACATTCACCCACAGAGACCGGAATTCCGTAACAGAATCTGGTGACGTCGATCTTGCCGACCGCCGCGGAGTACATGTCCGAAGCCGGCTTCAACCGACTTCCGATCGGCGTCACCGTGTAGGGCATGTAGATGTTGTCGGACCACTCCTTGATGCGGTCCCAGTCCCGAGAAAAGGCCTGGTGATGCTGCATGGTGGGCCGGCCGGCCGCGTCGATGAGCAAGGCATCCTCGAACATGATTCGAGTATCGCACCAGGGTCCGGGAAGGTCACGCAAAGTCAGCTGATGCGATCTCTGGCTGAACAGCGGCAAAAAGCAACGAATCCACCACAGTCCCCCGGATAACCATGTGCGCCCTCATCCGCCCCTCCTCCACCATTCCGATTTTGGTGAGTACCGACGCCGACGCCGAGTTCTCCGGACGACACGTTGCCTGCACGCGTTGTGCTCCGAGTCGAGCAAACGCGAGTTCCAGAACCGCACTCGCCGCTTCGGACGCATAACCCTGCCCCTGGAACTTCGGGTTCACGACAAAACCGAGTTCCGCCCGCCCGTGCGCGGCGGATACTTCCCACACAGCTACCGAACCGATGACCGTTCCGTCGACCTTCGACGTGATCGCCAGGGTGAATGATCGACGCTCGACGCCCGCGGCTTCCAATGTCGCGTCGGCCAGGAATGCCCTGGTCACTGCCAGAGTGTTCGGACCCCAATCCACATATCTACAGACGACGGGGTCGGAGGCGTACTGATGGACGGCATCTTCATCCCCGAGTGTGAAGTCTCGAAGGACGAGGCGTTCGGTAGTCAACGTGAACATCCAGCGATCGTAAATTAGCCGCGAAAAGCATATTGACTCGAACTGGTGTTCGAGTATTGTTGGGGGTGGGGATCGGGGGATTCAATGAATGTTCTGTCATCGGATGTGGTGTCTGGTTCTGCGGTGGGGTTACGCGGACGTCTGTGGCGGTTGTCGGCTGCTGAGTTGCGGGCTGCTGCGGTGTCGGCGAGTGCGGAGATACTGCGCCTGGAAGCCGTTCGGGTGGCGGTGGTCGACGAGCTGTCGTTGCGCCCGGATGATCAGGTGATCGCCAGCCGCGGGGTCGGTGCGTGGTTGGCGGCGAACACGATGCTCCAGGTCCGGGACGGGAAGAAGATCGCCGCCCTCGGTGCTGCGCTGCGGCCGTTTCCGGCAGTGGCAGCCCGGTTCGATTGCGGGGATTGTTCGTTCGAGCACGCCGTGTTGATCGTGGCGTTTTGTGAATCGCCGCCGAAGGGGATGCCGGACGAAGCGCTACCGAAGTGCATCGACTTGTTGTTGGCTGCCGCTTCCGGTGTGGAGGCCACGACCACGAAGGTGCGGAACGTCATCGCGACGTTGGAGCGAATCTTCGAATCGATGAAATTCCGCCCGCCGAAGATATCGACCGCAACGAACTCCGCATCGCGTCGACGCTGAACGGTCGGGTGGTGGTGCGTGGGGATTTCGACGCCCTCACCGGCGAAATGCTGCTCTCCGCCCTGTCGAATCTGACGATGCCGACCCCGGCACCCGACGGAACCCCGGATGCCCGGTCGGCGGCGAAGCGGACCGCGGACGGGTTCACCGAACTGATCCGCCGCTACCTGGACTGCGCCAAGACCGGTATGGATGGTGGTCAGCGTCCGCACGTGAACGTTCACATCAATGCCCGGGATCTGGCCGAGCACCGGGACTGCGCCGCAGCACCCACTGATGGTGGCGGGTCTGTGTCGGATCTCGATGTCGGGCACATGCCCTGGCTCGGACCACTGTCGGTATCGCAGACCAGACTCCTCGGGTGCGACTGCTTCCTGTCCACTGTTCTGCTGGACGATCATGGCGCGCCGCTCGATGCGAAACCCGGGAAGCGGTTGGTCACCGCCGAACAACGCGTCGCGCTGATCGCGAGAGATAAAGGCTGCGCGTTCCCCGGCTGCACATGCGTGCCCGCCTGGACGGATGCGCACCACATCCGGCACTGGGCCAACGGCGGCCCGACGGTGATGAACAACCTGGTCTTGCTGTGCCGTTCACATCACCGCCTGATGCACCGAAAATCCGGGTTCGTCGGCAAATGGGAAATCCGGATCGGCGTCGACAACAAACCCTGGTTCATCCCACCGCCCTCGATCGACCCGCAGCGGCACCCGCGGCCGGCGAACACCACCTTCAAAACCTGAGAATAACTCGGGCACAACAGAACATAGCCGAGCACCGCATCGAAGAAAACCTCGATGCGGTGCCAACAGGTCGTGACGCGGGACGGAGCTGCGCCCTCGATCAATCAGCGAGTCAGCACAAGCCCCGATGTCGGAACTCCCGTGCCCGCAGTCACCAGTACATTCTCGACGGAGTCGACCTGGTTGACCGAAGTACCGCGGATCTGCCGAACTCCCTCGGCGATACCGTTCATCCCGTGGATGTATGCCTCGCCGAGCTGTCCACCGTGGGTGTTGATCGGAAGCTTGCCGCCGAGTTCGATTGCGCCACCGGCAATGAAGTCCTTGGCCTCTCCCCTACCGCAGAAACCGAGTTCCTCGAGCTGCATCAGAACATAGGGCGTGAAGTGGTCGTAGAAGATCGCCGTCTGCATGTCCGACGGGCGCAGCCCACTTTGTGACCAGAGTTGATCGCCGACAAGGCCCATCTCCGGTAGGCCGGTCAGACCGTCACGGTAATAGCTGGTCATGATGTATTGATCTGCCCCACTGCCCTGTGCAGCGGCAGCGATAACGGCAGGGGTGTTCTTCAGATCTTTGGCTCGTTCTGCCGAGGTGACGACGATGGCGATGCCTCCGTCGGATTCCTGGCAGCAATCGAGGAGATGCAAAGGTTCGGCGATGAATCGCGAGTTCTGATGGTCCTCGAGGGTGATCGGTTTTCCGTAGAAGAACGCCTTCGGATTGGTCGCTGCGTGCTTACGGTCCGCGACGGCGATTCGACCGAAGTCCTCGCTGGACGCGCCGTATACGTGCATGTACCGCTGCGCGACCATCGCGACAAACGATGCGGGAGTACCCAATCCGTGAGGATAGGAGAAGGCGTTGTCCGTCCCCGACGAATTGACCTGCGCCACAAGGCCGGAGTTCACCTGCCCGAAACGCGCACCCGATCGCTCGTTGAACGCGCGGTATGCGACGACGACGTCTGCGACGCCAGTGGCGACCGCCATGGCCGCTTGCTGAATCGTCGCCGCAGCGGCACCGCCACCGTAGTGAATACGACTGAAGAACTTGAGGTTCGGGATACCCACCGAACGAGCTACTGCGACTTCGGTGTTGGTGTCCATGGTGAACGAGGTAAGACCGTCGACGTCGGCGGGTGTCAGACCTGCGTCGTCCAACGCGGCTTGAACAGCCTCGGCGGCCAGTCGCAGTTCACTGCGACCGGAGTCCTTCGAGAAATCCGTGGCTCCGATTCCGACGATCGCGGCCTTGCCGGACAGTGCGCTCATTCAATGTCTCCGTTTTCAATGTCTCCGTTTTCAATGTCTCCATTCGAACCCGACGCCGGAAATGCCAGTGTGACCTGCGCGGTGATGTGATCTCCCAGACTGTTCTTGCCGACCACCGCGAGCGAAACGAGATCCTCGTCGTAGGAGGTCACAGTTCCGGAGAGCGTCAAAGTGTCGTAGGCGTACCAGGGGACCCCGAGGCGGAGCTTGATCGACGTGAGTACTGCCCGCGGTCCGGCCCAGTCGGTCACGAATCGCTGCACCAGGCCGGTATCCGTGAGGATGTTGACGAAAATGTCTTTCGAGCCGCGTTTCTGTGCGAGATCACGGTCGTGGTGAACATCTTGAAAGTCGCGGGTAGCGAGCGCTGCCGAGACCACAAACGTCGGGTCGCCGTAGATCGAGAGCTGCGGAAGAATTTCTCCCACAGTGATATCCGTCGTCAAAGTCATCGTCACTCCTTCACCGCAGAAACCGCTGAAACCGCAGAAGCCCCAGACACAGCAGACACATCAGACACATCAACCGGCTGCCACGCGTACAAGGTCCAGGGAGTTCCCCCGGTCTCGTCGTCTCCGGGGAAGTCGAGGTAGATCGCCTCCACCTCCATTCCGATCGACACGCTCGAGGGATCGACACCGCGCAATTCGCCGAGCATCCGCACACCCTCGGGCAGTTCGACCAGGGCCACGACGAACGGCAACGACCGACCAGGAACCTTGGGCGCGTGGTGAACGACAAAACTGAAGACCGTTCCCCGTCCGGACGCGACCACGTAGTCGGTCTGCTCCGACTTGTCATTCCAGATCGCGGGCACCGGCGGGTGCTGCACCGAACTATCCGAACGCAGTTGAATACGCAGCTCGTGTGCGGCAACACCGTCCCAGAAGAATTGTGTGTCGAGAGACGGCGTCGGGCGCAGCATCCGCGATGCGTCCAGGTCAGCAGGGACGTCAGTCGAAGGCAACTCGCTGACTGGCGGCGCGAACTTCAAGATCCGGAACATCATCTCCGAGACCAGTTCTTCGCCGACCCGCCAGAAGCTGCGGGTAGTGAAGAACCATCCTTCGCCGAGACCTGTCTTCTTGGGTCCCACAACGTCTTCCAACACCGAGGAGATGGTGACTTCTTCACCCGGCTTCAAGTAGCGGTGGTAGATCTGATCGCAGTTGGTCGCGACGACGGAGGTGAATCCTGCCTCGTCGAGAATGTCCGTCATCCGGCCCAACGGATCGTCGGCTTCTCGAATCGCCCCCAGACCGCGCATCGTCCATACCTGCGCCATCGCCGGCGGTGCGACTATTCCGTCGTGTCCGGCAGCGCGGGCGGCCGATTCGTCGACGTAGATCGGGTTCTCGTCACCGATCGCCTCGACCCAGTTGCGGATCATCGGCAGGTTCACGGGGTCCCGGCCGGCGCGAGGAGCGCTCGGCCCGTCCTCTCGAACCCGCTCGGCAGCAGTGAGAATGGGATCTGACACGATTTGTTTCCTATCTCGGAACGCGGGGAAGCTTCAGGCCGGCGGTAGCGATCAATTCGCGCATCACCTCGTTGACTCCACCGCCGAAGGTGATCACCAGGTTGCGCTTGATCTGCATGTCCAGCCACTCCATGAGATCAGCCGTTTCGGGATCGATCGGATTTCCGTATCGTCCGACGATCTCTTCCGCCAGTCGACCGACTCGCTGGATGCGTTCGGTCGCAAACACTTTGGTCGCCGAAGCATCGGCGATGTCCACCGAATCCGAATCACTCGACGCCACTTGCCAGTTGAGCAGTTCGTTGAGGCGATACGTCGCATGAATCTCGCCGAGCGCGCGCCGTACATCGACGTGATCGAGCAGGTTTTCACGCTTGGCCCAATCGAAGACGTGGTCGTAGATCCCTGCGACACGACCTGCCGGGCCGAGCATGACGCGCTCGTGGTTGAGCTGCGTCGTGATCAGGCGCCAACCCTGATTCTCCTCACCCACAAGCATGTTCACCGGAACGCGAACGTCCTCGTAGTAGGTGGCGTTGACATGATGCGCGCCGTCGCAGGTGATGATCGGCGTCCAGGTGTAACCGGGATCTTTGGTGTCCATGATCAGGATCGAGATGCCGCGGTGCCGCGAATCAGCGGAACCTGTTCGCACGGCGAGCCACACGTAATCGGCGTCATGCCCGCCAGTGGTGAAGATCTTCTGACCGTTGACGATGTACTCGTCTCCACTTCGAACTGCCGAGGTACGCAGCGCTGCAAGGTCGGTGCCGGCCTCCGGTTCGGTGTAGCCGATCGCGAAATGCACTTCACCGGCGAGGATCGCGGGCAGGAATTTCTGCTTCTGCTCCTCGCTGCCGTACTTCTGCAGAGTCGGGCCGACGGTCTGCAGAGTGACCGACGGCAGTGGGACATCTGCCCGCACAGCCTCGTTGACAAAAATCTGCTGCTCGACCTCGCCGAACCCACGTCCGCCGTACTCCACGGGCCAGCCGACGCCGAGCCAGCCGTCCTTGCCCATGCGACGGATGACCTCGCGGTAGGTAGGGCCATGCCGCTCCACACGCATGATCTTGGCCTCCTCGGGCGAGATCAGCGTCGAGAAGTAGCGTCGAAGTTCAGCTTGCAATGCGCGCTGACTGTCGGTCAGATCGATGAACACCGGGCCCCCACGAGGTCGAGTCGCTGCGAAGCGCCGCCGAGCAGGCGCGCCAAGTCTTTTGCAGTCGAGTAGTAACGATGAAGCGGATAGGTGACGTCGACGCCCAGACCGCCGTGCAGGTGGTGAAGCACCTGCATCGTGGCGGGTACTTCCTGGGCGATCCAGTACGCCATGACGTCGAGGTCCGACTGGGCATCCAGGCCCTCCGACACGCGCCAGGACGCCGACAACGCCGCGACGTGAAGAGTCCGCGAGGTGACATAGGCGTCGGCGATCTGCTGTGAGACCGCCTGGAACGTGGCGAGCGGCTTGCCGAATTGCTCGCGTGAGCCGACATGTGCCGCAGTGAGATCGACGGCACCGGACACCAAACCGTCTGCAACGGCTCCGATACTCGCCGTGGCGATCCGGTACAGCGTCTGGACGGCTTCCTCGCCGGCACCGAGAAGTTCACCGACTGCCTCGTCCATGGTGACTGCGAACTCCGGACTGCCGGACGCACTGGGTGTCGGCGTCAATGCGACGCCGGCGGCGGTCGGATCGACGAGCACGACTCCGGCGTCGGTGGGCACAAGAATTCTGTGTGCGCTCGCCGCGAAGGGCACCGCAAGCACGGTCCCGCTGACGCGATACCAGTCGCCCGACTGCTGCGCGGTAGTCGACGGCTGCTTCGGGAACTGCTGCCCCGGTTCACCGAGGGCCGCGGTGAACACCCGGCCATCGCTGACTCCGGTGAGCAATTCGTCCTGCTGCGCGTCGGTCCCCAGAGCAACGATGGGGAGTACGCCGAAGCCCAGAGTCGCGAGAGCCGGAATGGGTGCAGCGGCCCGGCCGACCTCGACGAGGAGGGAACCGACGTCGGTCACCGAGAGGCCCTCACCGCCCAGACGCTCGGGCAATGCCAACGTGAGCAGATCGGCTTCGGCGAATGCCGCCCAGAGCGCGTCCGGCTCCAGTTCACGGGCAAGGAGCGCGGTAGCCACCTCGGCTACCGCTTCCTGGGTTTCATCGGGAGTGAAGTCCACGCTGGCAATCCTGTCTCTGATGTAGAACGTGTTCTAGTTGTATCACCAACGTGGACATTTCTAAAGGCCTCTACTCACGCCGTCTAGTCACGGGGCAGGCCCAGAATTCTCTCCGCGGCGACGGTCAACAGAATCTGGGTGGTTCCGCCGGCAATCGACAGGCATCGCGTGTTGAGGAACTCACGCGAGAGCGGACCCTCCACCCATCCGGCTGGGCCACCCAATTCCATGGCGAACTCTGCGACATTCTGACGCTGACGCACGCCTACCAGCTTGCGGACGCTCGACGCCGGGCCCGGATCCTGACCGTCCAACTGCCGCAGTGTCGTACGCAATTCCAGCAACGAGCCCACCATGGCGGTTCCGATCAGCCCACCGAGCTTGTCTGCAACCACAGGATCGGGATCGCCTGCCAGCTCGAGCAATTCCTCCATCGCACCGCCGAGCGAAGACCCTCCACTCATCGCGACTCGCTCGTTGGCGAGGGTCGTGCGGGCCAGTTTCCAGCCTCCGCCAAGTTGGCCGACGACACACTCGTCCGGCACGAAGACGTCGTCGAGGAAGACTTCGTTGAACAGGGCGTCGCCGGTGATCTCACGCAGCGGCGAGATCCGAATCCCAGCCGTCTTCATGTCGAGAAGGAAGTACGTGATGCCCTTGTGCTTGGGAACATCACGATCGGTCCTGGCAAGGCAGATGGCCCAGTCCGCCTCACGCGCAAGCGAAGTCCACACTTTCTGGCCGTTCAGCTTCCAACCGCCCTCGACCTTTTCCGCGGTCGTGCGCAGCGCCGCAAGATCCGAACCTGCACCGGGTTCACTGAAGAGCTGGCACCAGGTGATCTCACCCTTGAGCGTCGGAGTCGCAAATCTTTCGATCTGCTCCGCACTGCCGTGCTCGAGGATGGTGGGAACGGCCCACCAGCCGATCACGAGATCGGGTCGGCCGATACCGACGGCCGCCAACTCTTCTTCGATCAAAATCTGTTGTGCGGCCTTGGCGCCCCGGCCGTACGGCTTCGGCCAGTGCGGTGCAAGGTAGCCGGATTCGGCCAGCGCGTTGCGCTGTTCGGATTCGGGTAGCGCCACCAATTGCGCTACCTCTTCGCGAATGTCGGAACGGTCGGATTCCAGTTCACTCAAGTCGATCTGAAGGTGACGCCGTGCACCACCGATCGTCAATTCCGCGACGCGTGCGCGCCAGAAAGATGATCCGCCCAGAATCTGCCGGAGTGACAGTGCTCGACGAAGGTAGAAGTGCGCCTCGTGCTCCCACGTGAATCCGATGCCGCCGAGCACTTGAATGCAGTCTTTCGCCGTCTCGACAGCGGCGTCCAGAGACACCGCGGCCGCCACCGCCGCCGCGATCGGAAGTTCGTCGCCCGACTCTGCAGCGACCGCGGCGTCCCAGGCGACGGCTCCGGCATTCTCTACGCGACACAGCATTTCGGCACAGATGTGTTTGATCGCCTGGAACGAGCCGATGGGCTTTCCGAATTGTTCGCGAATCTTCGCGTACTCCACCGCAGTACGCAGGCTCCACGCCGCGATTCCGGCCGCTTCGGCAGCCCCCAGCACCGCCGCGAGATCGGAAACCGATCCTGGGGCAATGTCATCGAGGATTCGGTCGGCGTCGACTGTCACTCGGTCGAACGAGACTCGTGCCAGTGGTCGCGACTTGTCGATGGTGTCGACCGCTTCGTAGGTCACGCCTTCGCTGTCACCGTCGACGAGAGCCCAGACAACACGCGAACCGTCGGCTCCGGACACCACGCCCGCCGGAACGAGTACCGATACACCCGAATCTGCACCCCAGGCGTAACCTCCTTCGCCATGAAGCTCGATGCCGCCGGACGCATTCGCCGTTGCCGTAACTGGACTTTCGTCCAATACGACGGCACACGGCAGCGCACCGTCGGCGAGCGTTTCGGACCACCGTTTGGCAGCGGGCGACGAACTACGCCCCACCACCAGAGCGGCCAGCGCAGTCGTGAGAACAGGACCCGGCACGAGTTCGATTGCCGCCTGCTCGAGCATTGCCGCGAGATCGACGATTTCGGCTCCGGCTCCGCCTACCGCTTCAGGAACGGCGACCGAAAAAATCCCGAGAGACGCGAACTCGGACCATTTCTCCCGCCACGAAACTGCTGGTCCACGGCGTACCATGTCCATCGGCGTGGCCGAGCGCGCCCAGGCCTCTATCGATTCCTGGACCGCCCGCTGTTCATCGGTCGTGGCGATTGTCACAACTGGTTCCCGCCTCTCGATAAGTGACACAATTGTTTAGAACGTGTTCTAATATGACACCTGGCCAAGAGTCAAGGCGCGAAGGAATTTGTCGATGACCACAACATCCCGATCCCGCTCCAACGCGGTTGCTTCTGCAACGCTCGGGGACGACGATCTCAGCTCCAACGCGCAACGTGAACGCCGCAAGCGGATTCTCGACGCAACACTCGCCTTGGCGTCCAAGGGCGGCTACGAGGCTGTCCAGATGCGCGCCGTGGCCGAGCGCGCCGACGTCGCAGTCGGAACGCTCTATCGCTACTTCCCGTCCAAGGTTCACCTTTTGGTGTCCGCTCTGGCACGCGAGTTCGAGAAGATCGACTCCAAGGGCAAGATCCCACCTGGAACCAGCCCGCTCGAGCGGATGCAGCTGATCCTCAGCCTCATCACCCGCGCGATGCAGCGCGATCCGCTCCTCACCGAAGCCATGACTCGCGCGTTCATGTTCGCCGACGCCTCCGCAGCGGCAGAGGTCGATCAGGTGGGCCAGCTGATGGACCGACTCTTCGCACGGGCGATGACCGAAGAGGAGCCGACCGAGGAGCAGTTGGCGATCGCGCGCGTGATCTCCGATGTGTGGCTGTCCAATTTGGTGGCATGGCTCACGCGACGTTCTTCGGCTACCGATGTCGCCAATCGCCTGGAATTGACGGTTGAACTGCTGCTCGGTGACGGAACGCGGAAACCCGAATAGACATCCTTTGTCGCATCTGTCATTTTCGCACTGATCTGGCAGAAACGTATCGAGCCAGGAGTCGCTGCATCACCTAGATTTGAAGAGGTGAGCGCACAAGATCTGTCCATCGAACTCCGCCGAGCGCTGTCGGGCGTGGCACGCACCCCGCGCCTGCTCGTAGCCTCCGACTACGACGGGACGATGGCCCCCATCGTCGCCAACCCGGACAAGGCCTATCCCCGCGCGGAAACGGTGCGTGCGCTCCGCTCCCTCGCCAGCCTGGCGTCGACGACGGCGGCCGTGATCTCGGGCCGCGCCCTCAAGGATCTGGCTGCATTGTCCCGGCTTCCTGCCGAAGTGCAGTTGGTCGGCAGCCACGGCTCCGAGTTCGACATCGGATTCGTTCACGCGATCGACGCCGACGCCAGGAAACTGCTCGACGAGATCGTCACCGAGTTGGGCCGAATCGCCGCCGACACCCCCGGCGCAACTGTGGAGAAGAAGCCCGCCAGCGTCGCCCTGCACGTACGCAACACCAGCGCCGACGACGCCGAGAAGGCACTCATCGCCGTTCGCACCGAGTCAGCCCTCTGGCCGGGTGTTCAGGTCACCGAGGGTAAGTCGGTGGTCGAGTTGGCGGTCATCGCCACAGACAAGGGCCACGCACTCGACTTGATTCGCCATCAGGACGGCGCTACCGCTGCCGTCTTCATCGGGGACGACGTCACCGACGAAAAGGCGTTCAGCAGGCTTCAGGGGCCGGACATCGGAATCAAGGTCGGCAGCGGGGACACCGTCGCCGACTATCGCGTCGACAGCACCGAGGATGTCGCTGCCGCTCTGGCGTTCCTGCTCGACGAGCGCCGTACGTGGCTTTCCGGTGCCGACGCTCCGCCCATCGAGCGACTCTCGATGCTCGCGAGTCCGCGCACTGTCGCTCTGGTGACCCCGGATGCGACGCTGACCTGGTTGTGTCACCCGGAACCGGATTCAGCGGCGGTCTTCGCGCACCTTCTCGGCGGAACCGGGGCCGGCCACTTCTCGGTCGGGCCTCGCCGAACAGCCTTGCCGCTGAGCCAGAAGTACATCGACAGCACGATGACCGTTCAGACCCGCTGGGCGAGCCTGTCCGTCACCGACTACCTCCCGCACGACGTCCCACAAGGACGAACCGACCTGACCCGCATCATTTCCGGTCAGGCAGACGCGATCGTCTCGTTTGCACCCCGCCCCGAGTTCGGCCAGGGTCAGGTCACGCTCGAGGTCGTCGACGAGGGCATTCGTGTCCTCGGCACCAACGAGCCGTACGTGCTCCGCTCCCCCGGCGTGCTGTGGAACATCGCCACCGACGGAAATCAGCAGACCGCCCACGCCATCGTCGAACCGTCCAAGGGTGACGTCGTACTCGAATTGCGTTGCGGAACAGAAGAAATCGGCCCCTCGGAAGTTCCGGAGATCGAACGTCGAGGGACTTCTGAAGCCTACTGGTCCGATTGGGCCAAGACGCTCGAACTCCCGAAGCTGAAGCCGGACTTGATGAAACGCTCTGCGCTGACCTTGCGCGGGTTGGTTCATGCCGATTCCGGTTCCATCATGGCCGCCGCGACGACATCCCTGCCGGAAGAGATCGGCGGAGTCCGTAACTGGGACTACCGCTATTGCTGGTTGCGCGACGCAGCCCTCACCGCAACAGCTCTCGTGAGTGTCGGGTCCACCGACGAAGCCGAGAATTACCTCGACTGGGTGCACCGCGTGCTCGAAACGCTGCCGGGACCCGAGCGCCTGCACCCCCTCTACACGCTCTACGGAACTTCGCTACCGCCCGAGGCCGTCATCGATTCGCTTCCCGGATACGCCGGCTCGAGGCCGGTCCGCGTCGGAAACGCCGCGAATCAGCAGGTTCAGCTGGACGTGTTCGGCCCGATCGTCGAGTTGATCGTCGAACTGGCGAATGCACGCGAAAAGGCCGGTGCCCCCGATCCTTTGAGCGACCGCGATTGGGAACTGGTGTGCGCCATGGTCGAGGCGGTGCAGCGACGCTGGTTCGAACCCGATCACGGCATCTGGGAGATTCGCGACAACCCGCGTCACCACGTCTATTCCAAGGTGATGGGTTGGGTCACCGTCGACCGCGCTGTCGATCTTGCAACCCGCTTTTCTCGCGAGGCTCTGCCCGAGTGGGCGGAACTGCGTGACCAGATCGCCGACGAAGTGCGCCACAAGGGCTGGAAGGACGACGTTCAGTCGTACACCGCGGCCTACGACGGTACCGATCTCGACGCAGCCACTCTCCACATCGGACTGTCGGGGCTGATCGATCCGACGGATCCACGCTTCGCAGCGACCGTCGTAGCCACCGAGGCTGAACTACGCAGCGGCTCAACGGTATACCGATACCATCACGACGACGGTCTGCCCGGCATCGAAGGTGGATTCCACCTCTGTGCCGCCTGGCTCGTCGAGGCCTACCTGCTGATCGGGCAGCGATTGCAGGCAGAGGCACTGTTCGACCAGTTGGTCGCGGCGGCAGGTCCCACCGGACTACTCGCGGAGGAGTACGACCCCATCGCGGAACGCTCGCTGGGCAACCATCCCCAGGCGTACAGCCATCTGGGATTGTTGCGGTGCGCCCAACTCCTGGCGTGAGCGCTACACCCTGACGGCTACACCCGGATCCGACCTGATGTTCGTCCTGTCAGTAGTTCGGTGTCGAGCATCTCGACGATCGGAACGCCGGATCCGGACGGCGACATCAGGAGCGCACCGGCGCGCCGGCCCTTCTCTTCCTGGGGCTGGCGCACCGTTGTCAGCGATTCGCGCAGCGCCTCGTCGACGCCGTCGAATCCGGTGATCGACAGTTGGCCAGGTACATCGATGCCCTGCCAGCGCGCCCAGTCCAAGGCGCCGAGAGCCAGCACGTCGGTGGTGCAGACCAGTGCGGTGATCTCAGGGTTGGTCGCGAGAGCTTCCGCCGCCGCCGAGTGCCCGGACTGCGATGTGTGGACGTACCGCTCGATCACCGTGAGTGAGAGTGGGTCCATGTCGGCCGCCACCATCGCGTCGCGCACTCCTTCGATCCGCTCACGCTGGACGTGGAAGTGCGGGGACTTGAGTCGTTCCTGACTGACCACGCCGTCCATCCGGTCGCGCCCCAGCCTCATGCAGAGCACGCCGATGTCACGGTGTCCGAGACCGATGAGGTAATCGGCGACCTTGCGCATGGCAGCGCGGTCGTCGATGCCCACGAGGGATGCACCGGGAATCTCGCGGGGCTGGTCGCAGACGACGATCGGAATGTGACGCTCGAGCACGGCAGCGAGATACGGGTCGTCGTCGGCCACCGAGTAGACGACAAAGCCGTCGACGCCCGCCTGCTGGACCACGGCTGCAGCATCCACCTCGTCGCGTCCAGGCCCGGCCGGGATGAGCAGCAAGCCCTGGCCGGCGTCCTCACACGATTCCGAGAGACCGGCCAGGAAGCTCATGGCAGCCGGGTCACGGAACGAATAACTGAGCGCTTCGGTGAGCAGGAGACCGACGGCGCCGGCTTTGCGAGTTCGCAAGGAGCGGGCGACCGGATCAGGTCCGGGGTATCCGCGTCGCTTGGCCGCTTGGAGCACTCGATCCCGCAGCTCGACGGAGAGCTGATCGGGTCGGTTGTACGCGTTCGAGACTGTAGTTCTCGACACATTGAGCTCGGCGGCAAGCGACGCCAAAGTGGCTTGACGGCGTGGCTGACGGGACCGGGGCATAAACGGACGTTAGCCGTAGTGCCCGCAGACGGCGCGTTGGGGCTGAACCGAAGGTGAACTACCAGCGACTATGCGCTAATGTGTAACGGTAACGGTTTCCAATAGCATTTAGCCCAGCCTTTGTTCAGGAGAAAAGCACGTGCGTTCGTCGTCGAAATTCCGCACCGCCACCGCCCTCGCGGCCGTCTCGGTCGCCGCAGCATTCGCGCTCACCGCGTGCAGCTCCAACTCGTCGAAAGACGAGGGCATCACCGTCGTCGCATCGACGAACGTGTGGGGCGACGTCGCGCAGGCCGTCGCCGGCGACAAGCTGACCGTGACGTCGATCATCAACGAACCGTCCGCGGACCCGCACTCGTTCGAGGCGACGCCCGCCGATGCCGCCAAGATCACCGACGCATCGCTCGTCGTCTACAACGGTGGCGGCTACGACCAGTTCATCACCGACGTCCTCGACGCGGGCAAGGGCGAGCAGAAGACGGTCAACGCCTACAACCTGCTCGACGGCGGCATCCACGCCGGCGAAACCGCGGGCGAATCGCATGACGGTCACACCCACGGCGCAGTCAACGAACACGTCTGGTTCGACATCCCGACCGTCGACGCCGTCGCACATTCGGTGGCCGATCAGCTGAGCGCTCTCGATCCGGACAACGCGGCGACCTACGAGGACAACGCGAAGGCATACAGCCAGAAGCTCGCCGGCGTCACAGCGATCACCGATTCCATCGCCGCTGCCCACGCGGGCGCACCGGTGGCTCAGACCGAGCCGATCGCGCACTACCTCCTGGTCGCAGCTGAACTGAAGGACGCAACTCCCGAGGAGTTCACCAGCGCCATCGAAGACGGCAACGATCCGTCACCGGCTGCAATCGCCGCAACGCGCCAGCTCCTCTCGGAGAAGCAGGCCCGCGCACTGGTCTACAACATCCAGACGCAGGACAAAGTGACCCAGGACATGCGCACCACAGCCGAAACCGCCGGAGTGCCCGTCGTCGAGGTTACGGAGACTCTGCCCGAGGGCCTGGACTACATTCAGTGGCAGACGCAGACCGCGGAGTCGCTCGCAAACGCCCTCTCTGCCCAGTAATTATTTGCCCCACCATTTCCGAGAAGAACCGATCGGCTTGTGACAGAAACTTCCGCGAATACTCCTGTGCCTCCGGGTAACACCGTGCCTTCAGGAAACACCGTGCCTTCAGGTAACACCGTGCCCGCTGTGACGCTGAAGGGTGCTCGATTGTCTTTCGGCGCCCGCACCCTCTGGGACGGACTCGACCTCGAGGTACAGCCAGGTGAGTTCATCGCCGTACTCGGACCGAACGGGTCGGGCAAGACCTCGCTCCTGAAGATTCTGCTGGGCCAACTGCAACTCAGCGGCGGTAGCGCACAGATCGTCGGCACGCCGGCACGGGCCGGGAATTCACACGTCGGGTACATCCCGCAGCAGAAATCCATCGACGACGGCCTCCCGCTCCGCGGCCGCGACCTGGTCGGCCTCGGCGTCGACGGTCACCAGTGGGGTACGGGGTTACTGCGTCGGGGTCGTCGCCGCAAGATCGTCGACGACGCCATCGCACAGGTCAGTGCCCAGTCGTTTGCCGACGCTCCTATCGGTTCCATGTCCGGCGGCGAGCAGCAGCGACTGCGGATCGCGCAGGCTTTGGTCGGCGACCCGCGGATCCTGCTGTGCGACGAGCCGCTACTCAGCCTCGACCTCGCCAACCAGCACCTGGTCTCGACGCTGATCGACAAGCGTCGGCGCAGCCATGACACCGCGGTGCTGTTCGTGACGCACGAGATCAATCCGATCCTGCCGTTGGTGGATCGAGTGCTCTATCTGGTGGACGGCAAATTCCGGATCGGGACGCCGGCCGAAGTGATGACGTCCGAGGTTCTCTCGGATCTGTACAACACCGACGTCGAAGTGTTGCAGGTTCGTGGCCGTCTCGTCGTGATCGGCACCGGAGACGCCATCGACGCACTCGGCAGCGCCGGCGGACTACGCCCGGGAGAAGGCGTTCACCATTCTGATGAGGATCACCACCAGTGAGTAACAAGTTCACCGACGCGATGTCGCGGATGTTCGACGTGTCCGCCACCGTCGACCTACTGCAGTACGACTTCGTTCAACAGGCGTTGATCGCCGGTGCCATCCTCGGATTGTTGGCAGGCATCATCGGGCCGCTGATCGTGAGTCGTCAGATGTCGTTCTCGGTGCACGGCACGAGCGAGTTGTCACTGACCGGCGCATCCGCCGCACTTCTCGTCGGTGTGGGCGTCGGCTTCGGCGCCATCGTCGGTTCGGTCGTCGCCGCGGTGCTGTTCGGACTGCTGGGAGCGAAAGCGCGGGACCGGGATTCGGTGATCGGCGTGATCATGGCTTTCGGCCTCGGCCTGTCGGTGTTGTTCCTCTGGGCATACGACGGTCGCACGGGAACCAGCTTCTCACTGCTGGTCGGACAGATCGTGGCGCCGGGAAACAGCGGTCTCGAACTTCTGCTGCTGTGCGCGGTCATCGTGATCGGCACACTCGGATTCATCTACCGCCCTTTGCTGTTCGCGAGCACCGACCCCGAAGTTGCTGCAGCTCGCGGTGTTCCGGTTCGGGCACTGTCGATCGTGTTCGCCGTGTTGGTCGGCATCACCGCAGCACTGGGCGTGCAGATCGTCGGCGCGCTGCTGGTGATGTCGCTGCTGATCACCCCCGCAGCGGCCGCCGCGTACGTCACGGCAAGCCCACTCAAGGCCACGATCCTCTCCGTCGTGTTCGCCGAACTGGCAGCCGTCGGCGGCATCCTTCTCTCGCTGGCACCCGGCGTTCCCGTCTCGAGTTTCGTCACCTCGGTCTCGTTCGTGATCTACCTGATATGCCGACTCTTCGGATCCGCACGTCGCAAGAATGCCGGACGGATTCCGGCCCACGCCTGAACACCGAGAGCCACGCATATCTCGAAGCTCATGTACCTAGAATCGAGGTATGGGCTACAGCGTTGATCTGAACAGCGACCTCGGCGAGGGCTTCGGAGCCTGGACCCTGGGCGACGACGACGCCATGCTCGAACTTGTCACCAGCGCGAACATCGCCTGCGGATTCCATGCCGGGGACCCGACAACGCTGTTGGCGACTTGCGAATCCGCAGCCACCCGCGGCGTGCGGATCGGCGCGCAGGTGGGTTACCGAGACCTCGCCGGTTTCGGGAGACGCTTCATCGACATGTCCCCGAAGGACCTCACCGCCGACGTCATTTATCAAATAGGGGCGCTCGACGGTTTGGCTCGTGTCTCCGGATCGCGGGTCACGTACGTCAAACCCCACGGCGCGCTTTACAACGCAATAGTCCATCACCGGCGGCAAGCACGGGCGGTCGTCGCCGCTGTCGTCGCCTACGACAGTTCGCTACCTGTTCTCGGACTACCGGGTTCGGTGTTTCTGGAAGAGGCTCGAGAGGCCGGCCTCGAGATCGTCGCCGAGGCTTTTGCCGATCGCGCGTACACGGCGGAAGGCACCCTGGTTCCCCGCACCGAGTCCGGCGCCGTTCTGCACGACCCGACGCTGGTTGCAGAACGGGTTCGGCGAATGGTCGTCGACGGCGAGTTGGACGCAGTCGACGGAAGCACGGTGAAAGTTGCCGCAGCATCGGTGTGCGTCCACGGTGACAGCCCGGCAGCTGTCGACATGGCCGCAGCGATCCGCGCTCTCCTCGAATCCTCCGACGTCGAGATCACGCCCTTCACATGATCACGATCCTGCCAGCCGGTGAATCCGCAGTCCTCGTCGAATACGACGAACTGCCGAGCGTGCTGGGCAACTTCAGGGCTCTCGACGCCAGTCGGATCCCCGGAGTGATCGACCTGATTCCCGCGGCGCGAACCATCTTGATCGAGTACGACAACGCGATCACCGGACACAAACTCGTGGAGAAATGGGTCCGTGGGGCAGTACCGATCGAACTCACAGCAGATGAGTGTGGGCCTGCTGTCGAGATTCCGGTCCGCTACGACGGCGCCGATCTCGTAGAGGTGGGCAAGCTGACCGGACTCGGGGTCGACGGTGTGATCGATGCTCACACGGCTGCGTCGTGGACCGTCGCGTTCATCGGTTTCGCCCCTGGCTTCGCATATCTGACCAGCAACGAGAGAAAGCTCGAGGTTCCACGTCGATCGGATCCTCGCAGGCAGGTCCCGGCTGGTGCAGTCGGGTTGGCCGGACCGTTCTCGGGCGTCTACCCGCGCAGTTCCCCGGGCGGCTGGCAGTTGATCGGAACGACGGAACTGTCGGTGTGGGATGCCGAGCGTCGACCGCCTGCATTGCTTCTACCCGGCACCACAGTCACGTTTGTCCGTGCATGATTTTGGTGCAAGCATGATTTTGGTGTCTTCACCGCGCTGTTGCGGGAGAATGGATTCATGGCCTGGCTCGAGGTAGTGCGTACCGGCCCGCTCGCCACAGTTCAGGACCGCGGGCGGACGGGCTACGGCGCCCTCGGGGTCGGTAGATCCGGCGCCGTCGACATGGTCTCACACGACAGCGCTAACAGACTCGTAGGCAACACTTTTCGAGCAGCAACCATCGAAGTCACCACTGGGGGTTTCGCTATGCGGGCCGTCGGTTCGATGACGGTGGCCGCAACAGGCGCGCGGGTGCCGCTGACCGTCGACGGTCAGCCGGCACCTGACTACGCGAGCATCCACCTTGGCGGTGGCAGCATTCTCGAATTGGGTTACAGCACAACCGGGTTGAGAACCTACATCTCTGCACGCGGTGGCGTCGACGTCCCGCAGGTACTCGGCAGCAGATCCACCGACACACTCTCCGGACTCGGGCCTCCGCCGCTCGCCGCCGGCGATCTACTCCTCCTCGGGGCCGAAGAAGGAACGTGGCCCACCGAAGAATTGATTCCACCGCCGGCACCTGCGCTCGGCCCAGTTCCGATCGAGATCACGCTCGGCCCCCGAAATTCCTGGTTCACCGCCGCATCCGTTCACGCGCTCCTTCACACCACATGGAAAGTCACCGAACACACCAACCGAGTCGGCGTCCGGTTGCAGGGGCAGGGGCCTTTGCATCGCTCTCGCACCGAGGAACTGCCGAGCGAAGGCGTCGTGATGGGATCCATCCAGGTGCCGCCGGGCGGACAGCCCGTCGTGTTTCTGGCCGACCATCCCGTGACCGGCGGATACCCGGTCATCGCCGTAGTGTCCGACGCGGGAATTGCGTCGTTGGCACAGTTGCGGCCCGGCAGCACCATTACCTTGAAGGCCACTACTCGGCCGTCCTAGCGCTGATAGTCTCAGCCGCGCCAGCTATGCGGCCGGCGGCGCTCGGCCGTCGCCAGAACCTGAAGGACTGTCACACTATGAGCCCTAAGAGCAGCACACTTGCTCTCGGAATAGCGTCACTGATCACTGCTGCACTCGTCCTGTCCGGATGCAGCAGTTCGGAAAGCGGAGACGCTGTCTCCAGTGATACCAGCACCAGTGAGACCACTGCTTCCGAAAGTTCTGCATCCTCGTCGTCTGCCGCTGCCGCGACGCCAACCTTGCGGGACGGGACACCGTTCATCGGTGAGCGGACGACGATCGAAACCGGCGACGACCCCGAAGCGCCGAGCATCAGCGTCAGCCTCCCGCCGAGCTGGACTCACGGCGAGAACATCCCTGCCGGCGTTACGGATGCGTTGTCCAGCAACAGCCAGGAACCCAGCGGTTTCATGCCCAACACCACGGTGACGGTCGAAAACCAAGGCACCGCAACAAAAGACGAGGTTCTTGCCGCTGCGCGTGAAACCATCGCCACCCTCGACGGATGGACCGAGGTGAAGTACACCGAGATCGACGTCGACGGACAGCAGGGGTTCCGCCTCTCCGGAACCTGGACAGCGCCAAACCTGGACGTTCCGCTCTACGCCGTCATGACAGTCGTTGCTTACCAAGCCGACGACAACTCGCCGGTCTACCTGGTCAGCTTCGCAAACCAGTTCACCGACACGACGAACATGCAGACCTCCAACCAGGTGGAGGAAATCAATACCTCCATCGAATTCGGCTGAGCGCCTAGAGATTTGAACACCTGATCACCGAACGACCGCGGCGGGCCGAGACTTCGACAGTCTCGGCCCGCCGTTTCACAATTCTCGCCTAGCTGGAGCCGAACAGGCCGCTGAGGGAACCCAGGCCACCGCTCAGTGAGCCGAGCGATCCGGTTCCGCCACCGGTTCCAGGGTTCGTGCCGGGGTTGGTTCCGGGATCAGTACCAGGATCCGTACCTGGGCCGGTCGGATCCGTTGCCTGCACCACGATGGTGGGACCCATTTCCGGGAAGCTGGCGCTGGTTCCGGCCCCACCACCCATGAGTGTCGCGCCGACAGTCAACCCGCTGCCGTAGGTACCCGGATCACACTTCACGACATAGCTGGTTTTCATCGTTATCGGGTTCTTGCCGTTGTTGTACCACCCGCTACTTGTGAAGACCTTCGTGGTTGCGGTCGACTGCGAGGTATTCGGGGATTCCACCGTTTCCTTGATGGCACCTCCCAAACCTGGGAGGCCACCCATGACCTTCGAAATCTTTGCCGAGCCCGGCACGAACTCGAGACAGCCGGCATGGATCTCGGTCAGCCGGTTGACGTACCCTTCGAGCCCGCTCTTGCTCGAAACGGTCGTGTAGGTGATCGTGTCGCCGACCTTCGGGGAAGCATTGTCCACGGTGCGAGTAAATGTGTAGGCACCAGAAGTTGCGGTCTCGGCAGTCGCGACTCCCGCGCCCAGCGCGCTTGCACCCACAGCAAGAGCGATCACCCCCAAGCCAGCTCCGACGGTGGACAGACCACGATTCCTGGATCCAAACTTTGCCACGAATAATCTCCACTCTTAGTGGTTCCAGGACAACCGAATTCGTTGATTACTGGAACTTGTTGCAACCCGACTCTCGAAGTACGATACAGTCGACCTGGACATTCGCCCAGCTTTTCGCCGAATTGATCGCCAATCAGTTAACAGCAGGCAATCAAGATCGAAAAAGTCCTCTCAATTCGGACTTTTCCGCAAATTCTGCCGAACTGACACATAGGCAAGCGTCCGATAGGTTTCAATGGTTACCACGGCGCAACCTTTGAAGAGTCATCCCATCGCCGTCAGCGTGAACCCCTCGAACGGAGAATTTCATGTCACGTTTTTCAATGCGTAAAACACTCACCGGAGTAGCAATCGCTGCGCTTGCAACCAGCGGACTTCTCATCAGCACCGGCGCTGCGCACGCAGATACCGCGCACCCGAAGACCAGCACCGTGACTTCGAACCAGGTCACGATCACCAAGAGCGTCGTGGGCGACGGAGAAGTGGCGCCCGGCGGGAAATTGACTGTCCGCACCACAGTTTCGGCCAACGGCCATCCGGACTTCTTCGTCAACAAATTCGTGGACCGCTTTCCGGCCGGATACACATACATCAAGGACAGCGCCTCGATCGATTCCTGGCACTTTCTCGGGCTGACTCAGAAAACCGAGAAGGTCTCCCCCACCGTCGACAATGCGGCGCGCACCGTCACCATCCCCGATGCGGGTTGGAATGTCTCGATCACCGGCAGCAAGACGGTCACTTTCGAGGTGAGCTACCTGGTTCCGGACAACGCACAACCGGGAACTTACGTCGAGCTCCCCAGCTCCATCGGCATCTCGCTGTGGGGCACCGACCAGAACATCAGCGGCGTCTACGCCAAGATCCGTGCCAAGAACCCCGGCGAGGCGGCCGCATCGGGCTCTGCAGATCTGGGCTTCGGCTCTTCTGACGGCGAGGGAGGAACCGGTTCGGCCGGCTCCTCCATCCTGGACAACCCGGCCGGCTTCATCTCAGACATCATCAGCGGTGTCCTGGCCAACGGCAGCTGATTCACCCGCTCCACCAAGAACACTCCGTCGGGGAATGTGATCGAGGGTGGCATCGAATCTTCGGACTCGGTGCCACCCTCGAACTTTTGTCGCGATCGCACTCCGTCGCGCTCTGCATCGAACAACCAAATAGGAAAGCATTACCTAAGTCATTCGCGGTATGATCCATCGATGAGTTCCACAGGATTTCCGTACTGGGCTGTGCCGGCGGGCCGGTACGTACCGCTCCCCTTCGCCATGACGACGTCCACCATCGGGCGCGATCAGAAGCGGGTGTGGCGCGAGATCCGCCATCCCGAACATGAACTCCTGTGGGGCGCTTCCGGAGAGATGAGCGCGTATATCGACGACGTTCGTTGGCAGATCCCACCGACGGTCGGCATGTGGATTCCGGCTGGAACTCCACGCCGCATCACGCTCGGCGCATCCACCGAGGCACGCTTCACCTACTTCCGGCCCGAGTCGTTTCCCCACCCGTGGACCAAACCCGCGATCATCGGCATAGACGACGTGGTCAAGACGATGCTCATCCATCTGCACCAGCGAAACATGCCGACCGAAGCTCGCTTGCGGGCAGAATCAGTAGTCTTCGACACCCTCGCACCCATCGAGGCGGCCGATGTCGCGGTGCCGATGCCCGCCGATCCCCGGGCCCTCGCCGTTGCACGCCGCTTGATCGCCGACCCCGCCGATCAACGCGGGCTTGCCGATTGGGCCTATGTGGTCGGTGGAAGCCCCCGCACCCTGAGCCGCGTGTTCTCTCAGGGCACGGGGATGTCCTTCACCGATTGGAGAATTCAAGTTCGCGTCCGCGCCGCGATGTCCTATCTCGCTGCGGGCGTTCCCGTTTCGACGGTGAGCCGTCGCGTCGGATACGAAACCCCCAGCGCCTTCACCAGTGTGTTCCGCAAGGTCACCGGACGGACACCGAAGAACTATTACTCGGACGCGTGCGAATTGTCGGCCTAGCTGTTCAGAAGCATCAGCTGTTCATAAGCATCAGCCGTTCAGAGGCATCAGCTGGTCAGAACCCGTTCATCTTCGAGACCAGTTCGGCGAAGGCATATTTGACGCTCAGCGACGTGGGTGAAGCCAAGGCCATGACTCGTGCCAGACCGAGCTGCTGAATCAGCCTGCCGTCCTTGACTGCCGGCAGGTCGGCAAACAACTTGTCCCCCATCAACCCGGGGAGCCCCTGACCACTCGCGTCGTTGAGCACGATCACGTCCGCGTCCAGTTCGTTGTACTGTTCGCGCGATGCAGTCACCGATCCCTGGGTGTCGCCGCACAGCTCGGCGCTTCCGGCCGACTGCTTCAGTCCGAGCTGGGACATCAGGATGACTCTGCCGTCGTCAGCGCAGTAGTTGGTGAGGCCGTCGATGTTTCCCGACAGGAAGGTCAGGGTTTTCCCGTTCAGATTCGGGGAACCCGCAGCCAGGTCGGCGATGGAATCGTCGGTTTCCTCGATCAGCTCAGCCGCCCGCTTCGGTTGTCCGAGTACTGAACCGATGGTCGACAACTGCTCCTGCCACGTAGTCGCCCATGCGGTCTCCTTGAACGGAATCGTGGGTGCGATCTGAGAAAGACGTGCATAGTCGTCTTCGGTGATTCCCGAGACCACCGCGATGATCACGTCCGGCTCCAACGCCAGGATCTGCTCGAACGGCACACCGGAAGTGCTGTCGAGCAACGTGGGTTCGACATCGCCCAACAATTCTTCGTCCCAGGGCAGGATTCCGTTCTCCAAGCCTGCCCCACTGAACGACTCCATGGCGACGGGCGTCTTGCCCAGTGCGAGGACCGAATCCTGGCTGTTCCAACCGATGGTCACGATCCGCTGAGGTTCGGTCTCGATGGTGGTCGAGCCGTACGCATGATCAACGGTAACGGGCAGCGCGCCGGCCTCGGCCAACTGCGTCACGTCCTCCGACGCTGTTGACTCGGTGCTGCTCTGGCATCCTGCGAGCAGGGCAATTGCGGCCACCGCAGCCATTATTCGGATAGTGCTTTTCATCTTCTGTCAGCTCTCTTCGCAAACGTACTTTGTTTCGACCAAGCAGGTATATCGAGACCTGATCCCGGTAATGGGGTCTCGATGCTCCATCTGTCCGCTGCCGCGTAGCCCTTGGCATCTGCGAGCACTTTCCGCACTCACACCGGCTCTACCGTAGAACTGCACAACGAGTGTTCAGATCTGGGCGAGGAGTTTCACGAGTGTCAGCGCTGCCCGAAACTCGTACCGGTCCTATCGAGATGATCAAGATCGGATCGTTCTCCTCCGGACGCGGACCGCGGTTGGTCGCAGCCGTCGCAGGGCAGGCGTCGTATCAGGTAGCTCAGGCCCTCATTCCGGTGCTGATCGGCACCGTCGTCGACCGGGCAATCGGAAAGTCCGACAGCACAGCCCTTCTCGTGTGGCTTGCGGTGCTGTGTGCTCTGTTCGTCGGACTTGCTCTGTCGTGGCGCATCGCGGTTCGCCTGAACACACAGGTCTTCGTCTACGGCGAACACGACCTACGACTGAATGCAGCCAGACGGGTACTCGACGCCAGAGGCATGAAAGCTCAGCGTTCGACGGGTGAAGTTCTCACCATCTCCACCTCGGATGCCTCACACGTCTCGGGCTTTTCCTGGGTTGTCGCCGAGCAGGGCTCGGCTTTCGCAGGGCTCGCCGCGGCAGTGATTTCGCTTGCCTTCGTCTCCTGGCCGCTCGCGCTGATCGTCGTTCTCATCACGGCTGCGCAACTCGCCTTCATCCACAAGATCAGCGGTCCGCTGGACGAGCGTGTGTATGCAGAGCAGAAGAAGGCAGCCGAGGCAGGAACGCTGGCAACGGATTTCACGCTGGGCCTGCGGGTACTGAAAGGTTTCGGGGCCGAACCCACCGCACTGTCGCGTTACGTGCACGCAAGCCGCGAATCCATGAAGGCAGCGATCCGGACGGTCCGAGCGATGTCCAGTCTGACCGCGCTGAATTCCGGGGTCTCCGCATTGGTACTGGCGTCGGTCGCCTTGGGGGCGGCGTGGATGGCGCATCAAGGCACGATCACCGTGGGCAACTTCGTCACCGTGGTCGGACTGAGCAGGGTGATTGCCGGGCCGATGGAAACGCTGGGATTCTTCGGTGCCGAACTCGCCGCAAAGCGAGGCTCCGCGCGCAGACTGTCAGAACTGCTGGCCGAGCCACACCTGATCGAATCGCTGCACTCCAGGGCCGCGACCGACTCCGACAGAGCCGCGATCGACTCCGACAGAAGTGAAGACGCCCTGCTGATTTCGACCGACAACGGAACGGTCGTCTCGGCTCGCCGCGGAGAAGTGGTGGGCGTGCGCGCTGACGATTCCGCTCACCGACTGGCACTGCAACTCGCCTTTCAGACGCCGCTGGGTCCCAACCGATATTTCGCATTCGGCACCGATGCAACCGAACTCGGTCCGGACGCAGTTCGCGATCAGGTGTTCGTCTCCGCCCATGAAGGAACCGTGTTCACCGGTACCGTCTTCGACAATCTGGCAGCACCGAGCGTCGACTCGTCGGCAATGACGTCATCGGCGCTCGACGACGTGTTGACACATCTGCCCGACGGACACCACTCCGAGGTCGGTGAACAGGGAAAGAAGCTCTCCGGAGGTCAGCGCCAACGACTACTTCTCGCCCGCGCTCTCCATCAACCGCAGCCGATCCTGGTCCTTCACGAACCCACCACTTCCGTGGATTCTGTCACCGAGCATCGAATTGCACACTCGCTGAGAAACTTTCCCGACAAGGCCATACTGGTGATCACCTCGAGTCCGACCTTGCTCCATTCGTGTGACCGTGTCGTCACGATCGACGACGACGCTCGGGAAGGAGACTCACTGTGACCGATACCCTTCCGGATGCATCTGTTGTTCCGCCTGCATCTGCCCTGCCGATCGCGTCGACCAAGCAGACCGTCCGCGCATTGATGGCACTGCTTCGGCCACGTAAGCGAGCGCTCGCACTCACGACCGTCGTACTTCTCTCCGCCACAGCCTGCGGATTGTCCACCCCGGCGTTGCTCGGACTCATGGTCGATGCGGTCACAGAGGGCAAACCGTTTGCCGCGCTCCTGCGCATCACCGCGTTCATGCTCGGTGCAGCGGCGGCCGGAGTTGCGCTGACCTGGTGGAGCACACAGCTTCTCGCGAATGTCGCGCAGAACGTGCTGGCCGATCTTCGGGAAGACGTGTTCGCCGCTACGCTCGCGCAACCGTCGTCGCTGGTCGAGGATGCCGGAACCGGTGATCTGATTTCTCGGGTCTCGGGTGATGTCGAAGCGGTCAACACTGTCATCGCCCGGGTGCTGCCCGCAACGGTGTCTGCCCTGTTCATGATTTCATTGACGCTTGTCGGTGTGGGAGTGATCGATTGGCGCTTCACCGCGGCAATCGTTGCCGTTGCGCCGATTCATTACTTCGCTCTCCGACATTTCCTCCGACGCTCCGGACCCGTCTACCGACGCTCTCGCGCCGCGCAGGCCAGGCGAGGGCAGCAGCTCATCGAAACCCTCGGTGGCGCAGGCACTGTCACTGCCCTGCGGAGAACTGACGAGCACATCGGCAGAATCGCCGCGACCTCCGAGCATGCCATCAGCTTCGACATGCAGGCAGTTCGATTGCGTACCAACTTCTTCGCCCAACTCAACGGCGCCGAACTGCTCGGACTCGCCGCGGTCCTGAGCGTCGGCTACTGGCTCGTGACCACGGGATCGGTGTCCATCGGGGCCGCTACCGCCGCTGCCCTCTACTTCCACAGTCTGTTCAGCCCCATCGCGGTATTTCTCTCGAACATCGACGAATTGCAGGATGCGGGCGCCAGCCTGGCTCGCCTGATCGGCGTCACCGCGATGCCGGGGCGTCCCGCGAGCATTCCTGTCTCTGCTCGGTCCGAACCCATCGGCGTCGAGGTGGACCGGGTTTCGTACTCGTACGACAACTCCACCCCGGTGATCGATTCGATCTCGATCTCGATTGCGCCGGGGGAACGAATCGCCGTCGTCGGCAGCAGTGGTGCCGGAAAAACCACACTCGCCAAACTGATTGCCGGAATCATTCCCGTCGGGAACGGGCGAATCACCGTCGACGGCACACCGATTGACGACCTGAGTGACGCCGAACTTCGACACAAAGTCGTCCTGGTCAGCCAGGAAGTTCACGTATTCGTCGGGACGATCGCCGACGATCTCCGGTTGTGTGCACCAGATTCGGACGACGCGAAGATCGTCGAAGCCGTCGAAGGAATGAAAGCTCAATGGATTCACGAGCTTCCGGACGGGCTCGAGACCAGGGTCGGGGCCGGCGGGTACCAGTTGACGGCGGCGCAGGCACAGCACATAGCCCTCGTCCGACTGGCTCTGCTCGATCCGCCAGTCGTGATCCTCGACGAGGCGACCGCCGAAGCCGGAACCACCGCAGCAGGTCTTCTCGATCAGGCAGCCGAGCTTGCGGTCAGCGGCAGGACTGCCGTGGTGATAGCGCACCGCCTGAGCCAAGCAGTCCGCGCCGATCGGATACTCGTCATGAGCGGTGGCCGCGTAGTCGAGAGCGGGACACATGACGAACTGATCGGCGCGGACGGTTCCTACGCTGCGCTCTGGGAAGCCTGGTCGGTACGGAGCTAGATGCCCGCCAGGCTCACCTGAAAGCCGTTACAACTCAGCTGCTACGACGCCTGCGGGCGATGTCCGCCAGGACGACTCCGGCGGCAACCGAGGCGTTGAGCGACTCGACCGGACCGGCCATCGGAATGGACAGGATCGCGTCGCAGTTCTCGCGGACGAGGCGCGAAAGGCCCTTGCCCTCGGAACCGACAACGATCACCACTGGACCACTGCCGTCGAAATCGTCGAGGGTCGTGTCACCTTCGGCGTCGAGACCGACGACCTGAACACCCTTCGACGCCCAGTCCTTGAGCGTACGAGTGAGGTTGGTGGCCCGAGCGATCGGCAGACGAGCGGCAGCACCGGCGCTGGTACGCCAAGCGACAGCACTCACGCTCGCGCTGCGACGCTCCGGAATCACGACGCCGTGTCCACCGAAAGCTGCGACCGAGCGCACAACGGCACCCAGGTTGCGGGGATCGGTGATGTTGTCCAGCGCGACGAGCAGTGGCGGCTCGGCATGCTTGCGTGCCTCGGAGAGAAGATCGTCCGGGTGCGCGTAGCGGTACGGCGGTACCTGCAGGGCGATGCCCTGGTGAAGACCGTTGGCGCTGAGGCGATCCAGATCGGTGCGGGGCACCTCGAGGATGGAGATTCCGGCGTCCGCAGCGAGCTGAACGGATTCCTTCAGTCGATCGTCGCTCTCGGTGCCGACGGCGACCCACAGTGCCGTCGCCGGAACGCCGGCGCGTAGGCACTCGACAACCGGGTTGCGTCCGAGCACTGTCTCGGGACCGTCGAGAACCTTGCGGCCCGGACCCGGACGGCCACCGCGGCCCTGCTTCTCGTCGGCACGTGCGGCGCGCGCTGCACGCTTTGCCGCGGGATGCTTGGTGCGTGCCTCGGCGGGCGGCGTAGCGCCACGCCCTTCGAGACCGCGACGGTGCTTACCGCCGGAACCGGCAACCTGGCCCTTCTTGGTGCCGCCCTTACGGACTGCGCCGCGCCTGCTCGAGTTTCCAGCCATTGTTACTGCCCTGCCTTAAGGGACCATTCGGGTCCGTCGGGAGTATCGGTTACTTCGATACCCGCCTTGATGAGGCGATCGCGGACCTCGTCCGCCACCGCCCAGTTCTTTTCCGTACGTGCCTGCTGCCGACGATCGAGATCGGCCCGCACCAACACGTCCAAAGCTTCCATTGCCGTCTCGGTGTCGCCACCGGACTGCGTCCAATGCTCGTCGAGTGGGTCGACGCCCAGGATCGCGAGCATGGCCCGCACCTGACCGGCAGCCACCCGAGCCGCGTCGAGATCACCGGCAGCGAGCGCGGAATTACCCTCGCTCGCCTTGCCGTGAATCTCGGCCAACGCGATCGGCACCGACAAGTCGTTGTCGAGAGCCGCCGCGAAACCTTCGGTCCACGTGCCGAGTTCGACGCCACCCGCACGCTTGTGTGTGCGCAGGACGAACGACTCCAGTCCCTGGTAGGACTTCGCGCTTTCGTCCAACGCCTCGTCCGAGTACTCGAGATTGGAACGGTAGTGCGCACTACCGAGGTAGTACCGAAGTTCTTGCGGACGAACCTTCTTGAGCACGTTCGGCACCGAGAGAACATTGCCCAACGACTTGGACATCTTCTCGCCACTCATCGTGACCCAGCCGTTGTGCAACCAGTACTGAGCGAAATCGTCGCCGGCACACTTGGCCTGCGCAATTTCGTTCTCGTGGTGCGGGAAGACGAGATCGCGTCCACCACAATGGATGTCGAATGCCGCCCCGAGGTAGAACTCCGCCATGGCCGAGCACTCGAGGTGCCAGCCCGGACGGCCGGGTCCCCACGGTGTCGGCCACGAGGGCTCACCGGGCTTCACGGCCTTCCAGAGTGTGAAGTCGCGAGGATCGCGCTTTCCCTCGGCGGCACTCTCGCCCTGATGAACGTCGTCGAGTTTGTGGCCGGACAGTGCGCCGTACTCGGGATAGCTCTGCACGTCGAAGTAGACGTCGCCGCCCGCCGCGTACGCGTGACCGTTCTCGATCAGGCGTTCCATCATCTCGACCATCTGCGTCACGTGACCGGTGGCCCGTGGCTCGATGGACGGCGGCAGCACACCCAGTTGGTCGTAGGCCCACGTGAACGAACGCTCGAACGTCGTCGCCCACTCCCACCAAGGTCGACCGGCGTCGGCAGCCTTGTTGAGAATCTTGTCGTCGATGTCCGTCACGTTGCGCACGAAGGCAACGTCGTTGCCGTGCGCCAACAGCCAGCGTCGCAGCACGTCGAAAGCGACGCCGCTGCGAACGTGTCCGATGTGAGGATCACCCTGAACTGTCGCCCCACACAGGTACACCGATGCATGTCCGGGGGCCAACGGAACAAAATCCCGAAGGGCCCGCGTACCGGTGTCGTATAGGCGCAGGGTCACGACCAGCGATCTTACCTGTCGTGTTCGGTTGTCATGACCAACGCGGTGGCCATGGCGGCGATCCCCTCGCCGCGTCCGGTCAAGCCGAGGCCGTCCGTAGTGGTCGCGGACACCGAAACAGGTGCGCCGAGGATGTCCGAGAGCACCCTCTGTGCCTCGTCGCGTCGCGGCCCGATCTTCGGCCGGTTGCCGATGACCTGCACCGCTGCGTTGCCGACGGTGAACTGGTTCTCTTCGAGCAGTCTGCGAACCTCGGCAAGCATTCGAGCGCCGCTCACGCCGTCCCATTCGGGCCTGCCGGTGCCGAAAACCGAACCGAGGTCACCGAGGCCCGCCGCAGAGAGCAACGCGTCACACAGAGCGTGGACGGCTACGTCGCCGTCCGAATGGCCCGAGCACCCGTCAGCTTCCTCGAACAGCAACCCGGCCATCCAGCAAGGACGACCGACCTCGATGGGATGAACATCCGTGCCGAGACCGACGCGCATCTAATTTCCGTCCTGTGAATCCACGCTCAACTCTGTCTCCGAGCTCAGGAGCGCCCGTGCCAGGACCAGGTCGAACGGAGTGGTGATCTTGAAGGCGAGAGCGTCGCCGGGAATCGTCTGTACCGAGACACCGAGACGCTCGACCAGAGCGGCGTCGTCGGTCGCGGCGACGTCACCGGCTTCGTACGCACTGCGCAGGACGTCGGTGGAGAAGCCCTGAGGAGTTTGCACCGCACGCAGCTCCGAACGCAGAGGCGTACCGGTGACTGCGCCGAGCACGTCGACCGACTTGATCGTGTCGGTAACCGGGAGTACCGGGATGACCGCGGAGCTGCCCGCTCGGAGGGTGTCGACGACGCGCGCGATCAACTCCGGCGGTGTCAATGCCCGCGCAGCGTCGTGCACGAGAACAAAATCTGCATCGCCTGCCGCACTGAGGCCGGCACGAACCGAATCGGTTCTTTCGTCACCACCGCCGACGACGTCGACGTCCGCTGCACGACCGAGGTCGGCTACGACGGATTCGACCAGCTCAGGCGGCACAATGACAACAACGCGGTCGATCGCCCCGGATTTCCGGAGTCCATCGACCGCGCGTGCAAGCATGGTGCACCCACCGAGTTCGACAAATGCCTTGGGCACTTTCTCACCCAATCGCACTCCCCGACCTGCGGCAGGTACCAGGGCTACTACTGCCACTGTCAGCTTTGTTGAGTTGCAGTCAGGACGCGGCCGCGAGGACCTCGTCGAGAATGGTCTCTGCCTTCTCGGTGTCAGTGCCCTCGGCGAGCGCGAGCTCTCCGACGAGAATCTGACGAGCCTTGGCGAGCATGCGCTTCTCACCAGCGGAAAGTCCGCGGTCCTGCTCACGACGCCACAGGTCACGTACAACTTCTGCAACCTTGTTCACGTCACCTGAGGCAAGCTTCTCGAGATTTGCCTTGTATCGACGAGACCAGTTGGTGGGCTCTTCGGTGTGCGGTGCTCGCAGAACCTGGAAAACCTTGTCGAGGCCTTCTTGGCCGACCACGTCACGAACTCCGACGTACTCTGCGTTGTCTGCAGGAACCCGTACTGTGAGATCGCCTTGAGCGACCTTCAGAACCAGGTATTCCTTCTGCTCACCCTTGATGGTGCGGGTTTCGATAGCTTCGATCAGCGCCGCACCGTGATGGGGGTATACGACGGTGTCTCCGACCTTGAAAATCATGTGTCCCGTGCCCCTTTCGATTCCACTAGTTTAACACGTGAAAGAACCGACCACTCATCAACTGTGCAGGTCAGGGGCATCCTTGCTCGAGCGTAGGGGTTGACAGGGCTTGTTGTACGTGCATTCAACTGGTCTGGAGCACCCCTGCGTAACCGACTGAAAGCCCACGCAGACAACCGTTGTGGCACCCGACGGCCAGCCCGCGGGACCTTATCTACTACTCTGCCTAGTGGAGTGCGAACCTGACGCCGTGGAGGACAAATCGTGACTGCTATCCGTAAGCCGACTCGTCGAGTCGCTACCGCCATTGCACTGGCTGCAGGCGCAGCCATCGCGCTGTCCGCTTGCGGTTCCGGACAGGTGAGCCAGACCGCCGTCCAGCAGGCCGCCGTGAACGGCAACAGCGCCGACCTCGGTGAGATCGCACTGCGCAACGTGCACATCGCTTACCCCTCGTCCGAGGAGTACAGCATCGAGCCGGGCGGCAACGCCGTGCTCGCCTTCAGCATCGTGAACGACAGCGCCGAGACCACGGACAAGCTCGTCAGCATCACCACCGACTACGCAGCACGCGTCGTCGCAGGTGAAGAGGTCGGCGGCCTGACGATCAAGCCGCAGACGTCGCTGCAGGCCGGCCAGTTGCCCGCAGGCGAAGGTGCCGCGACCGAGGCCGAGACCCAGATCAAGAACAACGAAGAGAACGACGACGCACCCGCTGCGCTCACTCTCGTCGTACTCCAGGACATCAAGGCGGGCGTTCGCCCGGGCCTGACCGTCCCGATCACCTTCAAGTTCGAGAAGGCCGGTTCGGTCACCGTCGACGTGCCTGTCGACGCCGGCCCGCAGCTCGAGCGCAACGAGTCGGACAAGTCGCCTGACGTTGCAGAAGCCGGGCACTGAGCCCCGAATCACCAAGGCGCACATTGCGCTTCGCAGAACAACTTCAGTACTGAACTAGAGGCGGGGTCCATGTCGGACCCCGCCTCTAGTCTGTCCCGGTGGCCAAAGTGAAATCGAACTACCGCTGCTCCGAATGCCAGTCGGTAGTGCCCAAATGGGTCGGTAGATGTCCGGACTGCGATTCGTGGGGCTCGATGACCGAGGTCGCTGTAGTGGCACCCGTCGCCAGCCGCGCCGGCGCCTCACTCGCAAAAGCGGGATCAAGCGCCGTGCTACCGACGACGCCGGCCACGCCGTTGACACAGATCGACAGCACCTCGACGCAGGCCAAGCCCACCGGGATCGGCGAGTTGGACCGTGTACTCGGCGGTGGCGTCGTACCTGGTTCGGTGGTTCTGCTCGCCGGAGAACCCGGTGTCGGAAAATCCACGCTACTTCTCGAGGTCGTCTACCGCTGGGCGATGCGCAGCGCGGATGATCGAGCCTTGTACGTCACGGGCGAGGAGTCTGCCGGTCAGGTTCGACTTCGGGCAGATCGCACCAACTCTGTCCACGAACGGATGTATCTGGCGGCAGAATCCGATCTCGCGACCATTCTCGGCCACATCGAGCAGGTCAAGCCGACCCTGGTCATCGTCGACTCGGTGCAGACGATGCTTGCTGCCGACGTCGACGGAGTCGTCGGCGGCGTGACTCAGGTCAAGGCCGTCACCAGCGCCCTGACCTCCCTGGCAAAGGCCAGCGGAATCCCGGTGCTTCTGATCGGCCACGTCACCAAGGACGGCGCCGTCGCCGGTCCGCGCTCGCTCGAGCATCTCGTGGACGTGGTTCTGCACTTCGAAGGTGACAAGCACTCCACCCTGCGCATGGTCCGCGGCGTCAAGAACAGATTCGGTGCGGCCGACGAAGTGGGATGCTTCGAACTCAGCGAGCAGGGCATCAACGAGATCAGCGATCCGTCCGGCCTGTTCCTGCATCACCGTGAAGAAGCCGTGGAAGGCACTGCAGTCACAGTGATGATGGACGGTAAGCGACCTCTACTCGGTGAAGTTCAGGCCCTCGTCGCCGCCACGCCTCTACCGACACCTCGCCGAGCCGTCAGCGGGCTCGACACCGCCCGTGTGGCCATGGTTCTGGCCGTGTTGGAGCGCCGCGTCGGAGTGTCGATCTCGAAGGCCGACGTCTACGCCGCGACCGTCGGCGGTATGCGAATGACCGAGCCGGGTGCCGATCTGGCTCTCGCCATAGCGGTCGCTTCCGCGGTGAAGGCCAAACCCGTCCCCAAGGGGCTCGTCATCCTCGGCGAGGTCGGACTCGCCGGAGAGGTTCGACGAGTTGCCGGCGTCAACCGGCGGCTGATCGAAGCTGCCCGATTGGGATTCACCAGCGCCATCGTGCCGGTCGATTCCGGCCCGAACATTCCCGGCATGCGCGTCAACGAAGTAGCGAACCTGGCCGAGGCACTCGCCTATGCCGGATTGATGGGCGGCAAACAAGCCCCGTCTCGCCCCAAGCTCACTCCGGTGAAATGACCGACTTGCGTCCGACTACCGCGTCAGACCGACGAGGTGCCGAACGGAGAAGTCGGTTCGCCGTCCACGAACTCCTTGGTCTTGGCGAAGTGTTCCGGGGTGATGGTCAGGAACAGCCCTCGGGAGGTTCCCACCACCGTGTCCGGATCCGCTGTCGGGCCTTCGACGATCACTGCTTCCGCGCTGGTGTAGACCTTGCGGCGCAAAACCCCGTCGATGCGAGCCCGGAATTCGAGCACCGATCCCAACGGGATCGGTCGGGCGAAGTCGATCTCGAGGTGCCCGGTCACCACCGGCGAGCCGAGAGCCATGCATGCCATGCCCTGAGCCTCGTCGAATGCCGTCGACAGAATGCCGCCGTGAATGACACCCGGACCGCCCTGATACTTCTTGGCGACCTCCAGACGACCGGTCACTTCCAGCCCGTTGCCGGCCCTGAAACTCATCGCCATTCCCGCAGGCTGGTCGTCGCCGCAGCCGAAGCATTTCGACCAGTGCTGAGGCAGCTTCTCGCCGGCGGCCGGAAAGAATTCGGTCGGCTCCGGGAGGGTCAGGTCGTCAGGCAGGGTCCAGGTACTACTCATGGAGAGATCCTCAATTTCCCGCCGCCGGTGCGGCATTTGCTACGAGCTTCCTGATCTTCCCCGGCTGGACCGGCACCCACAAATCGCCGCGACCACCATCAGATCAACGAACGAGTGGTCGGTTTGTATCCCGGAAAAGGTCCTAAACCGGTCAAGGACTTTAGACACCGTGCACCACGCCTGAGCAGGGGAAAGAATCTCCGAATGACATCGCACCTCACACTCGTCCCCGATCGTGACCCCCATCTCGATGAGTGGGAAACCTGGCAGTACGCCCGATCTCTGTCGGATCGAACAGTCACGGACAGATCAGCAACCGTCGTCCGGATCAGTAGAGAAGTCGGCACCAACGCCCTGGATCTCAACTCCCAGCAGATCGCCAAATGGCTGGCACGTCCCGGTTGGTCCGCGTCGACGAGAGCCACCTACCACGCTCATCTGAAATCCTGGTTCGTCTGGCTCATGTTGATGGAGTACCGCGAAAGCAATCCCATGACCAAGGTCGGCGCCCCGCGTCGCCCGCGCGGCGAGCCGAAGCCCGTCGCCAACGAACACATGCCTGTGCTCGTCCGGACCCGGATGCACCGCAAGACCCGCGTCATGGTCCACCTCGCCGCACTCGCAGGGCTCCGTGTCCACGAGATCGCCCGCGTCAGGGGCGAGGATGTCGACATCATCGCGAAGACGATCACCGTCGTCGGCAAGGGTGAGGTGACCGCGGTCCTCCCCCTGCACCCCGACCTCGTCGAACTCGCGAAGACGATGCCGCGCCGCGGATGGTGGTTCCCCTCACGAGGCGGTCGGCTGCCACACATGGCCCCGAAGTCCGTGACCAACACCCTGTGCGGATTGATGATCCGAGCGGAGATCCCCGGATCCGGCCATCGCCTCCGACACTGGTTCGCCACCATGCTCGTCCGCGCCGGGGTCGATCTCCGCACAGTCCAGGAACTCATGCGCCACGCCTCGCTGCAAACCACGCAGATCTACACCCTCGTTGCCGATCTGCAGAAGGTCACCGCCGTCGAGCTGCTCCGCTTCCCGTCCTCTGAGGTCGACGGGTCAACACCCACGATTGCAGCCATCGCCTCGTAACCTCACCGCCGGTCTGGTTTGATCCATGCATGCACAAGTGGACCCTGGCTGTCGTCACCGCATGCTCACTGTTCGTCGCCGGTTGCGCAAACACCGTCGAAGGCAATGCCACACCGAGTGCTAATGATGGCCCAACCACAGGTGTCGCTGAGGACATCACGATCTATCAGAACTCCGGAACCGTCGCGGAGTACTGCAGTTTCCTATTGACCTTCCTCGAAAGCGCCGCCGTGTTCGACCCCGACGCGGATCCTTCCGACGTTCTGCAAGCGTTCTTCGAGGAGTCCCGACGGTCAGGCGAATGGAGCAAGACCCCCCTCGACGAGCGCCATCGAATCGAAGAGGCATTCGCGCGCGCTGAGTCTGGTCGCTGCTAGCCAGTTCTGAAACGACTAATCACCCCCAACCCTTCGGAGATCCCGAAGAGTTGGGGGCCATTGTCGTGCGAGTCATTCGACCCAGTATTTGAATCCGACTCGACGTGTGACGCCGAATGATTGGCCGGCCCACATGTACAGATCGACAACCTCGCCGCCGGCAACGTCGATGGTTATCTCACCGCTGCGCTGATACTCCGTGTACGCGTTCGGGATATTGATGACCGCGGTGGTGCCTCGCTGCACACCACCGACGTACGCCGCAATGTTCACGTTGCCCGACCACGTCCAGTAGACCGGCCCAGCGAACTTGAACTTGGCACCCGTTTTGCTGCCACGCATTTGCACACCATTGCTCACAATCACACTGCCCGGGTACGTGGCCGTATCGGCGACCCACCCTGTGGTCTTGGCCGGTGTCGTGCTGCCAGTTTGGGTCTCGGCGGTGATCGTTGCGCCTGACGGCGTGAATGCCGTGATCAGCCCTGACGTCTGTACGTCGACGATCGTCTCGGCGGTCACCACACCGGCGGGTGCAACGGTGGCCGAGGTGGTGACGTCGACGGTGGTGTTCGCGGTGAACGAGGTCACCGGGATCGAGATCACTTCGACTTCGACGTCGACAGTGGTGTTCGCGCTGACGATCGCCCGCGGAGTACCGAGCAGTGCCTCCGTCACCACGTCGACTGTCGTCTCGGCAGTAACTGCTGTCGAGACGATCGCCGCGGCCGATGTCTCGACGTCGACGATCGTCTCGGCAGTGACCGAGTCGAAGATCTGGATGACCGACGTCGCGACGTCCACGGTTGTCCCCGCCTCGACCGTCACCGATGCGAGTACTTCAACGCCGGTCGCGACATCGATCACCGTCTCGACGACGTACCACGGCACCGTCAGAGTTTCGACGGACGTCTCGACGTCGACGACCGTCACGGCCGTGATGATGACAATCGGGATCGGCGCCGGCGGGAACGTGATCGCTCCGGAGTCCGGCCCTGGCATCGAGACCGTCGCCGAATCCGAGACGGGGAAACTGGAAAGCCCCGTGTCCGGGGCCGGCAGCTGCACGACCGCCCCGCTTAGGTGGGAACGGTGAACGGGACGGTGATCTTGTACGTCACCTTCGCTTCACCCTGGGGGCTGATGACGATGTCGGGGTTGTCGATGGTCTCGATGAACGTCGTGCCGTTCCACCTCGTCATGTGGGTGAAGGTGTTGGCCGGGACGAGGAACGTCATCTGCCCGGTCGAGGTGATTCCACCTGCGGCCGGCGCGAAGGTGGCGTCCTGCCTGGTGTATCCGGCGCCACTGGCTTCGTTGGAAGTTCCTGCTGCGCCGGGGTTTCCGGTGTGCAGGGCGAAACGTGTGCCGAGATTGGCGATCGAAGTGGCTACGGCGTTCGCTGTTGCTGCGGGGCATGTCATTGCCATGATCGTGCACGTCCTTATCTGTTGGGCCAACGCTCGCCGTGACCGGCGATCCACGGGTAGGGGTCCGGCTTCGCCGGGTCAGCGGTCGGGTACTTGATCCAGATCGTGTATTCGGTGTTGTGCGGAATCAGCGCCACCTTGTCCGGTTGCACTTTCCACGAGACTTTCGCTCCACTGATCTCGCCGTTCCAGCGTTCTCCGTTGTCCCACAGGAAGTATGCTTCCGAGCCTGGTCGGATCGGTCCGTCCTTGTTGGTGCGTTCGAAGGTGAAGACGCCGCCGGTGTTGAGGTTGATGATGTGGAAGTGCGGGGTCCATCCGATGCGAGTTGCCACTTAGGTCACCTCCTGCTCAGGGGTTGAATCCTCTGGGGGCACCACGATTTCGTAGCCACCGGCGGTTTGCAGTGCCCACCAGGAGGCCTCGTCGATGGTGACCTCGTGTTGAAGTGCGTACGATCCGGGCATCTCCACGTTCAGCGCCGGCGCATCGGATGTGCGGAGCGGGACGACCTTCACGCACGGCCCGGTTGATCCGTACCCCGGTTGCATCCAGATCACGACCCGCGAGTGCGTGAGTGTGACCCATTGGCCACCGATGTTCTCCCTGCGGTGCTCGGCCAAGGGTGGATCGAGTTCGTACATCTGGGCGGGGCCAGGGCATCCGCCCCAGTCAGCGTCGATCAAGGTTGCTGTTGCCATCACTCTTCCTCGTCGTAGAGATACTCGATTACGGTGACGCACCCGTCGGCGCCCTTGCCCCCGTTGAAGTTCGGGGCCTGACCGCCGCCGCCACCGCCGGAGGGATATCCGCCGGCGTTCCCGGTACTGCCTCCGCCACCGGACTGCAGGGTCTGCCAAAACGTGGGATTGCTTGTACCGCCCGGAACGAGAGCGGACTTTCCTCCGCTGAATCCGCCCCCGCCAGCACCCCCGCCACCGCCCGCAAGCGGCCCGTATCGAGGGTTGACGGCATTGCCGCCGACAGATCCGGCTTGAGCGCCGTCCCCGCCGGGGATCGGTGATTGGCCGCCTTTGCCGCGCGTGGTCGTTGTCGCGCCTTTGCCGCCTTCGGTTTCGAGGATGTCCCCAAAGGCGGATCGGCCACCGTCGCTGCCGTTTCGGTTCGAGGAGTTGCCTCCGACGCCACCTGTACCGACGATGACCTCGACGGTGCCCGGGAGATCCATCGCGGCGATTCTGCGCTTCGGCGACTTCACTGCTGCGCCTCCGCCTCCGCCGTGTCCGTTGCCGTTTCCTGCTGGCCAGCTACCGCCTGCGCCACCGCCGCGGACGACCAGGTCGATGGCGTACAGCTTCGGATCCTTCACCCATGTTCCTGAAGTGGTGAACACTCGCACTCTGTTGCGGGGCATCAGAATTTCCGTTCGAGAATGTAGAGCCTGCCGAAGCCGCCGTTTCCACCATTTCCGTTCGACCCGGCGCTACCTCCGCCATATCCACCGCCGCCTCCGCCGCCCGGGCTGGCACCCGCGCCGCCAGTGACAACGCCGTCGGGAATGCCGGCGCCGCCACCACCGCCACCCGTGGCGATGATGTCTGCGGGCGCCGTTCCCGCTTGGCCCGCCTGGCCACCTGGTGACGCACCACCTGTGCCGCCGCGGCCGTAAGGGGCACCGCCGCCGCCTCCTCCACCGCCGCGCAGCTCCCCGGGGTAGTTGGACCATCCACCGTTGGGCACTGTCGGCTCGAATCCGCCCTGGCCACCTGCACCTCCGGCAATGAGCCCTGACCCTCCGATCGCCAGAGCGTGGGAGTTTCCGTCAGCTCCGCGACCGCCCTGGCCGCCACCGGCGAGCAGGTAGTTGCCGAACATGACATTTCCGCCGCCGTATCCGGAGGCCTCTGACGAGGATCCTCCGATACCTTGCTGGTAGATCGTGATCGGAACCGATGCCGGTAGAAGGTGAGCGGGAATCGTTGCCGTCACTTCACCTCCACCTGCACCCCCTGATGCACCGCCTCGACGGCTCGGGATGAGGTCCCATTTTCCGGCGCCGCCTCCACCGCCCGCGCCGATGAGGATCAGGTCGATGGACACGATGCCCTCTGAAGGGTAATACGTTCCGGGAGTGGTGAATACGATCGCTTCACCCTGGAGAATGAGCTGTCGATACGAGTCCTTCAGCTCCTTGATCTCGGTGGTGTGATCGTTGATGATCGGCATGTCTCGGATGTAGGAGTTGTTCACCGTCCCTGTGATCGCGGAGAGGATGTTGCCGAATCCGCCGAGGATGGTCCCGAACAACGATCCCGAACCGGACCCCCACCCACTGGCTTTGAGTTCGTCCGACTTCTGTTTCACCACAGCGTCTTGCGTGCGCTGAGCCATCACACGTGTCGAGCCGTCGTTGCCGGTGATCGAGTTCGGCGGCCGACTGATCCCGGACGGCCCACCTGGTGAGGTCATGACATTTCACCTCCGGAGCGTTGCAACAGATTCCGCAGTCGAGCCATCTCTTCCATGTGCCCACGCACTTCACGCTCGTGCGCAGACTTCATCTCCTCGATCCGACGGTCGTACTCGACGCGTATGTCTGCGATCCGTCGGTCGTACTCGAGTCGCAGCGCCGTCATGTCCTCGTTGTGCCGGCGACGTTGCGCACGCATCTGTGCACCGATATCGCGGATGTCGGCTTTGAGTTCGCGCACCACGACGTCATCGAGAGCGGCCTCGGCAACCCGTCGCGCACGTTCGCGTTCGATCGATCGTTCCTGTCTGCTGGTGATCCACCGACCGAGAGGACCGAGAAACTCCTGCAACTTCCTCGACACTGCGACCGCGTACGTGACGACAAGTAGGGCGATCGCGGCGTACAGCACCCACGGACTGTTGACCACCTCATCGGGAGGCTGGGGCATCGGACCACCTCCACATTCGGTTCGACTTCGTGATCGCGTACGCCAACGCGAAGTGTGTTGCCCCTACACACATCAGCGTCAGACCTGTGCGGAAGCCCTCCCACCACAGCCGATCCATCACCGCCAGAAACAAACTGCCGCCGAGTCCGGTGAGCAATGCGCCGAGAATCACCTCCCCGACGATCGACACGGTGGGAATCGTGACGAGCTGCCCTGCCACCACGCACAGCGCGCCCACCACAATTGCGATACCCCACCACTGAATCGGTGCGGCCTGCTCGACCGTCGCCAATGTCAGCGTGCTGGTACCGGGCGGATACGAGTAGTCCAGACCGCGCCCGAGCGCGTCGACGAGAAAGATGATCTGAATCCACGGCAACGCGAGATGGCCAGCGAGCAGTCGCCACCGGCCACCCGCCGGCGCGATCATGCGTCCGAGCGGTGTCGGCCGACGTACTCTTCGATCTCGACGACCTGTTTCTCCGTGACGCCGTTCGGGGTGAGCTTCACACCCGCCACGGTGAGGGCGCTCACGAGAAGCAGGACGCCGCTGGTCACTTCCGCCGGCAGATGCACACCGGCCGAGACCAGCAGCCACACCACGCCGACGAGGAATCCCACCGCCGAGGTGACCGTGTTCGCGTACCGCTTGAACCACGGCTGCGCGGCGAGTTGCTCACGCAACAGGTTTCCGAGGAGATCGATACCGGGGTTCGTCATCACTGTTCCGCCTGTCGTGCGATTGCTGCATTGGCCCAGAACATGGCTTGTTCCAGGTTGGTCAGTGCGAGGGACTTCTCGCGGCCGGGCGGGACCTTCACGTCCAGGTCATGGGCAAGGGCTTTGCACGCTTCCCGAATGCTGCCGTGCTCGCCGCGCTTCTCCGCCGTGGTGGCGGGATGGAAGTCGAAGCGGTTGTCGATGTCCGCACTGGAGCGGGAATCGTTGTAGCTCATCGGTTGTCTCCTGTGATCTCGATTGCCCCTGACGGATGCCAGAGGAGGGAACCGTGCTCGAAGTCCTGACGGCGACCGCCGTTGAAGTCGTATTCGTCGGAGGTCGGCCAGCCGAGCTTCGTGGGCTTGCCGTCGACACCGCGGACGCCACCTTCTTCGATCCAGCGTCGGCCGATGACGCCGTGGCAGACGAACCCTGGTGTGCCGTAACGGCGCGCGATGGTGCCGCCCTGGAAGGACTGCAGGTCGCCCTCGCCGTCGTAGACGACGTGAAAGCGTTGGGGGTAGCCGAGGAACTCGATCTCCCAGCCACGCGCGGCCCACACTTCGTAGACCAGCTTCGGAATCGGCACGGCGCCGGTGTCGGGGTGCCAGTAGATCGAACCGTTCTCGAAGTCCGCGTAGCGTCCGACGCCGTCCTTGCACGGCTTCTCGCCGTCGTGCAGGCGCTTGCCGAGCCAGTCGGAGAAGAACCGGACACGATCGATCTGGTTCTCGATGACGGGTACGTCGGGCTTGACGCCGTTGAGTTCGGCGATGACGTTGGCGACGTCGGCGCGGAACTTGCCCATGTCCATTCCACCCGGATCCCACTTGCCTTGGACCTTCGCCCACTCCTTGTGCCCAATCGTGTGGGACGACGGCTGCTCGATCTTCCGGAGAATCGCAGCGTTGATGCGTGCGTAGGCCCAATACTGTTCGGACGACCAGCCTTCGGTGCCGCTGTTCTCGGCCTCGATACCGATGGTGACCTGATTTGCAGCGTTCTGGGTGATGCCCGGCCAGGAACCCATCCCGGCGTGATTGGCGATGCCGACGCCGCAGATGGTGGCCACGCCCTTGCGGGATAGGTGAATCTGCGAGGCGAGTCCGAGTGTCGGATGATTCGCGATCGCGCCGGGGCCGGGGTTGCTCCCGACTGGTGCGCCGGTGTGATGGTCGATGATTCCCCAAATTCGGTAGAAGTCACCTTCCCCTCGATCGAGTGCGCCCGGATAGAGCGAAACACTCACTCCCGCATCTCGAATGACTTGCTCGAGAAAGATCGGGTCGCCTGTCCATGTCATGATTCCTCCGTCTCGCCGCCGGTAGCGGTGTCGTCCGTGTCTTGGTTGAGTACGTCGAGCAGGGACTGCATGTTCGAGAGCGACTCGGTGAGTTTGCTTTTCGCATCCTCGCGAGCCGCTGCTTTCTCCTCCGGAGTCATCGAGTTGATCCTCGCCGCGTACTCAGGCATCGATGCGAGGACCTGATCCTTGAGTTCTTCGAACTCACGTTGGGTTGCTTCGGCGTTCTCCACGCGTCGCTGCGAGGCCTTCTCGATCGAGAGCCACTCACCCGGCGGTCCGTACATGCTGATCCCGCCTGGGGGCGGGACGAACTCGATGGTCTGCAGTTCCGGATGATGGCGGATCCCTGCGTCGTATTGCTGCTTCGACCACTTGCGCAGCGCACTCACCATCGCCACGAGATATACGCCGGACTCGACCTTCATCGGCAGTTTCGTGTACGACCACAGCAGGTGTTCTTCCGGGTCGTCGGGGTTGCATTCGTGTTGCAGCGGTATACCGCTCACGGTTTCTCCTCACATCATCTAGACGAGATTGACGCCGATGTTCTGCAGCGTCGCCATCGCTTTGGACAGCAACCGGGACGAGCGTTCGGCCTGACTCATCAGGGCCGTGCCCGTGCCGGCGGTGATCTCGTAGTCGTGCGGCATGTCCTGCTCGTAGTCCCAGGCGAGATTCATTTCCTCGATCTGGTTGACGAACAACGGATCCGTCGTGATCGAGTCGGTCATCCCTTCGACGGTATGGCCGACCCGATCTCCGGTCTGCATGTGCAAACCGGGGTAGTACGGGGCGCCGGCGGACATGCGCATCTTCGACGAGGATTCGTCTGCGGTGGCGAGCATTCCGGTCCGGATGGCTATCACCGCTGAAATCGTCCAGGCGTTGTTCGCCCCGGACTGGTACATCTCCATCAGGTGAACCCAACCGAGGTTGGTTGCGCGGGCGGTGGACTTGAAGTTGTTCCACGCCAACACCGTTCCGCGCAGGAGCGGCATGATCACCGTCGCCGCCATATCGCCGGCAGACGAGAAGCCGCCGAGGAAGAAGTACCCGATCATGTTGCCGGCCGCTTGGATCGCCAACTCGATCGCGCTGTCGGCGAACTCGTTCTGACCGCCGACCACGATCTGCACCGGGCCGGCTGGAGCCCACGAGAGATCCGAGGATTCGATGTTCGACCACTCGCTGTCCCGAAGGACTATCCAGGGATGACTAGGAACCACCCCGAACCACTTTTTGAGGTAGTACTCGGGAGGGGTCAGAGTCTGATCGTCGGAGACGAATACGTCGACGGTCTCGACGAACCCGGACACGAACTGCGCGACGGTGCGCTTGAATCCGTCGAGGGCATTGCCGGTGGTTCCGGTGCCGATGTCCTCGTAGTAGCCGGAACGGTCGTGGAGCGAAAGCACGAGTACTCCGTTGCGCGGATTGTCCACGCCCGGAACGCCGGATACCTCACCGTCGACGGTGAAGATCCGCCGGTACCGAAGGACCACCTGAGCATCGTCGATCGCGTCTTCGATGACTTTGTCGATCGGGTCCATCCGTGCCGCAAGCAGGGTCCACAGTGACGGATCGTTAGCGAACGTCGGTGAGGCGATGAGCACCTGCCAGGTATTCATGTTGTGCGCGTCAGTCCATTGGCTGAGGTCGAACGGATCATCCGGCAGGTTCCACCAGTTGCCTTGGAATCTCATCAGGTTCAGCCAGATCGTCATCGACGCGGCCCAGATCGTCGGTCCGAGGAGGGTGAACACCCGCGGGAACTGGAAGAGCCCGAGCGGGAGAGCGGGGTTCGGCGGCGCGAGTAGGTACGACAGGAACTGCAAATCGTCGACGAACGTCGCTTCCAGGAAACGGATTCCGTTCTCCTTGCGGAACCGCCAGTGCTTGAGCAACCCCGACCACCGGATCCGGCCGCCCATGTGGTCGACCGAGACGACGACGTTCTTCTTCGCTTCCGGGTTGTTCGGGATGGTCATCAGCCACCGCGCGAGATAGTGATCGCCGCGCAGCTTCAACACTCCGGTGCCGGCGCGGTTCTTCTTGAACGGGAACTTCCCCGAACTCGAGTCCGCGGCGATCCCGCGCTGGATCAATCCCTGCGCGGGGTCGGTGGGATTGGTCCACAGGCGCACCAGTGGCGGAGTGCGTGCCATCGCGCGGTGAGCCTCGCGGATCAGCTGCCCGGTGTCCCAGGTCTGCTCGCACAACTCGTCGAACTCGGCGTCGCTGAGCATCGTGGTCATCGCTTCACCCCCGAGGGCCGAGAGAAGTTACGAGGCATACGGACCTGCACACCGGAGACACCAGCCACGCCGCCGGTCACCGAGACCGGCAGCATGATCGGGTTGTCCTCGCTACCGGTGTGTGCGGGAACCGGGAAGAGGAACCCCTTGCCTGCCTGACGGGGCCACACCGGGGTTTCCTCTGTCGAGATCAACTGCTCCTCGCTTTGGGAGGTATCGATCGTGAGGTTGCCGTCCGTGGCCACCAATGGCTGTAGCGGCACCACCCGTGATGCGGCGATGTCCCCGAGGAACGAAAAGTCCGGCAACGTGTACGTCCCCGGGTAGGTGCACACCCATTTGAGCCAGATCGGGACGTCGCACGGATTCCACACCGGGACGTATCCGCTGCCGGATGTGCCGGCCATCAACCGCCACCGACGGAGGATCTCCGGCATCGTCCAGTACGCGAACTCCGCCGCCAACGAGACCGTCAACATCGACTGACCCCAGATGTGCGGGTCCTTGTTTCCGATCGAGGACTGCGTCGGCTCGGACAACAGCCGCACCATCAGGGTGCGGCTGCCGTCCGCAGTGGTGCGAACCCACTTGCTCTGGCGGTCGTAGTCGAACGCCATCCGAAACCGCGAGTCCCGGTCGTGCCATTCGAGCGGGTCGTCGCCCTCGATATTGAACGCCGCCACCGGATCGCGGCGCTGCACCTTCGAACCCTGATAGCGCTCCCCCTGCGCCGACTTGATCCACATCGTCGTGCGCGGGGCGTCGACCATCTTCGTCGGCCCCGGCGCCAAGGTCACGCCCTGCTCACCGGTGGTGACATTCCAATAGCTGCCGTCGGCGCCGTGGATCTCGTCGGTCTGGAATTCGGACATTTACACTCCCCACCGTGATAGTTCGGCGAAACCGTCGATCGCGGCGCGTCTTTCGCGTTCAGCGAAGTACGCGGCGAGATCGGCGGTGATGATGTCGCCGGTGTGATTGGTGGACCGGTCGATGCTCTGACCGCCCAAACCGGCACCGGACGCGACGACCGGACGCGAGGGCACCACGCCGGCAGACCACCGGGCACTGTCGGAGATCGCATCCATGACGGGCTGCCCGGAGTTGATCGCTTCGAGCAGAGGCAGATTCGCCCGAGTCGACATCGCGTTGACGATGAACTCCTCGTCCGAGATCGCGATCAGATTCGCATCATCACGCGGACCACCTCGTCCCCGGTACTGGCCACCGTCCTTGTACCCGTTGACCTTCGGCCAGATATTCGACGCGCCGCCGTACTCGTCATCGACATAGTTGAATGCCGCTGCGATGTTCGGTGCCGGGTCGGCCTGACCGCCCGGATACCGGGCATCCATGTACGCGTCGAACGTCGGCTTGATCACCTGAATCAAACCGATGGACGGTGTCCCGTTCTGCGCGTTGATGTCCCAGTTGTTGATCGCATTCGGATCGCCGCCCGATTCGATCTGAATCTGCTGAACCGTGATCCCGGCCAACGAGGGAGAGCGCCCCGTCCCGAGCAGAACAGCCTCGACGGTCGAGCGCCACTGCTCCGCGCCACCGGCCGGGTCGTACACGTGACCCAGCCCGGCGTCCGCCGACGTACCACCGGCACCGGCACCCCAATCCGAGTTGACCATCCAATCCGCGCCGTCGACGTTGACCTGCGGCGCCGTGTAGACACCCGGCCCACTGCCCGCGTACTGCCCCTGATCCTTCGGCTTCGTCGCCTCCAACGTGTCGTTGTACGCCTTGTTGTAGACGTTCGACTCCGACAGGATCGAATTCTCCAACCCAAAGATCCCGAGCAACCAATTCGCGCCCAGCTCACCAGCTTTACGCCCGTACGCCTGAACACTGATCTTCTCGAGATCAGCATCCGAGGGACCGTCACCGTACGAGTCGGCACGATCCCACGCGTCGCCGTAGTTGGCGCCGAGCATCCCCGCGCCGTACGCATCACCAGGATTGCCGGCGCTGTACGGCGACGCTCCCGAATAGTTCGGGCTGGCATTGATCACCTGATTCGACTCACCGCCACCGGAGACGCCCGCACCGCTACCACCGGGCGCGCCGACCGGAGCCGAGACCGCCCAGTGCACGTGATTGCGATGCCCGGCCATCGTTCCCGCGCCGTATAACCCGACGCCGTCACCGACGTACTCGGAGTTCTTGATGTTGCGATCGAACGGCGAGTGGATCAGCTCGAGCGTCTGCCCGAGGTAGTTGTCGGCAATGAACTGCGCCAAGCCCTGCATCTCGGGACTGCCCTCGTCGCCTCCGTTGGAGAAGTCGGCCGCATGACCGGAACCGTGATGGCCTGGGTCCCCGGAACGCATGCCGGAGAACGCGCGCCCGTTCTGCAGCAGCGACGGGAACTTAGCCCCGACAACGGCTTCCATCGAGCCGATGATGCTGCCCGAGGACGCCGACGCCGGAACTGGTGTACCGGCCGGTGATGCTGCGCCACGTGAGGCACCCGAGGTCGTGGTCGGAGCCGCCGCCGACGCAGCCGTCTCCGCCGCTGTCGGGGCCTTCTGCGCCTGCACGATCGGCGTCGGAGCTGCCGCGCCGCCAGGCTTCTTCCGGCCGGTGGTGCCTCCGTCCTTGAACGCCGGCAACTCGTCGTTGTTGATCGCCTCGATCAGATCGAAGTGCTTCGCCGTCGAGACCGCGTTGACGATGTACTCCTCGTCCGAGATCGCCACGACATTCGCATCGTCCCGAGGGCCACCGTAACCACGGAAGAGCCCGCCGTCAGCGCGCCGCTGAATCCGCATACGCTCCGGAGACTTCGCGCCATCGGCAGATTCAGCAACTGCGTTGCCGGGTAGCACGGTTCCGTTTGCCCACTGCACCATTGCCGCGCCGAGGTCATTCGCCCCGCCGAAGTCGTACGTCTTCTTCAGAGGTCCGATCCCGAAGGAAATCGTCGACGGAACCTGTTGCAGCAGGCCACCAATGGCGCGAACCGCGCCGCGTATGACATTGATAATCCCATCCCAAACGCCTGAGACTGTCGTCGCCATCGTCGAGAAGAATCCGCCGACCGCACCGACCGGCCCTTCCAGCCCGTTGAGCGCACCTGTGATCAGCGGAACCGCATACGTCGCGATCTCCGCGAAGATCCCGACGACATTGGTGAAGATCGGCAGAATGGTCGACGCCGCACCCACCACGATCGGAATGACCTCGATCGCCAACTCCACCAGCTCCGGAAGCAGCGGAGCGATAGTGATCACCAGATCCGACATCGTCTGCACCAGCTCGGGGCAGGTACGGCCCGAGTTCGTCGAGTGCCGTCACGAGAGCGTCACCGAGAATCATTGCCGCGTCAGCGAAGATCGGCGTCAGTTTCTCCATGTGATTCGCGAGAATCGGGATGATCGGTTCCAGATTTTGTGCGATTTGCTCGATAACCGGTGTCATCGCGACCATCAGCGAGGAGAAGTTCGTCGCCATTCCCGTCAGGATGACGGCGGCCATCTCCGCCAGCGGTTCGATGAGCGGCGCGACCGCGACGAGGAAGTCCGCAAATGCTTGTGTGACAGCGACAATCGTGGGCCGGAATGCCTCGAAGTCGTTGACGAGGACGTCACCGATCACCTGCGCCATGATCGTTAGCGCCGGTGTCATTTCCGAGATGGTCTGACCCCAGATGGTGAACAGGTCACCGAAGATCGGACCTGCTACCGCACCGAGTTCGACGAACATCGTCGTCAGCGGACCCATCCACTGACCGATGCCTGAGAGCATGTCCCCGAACCCTGAAATCGCTTCCGTCAGAACTCCGGAGTCGTTCAGCTCGACGAACGCGTCACCGATCATTCCGAGGACGTCACCGACACCTTGGCCCAATGCGGTCATCGCCGGTGCTGCAGCGTCACCGAACGCGAGGAACCCCTGCACGGTCGATTCGATACCGGGCGTCATCGCGGTGAAGAACTGCGGGATCGACGTCAGCAGCGTCGTCAGTTGCTCACCAGCGGGGCCGGTGAGTACGTCGGAGATCGTGGTGACGATTCCGCCGATCGAGCGTGCGATTTCCGTCATCGCCGGAGTGATCTTCGGCAGAACAGTGTTCGCGAGGTTCGAGACCGAGTCACCGATACCTTCGAACAGTCCTTGCTGTACGGACTGCTGGAAAACGTTCCACGCGCCGCCCTCTTCGGCGAGAGCACGCATGCTCCGGACGAAGTCCGCGGCCGCCGGCGACAGCTTCGCCAACGCCTGCTCGTACTTGTCGGCCGCCGTCGTCGCCTTGGTCATCGACTCTTCGGTGGCCTCCTGCGCCAGACGGACCTGCTGCTGCGCGTCGGTGACACGGCGCTCGGCGTCGTACACCCGGTCCTTCGCCGCGACAACCTGATTCGAACCCTCGATACCGACGCGGTTCGCGTCGTCCGCCTTACCGGCGAGGTCCTGGTTACGTTCCTGGACTTCGAGCAGACGCTGCTCCGCCTCCGCGACCCGCTGAACCGCGACGTCCTGATCGAGCCGGTCGGTGCCGGGCTTGAGGTTGCGGGCATCACGGCGCGCTTTCGCGAGCGCCAACACCGCGCCCTGCTCGGCTATCGCACCACCGCGCAGAGTGATGTTCAGATCTTCGAGCTGCTCCTGCTCGTCCTTGCGTGCACGGACGACGTCTTCGCGGGCTTGAGCCTCGTCCTTGACGGCGTCCTCGAGGTTGCGCTGCGCCATCCCCAGCGACCGCAGAGCGGACTCCTGAGCCTTCGCAGAGGCCTCGACGTCCTCCCCGGCGGAATCCGCTGCCGCACCAGCAGCTGTGAAGGCCTCTCCGACACCGGAGAGACCTGTGAGCAGGCCACCGAGCGCGGGGCCGGCAACAGTGCCGAGTGCCGCGATACCGACACCGATCGAGCCGACAGCACCGATCACCAGCGGAGCCAACGTCACGATGGCGCCGAGAATCAGCGCCATGCTCGTCAACCCGCCAGTAGCGGAGGAACTTGCCCCGCCGAGTCCGGAAATGGAACCACCGAGACCGCCGCCGAGACTTCCACCGAGGTTGCCGAGCTGGTTGAGCGTGTCCCGGTCGACGTTGACGTCGATCGTCATCGAGCGGTTGCGCGTGAGCGCCGCGAGCTCGATCGACGCGAGCAGAGAATTGATCTCGACATCAACCTGCACGGTCGGTGTCATCAGGTCCAGGCGCGCCTGAAGGTCCTGTGCGAACCCCGCCAGATCCGCCTCGACGTCGACGGCCACGGACGCACTGATCTGTCCGAGGCGGGTGTCGAGTTCCTGCGCGAATCCGGTCAGGTCCGGATGCACATCGACGTAGAAGTCCGCGTCGATTGCACCCAGACGAGTGTCGACCTCGCGCGCGAAGCCCGTCATGTCCGGCAGCACGTCGACATAGAACTCGGCATCGATGGCGTCGAGCCTGTTGTTGACTTCGGCCGCGAACCCAGTCATGTCCGGGAGGACGTCGACGAAGAAACTGACGTCCTCCGACTCGACCTTGGCCCTGACGTCACGGTGGAAGTTGTGCAGATTCGATCCGATGTCGATCGATGCCGAACCGGCCGAATAGTTGGTCATCGTCGCCTCCACACGTGAGCGTCAGGGTTTTCAGTTATTGGTGTTGGTGCGGAAGAGCTTTCGCGAGGGTGCGTGCCATTCCGTTGCCGCGTCCGGCTTCGATCACCCGATCGAGGGCAGTGCGCGGAGGGTCGATGAACTTCGGATCCTTGGCACCCACCAACGCCGCCAGCAGCGCGATCAGATGGTTCAATCCGCGAGCGAGTAGTGCCATCTCGGGAGTGAAGCCCTGCAACGGGATTCCGACTTTGCCCGCCTTGGCCGGTTGCGCGAGTTCCGGATGCAACCGCAGCAACACGGCAGCGTGTTCGTCGTCGTCCTGGAGCGCTGCCTTGTACTTGCTGCCCATCGGCAGTTCGTCTTTCAGTTCCCAGAACGTGCGCCAGTCACGCTCACCTCGAAACCAGTCGTCGAGATCGAGGGTGAGGTGAGCGTGAAAGTCGTAGCGCAGCTGCGCCCCGTAGTTCTCGACGAGAGCTAGGAGCGCTTCGAACCCCCCGGCACATTCGCCGCTCCCTTACCGAAGAGCTGATCCCAGACATCCTGGAACAGAACCCGATACACCTCGATCGGCATCTGCCCGATCACAGCCCACAGGCGATCGAACTCCTTACGGCCGTGCGCGTCGAAGTTCGGATCGTCCTCGTCGAGAGCGCCGGCCATCAAGATGGTCAGCTTGTCCTTGTCGAAGATGACCCGGTTCATCGCGTCCATACGCTCCGGATTCGCCGGCGCGATCACGATCGGCGGATCGAAACCTTCGTCTGCGCCGAAGATGACAGGCGGGCGGGCCTTGAGTGCTGCGCGCTGCTGGTACTCGGCGAACTTGCCGCCGAACGCCGCGGGCGCTGGTGTGGCATCGAGCGAGTCGACCAGTGGCGGAGCAGTGAATGTGTTCTCGGACATGATTGTTTTCCTTCCCAGCGTCCCAGCTGGATACGAAAAGGCTGGCCGCACGGTGGCTGGGACATCACCGTGCGGCCAGGCTTGGGAGACGACCGGAGGCCGTCAGTGGGTCAGGCGCTGACGACGATCGACAGGGCCTTCGTTGCCGTGGCGGACGCGGCGTCGGTGACCTTGACGGTCACGTTCGACGTACCGGCCGTGGTCGGCGTTCCGGAGATGACACCGGTCGACGCGTTGAGCGTCAGTCCGGCCGGCAGCGTCCCGGTCTGCAGCGACCACGTCTTCGCGCCGTTACCACCGGACGCGGTCAGCGTCTGCGAGTACGCGGAGCTGACGGTGCCACCGGGCAGAGTGGCCGTCGAGATCGCCAGCGTGGTGCCGGCAGGTGCACCGAATCCAGCCGCCTCGACCAGGTTCGCCCAGCCGAGACCACAGAAGCCCTGCGCCGACGCCGTTCCACCGGACACGAGGCTGGTGAGGAAGTTGCGGTCCTTGTACCAGGTCAGTGTCGGGTGGTACGTGATCGAACCGTCGTCGTTGGACGACTGGTTGTCGACCTTGGTCACCGACACCTTCGGCAGCAGCCAGTACGGGTAGATCTCCGCACCTTCCGCGCCATCGGTGCCGAGCACGATCGCGTGGTAGAACCGGATCGTCGGACGCCCCGGAGCGGGAAGCACGATACCGCCGTGCTCGGACGGTGCGATGTCCGAGTAATCGGCCTGCCAGAACAGCTCCAGCGCCTGACGATTCGACTCCTGCATCACGAAATCCGTGGTGCCGGTGCGCTTGTTCATGATCTTCTTCGTCGGCTCCGACTCACCGTAGGACTCGATGTCCGTCGACGAGGTCTCGTGACCGAAGTTCACACCCGACTTCTTCTCCGTCAAACCCACAGAGCGCCAGTGTTCCGGCAGCGTGATGAGGTCACCGGTCGCCGGATCCTCGAGCGTTTCGAGCATCGGGTTCGAATACGGCGTGAGGACGATCGCGAGATCGAGCGCGGAAATGATCAGGTCGTTGTTGGCATCTTTGAACGAGGAGATGGACATGGTGCTCCTATCGGAGTGAAAGAGGGAATCCCGTTCTCGGGCATGAAAAAAGCCACCCGGTCATCGGATGGCTTCAGGGTGGTGCGGCGCAGTCAGCGAGTGCGCGGCATCGGGGCGATCGTGACGAACGTCAACTCGACGGTTCGCGGATCGACACCCAACTGCGGAATCATCGACAGCTCACCGGTTTCGGTGATCGAGTGAATCAGGATCCCGTCGATGGTGACGCCGCTGTTGGCGACCTTGACGGCTTTACGAATCTGACCCATCACCTGCCACGAGGTGCTGCGCTTGGTCGAAGTGACCGCGACGACGATCGGAGCGAGATCCAGACGGCCGTCCGGAGCGCCGCCACCGGCGCGGGCGATCTCGATGAACACCTCACCGGCCGTCAGCCTTTCGTTGAACTCGTCCGGATTCGGGCGCTGCGTCAACGCTGTGCCGAACCGTGCGAAGTACGTACACATCAGGTCTTCGAGATCGGGCCAGTCCGGAAGATCGTCGATCGGCGGAAAGTTGTTGACACTCATACGTTCCGCAATTCTGCGAGTACCGCAGGCAGATCGTGCGCGCCTGCCACTATCCGCTCGTCGCCGTTGTCGGTACCGAACTCGTGGCTCGCACCGTACTCGACGCGCTGATTGCCGACCGTCAACCGGCCGACCCAGCGGTCGCCCTTGGCCATGTTGTTGAGCGGACCGCCGAGGAACGTCGACACCCGGGTATCTCGGGCGAGCATCCCGGTACGACGAGCGACGCGGCCGCGGTAGAGCGCTTCGGCCATCTCGGCCCGCTCACGCACCAGCGAGCGCATCTGATTGCCCTTGAGCAACTCACCGATCCCCGCATGGTTGGGCTGATAGTTCCTGATTGCCATGTCATTTCACCCCCTTGAGCCGAACGATCACACCTGGCTCCCAGCTACCCATCCGCCACGGCGCCGGATCGCCGTCGACGGTGAACTTCGCCGCAACACCCGGCAACTTCACCTTGGCGCCGTTGACGATCTCGGTACCTTCCGGACAGATCAGGATCACCTTCGTGAGCACGTTCTGCCCGCGAGCGCCGGCAGTGCCGCGCACCGGTGTGTCCATCGTGGCGTCCCAGTCGATCAGAACGTCCTCGACCTCATACGAGGTAGGTACGGCGTCGGTGTCGCCGTGTCGATCGACGACCACGGAATCGGCTGGTGGGAACACCTCGATGGTCTCGCCCTCACCCGGCATCATCGAGAGCCGCCCGAGTAGTGATCGCCGTACGCGTTGAACGGATCATCCTCCGCGTACACCGGGAACGGCTCCGACGAACCCTCGACCGGAACGAACCCAGTCGGGAACCCGTAGTCGCCCTTCGTCGTCGCCTGCGTCCACAACCCCGCCGATCGGCTCGGCTTGCGGCGAGCGCGAGCGAGGATGTCGAGTTCAGCCTTCGTGAACGTTCCTGTCGCGAAAGCCGAATCGTGCACCCGATGGTTGAACACCCCAGCAGCGCGCGAGACGTACATGTTCGGGTTGTTGAACGCCCGCATCGACGCCGAGAGCACCACCGCCACGACGTCGGCACCGGCGGCTGCTGCGTCCGGCCACTCTCTGCCCTCGCTGCGAGCGAGGGCAGAGACGTCGTCGAGGACAGCGCCCGCACGGGCATCGTCCTTGGTGGAGAGCGCGGACTTCCCCAACCGGACCTTGAGCTGATCGGTGGTGGCCAGTCTCGCGGGCCCGGTCGGTTCAGTCATCTCACGCTCCTCGATCAGGCGGTGACGGTGACGACCGTCGTCGCCGTCTTGTTCTGGTACTTCGCGGTGATCGTCGCCGAACCCACTGCGACGGCGGTGACCTTGCCGGTGTTCGTCACGGTCGCCTTCGTCGGATCGGAGCTGGTGTACGTCGCGGTACGCGAAGCAACCGCGTCGCCGCCGTCGTCCTTGACCGTGATCTGAGTACTGCCACCGACCGCGAGCGAGGCCGTGGTCGGGGTGACGGTGATCGACGCCGTACCGAGCTGCAGCTGGACTCCTCGCACGAAGCGACCGTCGTTCTCCTCGACGTGCTTGTAGCCGACGTACGTGTTCACCAGCGAACGGTCCGTGGTGTTCTCGAAGTCGTAGTCCTTGATCCACCGCATCGCCAGGTTCTGGAACTGCGCGGACTTGCCGAAGCTCGCGCCGTCCGGAATGGCCGGCGCACGAGTGACCATGGCGTACGCCGTCTTGTGGAAGACGTACCCCTCGTCGTCGTCGAGCGCGTTGGACACCACGACGGTGAACCCGGCGATCTTGCCGATGATCGCCTCGCGCAGCGCCGAATCCGAGCCTGCTTGATCGGCCTGCTTGAAGTTCGGATCCTTGAGGATCGCCGCTTCGATACCGGAACCGACGACCGCGCCGCGCTGCCCGAAGGGAACGTTCTCGTCGTTGAGTGCCTTACGGGCGTCGACGAAACTGTCGTACACCTTGGTCTTGTCGATGATCACCACGGCCTGGTACGTCGCATCGCGCATGCAGTCGACCGCGCCGTTCTCGAGGCCTTCCGCGACACCGCGCACCTGCGGGTTGAGGATCTCGACCCCGAAGTCCTTGATGTCGAGGGTCATCTCCTCGTCGGTGATCGGCACCGCGTTGTAGACGTCATCGGTGAGGGTGACGTCCACCTTGGTCTGCTTGATCGTGTCCGTCTGGATCTTGCGGTCCGCGCCGGTCGCGCGCAGCTTCTTCGTGCGCGAGCCCAGACGGCCCGGCACGCGGATGCTGATCGTGTCGTCCTTCGCTCCTGCGAAGTCTCCGAAACCGTTCAGCCACAGCAGATTGGGAATGACGATCTCGCGCTGAAGAAGCCCGAGTGCTGTGTTGATGACGGTCGAAGCCTTGACGAATTCGTTGGTCGGCATGGTTGCTCCTCATGGTTGATAGGGGTTGGCCACGTCGGCTGCCATGCCGACAGCGCGTGGTTGTTACATGCGAGGGATCTGAGCCGCCAACTTGGCGGGATCGGTTTCCTCGGGTTCGTCGTCCGGAGCGCCGCCGCCGCGCAGATGCTCCTTCGGCTTGCCCGGAATCGGGCGCTTCTCGCCGCCTGCCGGCGGGGTGTAATCCTCGAGGTAGTCGTCGGCGTCCGCTTCGAGTTCTTCTTTGGTCGAGCCTTTGAGTCGGCCGGCGTGCTTGAGCGGAATGCCCTTGGCCTCCGCGATATCTCGACGCAGACCTGAGAGCTTGAGCTCGTCGCGTTCCTTCTCCGCAGCAGCTGCGCGATCGAGCGCCTGCTGCGTCTCGGACTTCTGCCCGTTCTTGAGCTTCTCGAGCTCGTCGTGACTGGCCTTGTACGTATCGAAGTTCGCGTACGAGGCCTTCTCACGAGTGAGGCGCGCTCCGATCAAGCGGTCGAGATCGGCCTGGCTGGTGATCGGGGTGAACGGCTTGCCGCCTTCACCACCCTCGCCGCCGTTACCGCCTTCCCCGCCGTTACCGGGTTTGCCACCTTCATGGCCTGCCTCATCTCGGCGGGGATGCTGGCGGCATGCCCGCATCGACATCGATGTGAAAGGGTCCGCGTGCCCGAAACCGAATCCGGCATAAGCACGTGTGGTCTTGACATTCATTGGTATCTCCCGTGAGCCCGTCGGCGTAGCCGGTCATTATTCGCTGACCGTGAGCGAACCTCACCGAATCCGGCGAGGAAGTCATCGTGAAACGCCGAATGCCCCGGACCAGATGGTCAACGGGGCATTCGGGTGTGGCTGGTGAAACTACTTATGCAGCTGAGCGGTTCGGCACCTTGGCGAGGTATTCGCGGAACTCGTCCACATCGTCGGCGTCGACGAGCGGAACGATCAGGCGTTCGACCTCACTGCGGAACTCTCCGAGCGTGATCTGATGATCGGCGGCGAACTCGACCATCGAGACGACGGCGTAGAAGTACTCGCCCGCCTCGTACGCCGAGACCGCGGCATCAGCGACGTCGGAGGAATCGACGAACCGGCCGGAGCGATACATCGCCTCGGCCAGGTCCTCGAAATCCTCGAATGTCCTGCTCACAGTCCCCATAGTAGCCGCCCTTCGCCCGTAGTCCGAGCCCTTTCGAGTTCCTTCCACGCCGGATACGCCGTGTTGATCCGCCCCGGACCCTCCCGGCCGCGCACCCGCACCACCACCGGACACCCGTCGACGATCCGCCGAAAGTCCATCTGCCCGCCGCGCCGGGTGATCGACGTCGGATCTGCGAGCGCTCGATCGATCATCGCCTTGAGCTGCGTATCCGGCACGTCCGGGAACTCTTCCTTCGGGCGTCCGTCCTTGCCGATGATGTTGCTTCCGAAGCGGTGACCACCGGAAACGATCTTCCCGTCCCGGTTCTTGTCACCGTCCGCGATGTGAGCGAACCGCGCATCGACGCTCGGGCGTTGCTCCGGAGTGAACGGCACGGCGCCTCCGCCGCCGCCGACGTCCGGATACCGAGCCGGGACCTCTGCATCGGGAACCCGCCACGTATCGCCCTCGTCGCCGCTGGCAACGCTGCGAGTACTCGGTGCCTTCGGCGGAGGAGTACTCCCGCCACTGGCCTTCGTTTCCGGCGTCTTCTCGCCGGGCCCCAGTCCGAGTGCCTCGCGGTGACGGGCGACCTGTGCGCGGTGGTAGATGACCGGTTCGGAGTCTTCGCCTCGGCCGTCCGCGAGCAGCGTCTCGAGCTGGCTCTCGAACTTGGGCAGTAGCCGCTCTGCGAGTGCCCGCTTGTACTCGTCGCTGCCGCGCTCCGGTTCCTTCGGTGTGTCCGGATGTGCTGGGTCGTTCTCCTGGGTTCGGCCCTCGTATGCGCGCCGGAACAACACGGTCGCCTCGTGCCCACTCGCACCGGCCGTCGCCTCGTCCCACAGTGCCCGGAACTCCGCTGTCCGGTCGGGAAGATCCGCGGTCTCGTCGTAGATCGGCTCCAACGTGCACTGACATCCGTCGTGCACCTTGGCTGTGCCGCCGCCGGTGTACCGAGCGTCCGTCGACGAGAACGACGTCTGACCTTTGTAGACCGCGCCGAGACTGGCGAGCATCGCGCAGAACCAGCACGGTTCAGCCTTCGTCACTCGCGCGAATCCCAATGCCTCGCGGTCGAGTTCGACGATTTTCTGTGTGAAGTCCCGTCCACCTTCGGCGACCATCCGCACGGCCGCCGACGTCGAGGACACGAACGCCTTGTCCATCGCGTCGGTTTCCGGTGCCGGCATCAGCTTGCGTGCCCGCACCGGTCCGGTGATCAACAGACCGCGAGCGGTCCGGTCGAGGTCGAGTTCGATCGGCTCCGCCACACTCACCCGCGAACGTGAACGGGTCCGCGTTGGCGCTGGAGTGTTGTCGGTGACCCGCGCCCGCGATCGCGATTCGCGCTGCGCCGGTTCCGGATCGGTGACCCGGACCCGCGAACGAGCAGACTGTCCCGCCTGTGAGGAATCCGTAACCCGGCTCCGCGCAGACGGTTTCGCCGTGCTCTCCGGAACCTGCACCGGAGCCGGTGCTCGATCCTCACGGAGCACCGTGCGCACTGGCTCGACCCACGGGATCGGTCGAAGCTCCGGACGCTCCGCAGCGCGGAAGTCCTGCACGTACTGTGCCGAGATCTCCTGCGACTGCATGTGCGCCGCCTCGATCACCGGGACCGCGACCTGCAACCACGGACCCTGCGTCTCGTCCAATCGCTGAAACGCGAGAATTCGCCACGCGCGCCGTAGATCCGCGACCACCTGAGCCGAGAGTCGCAGCTGCGCACGACGATGCAACTCGGTCAGCTTGCGACCGAGTTTCGTACGCGCCATCAGAGGCCCAGTTTGTGATCGGCCGGCGCGCCCGCTCCGAACTGCTCGCGCATGTACTCCGCGTACGGGTCACTGTCGATCGCCATCTGCTTCCACTCCTCGACGTCGGTCTTCGACACACCAGGAATACGAGGCCACAATGCCTGCGGGGGAATGCCGAGCAGCTTCGCCGCCTTGCCGTACGCGTCGATGGCCTGCGAGAGCGAACGCGCTTCGAGGTCCTGCCATTTGACGGACGCACTGACATCGGTCGCGATGTCGTAGTCCCCCTCGAACCACGCACTCATCCGCATGGTGCGGTTGTGCGAGCTACCGAACGAGGTCTGGATCTCGAACACCTTCTGCGTCAACGGGTGACGAGCAGCCACCAACGCCTCCGCGTTGAGGTTGACCAGCTTCCCAGTCAACGCGTACGACGGTGTCTGACTCACCGCAGAGAGCGCCTCGACATCGGACTCAGTAGCAGCGATGAACCCGTCGAGCGGCGTCTCGTCCAACGTCCCGAACTTCGTGTCCGAATCCTCGGCCACCAACAGGTCCGCCTGTCGCAACAGCAGCTGCGCACGCGCCTTCTCCGTGTCGGTTTCCGGCTCAGACATACCCGAGACCGTGCGCACCTTCCACGAATTGAAGTGCTGGGTCTGCAACCGGTCGTAGGTGGTCTTGTTGATCCGGCTCGCCACACCGATGAACGGCTCCACCTGACCCGTCGCGCGGCCTTCGAGGTCGAGGTCGTTCGCATACCGGATAACCGGGCAGCGGCCGGCGCCGTGAACCTCGAAGCCAGCGTGCCGGATTCCGCCGTCGCCCTCGCGTTGGAGTGTGTGCACCAACTCGTCGTCGATCAGGCGCAGTTTCCCGCCCGGATCATCGCGCAGCATGTGCACGGGCCACTCGTCTTCGGCCGGATCCTCGTACACCGCGAACGCCTTACGCGGCGAGACCCCACGAATCACCGACTGGTTACGCCCGAGATCGTCGATCCCCGGCATCACCACCGCATACGAGTACCCGTAGGCGAGAGCTGCGCGGTGAATAGCGATCTGGCGTACGTCCATTCCGTTCGCCAGCCACGTCGTCCACTGGGGCGAGGTCTCCTTCGCCAGTGGTGAGCGGTAGTCGTCGACGAACATCGCCTGTGCCAGGGTCGTGACCACGAGCCACAACCACGGCGTCTTCGCCAGATCCTGCAACGCTTTGAGTTCCTTGGTTGCCGACCTCGGCAACGTCAGATCCGCCTGCTGCCAGCGATACCACTTGTCCAACGTCGTCAGGCGCGCACGCTCCTGACGCAACTTCGGAAGGAGTTCCTTCGCGACGTCAACCGCCTGGCTCTCGTCGAGCATTCAGATCACCACACCTTCCCACTGCGTACCCGCTTGGAGCTGTCCGCGGTGATCAACCTCGTGTATCCGTGCCACGCCAACGTGCACGCGACCAGCGGACTGATATCTGCCGACGTGTCCCGCCGGTCCCACGCCCACGCGTCGCCGACCGGACGCTTACGCGACGCCGCGACCGCCGACACCAGATCCGGTTCGCCGTTGTGCCGCATACGTTCTTCTTCGACCTCGGCGTAGAACGCACCGGCGCCCTGCGCCATGTCCCGCGCGCCGGTCACCTCGACCTCGAACCCGATCTCGCGGAAACCCGCGATCAACGCGCCCGCCTGGCCGCCGCCGTCGAGGACCACCCCGAGAGCGTCGTGCTCGAGGCTGAGCCGCGCCGCCGTCTCGACCACCCAGTGCATGCCGCGCTCGTGAAATACGAGTTCGACATACGGCAATCCGTCTTCGCGGCGGCCGGCGATCGAAATCGACGAGAACGCTTGATCCGGAGTGACATCGACCGCGATCGCAACCGGGTCGAGAACCTGCGAGGACTCGTCCTTGCACGCCTCCCACATCGCCGGGGTGATCACCGCGTTCACACGCGGGTCGTCCCAGATGCCCAGATGCTCGCGCGCGAACTGGATCTCGCCCTGTAGCTCGCGCTCTTCGAGCATGAACTCGTGCGTCTTGTGGATCGGGTACGACGGGTTCGCAATCGCCCACGCGTCGTGGTCATCCAGGTCAGCTTCCGGGTCCGCCGACCACTCGAGGAACAGCAACCCGCTCGACGTGTGCTCGATACCGGCGTTGCGTTGCTGAGCGAGGAACTCGCTGTTACCCGTGCCCGCACTCGACAGCAGGATGAACTGACGGTTCGGCGCCGCCGACTGCGTGGGCCGGAACGCCGCGACCTGTTCGTGGGTGATCGCATACGCCTCGTCCCCGACGAACAGATCCACCTTCTTGAACCCGCGCGCCGCGTCCGCAGTGCGGGCGAGATACCGGATGTAGCGCGGATCCCGCTCCCCGCGATGCGGCTTGAGCCGAATCGAGACCTCCTCGTTCGAGGTGCGATGCGGAAGCAGGCACATGTCCTCGAGCTCTTCGATTTTCGCGATGCGAGCGGACAGGTCGACGAACGCGTCCTTGGCCGTCTTGAATTCGTGCGCGGTGTGCAGGATCTTGCGCTCACCGAGCAGGTACAACCCCGCCAACTCGCGAACCTCGACGATGACGTTCTTGCCGTTCTGGCGCGGCGCGATGATCAGCGAACGCGGAGAACTCCACCGAAAGTTCTTCTCCTCGCCCATCAGGTGCCGGCAAGCATCCTTCTCCCACTCCAGCAATTCGAACCCGGTCGCCTCGTACAGATCGATCGCATCGTCGCCGAGCGTGGTGAAGAACGTCGGGTAGTTCGACAGCCGCGGCTTCTGCGAGCCATTCAGCGGTGGTTTCTCGGCCACCGCACCGCCGACGTCAGGCGTTTCGAGCACGGATCTTGTCCATGATCGAGGGAACGCCCGGTGTCTCGGCCGGTGAACTTGCCCGTCCGGCACCGGCATCGACAGCTGCGCGCTCAAACGCGTCGACCTGCGCCGCGAGTTGCTTGAGAACTGTCTGCTGCTGGCGTGCCTCACGTAGCGGCGCGTTCATCACGACCTTGGCGGTGACGTCGACGACGGTGACGCCGTCGGACAGCCGGTGCTCGCGGAAGAAAGGATCGAGATCGATGCTCATCCATTCCTTGTCGCGGCCGCGCAGCTGCGCGTCGAGGCGTTCACACCGATCGACGGTGCGGCACAGCTCCGCGAGCACGATCAACCCGAGCGGATGGCCGGCCAAGATCTGCGCCTTCTCGTCCCACAAGCCGCGACCACGTTTGAGCAGGCCTTTCGGCATTTCCGGCGGAATTGTGACCGCTGCCACATCGGCGGTTTCGGCGTCCTGACCTGGCATTTTTCACCATCCCTGGGGAGAGAAAGGGCGCTGGCGCTGTGCGGTCCCCCGCCTTGCCGGCCCCGGGGGTACCCCCCAGGGGTGCAGGTCAGAGCGTCAGACGAGCCACTGCCGCGACCACCGCAGCTGGCGCGGCGCCTCGCGGCTGCCGTCACCTCGCCGCGAGTTGCACGAAAGATGTGCTGGCATAAGGTTCTTCGGGTCAGTGAGCTTGGGATCGTTCGGAGGCAGCGACTTCACGGACTCCACATGGTCCGCACTGAAGCTCATCGGGTCCGGCCACTTGAGCGACATGTCGATCGCCTCGTTGCACAGCCAGCAGACCTGGCTACGGCGCTTCACTCGTTCGACTGCTCGGCGGTAAGGCCGGCCGGTGCGTCCCTTGCTCCGTGGTGTGTGGGCCATGACGACCTCCAGACCCTGGATACGACGAAGGCCGACGTGCTGTGAAGTCACGTCGGCCAGTGGTCTCCAGTGTCCCTGAAACACGAGAGCAACGCAAGCGCAGGTCAACTCGTGTCGGGACCGCGTTCCTTGCGCGCTCGTCGAGTCCGTGCGCGATGGGCCAACACCTCGGACACCAGATACACCGGGCTCCCGTCCTCGGCGGTGTACTTCGAGAGCAGGCCACGATGCGCCCACGTGCGCAGCGTCGAGGCGGGCACGAACAACACCGCCTCCAGATCCTTGGCACTCATCAGCTCATCTGTGTTGAGCGGCACAGCATTCGGCACCACCCAACCCTGCCCGACCTCCACCGCCTGCCCGTCGATACGAGCGCACAGCTCCGGACTCACCGACTCCAACGCCATCCGATACGACTGCGCCACACGACGAGCCACATCAACAGGACTGTCAGCCGGGTTCGGCCACACACCCATCTCACCCTCCTCGAATCAACTCGAACACCGGACGAGGTGGCGTGGCTTCCTTGCCACCCTCCAGCGGTGTCAGGTACGGGGCAGCCCACTCGTACATGTGCGGCCAGTCCGTCGAGATGTAGCGAGCCAGCACACCTCCACGATTGGGCGGCGGGCTCGGCTCACCGTTCGCCCGCCACTGCTCCAACCGCCGGCGGTGCTCCATGTCCTTGTCGTGGCCGTAATGCCGTGTGCAGTAACCAACCCACCGCGCCTCACCTGTGAGCGGATCCCGGTCGATCCACGAGCTGTAGGGCTTCTTGCCGCACAATCCCTCTCGGCGAATCATCGGAGCCACACAACCCACACACGCCGTGCCAGATGCCTCGTAGCGAGGAATGTCCTCACGGATCACGCGCTTGACGCGGTAGTCCTTCTTCGACTCCCCGAACGCCATGATGCTGACCTCGCGCATCCAGTCCTGCTCCTTCTTCCATCCTCGGCGCGTCTTCGGTTCCATGCATTTGATGAACTCCACCGTCGCCAACGCGAACAACAACGCATCACCAGTCAAGTCCGGATCACGAAGCATCTTCGACACTTGTTCGCCGCGAGCCATGATCGCCCGCAGATCAGTCGCCATCGCTCACACTCCCGTCACGCTCGTCTTCCAATGGTGTCTCCATTTCCCATTGGTCTGGCGTGATCTGCTCGGGCATTGATCCCACGACCGTCATCCACCACTCAACTGTCCTGCCACGTAACGCAATCTGCTCCTCGGGCGGCAGGTTGTGAATGCAGTCCTTGTGGTGCAGGTGCCGTCCGTTTTCAAACCGGCGGCTCAGCGCCGCGATCATGTCGCGCTTCAACTGCTCGCTCATGGCGACACCACCGTGACAGGAACGGCCCACGGCGTGCCGGCTTCGCAGAACTCGAATTCGAACCCTTCGTCGGTGGCACGAAATCGGTAAGCCCACGCCTCGATGATGTGGTCCGTGAGCGCCGTGCCGACGAGGAACTCCCTCAGTTCCTCGGCCACGCCGTACTCGCGTACCTGATGGCTGATCGCTGCGATTAGACGGCGAGCCTCGTGGTGGCCGTACGCGGTCCAACCCCAATCGTCCTCATGCTCGAAGAGGTGGATGCCGTGCCGTGGCAGGCCGAAGTCCTCGGCTGTGATGATGGCGCTCATAGTGTCCATTCCTTTTGGTAGTCAGGGTGATCGGAGTACACAGCTGCCATCGGCTCGATCACCTTGGCGAAGATCGACCATTGGGTGGGCCGAAGATCAGCGGCGAAGAGTGTGTCGAGGGTTGCTCGTTTGGCGGCGACGTCTCGGAGTACTCGTGCCGGGTCATGGTGAGCGATATGGCGGGAATCTTCCGGCGGAATGCTGTCGTTGCAAGGAGCGAGATGGTCCTCAGGAATCATGAGTGCCTCCTCGTCCCCGATTCTCGGGCCGTTGATCGCATCTTCGACAAACTGCCACGGCCCTGGACGCGCAGCATTAGCGATCGCCTCCTCGTCGTCGAGGCGGGCGCGGAGGAATTCGAGGATGTCGGTCATGCGGTTGGTCCTTCCGTAGTTGGAGGCGAGGTGCCGGATGCGTGGCGGTGGTGCGAGCCCTGGTGTGGCGGCGAGTACGAGAGTCATTTGTTTGTAGTCGGATTCGGCCCAACGACTTCCGCAGGCGAGGCAGTCGACGGTGACGGAGCCGTGCCATCGTCCGAGTTGGTGTTCCTCGCAGCGAGGGCAGGGCAGGGGCATGCGGTCGCGGCCGCGTTCCTGGCCGATGGTGGCGCGTGCTCGGCGGTGCAGGTCGACGAGCTTGAGGGCGAGCGTCGGTCCGTCGTGGACGACGTAGATCCAGTCGTCGCCTGCGCGGTTCCATTCGGTCGTCTCGTGCGAGGGGATGGCGAGCAGGACGTCGACGTTGTCGGCGACGATCGAGTAGTGGGATCCGAAGTACACCGACTCCGGTGTGTCGCGTCGGATGGCTTCGCAGATCAGCTCTGCGCATCGATGGACGGTCTCGCGGATGTCTTGGGCGAGGGCGTCGGTGTAGACGTTGATCGGGACGGCCGGCGCCGGTGACGCTGCCTTGACTCCTCCGCCGGGGCGTGCGGACGGGTCGAGGAACAGTGCTTGCAGTGCATCGTGTTCGGTGCCGAGTTGCGCGACAGCACCTTCGACCCACAGGACGCACGAGTGGCACAGGGTGTTCGGGGTGAGGGTGAGCGCTGGCAGCCAGTCTCCGGACTCGACGTCTCGACGACGGCCGCGGCACTGGTGCTCCGCTCGGCAGAGGTGATCGGGGTTGATCATCGGCGTGCCCTCATCGCTGACGAGCGGATTAGCTTCTGGTACGCCTTCTCGATTCGTACGATCTTGTCCCTGCGGTCGCCGCCAGCGAATGCTGCGTGGGCGTCGCGGATCTGGGAGTCGGTGTAGCGGTTGCCGTCGATGTAGTGGTTCGCGGCGGGGTCGAGCCATTCGAGGAGTTGGTCGACGGACTTGCCGGGGTCGACCATCGCGGCGCAGGAGATCGCCAGTCCGATGAGCTGCTCTCGGGTCAGTGATCGGGTGAGGGTGGTGACCTCGCGCTGTTCGCCGTCGCCGTGCACGATGCCGACGAGGTGGAGTGCGAGCTGGTCGAGTTTGTCGATCGAGGTTTCGTCGAGCTGCTCGGTGGTGGTCATCGGTTCTGGCCTTCCTCGTCGAGGCATTTGTGGCAGGGGTCTTCGATGTGGTGGATCGGGCAGGTGGTCTCGTCGACGGTGGACGGCGGTCCGACCCAGTTCTTCCACGGTGATCCGAACTGTGCGTGCACGAATACCTCTGGTGCTTCGCCTGCGTCGAGGTTGGGATCTCTGTCAGTGGTGATCTCTGAGACTGATGGATTCACAGGTTGCGGTAGCGAGGTGGATTGACCACGGCCTCTGCGTCGACGTCGTTTACGAGGGATCTCACCTGGGTGGGTATCGGCGGGTGACCCTGTACCGGAACCCTTCCCCACACCCCTACCCAAACCCTTACCCTGCCCTGACCCTGCCAGGCCCGTGTGCGTGCGCGTCGCACGCACGGGGACAGCTTGTTTACCGTGGTTTTCGTGTGGTCGTTCCCGTGGTCGGTCGGTGGTCTCAGAGTGGTCGGTCACCTCGGCGGTGGTGCCTGCGGAGCGTGTCAGCGGCGAGCTGCCCGTGTGGGGCTGCCCTGCGGTCGCTGACGGCTGCGACACCGTTGCGGGGGTTCCTGGGTGGGCTGGCACTGTTTCGGCCGTCCCTGCGACGCTCGGCGACGGCGAGAAGGTCCCTGCGGCGGCATTACCCGGCGAGACGTTCCCAGCGGCGGCGCGCTGCGGCGAGACGGACGAAACGGTGTCCACGACCGGACGCGGCGGTGGCAGCAGCACGAGGCCGGCCTCTGCGGGCGTCCGATTGCCCTTCCTCTGATTGCACCCACTGCACGAGAGGACGACGTTGCGTGCGCCATCGGCTCTGGTGGGGTCGACGTGGTCGAGCCACGGACGAGCACCGTCCATGGAGCGGGTGTCCTTGCGTTTGACGATCTTGCCGCAGTAGCGGCACTTGCCAGTGCCAGGATCCGCCGGGTCGATGCAATCCCTCGCCCACACCTGATTGATCAGGCCCTTGTCCTTGAGTTCCATCTTCTTGCGATCGGCAACCCGCTTCGAGGCCGCACGGTCGTACTTCAAATCGAACCAGTCGTGGAACAACCACGTACCCGGCTCGACCGGCGGGCACCTCGAGCAGTCATGGCCAGGTGCATGCCACAAACGGACAGCCACCAACAACCCCGCCAAGTGGTCCACGAACTCCGGGTTGAGGACCAACCGGAACGCGTCAGCGCGCTTGACGACACCATCGGTGCCCGTCGCCTGACACTGCGCACCAGCGAGATTCCACATACCCAGCGCCGCAAGGCCGTCGAGCTGACTCTCCAGCCCTCGCTCCGCCAACTCCCGGGACTTCCGGTTGTTGGGGAACTGATCATCGGTCTGAAACCAAGACACAGGAATCCTGTCGTCGCAATGAGATTGGAAGTGAACGGGCCGAACACGGCAGGGGGCGCACGAGCCCTCGGACGGCCGACCATCACGCGGGCCGGTACCGAGCGGCGAACGACTCGGCTTCGAGCTGATACCAGCCATTCGGGCCACGCACGAACCAGTCACCCGGATACAACGTGAACGACTGTCCCTCGACCTCGAACCCGATCGACTCCAACGTCGCCACCGCACCGGAGCGACGATGCCGGCGGACGATCGGAACGCCCAACCACTGCGCGATACCCTGCACAGCCACCGTCGAGGAGAACTGAAGAGCCGTCACCTCGAACGGCACAGACACGAACTTGCTTGCAGCACTCACTGATTCCTCCTACGACGAGAACGGGTGGGATCGACCGCCCACATCGGCGGCGTCGAACTCGGACGCGGCAACGCCCGCTCCTGCGGAGTACTCGGCGCCTCCGGAATTTCTGCGAGCACAACGCCTCTCGGAAGGCTGACGCGTATGTGCGTCTCGTCGACGAACACCAGATCCGGCCGGACGCCGCAGAACCCTGCGACGTTGAGCCGAGACTCATGGGTCACCGGCGCTGAATCGCGCCACGCCACCCGAATCGGCGGCACACCGGACCAATCCTCCGGATCGAACGGATCATCCGGCGCCGGCGGAAGTGACCACATACCTTCCGGGTAGAGCGCCGTGATATTTCTCCTCAGCATCTCGAGCAGCAGGCTTTCCCGGCCGCTGCGCGCAGCAATGAGATACCGCAGGAGATCCGGCATCTCGTGCGTGACGAGGTCGCGAGGATCGTGAGCCACCCCGGACGGCTCCATCGCGGATTCGGCGTCTCGAGTGGACCGATACTCAATCCATGGCGGCGTCCTCGGGGTTGTCCCGAGAAACCGCCGGTGTCGCATCATCTTGATCTGATTCGGTGTCGCCCACGGCCCGATGAAATCCGAGCCCGGGCACAGCACAGGCGAATCATCCTCGGCGTACTTGTACTTCACATCAAACGCGCCGTACAGGCGCATCCGCTCGATCCGCTCGGTGATCGCCAGACCATGCCAATCACCATTGCAGTGCGGGCACTCAGGGAAGTCCGGATCGTCGAAGTCGAACCCAGTCTCCGGTTCGCCGCCATCGAGCTGCTCGTCGACGAGCGCATCGATACGGCCCAACAGGGACTGCTCGTTGGCGTTCACAGCTCGACCTCGACCGGCACGAACGGTCCGCTCGGGTTCCCGGCGAAGCTCTCCGGGATGGGCATCACTAAGGTCGAGCCATCGCGGCGACGGCAATCGACCAGTGCCCCGCGCTTGCGATTTGCGACGATCGGTCCGAGACCATTGCGCGTGAACCATATTCCGTCGGGAACGTCGTTCCACGTGGGCCACGATCCTCCGGAGTCGGGGAGGGTGTCTCGTCCACAGTTGGTGCAGTACGGGGCATTTGGCACGTTCAGCTTGCATGCCGGGCAGTATCGTGGTCCGGCATCTTCGAGGAAAGAGACATCCGGCGATGAGGCAGGCCAGATGTATGTCGGGCCGTCCTGGTCGTGTGCAATGTGATCGCCGGCGTGACCGCACGTCAGTGAGCATCCCCATCCCGAGATCGCTGACGGACAACGCGCTTTCGGACCCTCGCCGGGTTCGGCCGACTCCTTGGCGCGCATAGCTGCGGTGCATGCGGGACACCGCACGCCAACGCCTGCTCTAGCGATGCCCTCCTCGCACCTGAACTCACACTCGTAGGTCTCAGCTGGCTCGGTTGCCGGGAGCAGGCTTCCGACCACCTTCACGAGCCGGTTGACATGAGGTCGGGCGTACCCGTCGATCCGGTAGCCCTTCACTGCTTCCCAGGCGGCTCGGAGTTCGTTCAGCTGATCGGCTGTGAGGATGTAGCCCTCTTCACAGCTGATCAGGCCGTCGAGAATCTGTCCGCCCCGGACGGCGCTCTGGTTGTGCTTGGCTCGTGCGTTCTCTGGTCCGAGTGCCATGTCACACCTCGTCGTACGTCTGCGCGAAGATGTCGGGCTTGCAGGGGTAGAACTCGCCTTGCACGCCGCGGATGATCCAGTCGCCTGGCGACGCCGTCAGACGCCCTTCGAGAGTGTTGATGAATAGCCCACCATTCGATGCAGGGCAACCCATCTGGGTTCCGTCTGGCATCTCGACGAGTATTTCGTGGTGGGGCTCATCCCAGTTCGCGGTGTGACCGTTCTCGTCGATCCAGTTGATGATCGGTGTCGCGCCTTCGGCGGTACCGTCCCACTGCACTGCCTGGATCTCGACGGGCTTCTTACGGAACGTCTTGGCGGTCATCGTGTGCTCCTTCGTGCGGCGAGTTTTTCGAGAGGGCCAATCAGTCCGTCGATTGCGATGAACACTGCGAAGCTGGTGCCGATCGCGGCGAGGCAGCAGGCGGTGAATAGTGCGGCGAGTTGCGTTCTGGTCATTGACTTCTCCCGGCTGCGAGTCGCTTGGCGAGGTCGAGGACCTTGGCGCCGAAGCCTTCGTGGATCGCGTCGAGTGGGGTGAAGTTGTAGGTGCGGGGGTTGGCGACGGTGAGCCAGAGTTGGATGCCGGCGGGGGTGTAGGTTCCGGCGAGGGCTTCGCGGGTTTCCTTCTCGCAGATCAGCTTCTCGATGTTCACTCTGCTGCCTCGAATTCTTCTGGCCAGAAACCGATTCCGAGTCTCCGCGTGAGGAATTGCCGCTCCGGTGCGGCTTGCAACTCGACGCGGAGGCGGTCCATGTGGATACGTCCTGGGTTCGCGCGTGCCCACTGCTCAGGGTCGTTCGGGTCGATGACGAGCTGGCCTCGTCGTGAGCGGTCGGGATCGTTGAAGGGATGCCGGGTGTCGTCGGCGGAATACTCAATCCAGCACAACGCAGCGTCACGTCCGGCTAGGGCCGAACGGCGGAGCCTGGTGAAGACGTGGCCGTGCTCGTGAACCTGTTTGTCGACCGCGTTGCCGAGCATCCACACCTGTGGATTGCCGCTGTGCACAACCATCGGGAGGACGGCGCGGTAGGTGCGCTCTGGCAGGAACTCTGCGTCATCGAGTACAAGGAGATCAGCCTTCGAAATCTTGATCGACGCGGTCGTGCGGTCGACGAAGTGGATGACGCTGCCGTTCTTCATCTCGATGCGCTGCGCGTCGTGACCGGTGTAGACGTGCTTGACTTCGGAACGCAGAAAGTTCGACTCCATGAGGATCTGAGAGAGCTTGTGCAACGCTTCCCGTGCGACAGTGAAATGAGCTGCGGTGTGGACGATCCGGCGGTTCGAGAACAGCAGCAGCTCGTACAGTTCGCGGGCGAGCGTGATGTGCTCGCGCTCGTTCTGGTCCGGGCACAGGATCCCGACGCGGGGCGCTGCCCAGGTGTCGAGGACTGTGACCATCGAGGCGGTGAGGGTGTCTCGCTGCCACTGGTCGAGGTCGAGGCCGGCGGCTGTCGCGAGGGGTACGGCGTTCTCGCCTTCGCTGTGGGAGTGCAGCGGCACGTGCTTGATGCGTGGGCCGTACGTGTCGGGGCGGGGTTCGAAACTTGTTGGGACCATTGGTGTCACCTTCGGTGAGGGTGGAGCGGGAGAGCGAACTGGCCTTCGACTTCCTGATGCGGCTCGGCTTCCTTGCCAGCGACCCACTGCCAGATCTGGACCCGGCGGTCGGGCGGGAGTCCGTGCCACCAGTCGTCCGCGATGATGGCGCTCGACATCGGTCAGGCCTTGCCGGGCTTGGTGGCGTCGACGAGGGCGGCCTCGACGTCGGTCCACTCGTACCCGAACTTCTCGGACAGCTCGTTGCACCATGCGATCGAGTCCGACCACGCCCAGCTACTGGCGCGTTTGAGGCTGATGTCCGCGAGGTCACGTTCGACGACACGGAGCAGGATCGCGAGCTGGTTGATCGTGAGGCGCTCGATCGCCTGCTCGACGCGTTCGCGAACTTTCGCGAGGCGGTCGTCGTCGTCCTCGTCTCCGCCCCACACGGGCGGCTTGACGGAGAGGATCGCCGCAACGAGATCGACATCGTCGGGGTCCTCGTCGAAGCGGACGGCGATCATCTGCACGAGGCAGGAGTGCGCGAGATCCTTCTCGCCCGCTGTGACTGCCTTGCTGAGGTGTTCGCGGCGGACGGTGTGCGCGATGGCGAGGTCTGCCTCCAGCTTGGCGCGGGCGATGCGGTCCGCTTCGTCGTCGACACTGGGACGCCTGTCCGAGAGGTTGGTGACGTTGCCGGACGGGCTGTCGGCCGGGACGAGGCGCATCCACCGCATCCGCGAGATGGCCGACGCGGAGCCGTGTGCCCAGAAGTAGAACGCGAGATCGTCAGCCTTCGCATCCGCCGGACGGTCATCGGTCGGACCGACCCACTTGAGGGCGATACCGCTCGCGGCCGCTTCGTCGACGATGCGCTGGCACTCGTCCTTGTCGTACTCGGTGACGCCCTCGGCGAGCAGCTCGGCGCGGATCTTCGCTGCTTCCTTCCGGAATGCGCGTTCGGTCTTCTCCTGCTTGAGCACGAACTCGAAGTTCCTCGTGCCGATGTAGTTGGCGATCCGCTCGTACGCTTCCTTGTCGTCGGCGAATCCCTCGAGTGCGACGGCGTCCTCGAGTGAGAGCTGCTTGTCGATGACCTTGTTGCGGACCAGCTCCGATGCGGATGCGACCTTCACCCGCTCACGGACCGTCTTCTGCGCGCGGCCGGTGGTCTCGGCGATCTCCTTGTACGGGATGTTCAAGTCCAGCAGGGACTGATACGCGTCGCCTTCCTCGATCGGATCGAGGTCCGAACGCTGGAGATTCTCGACGAGCATCGCCTCGATCTGCTTGGCTTCGGTGTCGAGATCGTCGCGGACCACACACGGCAACGTCTTGAGTCCTGCGCGCTTGGCTGCGGCGGCGCGGCGGTGCCCGGTGATCAGGGTGTAGGTGCCGGCCTTCTTGCCCGGTGCAACGACGAGCGGCTGCAGAACGCCCTGCGCTTTGATCGAGTCCGTCAGCTCGACGAGGCCACCGACGCTGCGGCGCACATTCTTCGCGTGCGGCTTCACAGCCGTCAGGGTCAGCTGCTCGAAACGGGGCGCTGCGGTATCGGTGTCAGATGTGTTGGTGGTCATCGGAATCGTCTCCTCGACGGTCGAGTGGATGGGCGGGAGAAAGCGGAACGCAGATGCGCGGGCATCGGATTGAGCGGTCGGTTCGCCAGGCAGGTGTCGGCGTGCATCACGTAGAGCAGCTCAGAGTTCGCGAGCGCGGTGGCCAGGGCAGTGCCGCGCAGCACCTCGCCGTAGACAACTTCCTCACCGTGCTCGGTGACGAAATGCTTCCGGACAGTGCCACGCCCGGGGTCCGGGTACAGATCCAGTGGCATCGATCGACCTGTCGCCATCGAGCGGGCGAACAGGAGCTTCGCGTCGCAGCCCTTCTTGTTGCACGTCGCTGCCATCAGTCCTCCCGGCCCGGAGGCTTCGGCAGATCGCCGCCCGCGATACGCGCGACGACCGCAGCAAGTGCACCAGCGAGATCGAGAGCTGTCTTCGCATCGAGATACGGCACAACGTGAACCGTGATCTCACCGTTCTCGTTGGCGGTGATCGAGGCGAGTTCACTCTCCGACTGCCACACGATCCGCGGCCCTGCCGACAGTGTGCGAACTTCGCCGTAACCGTGGGCGTGGATCGTGCTGTGGCCGGAGTTGATTTGCAGCGGAGGAAGACTCAGCACAGCGACGTTGTATCCGAGCGCGAGGGACAGGGCGCGCTTGTCGTCCTCGTCGAGAGCGCGGTCGGAGTCAGCGAGAAGCGTTGGCGCTGCGATCGGTTCGGCGTTGTCCATCAGGGGTGCTCCTTCTCGATGCGGGTTGTACGAGATGTGTATTTCTCGGTCGTCCTGTGGGCGATCTCTTCGCAGCTGACACAGACTCCCGTCGTCAGCGAGACCGGCAGTGACTCACTGCGTCTCGCGCAGACCACACATTCGACGTAGACGGTGTGCGTCGACGGGGACGGCGTGCCGGGTTGCCTGGTGGTCACCATCGCTGCGAAGTCGATCCGGATCGGCTGGCCGTGTGGGTCGGTGTTCACGTCGGCCACCGCCCCGCACGCAGCCCGTCGAGGATCTCCGCGTGCCCGCCGGCAGCGGCTGCGAGTGTCGGGTACGACTGCGCCCACACCGGGCGCTGCTGCCCGTGCTCGTCATTGCAGCCGCGCATCGGGAGCAGTCGGGTGGTGAAGAGATCGCCGCCTGCCCAGCGGTGCCCTATCCACAGCGTGGTGACGAGGACTCGTCCGCCGTCGATGGTGGCGTAATCGTTTCCGACAGTGGAGTAGTCACGATCGCTGAGGAGTCCGGCCCACTCTTCGAGGGTGATCGGTTCACCGTCGCGATTGAACTTCTGGATCTTCGCGAAGTCGTTCGGCACGTGAGTGCGGGCGAGCTGCTCGACGACATGATTCGTCTCGGCGATCTGCTGCTCCAGCGGTGCGTCGGGAAACTTGTCGTTGACCGCCAGCCACGTCACAGGACACCGACCTGATCGAGATAGGTGAGTGCGCGCAGGATCATCCACGTTGCGACGACGGCGCCAGAGAACTTCAGGCCGAAGACGATTCGGTGCGCGGTCGAGGTGGAGTCGAGGTACTGCTTCCATCCGGACTCGGTGTCGATCGGCTTCGACTCAGATGCGTCGAACCACGCCAGATCCGGATGCGGGTCAGTTGAAATCCACATGGTTGTCCTTAAGAAAGGGGGAAGATGGCGAACCGCCCGTAGCGGCGGTTCGGAGAAGTGAGGGAGGTAGTGCCCGGCGGTGGTGGCAGCCGATGGCGGCTCAAGGGGGAAGGCCACCACCACCGGAGATCAGGAAGGAGACGCCGGGGCGGTGAAGATGCGTCGGGTCTTGCTGGCGATCTCCCGCCACGAGTTGCCTTGGTTGTGGAGCTCTTCGAGAACTTCAGCGATCTGCCTGGTGATGGTGGCCACCGACTTTGACGGCTCTGCCGTGTGGGCTTGTGCTCCGTCGAACCGGAACAATCCCGGACCGGCGAAAACGTCAGTGGCGTCAGTCACGGGGGCTGCTGTTTCAACCCCCGCGACCTCGCCCTCTCCTACAGTTCGATGACCACCATCAATCGAAGGAGAAGCACTGTGACCGAATGGTCCATCCCCGCCCCGCCCGAACTCGAGGCCGTTCTCGTTCCCGATACCCACGAGTTCTACGTCGGGCCCAACCGTGACCGGCACATCATCGTTGCCCTGGCACTGTGGCCTGACTCGGTAAGCCTCTTCTCGCTCACCGCCGTCGGCACCGCGATGCCCACACCCGGCGGCGCCTTCACCATGTTCGGACTCGTGGACGACGCCGGATCCCGATACCCGTTCCTCGCGGGAGGTAGCGGAGGCATGGGCGGAGGTATGCCCCAAGAGGCCACCAGCACCTTCAAGCGTCCCGACGGGCGTCGACCCCTCGCTCTCACCCTGACCGCCGAGACCCTCGTCAACGGGGAGGTCGTGGGTCGGGAGGACCTGGTGACCATCACCGTTCCCGAGTGACGGATGCACGATGGTTCGCCAGATGGGTTCCTCGGGTAGGTGCACGGTCATAGTGACAGCACCCATGTACTCGTTCTGTGTGAGCGTCATGTCGATGACGTGCCCGGCCAACACCACCTGAGCCGAGCAACCTGCGTTACCCCCACGGTCGGTGGCGTCGGTCACGGGGGCTGCGGGCGGGCGGCGGAGCGCGAGAAATTCCTGATACTTGGCGGCGGACTCCTCGGCATCTGCGTTCTGCGCTGCGGTGAACCGGCCAAGATCCGCGACGGGGAACGAGGCGTCGGCTTCCGGCGCGGCTTTCGAGAACACCTCGTCGAGACCGGTCGCGAGGATCTCGGGGCGAGCGAAAGGGGTACCCGACGCCTGCCCGTTCCCTATAGTTCGACGACCACCATCAATCGAAGGAGCCCCATCATGAGTGAGCCTGGAATCATCAAGCTTTCGGATAGCACAGAGGCAACGGCTCTGATCCACATCGGTGGCCGCACGATCGAGGTCAATGCCGAGACCGCCAAGGACATCAGTACCCGCATCCACAGGATCGCCCAGTCGGAGGACCCGGCCTCGGTTAGTTACACCATCAGAGGAGATCTCTGCGACGTTGTCCTTCTCTTCGGTCCGAGCACTCCGGTCATCATCGAATTCGCGGCCGGAACTGCGCCGCTCTAAACCGACTGAGACACACTCACATCCGCGGGCCGGCTTGTCGGATGCGACGCGGAGATCCGCACGAATCTGATCGGCGGCCCTGCGGATTGTCTCGCGAGTCGGTAACGCATTGATCTTGTCGACGACCTCTGTGTTTAACCGATCGACGAACTCGAACCATTCGGCGCGGCTCATCGGGTTGGTGCCGCGTCGGTGGTTCGCGGTGCGGCGAGAATCGTCCCACGCAGCGCGCAACCGGCCGATCATCCTTCTGCCCCGCCCGTGGCGGTCGGCGTCCAGTCTGGCTGGTTAATACTGTCGAGCATTTCCCTGGCGGCCGGCGACATGGCGGCGCTCGCGGGGATGACACCACCCCGGAACACCTTGCGCGGGAATGGCACTTCGAGGTCGAGCTGCTGTTCGAACTTGACGGTCGCGGCCGCGAGACGCTGATCGAGGGTGCGGTACGTGATGGACCACTCGACGAGCATCTTCTCTTCGTCCTCGAGACCGAGACGGTTCACGTGGCGGACGACTCGATCGAGTGCGTGCATCAAGTCTTTGTGGAGAGCGCGTCGTGCGGTGAGCCCGGGGTTGGACTTGCGGGTGCTGTCGCCGGCCGCAGTGGACTGGTCAGGCCGGAAGAATCTCGGCGGTCCGGTAAGTGGTTCTGTCGTAGACTCCGACATGACTCTTTCCTTTCGTGGGGTAGGTCATCAGCCCGTCCGGTGGTAGGACACCGGGCGGGCATTTTCGTGGGGTCAGGCAGATACGGCCCGTTGGGCTGCGAGCTTCTCGACGTCATCCCGCTTGAACAACAGAGCGCCATTACGTCCGGGCAATTGCATGGCCGGCGTGATCACTCCGGACTTTGCCCAGCGGGTGAGTGTGGCTCTTGAGACGTCCAACAACCTGCAAGCCTCGGTCGAACCGATCGAGTCTTCGTGTGGCATGGCAAGAGCATTGCATATTGTGCAATGAGTCGCAAGCGTGTGATTTCGTTAAGTCGCATGCTTGTCATTCCATTGCGATGCAATACGTGTTGCACGGTCTGTATTGCGAATGCAATACTCATTCCATGAGCGAGCAGCCGATGGAAACCAATGGAAACCCGGAGTGGTCTCTCGGGGACCGCATGGCAAAGGCGATGCGTCACGCGGGAGTGTCCCGCGCAGAGATGGCCGACTACCTCGGAGTTGCGATCAATACCGTCAGCACGTGGACGGGCGACCGAATCATTCCGGGCAAACAGACTCTGCGCCTGTGGGCGCTGCGCTGCGGCGTGGGTCTGGACTGGCTAGAGGGGCGGGACGAAAGCCCGCGCCACGACGGGCCGAACGGCGGAGGCCAGACTGGAGGCGTTCAGAGACCTCCTCATGGATAGGTAATCTAAACGGGGATCAGTCCGGCGCAGGCATCGGACCCGACCGAAGTGACATCGACCTCAGCAGGGAGTTTCTCAATGATCAGTGCGATGGCGGACACACAGTCGTCGTCGGCATTGCGAGAGACCATCGCCAGGTTGGCGCCGGGTACCGCGCTGCGAGACGGGCTCGAACGCATACTTCGCGGTCGTACCGGCGCGCTGATCGTCCTCGGATACGACGAGGAGATGGAAGCGCTGTGTGACGGCGGATTCAATCTGGACGTGGAGTTCGCCCCGACTCGCTTGCGTGAACTCTCGAAGATGGACGGCGCGGTCGTCCTCTCGACCGACGGCACACGCATCGTGCGTGCCAACGTCCAGCTCGTTCCCGATCACAAGATTCCCACCGTCGAATCCGGTACCAGGCACCGCGCCGCCGAGCGCACGGCAATTCAAACCGGCTATCCCGTGGTCTCGGTCAGCCAGTCGATGTCGATCGTCAGTGTGTACGTCGGCGGTATCCGGCATGTCATCGACGGATCGGCCACCATACTTTCGCGTGCCAACCAGGCCGTCGCCACGCTCGAACGATACAAAGCGCGACTCGACGAAGTGACACGGCAACTGTCGGTCGTCGAGATCGAGGATTTCGTGACCCTGCGCGACGCGTTGACAGTCGTGCAGCGGCTCGAAATGGTTCGCCGTGTGTCGATCGAGATCGAGCAGGACGTCCTCGAGCTCGGCACCGACGGTCGCCAGCTTGCATTGCAGCTCGAAGAACTGGTCGGCGACAACGACATTGCACGCCAACTGATCGTTCGGGACTACCTGGCCGGTCCCGAACCGATCGGCACCGCGGCGATGGACAACGTCCTCGTTGCACTCGATCGCGTCACCGACGCCGACCTCCTCGATCTCACGACACTTGCGCGGGTTCTCGGTTATCCGGGCACGATCGAAGCACTCGACACTCCGATGACCCCTCGCGGATACCGCGTGCTGATGAGGGTGCCTCGATTGCAGTTCCATCAGATCCACCGGTTGGTCGGATCCTTCGGCACTCTTCAGTCGCTGCTGGCCGCTACGGCCGCCGATCTGCAGTCGGTCGAGGGCATCGGCGGGCTGTGGGCCCGTCACATCCGTGAAGGACTTTCCCGGCTCGCGGAAACGTCGATCACCGGATCGTTCAACTAGCGGGCCCGGTCAGGCTCGCTCTCACGCGATGTTGAACGGCTCCGGAGAGCTTCGCAGTGCGCCGAGCTGACCGACAACCGTGTACGCGCCTGCGCCCACCGGATTGCGCTCGGGGTTCTGCGCGGTCGCGCACTCGGGGGTCGACGTCGTTGCCGACCAGGCGACCTTGAACGCGGCTTTCTCACCCGGAGCGAGATTGCGCACGTCGGCTGCGGGCTGCGGGTAGCAGTCGACGTTGGACCACAGACGGGTCTTGCCGTCGATGCTGTAGACGAGCACCTGCTGAAGGCCGCCCGCCAGATCTCGATCGCAGGGTGCCGAACCGATGTTGGTGATGACGATCGTGAACGACGGCTCTTCGCCGGGAGCAAAGGTCGCCTTGTCTGCGGTTGCCTTGACTGCCAGCGACGAGTCGGCACACTGACCGGCCGGGACCGGAGCCCCGGTGGTGGTCGACGAAGACGAAGACGACGAAGAAGATCCCGAAGCCTGCGTGCCCGAGCCGCCCGAACCACCGGCAGCACCGCCACCCGAGCCACCGCCACCGTCCGGTGCGTTGGATCCGGAAGGGTTGGGGGTGAAGGAGACGTCTGTTGTCAGCGAGGAACTCGCAGCGGCCGAATCGGCCTCCGGGGTATCACTTCCACCGCCGAAGAGGGCGGACGCCGCCCAGATGATCAACGCCAGCGCAATAACGGCGGCACCAATGGCCAGCGCCCGGCGACGCCAGTAGATCTCAGGGGGCAGTGGTCCATTCGGTTCCAACACGGACTCAACGGTAGTTGGCTCAGGGTCGACTAACCGTCAGCTGAGACGGCGTGTCGGTACCCATTGTCCGGTGCCAGGGATCACTGCCCCGGAAGATCTAACCCTCGACGCTCTCGCCGATGTCGCCGACAGCTCCCTGAACACGCATGTGACCGTCGGACAATGTGTACGTGACGCCGACGATCGCGCACGCACCCTTGTCCACCTTGTCGGCGATGATCCGCGACCTCTGCATGATCAACGAGCCGGTCTCCACGACGTGACGACCTTCGAGTTCGTCGACGGTGGACAAGCCTTCGTTGCGGCCCATCAGGATGGACGGAGCAACGCGCTCGACCACGCTGCGGATGAAGCCGTCGGGGACCGCGCCCTTGTCCAGGGCGTCGAGCGTTGCCTTCACGGCACCGCAACCGTCGTGCCCGAGGACGACGATGAGCGGCACGTTGAGCACGTGAACGGCGTACTCGATCGAACCGAGCACCGAATCGTCGAGCACATGACCTGCCGTGCGCACGACGAACATGTCGCCGAGGCCCTGGTCGAAGATGATCTCGGCGGCTACGCGCGAATCACCGCAACCGAACAACACCGCAGTGGGGTGCTGTGCGTTGACCAGCTTCGCGCGATCGGCGATTCCCTGGCTGGGGTGAATGGACGCGTCGTTGACAAATCGCTCGTTGCCTTCGCGAAGGGACTTCCAAGCGGAAATGGGGCTTGATCGTGGCATTCCCTCATTGTGCACCCGTCGCATTTCGGGCTCTCGCCGGGAAGGTTGCGTAGACGCAAACGGAAGCTCCGCGTCCACATTCACGCCTTGTGATGGCATGCCCGAATTGGAACTTACTTCAGAGTCAGTTTCCTGATACCGTCTCCGAACGTGACCTGGAGCACTTCGAACTTCCGAATATGACCGAAGAAACCCGACCAGAACGATGCGGCCGGAAAGGGGGATGGCGTGAGCACCGAACTTGGAACAACCGGGGACGCAACACCCGCCTCCCCCGCCAAGACGAACATGTTCTCGAACCTGCTGTCCGAAGTCGGACTGCTGTTCACCTTCACCGTTCGCGTGTGCGTTGCTGTGATCACGACCCTGCGACGCAAGCGTCTCGCCTGGCGTGAGGCGCTCGACCAGATGTGGTTTCTCGCCCACGTCACCTCGGTCGCCTCGGCGCTGGTGATGATTCCCCTCGGCGTGGGAGTGGCGCTGCAGATCGGTGCGCTCGCAGATCAAATCGGTGCAGGTGCGTACAGCGGTGCCGTGGTCGCGTTCCTCATCATCGGACAGGCCGGGCCTCTGGTGTGCGCCCTGATCATCGCCGGCGTCGGCGGTTCCGCAATCTGCGCAGACTTGGGCGCGCGAACGATCCGTGAGGAAATCGATGCGCTCGAAGTGCTGGGACTGCCGGTACTCGAACGCCTGGTCGTCCCGCGGATGATCGCCATCGCCGTCGTCTGCCTTCTCCTGAACTCGATAGTTCTCGTAATCGGTTTGGGCGCAAGCCTCTTCGTGCACGTCCTGATCCTCGACGGCAACGCCCAGAGCTTCCTGCGCAATCTCGTTCAATTCAGTCAGCCCAGCGATTTCGTCGTCTCCGGCATCAAAGCCGTTGCCTTTGCGCTCATCTCGGGAATCGTGGCCTGCTACAAAGGCCTGACCGTCAAGCGTGGAGCCCAAGGCGTCGGCGATGCCGTCAACGAGACCGTCGTGCTCTCGTTCGTTCTCGTGTTTGTCGCCAACCTCGCAATTACTCAGTTCTACCCGCTGTTCGTCTCGGTGAAAGGTGCCTATTGATGCACCTGCCCATCGCAATTCGTGCCAAACGTGTCAGTTCGCGCACCGTCGACGGCCTGAGTCGCCTCGGCGATCAGTTCACGTTCCACGCGCGTGTCATCACCTCGATTCCGGCAACCCTCAAGCGCTATTGGCGTGAAGTCGCCCGTCTCGTCGCCCAGGTGGCCTTCGGTTCTGGCACCCTGCTCGCCGGCGGCGGCAGCGTCGTCGTGATCTTCGCGATCTCGTTCTTCGCAGGTTCCCAGATCGGACTCGAGGGCTACCGCGGACTGAACCTCGTCGGCCTCGCACCGCTTTCCGGCGTGATGTCCGCCATCGCGAATACTCGCGAGGTCGCCCCACTCGTTGCCGCAATCACCCTGGCTGCCAAGGTCGGAACCGGATTCACCGCGCAGCTCGGAGCCATGCGGATCTCCGAGGAGATCGACGCACTCGAGGTCATGGCGATTCCCTCGCTGCGGTACCTGGTCACCACCCGAATGATCGCGGCGCTCATCGCGGTGGTCCCGCTGTACCTCGTCGGCCTATTTGCTTCGTACATGGCAACGGCGCTTGCGGTGATCCGGGTCAAAGGCCAGTCGGAGGGAACATACGGCTACTACTTCAGTCTTTTCCTCTCTCCCAACGACATCTGGTTGTCCTTGATAAAAGTCATGGTGTTCGCGGTCGTCGTGACCCTCGTGCACTGCTACTACGGTTATACCGCGACGGGTGGGCCTGAAGGCGTCGGCCGAGCAGCCGGACGAGCGCTGCGCACCAGCATCGTCTTCCTTGCCTTCACCGACGTCGCCATGACCATCGCGCTCTGGGGACTCAAACCTCAGGTTCCCGGGTTGACCGGATGATCGTCACGGACACCAGTCGAATTGCACTGGCACTGCGTGGTTTACTTGCGGTAGTCCTGCTGATCGTCGCCTACGTCTTCTTGTTCAGCAGGGGCACGGACACGTTCAGTTCCACACCGCAGGTCAGTGCTGTCGTCCCCGCCGGCGCCGGTGCGTTGAGAATCGGATCATCGGTTCAGTACCGCGGGGTCGTCGTCGGTTCGGTCGCCGACATCGAGCCTGGCACCACCGCTTCCACCATCTCGCTCGCAATCGACGAGGGTGCGTTCGAGGACATACCGTCGACAAGTCAGGTGCGGCTGATGCCCCGCAACATCTTCGGCGACTTCTTCGTAGACCTCATTCAACCTGACGAACTCTCGCGTGGTCCTGCTCTCGCACCGGGTACCGAGTTGGTATCCGATCAGTCCGAAGTCGCGGTCCAGCTCTACCAATCGATCTCACGGATCTACTCGCTCGTTTCTTCCCTCGACCCCGCCGACATCAACGTGGCGCTCACGGCAGTCTCGGATGCGATGAGCGGCAAGGGAAACCAGATCGGCGAGTCTCTCGATTCAGTCCGTCAAGCGTTGATCGGTGCGCAGCCCGTCATCGACGGACTCGGCGACGACCTCGACGACATAGCCACGCTCGCCGACAGTCTCTCGACGAGTGCGCCGGACATGCTCGCCGCATTCGAGAACTCCATCACCACATCCAAGACCGTCGTCGAGAAATCCGACGGATTGGCGGGGTTTCTGCGGGCCGGCACCAGTACGGGATCTGCCGCCACAAGTCTGATCGGTGACAATCGCGACCGCATGATCACCTTGATCGACGACGCCGATTCCCTCACCGGTGCAATCACTTCGCGGCCAGACCACATCACCACCTTCTACAACGGCCTGCGCAATCTCACGATCAATCTTCCGCCCGCGTTGGCCCACGGTCCGTGGCTCAGCACCGACCTACGGTTGTCTGTCACAGATCTGTATCCGTACGGAAAGACCGACTGCCCGCAATACGACGGGACTCGCGGCCCCAACTGTCCGGCCTCCGCGACCGCGTTCGGCGGAACCGTCGGCCCGGTTGGCAGCCCTGCCGAACGATCCCTGATCTCAGCTATCACCCAGGGCGGTACAGCTTTGGACACTCTCGTGGCGGGGCCGGTATTTCGCGGCACGACGGTGGTGGGCGGATGAGCGTGAAGAAATCTCTGATCAGGTTCGGATTGTTTGCCGCACTGTCTATTCTCGCCACCGTCGTCGTGGTGAGCACCCTGATCAACCCCATCTCCGGGTCGAGCTCGCAGTACCAGGCTGTCTTCGTCAATGCGTCCGGTCTGGTCACCGGCAGTGATGTCCAGATCGCCGGAGTCCGAGTCGGGCGCGTCGACAGCGTCGAGTTGGTGAACAACCAAGCCGTCGTCGGGTTCGAACTCGAATCCACACAACGTATTCCGACCGACGGTCGGGCGGTGGTGAGGTACGCGGATCTGTTGGGGGCACGGACGATCTCGATCGAACCAGGGCAAGACGGGGGCGCAACCGGCAATTACCTCTCCCCCGGGGCCACCATTCCCGTCGAACAGACTCAGCCCGCGATCGACCTCACCGACATCCTCGGCGGCTTCCGTCCCCTGTTCGACGCGCTCGACCCCACAGAAGTCAACGAGCTTGCCGCACACGTCGTCCAGGTATTCCAAGGACAAGGTTCCACCATCGAAAGCCTGCTGGAGCGCACTGTTGCCGTCACAGAGAACTTGACGTCCCGAGACGCGATCTTGGACCAACTACTGACCAACCTGGACCGGGTACTCACCGTCACCACGACGAATCGACCCAACTTCGTCGAGATGATCAACACGCTCGACACACTGGTCGGCGGTTTGGCACAGGACCGCCAACAGATTTCGGCCGCAGTTGATTCCGCGGGTTCCCTGACTTCTTCCCTTCAGGACCTCGTGACGCGCGTGGAACCCGAGTTGGCTGGCGCGCTGACTTCCGTCGATCAATCGGCTCGGGTCGTCGTCGACAATCGTGAGTCGCTGGCGACCGGTATCACCGCGTTCGATCAATTGTTCACCCAGTTGGGGATCGCGATGAGCTACGGAAGTTGGGCGAACATCTACATCTGCAACTTCCGACTCAGCGCGCTGGACCAGTCGGTGACTCTCGGCGGCCCCGAGCGTTCGGCGGTGTGCCGATGAACTGGCTCACCGTCAAGAACCCGGTCCGCAACGGAATCATCTGCATTCTCGTCGGAGTCTGTGTAGTTCTGGCCGCACTCGTTGTCCCTCAACTGATCTTGAAGGTCAAGACCAACGAGTATCACGCCGTCTTTGCCAACGCCACCGGATTGACGCAGGACGATCCGGTCAACGTCGCAGGAGTCCCGAGCGGGGTGGTCACCTCGTTGGCGGTCAGCGGCAACTCCGTTGAAGTCACCTTCCGACTCGACGACGGCGTCACACTCGGCGAAGACTCCCGTGCGGACATCAAGATCTCGACTCTGCTCGGCCGACGCTCGCTCGACATCACTCCGAACGGATCGCGCTCGCTACCCGGAGGTTCGACCATTCCCATCGAGAACACGAGTGTTCCGTTCACTCTCGACGATCTCGGACGAGGAGCACAAACCACTTCGGAAAACCTTGATCTGCAACAACTGCGAAATATGCTGACCGTGGTGTCCGACAACTCACCGGACGATCCCGAACTCATTCGCCGCTCACTCGAGGGAATCGACGCACTCTCCGGAGTAGTCAACGACAACGACGATGCACTCCGTTCCCTTCTCACCGGCGCGCAGCAGACGACCACAACGTTGATCGAGCAGAGGGACACGCTGGAAACCCTTCTGGGAAATGCGGATCTGGTGATGTCAACGATCGCCGACCGGCGAGATGTGCTGACTGCGCTCGTGCAAGACCTGAATCAGTTGAGCACCACCATTGCCCAGTTCCTCGGTGACAATCAGGCATTGGTCGACTCGGTCTTGGGAGACATCCACGAGGTGACGGGAGTTCTGTCCGAGAACGAACAATCACTGACCACGCTGCTCGATAACTTCGCACCCAGCGTTCGGTACGTCACAAACGCGACCGGCAACGGCAACTGGCTCGATCTCAACTCACCCTCCACACTCATCCCGGACAACTGGTTGTGCGTCGTCGGGCTTGTTCAGGGGTGTCGATGACTACGACCGTCAAGAAACTCGCCGTGCTGGCAGCGATAGTGATCTGCGCGATCGGTGCCGTCCTGTTCGTCACGCGTGACGAACACCGACTCACTCTCACCGCCGAATTCACCTCGACCGACGCAATCTTCACCGGTAACACGGTGACGATTCTGGGAGTTCCCAGCGGAAGGGTCGAGAGCGTCACGCCGGAAGGGTCCCGGGTTCGAGTGGCGCTGAGCCTGCCATCCGGAACACGTATACCGGCCGACGCGCAGGCCTGGGTCCTTTCTCCCTCGGTCATCAGTGACCGCACAATCGAACTCGGCCCCGGCTACGAGGGCGGTGAATTCCTCGCGGACGGCGCAGTGATCCCTCTCGAACGAACTCACTCCCCGCTGACATGGGACCAGCTCACCGCATCGGTGAACGAACTGACGGTCGCGCTCGGCCCTGGCACCGACGGCGGTGGGATCGGTGACCTCATCGGAGAAGGCGCTCACGCGTTGGACGGCAACGGGCAAGCATTCAACGATGCCGTGCAGTCCATCTCACAGGCCAGTTCGGTACTGGCCGGCGCGAGTCCTGACATCTCCGAACTGGTGAAGAACCTGAACACCCTCGTGCAGTTGATCGCGGACAACCAGACCCAGGTCGACTCGCTGTCGAACTCGGTGACCGTCACGGCACGCGCGTTCGGTACCCAGCGAGAAGACATCAGCGGGGCGCTCGATTCCCTGACCACGTTGCTCGGACAGGTCTCAGCGCTACTCGCCGAACACGGCGAGGCGGTCACCGCCGATCTGGGTACGCTTGCACAGTTGGCCGGCGCAGTCGCGACCAAACAGGACCAATTGCGCGAGATCATTGAAACGGCACCAACGGGATTCGAGAACGTTTCCAACCTCGTCACCGAAGAAGGCCGAGCCAGAGCACGGTTGAACGTCGCCACCGATCTCTCACAGTTCGACACGACACGAGAACTGTGCGAGAAGATGCCGATTCCGCTGTGCACAGGGCCCGGAATCGTCAATCCCATCGAATTTCCCTCGGTAGGCAGCTCCGACCTGGCACGCATCCTCGGTGGGGGCAACTGATGGCGTCGAACAAGTCCGTAGTGAGCGTTGTCGTGGCACTCGCCATCGCGGCGCCTTTGACCGGCTGCAGTCTCAACTTCCAGCACCTCCCTCTCGGGCGCTCTCTGCCGGGAGAGTCGTACCCGCTGAACATGGAATTCGTCGATGCGTCATTGCTTCCCGTCGGCGGCGAGGTGCGTATCGGTCAGGCAGTGGTCGGCAGAGTCACGTCGATGAGCGCGGAAACCTTTGCAGCCGTGGTACATACCGAGATCGAATCCGATATCGAACTACCCACCGGCACCCGCGCTCGGATCGAGTTGTCCACCCCGATCGGCGATGCGTTCGTCAACCTCGAAGTTCCGGTCGATTCAACCGGCCCCATGCTCGTACCAGGTTCCACCATCGAGCGTTCGGAGACCGTCCGCGGACCCGACGTCGCACAACTACTCGGCGCCGTCGGAACTTTGTTGAACGGCAGTGGGTTGGCACAGGTCAAGACCATCGTGAGCGAGGCTGATCAGATTCTCGACGGCAGGGAAGAGACGATCCGCGATCTACTTGGGCGCCTGGACACTTTTCTCGGGACACTCGAAGACCGAAAGGAATCGATCAACTCGGCGCTGGACTCGCTGAATCGGCTGAGCGCTCTCATCGGCGACGAGAGCGCCACCATCGACGAAGGCTTGCGCACACTCACACCCGCATTGGGCGTGATCGCCGACCAACGACAACCGCTCCTCGATCTACTCGACGAGACCGACAGACTCAGTACCGCAACCAATTCCGTACTCGACCAGTCGGCCGACCAGATATCAGAGATAACCGGACGTCTGTCACCTATCCTCGACCAGTTCTCGGCAATGGGCCCGACACTGGGTGAGACGATGGCCAACCTGGACAATGCGAGAGCGCTCCTCGAGCGCGCCAGCCCAGGTGATTACGTGAACATCGACCTCGACGTCGATGTCGAGGGCACCGTGACCGGAGTGCTCAACGAGATAATTCCGGGCGCCGCACCGCCACTGCCACCTCTGCCCGCCTCCGATCGGGAACTGCCGATCACGACACCCCTGCAAGGAGGAACGCGATGAAGAACCGAACCGTCTATTTCGAGATCGTCGCCTTTCTCCTCATCGCGGTGGTCAGCACGACGTATGTGCTCCGACAAGTAGGTGCTGGAGATCCCTTCACCGGAACATTCTCGGTCACCGTCGAATTGGAGAACGCGGCTGGAATCGCTCCGGGTTCGGAAGTGGCCTATCGCGGAGTCACCGTCGGCGACGTCGAGTCGGTGGAGGTTGACTCTGCCCGGGACCTCGTCGTGATGACGCTGAGCATCGCCGCCGACCAACAGATCCCCGACGATTCGCATGCGGCCATCAGCCAGGACACCGCAGTCCCGGTACTGAAAGTTCAGTTGTCTTCACAGACCGACGGCGGCCCGTATCTGCATGAAGGCTCAGTTGTTCCGACTGAGCGCACGTCGATCCCGGTCGCGTTGGGAACCGTGATCGCGAACTTCAACGCTGCTGCCGACACCGTCGATCCGGCAGACCTACGGACACTCTCGCACGAACTCGGCGAGGGATTGAACGGATTGGGCCCGGATCTGCAGGCGCTCGTCGACAACTTCGACGTGCTTGCGCGCACCGTTCAAGCCGATCAGCCCCGTGTCAACACGCTCGTCGAGAACTCGCGCTCATTGTTTGCTGCGAACGAGGAGAATGTCGACGCTCTTCCCGAAGTTGCACTCACACTTCGCCAATTGACTGATCAGGTACGAAACTCCGATCCGCAACTGCGCACTCTCCTCGATCGAAGCCCGAGCGTTCTCGACAATCAGATACTGCCTCTCATCGAACAGAGCCGCGAGCCGTTCAGTCTTCTGTTGGCCAATTCTCTCGTCTCCACTCAGATCGTCACCGCACGGATGCCCGCGGTCGATGCCTTGTTGGTGGTGGTGCCCAAAGGTTTCGAGAAGTTCGGAAGTATCGTCGAAGACGGACGCGCACAGCTTGATCTGATCACCGCACTGGGTCCGGTTTGTATCTACGACACGCCCCGGCGATCGGTACAGGACACCTCACCGACCACGCTCGACAAGAACCAACACTGCGCGGACCAGTCGGGCCGGATCCAGAATCGCGGCTCACAGAACGTCCCCACCGGAACTGGAACGATCGACGGGGTTGCCGAATACGATCCTGCCCTCGGCACGGTTGCAGCCGGTGACGGAACGTCGATTCGTCTGGGCCTCAACGGTGGTCAGAACACCGTTCTCGGTGACAACTCGTTTGCCGCACTACTAGTACAAGGAACGCAATGACCGAGACACCCCAGTCCGAGACACCCCAGTCCGAGACACCCCAGTCCGAGACACCCGAGCCCGAGATCTCCGAGAGTCCAACACCCACAGTCGTCGAGAAGCCCACGCGCCTTCGCAAGCAGACCCTGCTGATCGTTGCCGGCGCCTTGGTCGTCGTAGCGGCGCTCGGCTGGGGCGCCTTCGCGACCTGGCAGAGATCGATCGACGAAGACGCCCGCACCAGCGCACTGGACAGCGGACGGCAATTCGCCACTGATCTTGCGACGTACAACTTCCAGAACCTCGATCAGAACCTCTCCGTGGTGCGCGACAACTCCGTCGGCGAGTTTGCCGGCCAGTACGCCCAGGTGGCCGCCAATCTGCAGAACATGATCGTGCAGTATCAGGCGACCTCGTCCGCTCAGATCATTTCTGCCGGGCTGGCGAGCAGCGACCGGGACAATGCCGAGGTGCTCGTTTTCCTCGATCAGACGATTACGAACACCAACTCCCCGGATCCGAGGATCGACCGCAACCGCATGCAACTGTCGCTGGTCCGCGAGGACGGCGAGTGGAAACTGAGCAACGTGCAGTTGTTGTGACCTCGTCACGGCGTAGTATCTCCCCGAGCATTATCGAGCGATAGCTAGGGGACCCCGTATGGCCACGAAAGATTCGGCGAAGGACGCCACAGCCAGTTGGCGACGGATCGAGCCGCTCGAGCTGACTCCTATCCTGGAAGCCGCCCTCGAAGGATTCTACGACAACGGATTCCACGGAACGTCGGTACGCGAGATCGCGCGTCGTGTCGGTGTCACTATTCCCGCTCTCTACTACCACCACCAGAGCAAGGAAGGGATTCTTCTTGCTCTCCTGGAAGTTTCGACCAGCGACGTGCTCGCACGAGCACACACCGCCTACGCCGACGGTGGAGACGACCCCCGGCAACAGCTCACCAATGTCGTCGAAGCGATCGTCCTTCGCATGACCACCCGGTCACGCCTTGCGGCTCTCGAGGGCGAGGTGCGGTACCTCAGCCCCGAAAACCGCCAGCGATACCGCGTCGTACGAAAGGGTGTCGAGGAACTGGTACTGGGCATCGTGACGGAAGGCGCGGAACGAGGCGCCTTCTCGGTGGCGGACATACCCGAGACCACGCGCGCGCTGCTCGCGATGTGCCAGTCGATTCCGCGTTGGTATCACGCGGAGGGAGAACTCACCCCGGCAGAGGTGGCTCAGAAGTACGCCGTGATCGCACTGAACACGGTTGGATGCAAACCCAGCCGCAAGCGTGCACGTTGATTCTCACACCGTCGTGTATCGCGCCCGAAGTTCACGCTTGAGGATCTTGCCCGTAGCGCCCAACGGGAGTTCGGTGACTATCTCGATGGACTTGGGGCACTTGTAACCGGCAAGTCGGCTTCGGACGAAACCTGAAATCACGTCGGGATCGAGTTGATGTCCTGCAGCAGCAACTACGACGGCTTTGACCGCCTCGCCCCACAATGGATCCTCCACTCCGATGACGGCGACTTGGGATACTCCCGGATAATCGGCGATGACCGATTCGACTTCGATGGGATAGACGTTCTCTCCACCCGTGATGATCATGTCCTTCATCCGATCGGTGATGTAGACGTAGCCCTCGCTGTCGACCCGTCCCACGTCGCCGGTATGGAACCACCCGTCGGCATCTATCGCAGCGGCAGTCTCTTCCGGACGTCGGTAGTAGCCTTCGGTCGTTTGAGGAGACCTGACATAGATCTCGCCGGCCTCGCCGATCGCAACTTCCTCGCCTTCCGGTGACATCACCTTCAGTTCCACCCAGGGGTACGGTTTTCCCACCGAGCGCAGCAGTCCGACGTTCTCGCCGTCCACTGCATGGTCACAAGAATCGAGTTGCGTTACTGCTCCATGCGTTTCGGTCAGCCCGTAGACCTGGAAAAGGGGCGTGCGGAACGTCTCGAGAGCTCGCTTCAAGACCGACGGTGTGATCGGGGAAGAACCGTAGGCGATGGATCGGAGAGTTGCGAAATTGCGCTCTCGCGCACCTGGCACGTCGACCAGCATCCCGATGACGGAAGGCACGAGGAAGGTATTGGTGATACTCATCCCTTCCATTACTTCCAACAGACCGTCAGGTGTGAATTCCGGGAGAACGACGTTGTGGGCTCCATTCGCGAGTCCCACGAGTACCCAACCCAATCCGCCGATGTGGAACAGTGGCATCGCACACAAGCTGACCGAGGATTCGTCGAATCCCCATGGCCCACCGGTTCGCGTGCATGCTTCCAGGTTCCTGTTGGACGTGAGAACGCCTTTGGGTTTTGCCGTGGTTCCGGATGTATACAGTTGCAGTACAACGTCGTCCAGGCTTCCGCGCCATCCCGGATCGACCGAACTTGCGCCTGCCGATCGAGCTTCGTAGTCGAACTCCTCGGAACCGTCGATCTTCACAACGCGCAGCTTCGTGACTCCCGATGCCTGCACCGCCGACACCACGCCCTCGAATTCACTGTGGAAGAACAACACCCGAGCGTCCGCGTCGGCGAGCACCTCGGCAACCTCGGCGCCGGACAACCGCCAATTGATCGGGATTGCCACTGCCCCGATCTTTGCTGCCGCAAGTACGATCTCGACGACTTGAGTCGAGCTTCTGTCCACCACGGCCACCCTGGTTCCCGAGCTACAACCCAGGTCGAGAAGAACGTTGGCCAGCCGACTGGTACGGAGGTCGAGCTCGGCAAACGTCATCGACCCGTCTCGACCTGTCAACGCGAGGGCGTCCGGTCGTGCAGCAGCGTGGCGTCGAGACTCATCGCCAAGGCGATATTGTGAGCACATCGTGAAAAGCCCCTTCTGGATTGGACGTAACTTCCGGCCCAGGCGTGTGCACGACGCCCGAGCGCTGTCTAACCGACGAACTCTCGACGAGCTATTGCATCGCCTCGATGTGTTTCATCACGTCCGGGTACCGACGCAAGTGAGCACCGCCGTTGACATCGAGAACCTCACCCGTGATCCACGAAGAAGCATCGGAGGCGAGGAAGAACACCGCTTCGGCAACGTCGCGAGGCAACCCGTTACGGCCGAGCGGAGTGTTCTCCGTGAAGTCCGCCTGAATAGCCGGAACACCGGTGAGACCCTCGACAAGAGGCGTTTCGACAAGACCTGGCGAAACCGCGTTGACGCGTATCCCCCGGTCTCCGAGTTCGAGTGCCGCCACCTCGGTGAGCATGGCGAGGCCCGCTTTCGCGGAGCAGTATCCCGCAAAACCTGCTGCTGCCTGTCGTGCGTTCAGCGAGGTGATCGACACGATCGATCCACCGGCAGTCATGGCACGCGCAGCATGCTTGATCACGAAGAAACCTCCGGTGAGACAGATGTCAACGGTTCGCTGCCAAGTTTGCGCCTCCAAATCCGTGATGAAGCCCGGCAGATTCACCCCTGCACAATTGACCGCGATATCCAACCGACCGTGCTGCGCCTTCGCCCCCTCGAATATCGCCTTGACCGATTCTTCGTCGACGACGTCGACCCGGACTGCTTCAGCTCGCCCACCGAGTTCTACGGCGCGTTTCCGCCCGCCTTCGACGTCGATGTCACCGATCACGACGATCACACCTCCAGCGGCCAGCAATTGCGCTGTTGCCCAACCGATACCGGAGGCTCCGCCGATGACGACGGCTACCGCGCCTTCCATTCGCCCGGGCATCAGCGAGGAATGTTCTCGTAGTACGGGACAACGATTTCGTCCGTACTCGTGACGTCGCCCAGCATCATCGTCGTGATGGGGTGGACCACGTGCGGGTCCACCTCGACGTTGATACATGCAGGAACCCCCGCGTCGAACGCACGTTTCATAGCGTCGGCAATGGAGGCGACGTCCTTCACACGCTCACCATATCCACCAAAGGCCTCGGCAACTTTCTCGTATGCACTGTCTGCGAGTTCGGACACGACAATTCCTTCGTCCCCGTACACCGCTTCCTGGCCGTGGATCGACATCCCCCACACTGCATTGTTGAATATCACTGTCACAACCGGTATTCCGTGACGGGCCATCGTGTCGAATTCCTGGATGTGGAATCCTGCGGCGCCGTCACCCGTAATGAGCACGACCGGTGATTCCGGTCGTGCTCGATGTGCGCCGATTGCGAAACCCGGCCCGACACCCAGACACCCGAGGTAGCCGAGCCTCAAGACACCACCAACTACTTCGGTGGTCGTGAAGAATTCACCCCACGACGGGGCCTCGGCACCGTCCATCACGAAAGTCGTACCAGGCGGGCAGGCTTCGACGATCGCGCGCGCTGCGAAGTACGGATGCGCCTTACCGCTTTCCGTCGCTTGGTCCTCGAAACCATGCCGGTGCGCGTGTTTCGCACTGGTGGCGGCATCGACCCAAGCACTCCAATCGGGCCATTGACGTTGCTCAGCAGCAGTTTTCAACGCGATTAGCGCTTCTCGACAGTCGGCAAGTATCGGAACGTCCACATCCTGCATACGTCCGATTTCGGACGCGTCGACGTCGATCTGAACCAACCGCGCCCCGGGGAACAAACTGGTGCGTCCGCCGGTGAACATTCCGGCGCGGGCCCCGACAACGAACACCACGTCGGGCGTCGGCTGCCCGAGGGCAGGCAATGAACCGATTGCCAGCAACCCGCCGCCGGCGAGGCGATGGCTTGCGGGTACTGCTCCATCGGACTTCCCGGGGTAGAACACCGGCACGTCCACCGTTTCCGCGAACGCCACAAGTGCCTCGCTCGCGTGGGAGAAAGTGACGCCGCCGCCGATCACAATAGCGGGGTTCGTCGCTTCACCGAGCAGATCGAGAGCGGCCTCGACCGCCGCGGCAGTCGGACCCGACCTCGCACTCAGGGTGTAGTTCACCGGAAACCTCACGGTGTCCTCGTCGGCTTCACCGAACATCACGTCGATCGGCACTTCCAGCAACACGGGCCCCGGAATTCCGGTCGTCGCCTTACGAATTGCCAGAGCAACTATCTCGGGAACGCGCGCCGGATCGGTGATGCGATATGCCCACTTGGTCACTGGAACGGCCGCGGCAATCTGATCGAAACCACCCTGAAGCGGATTCGTCTCGGTCTCGCGCATCGGCGGAGCACCGACGACGAAGACAGTCGGAGTGCGATCGAGGAGTGCATTGGTCAGCGCGGTGTAGACATTGGTGAAGCCTGGGCCGGAGGTGACCACACAAACGCCGTAATTGCCCGTCACCCGCGCGTATGCATCCGCAGCGTGTCCCGCAGTGGCTTCGTGTCGGGTGTCGGTGAGCCGAATGCCATATCGCCGACAAGCTACGAGGAAAGCATCCAAATGCCCTCCATGGAGGGTGAAGACCTCGGTAGTGCCCGCTTCGGCTAGTGCCCTGGCCAGTAGTTCGCCACCGTTGACAATCATGTATTTCCTTCCGAATCTCGTGCTTGATTAACGATCGCTAAGTCATTTCACTGTATCGTGGGTCACAGTGCGACGCCAGAGTGGCATTATGCGAACACATGGCACGAAATTCCCCCCAAACCGATCGAATCGTCATGTTGACCGAACTGCTGGCATCCGACCCCACGACGGGGCGGAGCCTCGCCGACATCGCACGACACCTCGGCGTCGCAAAGGCAACCTGCTACCCCATGGTCGTCGCTCTCACCGAGGCCGGCTGGCTCGTACGTCACCCGATCCGCAAGACCTACCAACTCGGCCCGGCACTAGTTCCCATCGGCCAAGCCGCCTCCCGCGCAATCGATGTCGTCGATCTTTCCCGTACCGTCATGCAAGAGCTGGCCGACACATCCGAACTGGCCTGTCTCGGATTCATCCGATCCGGCGCCGACCTCGTTGTCGCCGAGGCAATTCAACCGATCTCCAAACGCAGCGGAACTCTCGGCTTGCGCATCGGCGACAATGTACTGATGGCACCTCCACTGGGGGCAGGCCTTGCCGCATGGTTCGACGAGGACGACCTTCACGAATGGTTTCTCCTCGGTAAAGAAGCATTGGACACGGAGGCCACACTTCTACGGTCGGAGTACGAGCCGATCCTCATGGCCATTCGAGAGCGCGGTTTCGCCGTGGAATGCCTTCGCCAACAAGAACGTTCAATTTCCGACGCCGTCACCCAGATGCGCGGGCCGGGAGTCGGCGGCCAGAGGGCCGCACTCGCACTGAGAGAAGCACGACGTCTTCTGTCTGCGGATGTCGCGGTCGGAACACTCGACCTCGACGCCAATTATCAACTGCTGTCCGTCAATGCCGTCGCCTTCGCCCAGGACTCGACACCGGCACTGATCCTCTGCCTGGTCGATGCCCCGTCACCACTGACCGGGGAGCGGATCGCCGAACTGGGCAAACTCGTGCGGGAAGCCGCCGATCGGGTCACCACTCTCATGCACGGCCGAACACCTCGACCATTGACATCCGCAGACGGAGCAACATAGCTTGTAAATCCTATCGCTTATATAACGATCGCTAAGTCTATGAGCGTGGCGGTCCGCCTACGTCCCGTGACCACCCCGATCCCCGCACACCCTTCGGCCGCAAGGAGCCTCCATGACTCTGACTCACTCCGCCCTTTACATCGACGGAACCTGGCAATCACCGACGACGCCGGACGCCATCTCGGTGCACTCGGCCAGCACAGAGGAGAAGATCGGCAGTGTGCCGGACAGCGCACCCAACGACGTCGATACTGCCGTCGCGGCGGCGGGCCGAGCCTTCCGGACGTGGTCGCGACTCGCGCCTGCCGACCGAGCCGACGCCTTGGATCGATTTGCCGCAGCCCTGGGGCGTCGCGCGGATCTCACAGCTCGATTGGTCAGCCAGCAGAACGGAATGCCGATCTCGATCTCCACTGTTGCCGAAGGACAAGGACCTTCGGGGCTTTTGAGCTATTACGCCGCGCTTGCCCGCACGACCGAGCTCGAAGAACACCGTAACGCGCTGGCCGGAACGGGAACCACCATTGTTCGGAAAGAGCCGATCGGTGTTGTCGCCGCGATTGCCCCGTGGAACTTCCCTTCGCTTCTCGCAATGATGAAAATCGCCCCCGCGCTCGCATCAGGATGCACCGTTGTACTGAAGCCGTCGCCCGAGACCGTGCTCGACGCGTTCGTCCTGGCCGAGGCCGCAATGGAGGCCGACCTTCCTGCCGGTGTTCTCAACATCGTCACCGGAGGACCCGACATCGGCAAGTACCTCGTCGCTCATCCGGGCGTGCACAAGGTCGCCTTCACCGGCTCCACACCTGCAGGGCGACACATCGGAGCAACCTGCGGCCAACTACTGCGACCGGTATCGCTCGAGCTCGGCGGCAAGTCCGCCGCAGTCATTCTCGACGATGCGGACCTCGACGCGACGATGGCAGGTTTGGCGACGGCATCGTTGATCAACACCGGCCAGACCTGCTACGCCTCGACAAGAATTCTCGCGCCCGAAGGACGCTACGAGGAGGTGCTCGATGCCGTCACCGCAATGGTCGAGTCGCTACCGGTGGGCGACTCGTTGGACCCCACCACCTTCATCGGCCCTCTCGTGAGCGCCGGGCAGCGCGAACGTGTCGAGTCCTTCATCGCCACGGGCACTGCGGAAGGCGCACGGATCACGACCGGCGGATCACGACCGCGCGCACTCGAGCGCGGATGGTTCCTGGAGCCAACCGTTTTCGGTAACGTCTCCGCGAACCACACGATTGCAACCGAAGAGATCTTCGGCCCCGTCCTCTCTGTCATTCCATACACCGACGAGGCACAGGCCATCGCAATCGCCAACGATTCCGAGTACGGCCTCGGTGGAACCGTGTGGACTGCCGACTTCGATCGCGGGTTGGAAATAGCCCGCTCAGTCGATACCGGTTCGTTCGGGATCAACGGCTACACACTCGATTTCGGAGCACCGTTCGGAGGCACCAAGGCGAGCGGGATCGGTCGCGAGCTCGGACCGGAAGGCCTGGCCGCATACTTCCAGACCAAATCGATCTTCACCACGGCCTGATTCGCCACCTGCGCCATGAGTGCCCGGAAATCGTCGAGCACACGACGATTGCACACTTACTTAACGATCGTTAAGCTAGGTTCAATGCAGTAACCGCGACAGAAGATCAAGGAAGTATCCAGTGGCCGTGCGATCCAGTGACCAGTACCGAAAAGGGCTCAGCGACGATCGTCGAGTCTTCTACCGAGGCAAGAAGATTTCCGATGTCTACGCCGAACCCGAACTGACTCTCGCAGTCGATCATTCGGCATTGTGCTACGACATCGCCGACGATCGACCCGACCTCGCGGTCACCGATGTCGACGGTGACCCAGTCAGCGCGTTCTACGTGGCGCCGACATCTGCGGACGATCTGATTCGACGCGGCGCCCTGATCGAGGAAGTATCGCGGCGCGGCGGCGGAACCATCGTCCTCAAAGAGGTGGGCAGCGATGCGTTGTTCGCCCTTCTGCGTGCAACCACGGGTGAAGGTCTCGAGAATGCGCGCGCTTTCTACAAGCGGGTCTGCGACGGCGATCTCGCACTCGCCGTCGCGCAAACCGACGTCAAGGGTGACCGGTCACTTGGACCGCGCCAACAGGCAGACCCAGACCTCTACCTGCACATCGTCGACGAGGACGCCGACTCCATCACCGTGCGCGGCGCGAAGTGCCACACTTCGTTCTCCGCCAACGCCGACGAGTTGATCGTGCTGCCCACCCGCGCGATGGGCCCCGAAGACGCCGATTACGCAGTGTCCTTCGCCATCCCGATCGACACACCAGGTCTCGAACTGTACGTCTCTCCCTACGCTGCCGGAGAACGCAACTCCTTCGAATTTCCGATCTCCACGAAACACAAACTCCTCGAATCGCTCACCGTCTTCAACGATGTCCGAGTACCGAAGAATCGAGTCTTCCTCAACCGTCAACCCGAACTTGCCGGGCCACTCGCGCTGGCGTTTGTCGATTACCACCGCTTCACCGCCATCAACTACAAGTTGCCCCTACTCGACATCATGGTCGGAGCAGCTTCACTGATCGCCGAGGCCAACGGCATCAGCAAGGCAGGCCATGTAAAGGGCAAGATCACCGAACTGATCACCTGGAGCGAGACCGTCCGTGGACTGGCTCAACTCGCCGCCGTTCGATCGAAGCCAGGAGCACACGGTGTCCGGCAACCAGATCCGCTTGCCGTCAACATGGCCAAATACCACTTCGCACATGGATTCCACAACGCGGTCGCCATCCTCACCGATCTCTCAGGTGGCCTCCTCGCCACCGGCCCCGGCGGTGAAGACTGGGACAATCCCGAAATTCGTGCAGTTCTCGAAAAATACTACGCTGCAGCAGTTCCTGCCGAAAAGCGTCTACGTCTGTTGAACTTCATTGCGGATCTGACCGCCCGCGACTACGGCGGATACCAGTCAGTCCTGGCTACGCACGCAGAAGGATCGCTCGAGGCCGAGAAACTGCAGATCTCACGCTCCTTCGATCCGACGAGGGCACGCGAATACGTCAGCGACCTCGCCGGAATCACCCACCTCTGACCATTCGTCCCGAGAGAACAACAAGGATTTTCATGATCTCGACAGCATTCACGGAAACGTTCGGCGTTCGCCACCCCATCGTCCAAGGTGGAATGCAGTGGGTCGGCAGAGCAGAACTCGTCGCAGCCGTCGCCAATGCCGGCGCCTTGGGATTCATCACCGCACTCACGCAGCCGACGCCGGCCGACCTGGCGAACGAAATCGCCCGATGCCGCGACCTGACCGACCAACCGTTCGGCGTCAACCTCACAATTCTGCCGTCGATCACGCCACCGCCGTACGACGAGTACCGCCAGGTGATCGTCGACTCAGGCGTGAAGATCGTCGAGACCGCAGGTTCCAATCCCGCACCTCACCTGCCGATCTTCCATGACGCCGGCATCAAAGTGCTCCACAAGTGCACAACAGTCAGGCATGCGGTGAAGGCACAGGATCTCGGTGTCGACGGAATCAGTATCGACGGATTCGAGTGCGCCGGCCATCCAGGGGAGGACGATGTCGCAGGCTTGGTCTTGATTCCAGCTGCCGCAGAGAAGATTTCGATACCCATGATCGCTTCCGGCGGCTTCGCCGATGCACGCGGTCTGGTCGCCGCGCTGGCACTCGGAGCAGACGGCATCAACATGGGTACACGATTCATGTGCACCACCGAGTCTCCGATCCACCAGAACATCAAAGAAGCGATAGTCGCCGCAGACGAAACACAGACCGAACTGATCTTCCGACCACTCCGCAACACTGCACGCGTGGCAAGCAACACCGTCAGCCGAGAGGTTGTCGAGATACTCTCCCGCGGCGGGCAATTCGAGGATGTGCGCGACCTGGTAGCAGGAGCGCGAGGGCGAACCGTCTACGAAACCGGTGATCCCGACGCCGGCATCTGGACGGTCGGCACATCACAGGGACTGATCCACGACATCCCCACCGTAGACGAGTTGGTCCAGCGCATGGTGTCCGAAGCAGAGGACATCATCGGGGCACGCTTGCGTTCGATGACCGAACGCGTTTCCGTCTAGGACAGGAGAGCAACCCATGCGTCGAACACTGTTCACAGCCGACCACGATGCCTACCGAGAGACCGTGCGCGAGTTCATTGCCCGCGAGATCATGCCTCACTACGACAGCTGGGAAGAAGCCAGGCTCGTCGACCGATCGGCGTGGCTCGCCGCCGGCAAGATGGGTATCGTCGGTCTGGCCGTCCCCGAACAATACGGAGGCTCGGGTGAACTCGACTACCGGTACCGGTATGTGGTCGCCGAAGAGATCGCCCGTACCGGTACCACCTCGTTCGGCGCCGGACTCGGACTTCAGGACGACATCGTCATTCCGTACATCGCCGACCTCGGCACAGACGAGCAGAAGGCACGTTGGCTACCGGGTATGGCTGCCGGCGAACTCATCTGCGCCATCGCGATGACCGAGCCGGGTACCGGCAGCGATCTGCAAGGCATCAAGACCTCGGCTGTTCGAGATGGCGACGACTGGATCTTGAACGGACAGAAGACCTTCATCACCAGCGGTATTCACGCCGACATCGTCATCGTTGCAGCGCGCACCGATCCCGAAGCCGGGTCGCGGGGATTCAGCCTCCTCGTGGTCGAACGTGGGATGGACGGATTCACCCGCGGTCGCAAACTCCACAAGGTGGGGCTCGCAGGTCAGGACACAGCCGAGTTGTCGTTCGACAATGTGAGAGTCCCGGCAGGCAACCTCCTGGGCGAGGAGGGTGGAGGCCTCATTCATCTCATGGAGCGCCTTCCCCGTGAGCGCCTGTCGATCGCAGTGAGCGCAATCAGTTGCGCGCGTGCGGCCTACGAATGGACCAAAGGCTACGCGTTCGACCGCACCGCCTTCGGAAAGCCGATCGGCGACTTCCAGAACACTCGATTCGCCCTCGCCGAGATGCTGACCGAGATCGACGTGACACAGGCATACGTCGACAACGCAGTCCTGGCCATCAACGACGACCAGCTGTCAGCAGTCGAAGCGGCACAGGCAAAGTGGTGGGCCAGCGAACTTCAGAAGCGCGTCGTGGATCGTTGCGTACAACTACACGGCGGATACGGCTACATGATGGAGTATCCGATCGCCCGGGCCTACGTAGACAGCCGAATCCAGACCATCTACGGCGGAACCACCGAAATCATGAAGGAGATAATCGGCCGCGACATCGCGAAGAGTTGATCAGCACCGAGAACGACCGTGGTCCCGAACATCCTGTGTTCGGGACCACGGTCATTGTAAGCACCGTTCTCGCTCCGTCTATCCGAAGACTGCTGCGCGCTTTTCCTGAAACGCCGCAACACCTTCGGCGAAATCATCACTGCCCAACAGGTCGATCTGGCCTGAGCGCTCGCGTGTGAACGCATCACCGAGTTCGGTGAGCGTAGCGTCGTTGATCGCCTTCTTGGTAAACCGAAATGCAGGGGACGACCCGGCGACCAATCGGTGCGTCAGGTCTGCCAACTCCACCGCGAAAGCGTCGTCCTCGCACACGTGTGAGACCAGGCCGCAGTCGAAAGCATCTCGAGCGGATAATCTTTCGGCCAGCAGTGCCATGCGCATGGCGCGCGCGCGACCGATCGACGCTGCCACCAGTGCGGTGGCTCCACCGTCCGGCATCAATCCCACCTTTGTGAACGCGAGCAGAAAGTAACTCGACTCCGCTGCGAGCACGAGGTCGCACGCCAAAGCCAGCGAAACACCCACACCTGCCGCAGGGCCTCGTACCGCAGCGACCACCGGAAACGGAAACTCTCGAATGGCCTGCACCAAGGCATTGGCGGCATCGATCGTGTCCGCCGACGGCGGACCGGACAACGTCACGCCCGCGAGGTCCGCGCCCGTGCAAAAGGCCTTGCCCTCTCCTTCGAGAACCGCCACCCGCACATCCGAAGATTGTGTGTGCTCGACGAAGATCGTGGCAAGACTCTCCAGGGTTTCGGTAGTCAACGCGTTCATTCGCGCTGGCCTGTTGACGACTATGCGGAGCACTCCGCCGTCTCGGCTCGCGTAGACATCCGGTCGCGTTTCGGTCATTGAAATTCCTTGTCAGTCAGAATCGATCGAGTTGTGCTACAAAAGTTGATCTGCCACTCAGTCGCCCAGCCAATCCTTCGTCACGGCGGTGGTATCGACCCCGGGTGGCCGGGCACCTGACGGCTGCACAGTCCTGGAACGGGAGAACCGCGGCGCGGGTGCCGCCTGCACTATTCCGTCGGCTTCGACAAGAGTTCCCCGCTGGGCAAGATGCGGGTGCAGCGCGGCTTCGGCGGGGCTCAGGACAGGAGCAACACAAGCGTCCGTCGATTCGAACAGCGCTGCCCAGGCGTCTCGTGTGCGCAACGAGAACGCCTCTGTGAACCGTTCTCGGATTGTGGGCCAGCCACTTCGATCCATCTGATCGGGCAACGATTCCGGCGCGATATCCAGGCCTTGGAGGAGCGCCGCGTAGAACTGCGGTTCGAGGGCACCGACTGCTACGAACTTACCGTCCGAACATTCGTATGTGTCGTAGAACGGCGTGGAACCGTCCAGGAGGTTGGTTGCACGTGAGTCACTCCACTGTCCGCTCCCTCGCAACGACCACATCATCTGCGCCAACACCGAAGTTCCGTCGACAATTGCGGCATCGACCACTTGTCCTGTGCCCGAACGCTCTCGCTCGTACAACGCAGAGACGATTCCGAGGATCAAGAACATGGAGCCACCGCCGAAGTCTCCGACGAGGTTCAGCGGAACCGTGGGTTTCTCGGCCGGACCGATAGCGTGCAGGACTCCGGTCAGCGCCAGGTAAGTGATGTCGTGTCCCGCCCGCTGCGCGAGTGGGCCGTCTCGACCCCATCCCGTCATACGTGCGTAGATCAGCCGGCTGTTGAGTTCGGTGCACACGTCGGGGCCGAAACCCAACCGCTCGGTCACGCCGGGCCGAAAACCTTCCAGGAACACATCGGCTTTCGAAACGAGGGCCCTCACCAACTCTCGGCCTGACTCGGTCTTGAGGTCGGCTTCCACCGACCGTCTCCCACGCAAAAGTTGGTCCTGCTCTCGTGGCGAGATCTCGAGTCCACCGGACGGACGCTCGACTCGAACAACGTCCGCTCCGAGATCTGCAAGCATCATCGCAGCGTGCGGCCCCGGACCCAACCCCGCGAGTTCCAGCACTCGAACACCGTGCAACGGGCCGCTCATCCGATGGAAACCTTGCCTGAATAGCGATCGCGCAGTTTTCCTTTGACCAATTTCCCGGTCGGAGTTCGAGGTAGATCCGTACTGAACACGAGTCGCCTCGGCAGCTTGTACTTGGCGATCTGCGCGCGCAAATGAGAAAGCAGTTCATCGCGAAGCGCATCGCCGGCTTCGGCTTCGGGGACTGGCTGGACGACAGCCATCACTATCTCCCCCATCTCGTCGTCGGGCAACCCGATCACCGCCGCGTCCAATACCGAGGAATGCTCGATCAGCACGTTCTCGATCTCCTGCGGATAAATGTTCACACCGCCCGAGATGATCATGAAGGACTTACGGTCGGTCAGAAATAGGTAACCCTCCTCGTCCACGAAGCCGACATCACCCGTAGTCGTCCAGGCCGGGTGGGCGGGATGCTGTGCCTCCTGGGTCTTTTCGGGCGCATTGTGATAGTTGAATGGCAACTCGTCACGTTCGAAGTACAGCGTACCCACCTCGCCGGGGGGTAGATCTTCGCCGTTCTCCCCGCATATGTGGAGCACTCCCAGGGCGGCCCGCCCCACCGTGCCCGGCTTTCGCAGCCACTCGTCCGAGTGAACGATGGTCATGCCGTTGAGTTCCGTCGAGGAGTAGTACTCGTCCAGAATCGGCCCCCACCAATCGATCATCTTTCGCTTCACATCGACGGGACACGGTGCGGCCGCGTGGACGGCGAGTCGCAGAGACGACATGTCGTAACGGTCGCGAGTTTCTTGTGGCAGTTTGAGCAGGCGCACGAACATTGTCGGCACCCACTGGCTGTACGTGATGCGATAACGCTCGATGTATTCCAGAGCCTTCTCCGGATCGAACCGATTCATCACCACAACGGTTCCGCCCAGCGCCTGGACCGACGCGCACGTCCGGAGCGGAGCGGCGTGATAGAGGGGCGCCGGGGACAGATAGATGTCGTCTTCGGTGACACCCCAAACACTTTGGTTCATCGCCGTCATCTGATCGCCGGGATCCTGTATCTGACGATTCGGCAGAGCCGGCTTGATGCCCTTGGGACGGCCGGTGGTTCCCGACGAGTACAACATGTCGGCGCCGCGCGGCTGATCCGGGAGCGGGACGTCCGACTCCATGTCAGCCGCCCGGTCGAGGGAGTCGTATCCGTCGAGTTGACCGCCGAAGGAAAGCCTGGTCACCTGCCGGGGAACGAGTTCGGACAATGTCGCGGCCAGTTCGCTCAGAGCAGCATCGACGATGACTACCTTTGCCTCACAGTCCTCGACGATATATGCACCTTCCGGAGCGGTCAGGTGCCAGTTCACCATCGTCAGGTAGACACCGGAGCGCATAGCCGCCCAGTAGATGTCGAAGACCTGAACGTTATTGGTGGCGAGTACGGCCAGGTTGTCACCCCGCCGCAACCCGAGTCCGTGGAGAACTCGCGCAATCCGAATCGAATTCGATTCCAGTTGCGAGAACGTCACCGCTTCGCCGGTCTCGGCAACGATCACCGCGGCCTTGTCCGGGTTTGTCGCAACATACGCTCCGGGATACATGGTTTACTCCAAGGTTCGTTCGCTGAGGTCTTGTTCACAAAGTTGTTCGTGTGGAGATCATTCGAGAGAAAGCGCGACTTTTCCTACCGCCGTGCGCTCGCTCAACGACGTCAGTGCATCGGCAGCACGCGCCAAGGGGCAGAGGGTGGGCTCGGGCACCCTCAGAACTCCCGACCCGAGCAGGGGATAGAGCTCCTGCCATTGACGCTGTAGATACCGGGGATCGGTTTTCAGATATTCACCCCATCCTGCACCCGTCACCGAAATATTCTTCAGGAGAAGTCGATTCACCTTGACCGTGGGAATATCACCGCCGGTGAATCCCAAAACGACCAGGCGACCGTTCGGCGCAAGGCTGCGCAGGCTGTCGGTGAAGCGGTCACCACCGACCGGATCGAGAATGATGTCGACACCGCGCCCATTCGTAATCCGTTGGACGCGTTCCTTCCACCCGTCGACCGACACGACGTGCGTTGCCCCGGACTCCACGGCGATCTTCTCCTTCTCGCCCGTACTCACGACAGCGACCGTCTCCAGACCGAGCGCAGACGCGACATGCAACGCGGCAGTACCCAACCCACCGGCCGCGCCGTGAATCAGGACGGTCTCGCCGGCACGGTATCGCGCACGTTCGTCGAGGGCGAAGTGCGCGGTCAGATAATTCAGGAGAAATCCCGAACCGGCCGAGAGCGAGACCACATCAGGCAGAGCGAAGACATTGGACGGCTCGACCGCAACGGTCTGCTGCCACGAGCCTTCCCCGGTCGTCAGCACGGCCACGCGCCGCCCGGGCACGAAGCCTGACCCTGGCGGCGCGCTCCGAACGGTACCGGCACCTTCAATCCCTGGTACGCAAGGTAGTTCGAGCACCATTTGGTAGCCGCCCGTGGTCTGGAGAAGATCAGGGAAACTCACGCCGGCGGTGTGCAAATCAACTACCACCCGTGCGGGATCGACAGGTTCGTCGACATCGACCAACGACAAACCTTCGGGCCCTGTCGCCTCCACCAAGTGGACTGCTTTCATTCAAACTCCTCGGACTGATTCCGGCGACTTCCTCGGCAAACGGAGTCCTCCACAGCAACAGCTTAACGATCGTTAAGTAAGACTCTACGACGACAGGCAATGCCATGGCAATGGCGCTCGACCACGGAACGTCCCGTACTGCAGTCTTCGGCGAGGTTTGCGCGGCCACACCGGCAGAGCGCGGCTTTCGATCAGGTTGTCAGTACAGGTAATCCTCGCCGCTGGCGCGGACGGTTATGTCACTGATGCTGATACCCCACGGTTGATCGATGATGTGAACGACAGCGTCGGCCAGGTCGTCGGGCTTGATCAGCCAGTATTCGATGGAGTCGACATCCTTCTGCCCGGGGCTGAGGGTGCCGTCGGCCAGGTGCCCGACGTTCTCCATGTAGGTACCCGCACGTTGACCGGTGAGACCGAGGATCGCGTTCTCGTTGACGATCCAGCTCGCCAAGTTCGTTCCTGTCACACCCGTGGGCTTGACAGTCGTCACCTTGATCTTGCCCTTGGCTTCGATTCGCAGTGAATCCGAGATCGTGGTGACTGCAGCCTTGGTTGCGCTGTAGACGCCGGAACCGTCGACGCCGGCGTTTCCGAAGATCGACGAGATGTTGACGACTTGACCGCGACCCTGCTCGATCATCTGGTCGTATACCGCAGAGATTCCGTTGACGACGCCCTTGATATTGATGTCGATTGCCTTGTGCCACTTCTGCCACGCACGTTCGTGATCGGCGAAATATGCGAGAGGCATGACGCCTGCATTGTTGACGAGTACGTCGAGCGCCCCGTACTCCGAAATGCCGTGCTGCGCCGCGGCGATGACCTGATCCATGTCGGTGACGTCGGCAACCTTGTAGGTGCCGGTGAATCCCGCGGCCGCGATACCGTCGAACACAGTCTTCAGGCCCGCCTCGTTGATGTCCACGCCGACGACTTTGGCGCCCTGCGCAGCCACCTTCTCGGCGATGAGTTGACCGAACCCACCCCCTGCACCGGTGATGAGAATGACCTTGTCCTGCAAGTACTGAGACATAACTGTTTCCTCGTGTTCTGGATTTCGGGTTCGGTGTGGGTCAGACGATGTCGATGGCATCGAGGACTGCGGCGACGGTCCTGCGGTCGCCGGAAACCTCGACGGCAGACCGCCATGCAGATCGGGTGGTCCCCCACCGCAGAAATTCGGTGGCTTGGGTGGTCGCGACGTTCTCCGGCACGTCGTCAGATTCGGTGACGGTCACTCCCCCATCGCCACGAGAGATGACGAAAGTGCGCTCGGTGGCGCCGTTGAGGCGCAGTGCCACAGGCGATGTCAACGCGGTGGCGACAGCTTCGCCGCACATCTGCGGGAGCCCAGCAACCATCCAGTCGATCGCCGGATCGACTGCGGCCGCCACGTCGATCTCACCGTGAGGAATCGGTCCGAACGGCGCCAGAAGATCCGACGTCAAATGGACGAGATGGTCGAACGACACCGCGTCACTGAGCTGATGCAGGCGATAAGTCCCGAGGTCGAGCATCTCGAGTGTGTTGTTGCGAAGCTCCTCTGTCTGCAGCGAGGCCAACGTCGCGAGCCCCGCTTCGGATTGCTCCCGGTAGTAGTCCAGGATCTGCTCGTGCGGTAGATCGGCACGCTCGCGGACGGCAGCGTCGTTGAGCCGCTCGGACTTTCCACTGGGGTTCGGCGGGAACACCAGATCCGGGTCGGCGATGAAGTTGAAGAAGAACGCCATGTGACCGATGAGGTCGTGGACGCGCCAACCGTGGCACGCAGTGTCCGCTTCCCACTCGGTAGTCCCGAATTGCTCGGCTATCTTCACGGTATTTTCTGCCAGCGCACGAGCGCCGGCGAGTCCTGCGTCGGACATGGTGGCTCCGTAAGTTGTTAGTTGGTCCGGAAGTGCTGGGTGTGGCTGATGGTGTCTTGCCTTGTGTGGCTCGAAACGAGTGGCCGCCCAGCGCTTCGGGACGCCCTGGCTGCTGATTGAAAAATGTGCTTC
>NZ_JAAOLG010000090.1:0-2787 GCF_011602025.1 Rhodococcus sp. IC4_135
AAGGGTGCACTTCGGTCACGGTGTCGGTGGCGAGGGCGGCGTCGACTTCGAAGACCTCTTCGGGCAGATGTTCGGCGGAGGCGGTGGGTTCGGACCGATTCCCGGCGCCGATCAGGAGGCCGAACTGGAACTGGCGCTGGAAGAGGCCTATCAGGGCGGAAAACGCACTCTCAGACTGGACGGACGGCAGTATGACGTCGACATTCCAGCCGGCGTCCTGGACGGCCAGCGAATCCGGTTGGCCGGGCAAGGAGGCCGAGGCAACGGTGACGCGCCGCCTGGGGATCTGTACCTCGTGGTGCGGATCAAACCGCATTCACGGTTCCGCGTGCAGGGTCGGGACATCTACGTCGATCTGCCCGTATCGCCATGGGAGGCGGTTCTCGGGTCGACAGTCGTCGTTCCCACCCCGGGTGGCGAGGCGAAAGTCAAAGTGGTGCCGGGCTCGTCGACTGGTAGGAAGCTGCGCCTGCGCGGAGAGGGAATGCCGAATCCGCGGGGCGCCAACGGCAACCTCTACGCCGAAATCAAGGTGATGGTTCCGTCGAAACCGACAGCACGTGAACGCGAGCTGTTCGAGCAGTTGGGCGCCGAATCGAACTTCGATCCGAGGAAAGAGACATGAGCACCCCGACCCCGGTCACTCAGTACGTATTGGTTCGCCGTGCCGGTTTGTCGCCGGATGCCTTCGCCGAACGTACCGGGCTGCACCCCGACCTGGCACGAAAGCTTGTGGCTCTCGGACTGCTCGACGCCCACCGCTACGCCGGCGGAGAGATGTCGTTCGAACCATCCGAAGTGGTCCACGCCGCCCGCATCCAACGGCTGCGGACCGGCCTGGGCCTGAACTACTCGGCAATCGGGCTCGTGCTCGATCTGCTGGATCGAATCGAGAAACTCGAAGCAGCTTCCCGCAGAAGGAGGACACCCCCATGGACACCGGCAGCCTGACTGAAAAGTCACGAGAAGCCCTGCAGGAAGCCCAGAACGTCGCGACCAGAATGGGCCACACCGAGGTCGACGGAGAGCACCTGCTGCTCGCGTTGGTCGATCAGCAGGATGGGTTGGTACCCCGACTGCTCGAACAGGCCGGCGCGAACGTCGATGCCCTGCGATCCGATCTGGATCGTGAACTGTCGCGTAGGCCGAAGGTCAGCGGCCCCGGCGCGACACCCGGTCAGGTGACGATCACCCAGCGCCTGGCCAAGCTGCTCGACGCCGCAGAGCGGGAGGCGAAGCGACTCAAGGATTCCTACGTGTCGGTGGAGCATCTCGTGATGGCCCTCTCCGAGGAAGGATCGGCCAGCGCGGCCGGTCGGGTCCTCGCCAGTCACGGGGTCACACGAGACGCCTTCCTCACAGCGCTGACGAAGGTGCGCGGCAATCAGCGTGTCACCTCGGCCACCCCGGAGGGGGCGTACGAGGCATTGGAGAAGTACGGGCGCGACCTCGTCTCCGAGGGGCGGGCAGGCAAACTCGATCCGGTCATCGGCCGAGATGCCGAGATCCGCAGGGTAACTCAGATCTTGAGCCGGAAAACGAAGAACAACCCGGTGCTGATCGGCGACCCCGGTGTCGGTAAGACCGCGATTGTCGAGGGTCTCGCCCAGCGGATCGTCCGCGGCGACGTGCCCGAGGGCCTACGCGACAAGACGATCTTCTCGCTCGACATGGGTTCTCTGGTGGCCGGTGCGAAGTACCGCGGCGAGTTCGAGGAGCGACTGCAGGCCGTGCTGTCCGAGGTGAAGGCTGCCGAGGGGCGCATCCTGTTGTTCGTCGACGAGTTGCATACCGTGGTCGGAGCGGGCTCGGTCGGCGGCGAGGGGTCTCTCGACGCCGGCAACATGCTCAAACCGATGCTCGCACGCGGCGAACTGCACATGATCGGTGCCACCACTCTCGACGAGTATCGCAAGCACATCGAATCCGATGCGGCACTGGAGCGTCGCTTCCAGACGGTTCTCGTCGACGAGCCCAGTGCCGAGGATGCGATCTCGATTCTGCGCGGACTTCGAGAACGCCTCGAGGTGTTCCACGGCGTGAAGATTCAGGACGGTGCATTGGTGGCCGCCGTGACCCTCTCGCACCGGTACATCACCGACCGCTTCCTTCCGGACAAGGCGATCGATCTCGTAGACGAGGCATGCGCTCGGCTACGCACCGAAATCGATTCGATGCCCGCCGAACTCGACGAGCTCACCCGGAAGGTGACCCGGCTGGAGATCGAAGAGGCCGCACTGTCCAAGGAAACGGACGCGGCCAGCAAAGCGCGCCTCGAAGAATTGCGCAAGGAGCTGGCCGACCTGCGGGCCGAGGCCGACGCCCGGCACGCTCAATGGGAGGCGGAGCGGCAGGCGATCCGGCGGGTGCAGGAGCTGCGGGGAGAGCTGGAACGATTGCGCCACGAGGCCGAGGAGGCGGAACGCAACTACGACCTCAATCGGGCCGCCGAGTTGCGGTACGGCGAGATCACCGCGCTGGAGCGCCGGCTCGAGGCGGCGGAGGAGCAACTGGCTACCAGGCAGGGCCGGAATCCGTTGCTGCGTGAAGTGGTCACCGAAGACGAGATCGCAGAGATCGTGGCCGCGTGGACGGGTATCCCGGTCGCCCGGCTGCAGGAAGGTGAGCGGGAGAAGTTGTTGAAGCTCGACGAGATTCTCCACGAGAGGGTCGTCGGTCAGGACGAGGCGGTGCAACTGGTCGCGGACGCGGTGATCCGGGCGAGGTCCGGTATCCGTGATCCGCGCCGGCCGATCGGTTCGTTCATTTTCCTGGGCCCGACGGGCG
>NZ_JAAOLG010000091.1:0-2495 GCF_011602025.1 Rhodococcus sp. IC4_135
CCGCCAACGCTGGTCCAACCGATGGAAGGCAGCACTGAATGCCTTCGAGATAACGTTCGACGGACGGCTGTCTGCCGGACGAAAGTAGTTAGAAATCAACCAATTACACCGTTTTCTGGACAGACCCGCCATATTTGACTTCAGGCAACGGGTTGACGTGTGAAGTGTATGTCTCGAACTCGATCGGGGTCAGCATCCCGAGTGCACTGTGCCGACGCTACCGTTGTGGAAGATCTCGAGGTACTCGAACATGGCGTTGGCCAGTTCGATCCTCGTTTTCCAGCGTTTTCTGTTCAAGGGTTCGGTTTGTATTCTGCCCCAGAAAGATTCGATCACGGCGTTGTCATAGCAATCGCCGATCGATCCCATTGACGGGACCAGCCCTGAGTCGTGCGCCCGGTGGGTGAATGCCCAGGACGTGAACTGCACTCCGTGGATGCTCTCCTGAGAGTCAAGCTGCTTTTCGATGGTGTCGGGTGTTCGGGGTGATTGTCTGCGGTCCAGGGTTGAGGAGGTAGTAGACCTCGCGAGCCAGGTAGCGCTTCAGGCACCGGATAGTTTCCAGTTTCGAGTGGCCTTCGCTGGTTTTCTTCTCTACGTAGGCCTGGGTTTTCGGGTCGAGTCGAATGCGGCCGATGACGGCCAGATGCAAGGCTCGGTTGGCTTGGCGGTCACCGCCGCGATTGAGGCGGTGGCGTTGGGTCATGCCAGAAGATGCGGGTAGCGGTGCAACACCGCATAGCATCGCGAACGCGGCTTCGGATTTCATCGATCGGAATTATCGCCGGCGGTGACAAGCATTTGTCCGGCGACTTCGATACCGATTCCGACGCGCTCGAGTAGTTGAGGTGCGAGGGCTTTCACGATTGGGTTGATCAGTTCGTCGAGATCGGCGATCTCGTCGGTTAATTCGAGATAGCGGCGAGCCAGGGACTTCATCGACACCCGGTAGGCGGTCACGGGATCAGTAGCGTTCGCGACATCCGGTCGCCAGGCGGCGAGGAGGCGGATCAGTTGCATCCGCGTCAGATCGCGGACCTGAGCGCGCAGCTCGTCGGGAGCGGAGATGATCGTCATCCGCAGCAGTTGCAGCGCACTGCGCCGCTCTCGTACCGAATGGGCTCGGGTCACCCTCAACACCCGAAGTGACTCGACGGCACCGTCTTTCGATTTCGGGGTGGTGGTGCGCCGGTTGGTCTTGGCTGCGCGGGCCGCGTTGATGGCGTCGAGGTCGTCGTCTTTGCCCTTACGGCGACGGTCCGAGCGATCGGGGCGGTCCACCTCGAGTACCGTCACGCCGGCTTTCGCGAGGTGGCGGGTCAGCCCAGCTCCGTAGGAGCCAGTGCCCTCAATACCGATCCGGATCAGATTGCCGTACTCGCCGATCCAGGTCAGCATGGTTCGATACCCGTTTCGGGTGGTCGGAAAACTGCGAGTTCCGAGGACGTTGTCGTCGGTATCGATCACCGCGGCGACGTGCAGTTCTTTGTGGGTATCGACTCCGGCGAACACTCGCCGGTCTTGATCGAGATCGGCTTTGTCAGGCATCCTTGTCATGTCGCTTTCCTCTCCGTTGACCGATGAGCAAGGCGGCGCCGCGCATCGACCGAACCGGCGGACAAGACAGTGATGAGCACCTGGTGGTGCAGGCTCTCCTCAGGTCACCCCGACGGTGAGGCGTAGCGCCTCACCGGGGGTTCCCAGGAACCGACAAATCCAAGGAAAGACACACGATCGTCGATCGGAGTGAGGGTCAGGAACACTGGGAACTCCCGGCACCAGCATTCTCTCGTCTCCATGCGGTAACGGTCAGGAAATCCGAAAACACCGGCACGAACAGTCTCACTGTCCGAGTGAATGAGTGTGCCGGGTGTTGGGCCTCGATTGGAAATGCCCATTCCTAGAGCGTTTGTCACCAACGTCGCTGTCTGCGAGCTGTCGATCGACCAACCGACGACTCGCCTCGAAAACGTATCCAGGACAGCGGCGCAGTAAATTTTACCTTCACGGGCTTGGATTCCAGCGATCGTCGCAACACCTACTGGAAGGTGTGGCGGTGGCTGGGAAAAAGTACACGGATCAGCAGAAGGAAGAATTCTTTCGATTGCTCGATAGAGGTGGCACGGTCCGCGCCGCAGCGCGAGCGGTCGGCATTCATGAAAACGCCGGCTACAACTGGTTGCGGAAGACGGGGCTGACCATGGCGCGGGCGTATGCCTCCCGTTCTTCGCGCAACCCGCGTAGTCGCTCCGCTACGTGGTCGAAGTTGTAAGGCCTGGTGGTCAGGAGCTTTTCGACGGCTTCGGTGTCTCCGGCTTCCTCGAACTCGGCCACTACTGCCGCGTGTGCGAGGTCGAGCTGTCCGGCATCGAGGGCGGCGCGGGCTGCCTCCGCTTTCCCTACCGCTGCCTGGGCTTTCACATCCTTTTTGTCCATCGCGAGGGTCTTGGACACCTTCGTGATGGATGCGCCGAATTCGAGCATCTGCGCAACTC
>NZ_JAAOLG010000092.1:0-2292 GCF_011602025.1 Rhodococcus sp. IC4_135
GGTACTGCTCGAGCGGTGGTCATGGCCTTCGGTGTTCGTCGGGTTGACCGTGGCGGGGGTGGTGCTGGCGGGGTTGGCGTGCACTATCGCCGAGTCCCGAGAGAGCGAGCATCCCCCGGTGGACTGGGTGGGTGCGGCGGTGGTGGCCGTCGCGATCGCGGCGATCGTGTTCGCCGCGATCGAGGTTCCCGCGCGGGGCTGGGCCGACCAGCTCGTCGCCGCTATCGCCGGGGTCGGTCTCCTGGCAGCGGTGGTGTTTGTGATCGTAGAGCTGCGGTCTTCTGCGCCACTGCTGGACGTGCGGTTGTTCGCCCGCCGCGGTTTCGGGGCCGGCTCGCTGTCGGTGACCATCCAGTTCCTGGTTACCTTCGGAGTGTTCCTGCTGTTGGTGCAGTACCTGCAGCTGATCCTCGGCTATGGGCCGCTGGCCTCGGCACTGGCGTTGGCGCCGATGGTGGTGCCGCTGGTCGTGATCTCGGTAATCGCACCGTGGTTGTCGAGCCTCGTCGGGTTGAAAGTGATGACCGTCTCAGGACTGCTTGCCATCGCTGCCGGACTGGTGCTGGTAAGCCGGTTGACCGTGGCCGCGGACTATCCCGGCCTGCTGTGGCCGCTGCTGATCATGAGCGCGGGTCTGGGATTGTGCACCGCCCCGGCGACCTACGCCATCGTCGCCGACACCCCTGCGGCCAAACAGGGGGTCGCCGCCGCGGTCAACGACGCTGCCCGCGAGATCGGCGCCGCGATCGGGATCGCCGTGGCTGGCAGCGTGCTCGCCGCAGGCTATACCCACCACATCCAGCCCGCTCTGCCCCAGCTTCCCGAGCCCGCCCGCGGCCCGGTCGCCGATTCCCTGGCCGCTGCTCTGCAGGTCGCTGACCAGGCCGGACCGGCGGCCCTACCGCTGGCCGAGTTCGCCAAGGCAGCGTTCGTGCACGGCAGCAGCCAGGCCGCGCTCACGCTGGCCGCCCTCACCGCCGCCGGGGCGATCGTGCTGGCAGTCCTCTCTCCCGGCCCCACCACCCGCCGCTCCCGCGCGTCACGCACTCACACGAACACCCCTCCCCGCTCGAACACCCCCTTCTCGTGAAAGAGGCCCCATCATGACGGCCTATCGCACGATCCTCGTCGACACCGACGGATCCGACTACTCCTACCGCGTGGTCGACCACGCCGCCGAGCTGGCTCACGTCACCCACGCCCGACTCCTGATCATCTGCGCCCGTCACGACATCGACGAACGCGCACTCGGTACTGACGTCGACCGGCTGCGAGGTACCACACCCACCGACGCCATCCTGCGCACCGCGCACCAACATGCGATCGCCCACGGCGCCGTCGACATCGAAACTCGCATCCTGCCCGAGCCCACCGTCCGCGCACTGTTTCACCTAGCCGGCCCGACCGCCGACGACCTCATCGTCACCGCGAACCCCCACCGGTCACCACTGGCCCGGCTACTATTACCTCGCCGGCCGAGCTTGCCCACAAAGCCCACTGCGACATCCTCATTGCTAATGGTGAGGACACCTACGGAAGGCGTCCATGACCGAGCACACACCCAACACCAACACACCCGAGACCGCCGGCCCCGAACCTTTCGAGGCCGAGGACTGGATCCGTACCTTCGCTGTGGCGCCGCCCGAACACGTCGACCTGCCGCCTCACCACCCCCACTGCCTTGGTTGCGGACCGGCTAACCCTCACGGCCACCAGTTGCGCGTCCGACGCGACGCACACGGCGTCTACGCCCACCACAGCTTCGATTCCCGCCATGTCGGCGCCCCAGCGATTGCCCACGGGGGCGCGGTCGCCACCGTCCTCGACGACTTGTTCGGGTTTCTGCTCTACACCGTGGGAGAGCTCGCCGTCACCCGCCACCTCGCTATCGACTACCTCGCCCCGGTCCTGCTCGACACCCCCTACACCCTCCGCTCTCACATCCACTCCCGAGCAGGCCGCAAACTACACCTGCGAGCCACCATCGAAAACAACCACGCCCACGTGGTCACTACCGCCACCGCACTGTTCCTCATCGTCGACATCGACCACTTCCTGACCCCCCGACACAACGCCTCGGCGGCGACCGCGCCCACTACACACGAAGACCAACAAGGCCCTCAGATGGACAGTCCCTGACGTGTCCCTCTAGCCGATCCGCGGGGGGGTCTGTCCAGAAAACGGTGTAATTGGTTGATTTCTAACTACTTTCGTCCGGCAGACAGCCGTCCGTCGAACGTTATCTCGAAGGCATTCAGTGCTGCCTTCCATCGGTTGGACCAGCGTTGGCGG
>NZ_JAAOLG010000093.1:0-2129 GCF_011602025.1 Rhodococcus sp. IC4_135
TTCAAGCGGTTATCGCCTTGGCGCGTCGACGAGTGAACGTGATCTGGGCATTGTTGCGCGACGACCGGCTGTTCATCGTTGATGCACCCGCTCTTCGAACTGCTTGATTTCCTCATTGAAACTCGTTTCGCTGGTGAAAGTGTGTGGTCAGGCGGCCGTGGTGAGCTTGGAGATTTCGTCGGGGCGGAATCCACTCCAGTGGTTTTCCCCTGCGACGACGACGGGGGCTTGCAGGTATCCGAGGCTCATGACGTAATCGCGGGCCTGTGCGTTTTCGGTGATGCCGATGACGTCGTATTCGATTCCCGCTTTGTCGAGTGCGCGGTACGTGGCATTGCATTGCACACATGCGGGCTTGGTGTATACGGTGATCGCCATTTTCATTCCCCCTTGTCGGTGATTCTTTATTGATTTCATTCTATCGAACAATGCGATATAGAACAATACTTTCGCGGCATTTCTTCGATTAGTTTCCGATTGATTTAATGACATCTTCAATCATTATCACATTCTTTCCCTAATGCTGAACCGTGACATAGGCAGCTACTCGCATGCGTTCTACCTGCATTTTCTCCCCCTCCCCCGGTATGTGCCGATATTCTGGTCTCGGCGGGAGCGGGTCAAGGTGAGTGTAGGAAAAAATATCATAGCGCCGTTGTTCGAGCGTGCGAGTGGCGCAGTGGATATTATTTCTGGAGCGGCCTTGATGCGCGAGTGTCGGGATAGAAGAATGTTCACACCGGGGCGGGTCGGCTCCTTTTCCTTGCGCTTTTGTCGTGGTTCATGGCTGGCGGCCGGGTGCTTTCTCGAGTGCCTGTAGTGGTGTCCGTATTCCGCCCTTCCGGTCCGCCTGTGGCTCTGACCGCCGGCCGGAGGTGGAAGGTGCGGGGCGGAAGGGCGGACGATCCCCAGCCCTTTCGGGCTGGGGATCGCCGCTTCATTGGGTCAGTCGATCGCGACCTCGTCGAATGTGAGCTGTCCGGTGATGATTTCCTCGACGGCGGCGAGGGTGTAGCCCTGTTCCATCAGGAAACTGAGGTACTGGTCGGCGTTCTTGGGCTTGGATCGCCATGCGTCTTTGACCATGCGGGACTCTTGTGCGGCGATCACCAGCGCGAGGAGCAGCACCTGAGCGCGTGCCTCGGACGCCTTCGCCACTTGCTCGGCCAACTCTCGGGCGGGGTAGTAGCCCTTGAATCCGAGCAGCTCACCGAGTGATTCCGCTGCCTTGTATTCCGAGATCAGTCCGGGATCGCGGGCGAGGGTGGTCGCGACGTAGGCCGCTGCCGTTTTCGGTGGGGTCTTGCGGGCGAGCAAGGTTGTGCGCAGGAACTCGCGGCGGACGGTGGTCGCGGCCTCGGCCTGCTTGTTCAGCTCGCGGACTCGTCGGCGTTCCTGCTTGTCCTTCGCTTCCTGCTCGCGCACTGCCCGAACTGCCTCGACGTGGCCGTTTCCGCTGCCATCGGGTGCGTCGATGATCGGGTGCGGTTCGAGTCCTGCGCCTTCCTGGTCGATGCACCAGTATTCCGGGAGGTACTCGGGCCGGTAGTCGACGGTATTGGCGTGCCGTAGCCCTTCGTCGGGTACGGCGGAATCGTCGTCCTCGGTGTCCCAATCGACGTCGTCGTAATCGACGCGCTCGCCGGTGGCTTTGTCGAAAAACGCGTCGTTCAATCCCAGGAACACCGCCCAGAACTGCGGGGCTGCGTCGATCATCTCTTGGGTGACCTCGTCGCCGTCTGCGGTGACCAGGTCGGACGGGGACGGCACCTCCTCCCCGAAACTGATGTGATCGTGCGGAAGGATCGTAAATCCCTTCTCCTCGAACGGGGCTGCGGCGAGGGCGTATGCCTCCCGCTCTTCACGCAACCCGCGCAGTCGCTCCGCTACGTGGTCGAAGTCGTAGTACCTCGTGGTCAGGAGCTTTTCGACGGCTTCGGTATCTCCGGCTTCCTCGAACTCGGCCACTACTGCCGCATGTGCAAGGTCGAGCTGTCCGGCGTCGAGGGCGGCGCGGGCTGCCTCCGCTTTCCCTACCGCTGCCTGGGCTTTCACATCCTTTTTGTCCATCGCGAGGGTCTTGGACACCTTCGTGATGGATGCGCCGAATTCGAGCATCTGCGCAACTC
>NZ_JAAOLG010000094.1:0-1753 GCF_011602025.1 Rhodococcus sp. IC4_135
GGGGTAGCGTCGGTCACGTCGAGGTCTTTCGGATGGATGGCGTAGGAACCTCCATCGTCGGGAGACCTCGACGTCTACCTGCGGACCGACGCGCCCGGCCGACCTACACCCTCATCTGGGAAGAGCCACTATGATCCCATGTTGTCCCTACTTTCCGAGACGGGTCCCTTAATTTTCGCTGTGAGGACCAAATGTTTAGTGATCAGTTGAATGCGTTGTTCGACCACTCGGCGCGGATCGGCTGCCCGATTACGCAAGTGCAGCTGGCGGACGCGCTCAATGCCCGAGGTCACCAAATTTCGCATCCGTATATTTCGCAGTTGCGGCGAGGGAAGCGTTCGAATCCGTCTCCGGAGATCGTGGCGATACTCGCCGACTTCTTTGGTGTCGACAAAGACTATTTCTATCTTCCCGCCGTTAATCCTGATTTTCCGACGGCGTCGGAAGTGATCGAACGTCTCGACCAAGTACCTTTACGGAGACTCCTCGCTCAAGCGGACGGACTTTCTGACAGGTCGATGGGTATTGTCATTGAGATGGCTGAGCGTCTGCGCCACGCAGAGGGCTGCCCTGTGGTTACTGGAAACGGATTCTGGATATTCTGGTCCCACCCGGATGTACCTCCAATCGAAAGCGCAGAGTGCGGCCCATGAAAGAATAAGGTTTCGATTTTTTAAGAATGTTGGTTTTTGTATGTTTCTTATTCTTTGATAAATTCGCGCAATTTGAGGCCGCTATTTGAGGGGATGGCATCAAAGGGTGATTGGCATGATCGAAGACGCCGTTACAGTGATTTGTACACTATGTCCCAGCTCCGGTCCATCAGATCGGTGATGTAGGGCAAGTTGCACTATGCGACCAGCGTCTACCTTCCGCGGTTCTGACGAGTTACGTGTACCGAGTAATCCGCCCAACCCATCGATGGTTGGTTTCCATAGATTTGCCCAAGTGCGCGGCAACCCGGTCACGTAAGATATATGCAACGCGACAGGCCCATCTTGAATGGGTTTCAGTCCGGAGATTGCGTCCGGGATTTCGTTTTTGAATTGTTCTTTTGTATACGACCTGCGAGTTATCAGTGTTGCCGTTTGGCCGATGTTGGATGATTGCGCAGGGATGGCTGAGTCAATTGAAATCGTGGATATTTTTGAATTCCTTTTTGTGCACCATACGCTTGCAAGCTGATTCCCGGAAATTTGCTTTACTCTTTCTGTGAGTAGGAATGCGTATTGATCCAGGTCGGGTTTCTGAAGCAGCGGCGTATTCAAAGGGATCCCTACATTTAGGGAAAGGGCTGTGGAGCTGGATAGTGCTGTGAGATCAGGTAACAGTAGCTTCTCGCTGTCATTCAGGAATCTATCGGTTCGAGACTGGATAGATGGATTGATCTTTTCGGGCTGTGGGAGCACTGTCGGTACTTGTAGGCGGTTCGTCTTTCCGGATGGACAAGCGAAGCTAGGTGCTGGGAGGTGCATAGTGAAAGGGTAGAGGGCCAGGCAACGGACTGTTTGGGAGGTTTGGATCCAGCAGCGTTCGAACGGTTACTGGACATGTGCGTAGGCACGAGCCCAGTTTGGTCGAAAACCGATCTTGGTCTCAACACGTCAACGCATCACTACTGGTGAGATGATGCGTGATCGTGGAGGCATGGATGGGCAACAGGGCGCTCGGGTTCACTGTGGATCAAGAGAACACGATCTGGGAGATGTGGCGTCGCGGTGATTCGCTGAGTGCGACCGGGCGGGTCCTCGGG
>NZ_JAAOLG010000095.1:0-1680 GCF_011602025.1 Rhodococcus sp. IC4_135
GTGAAACGGAGATTGGTCGAGCTGGGTGGCGGGGACAACCCCCCCTGTTCCCCGCCACCCAGCTCGACCAATCTCCGTTTCACACCCCCCTCATCGGTAGCACCGGTTTTCACGGGCACTGCCTTTCGTCGGCCCTGCCTTTCACCGACACTGCCTTTCAACACTGCCTTCAGAAGCTGACCATTCGCTTCGGAGCCGATAACATTGCACCGGTGCAAATCCCCAGTCCGACACTCAGTTTCCGATGAGTCACGGCCACGGCCACGGTGGACCCATTCAGATCGGCCCCACTGCCTCACGCGTCGTCATCGGCTTGCTCGTCGTCATCGGCATGATCGTCGTCGCGGCAGCAATCGCACTGTGGCCGGACAAGAACACCATCCCCGTCCCACTCCCTTTTCAGAATGCCGACGGCAGCTCGGTGGAAACCGAGGCGGGCACGGTCACCATGCAAGACCTCGGCGACTGCGGGAGTTCCTCCGCTGGAAGGGTATTCGTCGGCGCCCCGCAACCGCCGCCCACGTCGGCCTATCAATGCCAGCGGAGCATCGTCGACATCGAATCCGGGCCGAATGCCGGAACCAAGACACTGCTCGAGGTCATCCCGGGCGCCGGTCAACCGGATCTACGAGTCGGTGACCACATTCGTCTCGTGCGTCAGACGGACCCGAACGGCAATACTCAGTACTCCTTCGAGGACTATTCGCGTGGACTCCCGCTGGCACTGATCGCTTTGGCGTTTGCCGTAGTCATCATCGCTGTTGCGCGGTGGCGCGGATTGCGCGCTCTCGTCGGACTGGTGATCGCATTCGGCGTTGTCGTCGGATTCCTCCTGCCCGCCTTGCTCGACGGCAAGCCTGCGATACCGGTTGCACTGGTCGCCGGCGCGGTGATCTTGTACGCGGTTCTCTATCTGGCGCACGGTGTCTCACTCAAAACCAGTTCGGCATTGCTCGGCACCCTCGCCGCGATGGTGCTCGCGGCGGTTCTCTCCTATCTCTGTATCGAACTGACCCATCTCACCGGGTTGTCCGAAGAGCAGAACACCAATGTGCAGACATACATCGAACACATCGACATCACGGGCCTGCTGCTGGCGGGCTTCATCATCGGATCGCTCGGTGTTCTCAACGACGTCACCATCACCCAGGCATCTTCGGCATTCGAGTTGGCCGAACTCGACAAGCACGCTCCTCGCCGAAAGGTGTTCAGTGGGGCGATGCGGGTCGGACGCGATCACATCGCCAGCACTGTCTACACCTTGGTCCTCGCGTACGCCGGCGGAGCGCTGCCACTGCTGTTGCTTTTCAGTGTCAGCGGGCGCCCACTCCAAGACGTGTTGGTCGGTGACGCCGTCGCGATCGAAATCGTCCGGTCCGCGGTCGGCGGAATTGCTCTGGCTCTTTCGGTTCCGCTCACCACCGCAATCGCCGTCATTCTCGCGCGCCCGCCCGGTAGTGCGGTCAAGACCGGCCCCACGTCAGGTGGACGCCACTCCAAACGCTGACACCGGGTCTCAGAGTCCGGGGATCGGCGGGAGGACCGGCAACAGAATCGGCGGCAGCCCCGGAATGTAGATCGCGGGCGGCGGAGGTGCGGGTGCAGGCGCCGGCGGCACATAGGTGTCCTGCACAACCGGCGGGGCCTCGACCACCGGTGGCGCTTCCTCCGTCGTGGGCG
>NZ_JAAOLG010000096.1:0-1526 GCF_011602025.1 Rhodococcus sp. IC4_135
GAGGCGGGGAGGGTCGGGGTCGGGCGCTGCTGCGGCGGATCAGGTCATGTCGACCACGTCCGGGATGTGGTTGTCGGCGAGAAAACGGGCGAAGGTATCGGAGAAGGCGGTGAATGCCGGTGTGGGTGCGGCGGCGAGGCCGGGCGCATCGTTCGGGACGTACGGCGCTTGACTGATCTCGGAGCCGTCGATCACGAAGCCTTCTATTGGTCCGAGTGCCTTGTCGGCTTCGGCGATGTGCGCTCCCATCAGCGTGTGAGCGTCGTCGGGTGAGAGTCCCGGCAGGCCGATGCGTGTTCCGAAGGCGTTCACGATTTCTTCTCGTCCGAAAGATATTTCGATCGCTTCGTTCCGAGCAGCGCCGATCACGACGATGATCCCGCTGCTGCTGGCGAGTATGAGCAGTTCTCGGCACGCATCGATCGGGTTCAGGGCTTTGAGTAACTCCTGTGCACTCTTCTCTCCCTCGGCGGCGATCTCGTCCCATCGGCGGGTGAGGGCGTCGAATCCGTCGACGGCCACGATCAACGCCGGAATCACGTCTCTGCGAGCGGCTTTCGTGATTTCCAGGTGGCGCCAGCGGGCCTGCATTTCGGAGTGCAGTGATCGCAACAGTTGCGCGGCGGCGAGGGCGTCGGTGACGGTCGTGAATGCGCCGAAACGGTGGTCGGTGTCGGCTTCTACCGGGGAGATCACGATTGCGGGGAAGTCCCGCGAGTGGGCGCGGCGAAGAAGGCTCGCGATGGCCTGGGCCCTGTTTGCGGGGTTCGGGCCGATGACCAGTGCGTGCGTTCTAGTCGTGAATCGGGACAGGGAGAGGTCCCAGAGGTCTGTGGGATGAAGATTCTTTTGGCGGACAGCAGTTTTCGTGGTTCTGAACGGATTGAGCTTCATGGGGTTGCTCCTCGGTGTCGTCCACATCGGTCGGCGTCGGCGTGCTCGTCAGTCTTTGAAGGCGTCGACGTACCAGCGGTTGTCGATCTTTTGGGTGGTCACCGTGAGGGTGCCGCGTTTGGCGGGCTGATCGGGTGCGTTCAGTGAGAGGTCCACGAGGTACACCCCTTCGGAGAGGGCGATGGATTTGACGCAGTGCGCGGTTCCGGCGGGGACTTGGTCGATCGTTTTTTGCAGGTCCGGGACTGGCTGGACTGTGGAACTGGGGGTAGCGAGCGCTCTGGCTGCTGCTGCGTTGCGTTCGACGTAGTAGGCGTAGTTGAACGCCGCTATTACGTCTGCGCCGCTCTCCTGGTCGCCCCGGTCGCTGCGGCAAGCTTCTTCGGCCGGTGCTGTTGTGGGCGTCTCGGAAGGTTCGGCATCGGGGAGTTTGAGGATCGGTAGGCCGTTTTCGTCGGTGGGGCCGAGCGCTTCTGTCGTGACTGTGTCGGTGGCAGGGGCCTGATCGCCTTCCCCACTGCCGAGGGTGGCGACGATGCCGGTACCAGCGACGGCGACCGCCACCGCGCCCAGGGCGATGACGGTCCGCTTCCCTGGCTTGCGTCCTTCACCGCGAGGTTTGGGCGGCCGGG
>NZ_JAAOLG010000097.1:0-1525 GCF_011602025.1 Rhodococcus sp. IC4_135
CGCTATGTGTCAAGTCAAGTGAGACAGTGACGTTCAGTTGATCTGCGATTCCGAGACCGGTTCGTTGATGAAGAATACGGTCGGCATCTCGGGCGGACTTGGCCGGCGCGAAAACCGGGCAGGGTTCGCGACGTAAGCCTCGTTCAGAGTGATCTGCCGGGCCTCGTCGACCGCGTCAGCGGTCCCGAAGTGCACCGACGCCGGCGTATGCCAGGCAATTCCCGAATGACGGTGAATATGGTTGTACTCGTTGAAGAATCCTTCCAAGAACACTCGTGCATCATCCAGTGATGCAAACGAAGTCGGGAAATCATGCAGGTATTTCAGAGTCTTGAATTGCGACTCGGAGTACGGGTTGTCGTTCGATACTCGCGGTCGTGAATGCGACCGGGTGATGCCGAGGTTGGTGAGCAGTTCCGACACCAATCCTGAGGTCATCGAAGTGCCGCGGTCCGCGTGGACGGTGTGCGGGGCGATGCCGTTGCGCTCGATTGCTTCCGCAATGAATTCAGCTGCCAATTCAGCACTTTCGTGTGCAGCCACGATCCACGACGGGTTGTAGCGAGAGTAGATGTCGATCAGTACGTACAGGTGAAACCACACGCCCTTGGTGGGCCCGCGAAGTTTGGTGATGTCCCAGGTCCAGACCTGTGAAGGTCCGTCGGCGAGGAGTTCGGGGATCGCCTTCGGTGGATGTGTCGCTGTTCGTCGGCGTTCACGGTTTTGTCCGGCCGCGGCGGCGATCCGATACATGCTCGACAGTGAACACCAGTAGTTTCCCTCGTCGAGTTCCCGCGCCCAGATCTGACATATGGCCAGGTCAGCGTTCTTGTCGCTGTTGATGACGGTCAAAACTTTCGCTCGCTCGGATGCGGTGAGCGCTTGGCCGTTGTCCGGGATGGGTCTTGGTTTCCGGGGACCTTGAACGGGTGGTTGCTGGTGACGGTAGTGGGTGGCGCGGGATCGCCCGATCAGGATGCAGGATCGCCTGGTGGGGATTTCGGCGGCTCGCAGGTCGGCGAATGTGCTGTTCAGTGCGTCTTCGGTAAGGGCGGTGTGTCCGTGCTCTCGGAGATGGATTCCAAGAGCACGTGAAGTTTTCCCATGATCTCGAGCGCGGCCTCCGTCTGCGTCAATTGCTTTGCCAGACGAGCGTTCTCGCGTGTCAGTCGGGCCATTTCCTTACGTGTCGCGGCGTCGGTGTCGGGATGGGCGACCGCTTTCGGTCGAGACTTCCCGGCCGCTGCGGTTCTGGCTTGGGCCCATTCTCGGAGTTGAGATTGGTACAAACCTTCGCGGCGCAGGACTGCAGATTTCTCTCCGTGTGGGGCGTTGTTGTATTCGTCGAGGATGCGGTTGCGGTATTCAGTGGTGAAGGTTCTGCGGGTCGGTTTCGGGGCAGGATCCGCCGGCGAATCTGACGGTGTTTCGGGGTTCGGGCTGCTCATCGGTGGTGCTCGTTTCATGCCCTCAGTGAGTGATCTCGGTTGCCTCCGAGTGTCTCACTAAATCCTGACAGAGAGGG
>NZ_JAAOLG010000098.1:0-1472 GCF_011602025.1 Rhodococcus sp. IC4_135
GGATAGCGTCCCATGGAGTGGTGTACTTCGGATCGGTGAACCATCAGGTTCGTGATCAACGAGTCGTGTTGTAGGTTATGCGGTTTCGAGTTCGGGTGTCAAAGATTCAGTCGTTGCTTCGTGGGTCGCGGCTCGTTTCTTCGCGTCGATGACGTCTCGTAGTTCGTCCATGCTGACATCGGAGACGTAGCGGCGGGTGACCTGCCATTCGTCATGGGATTCGATGACCACCGCCGTCGCCAAACGCAGGAACGACGCCGGGTTCGGAAATATCTCCACTACGTCAGCTCTTCGCTTGATCTCCTTGTTCAGCCGCTCGATCGGATTGTTCGACCAGATCTTCTGCCAATGCGCCTTCGGGAACACTCGGAACGCAAGCACATCCTCTTTCGCATCACGCATCATCGTGGCGACCTTCGGAAACGACTCCGCCAGGGTATCTGCGACCTGCTCCCACTGCACGGCAACAGCATCCGGTTCGGTGTGCGCAAAGATCGTCTTGATTGCCGCCATCACCGGCGGCACATGCTTCGACGACACAGCAGAGCTGATGTTCCGCATGAAATGCACCCGGCATCGCTGCCACGACGACCCGGTGAACTGCTGCATCACCGCAGCTTTCAACCCGGCGTGCGCATCGGAGATGACCAGGTGCACCCCCGACAGGCCGCGCACTTTCAACCCGGCCAGGAACTCCCGCCAGAAATCGAACGACTCACTGTCTCCGACCGCAGTACCCAACACTTCTCTGGTGCCGTCGATCGACACCCCAGTCGCGACGACGAGGGCGTGAGAGACCACGTGGGCACCGATCCGGACCTTGCAATACGTCGCGTCGAGAAAGATGTACGGAAAGCTGGTGTGCGTCAACGTGCGTTCGCGGAACCTCGCGATCTCGGTGTCGAGACCTGCGCAGATCCGGGAGACCTGGGATTTCGAGATACCCGAGTCCACACCCAGCGCGGCCACGAGGTCGTCGACGTTGCGGGTGGATACGCCGTGGACATAGGCCTCCATGATCACCGCGTATAGGGCCTGATCGATGCGCCGACGTCGTTCGAGCAGACTGGGAAAGAACGACCCGGAGCGCAGCTTCGGGATCTGAACCTCGATGTCGCCGCTGGTGGTTGCGACGGTCTTCGGCCGGTTTCCGTTGCGATAGTTCGTGCGCTCGGCAGTGCGTTCGTAGCGGCCGGCGCCGAGGACCTCGGTGGCTTCGGCATCGATCAAGGCTTGCAATCCGGTGCGGATCAGTTCGGCGAACACGCTCGCTGGATCGGCGCCCTTGAGGACATCGAGCTGAGCGATCAGGGCAGAATGATCGTGGGTCATCGCGTGGATCCTTTGGTCGAGTCACTGGTCAGGTAACTCGTTCATCACTACGCGATGGCCCACCCACAGAACCGGAACGACACGCCCCACCTGCGGCTACGCTGTCTCACCGAATGTCCACCACCCCAGGGGACTTACCC
>NZ_JAAOLG010000099.1:0-1419 GCF_011602025.1 Rhodococcus sp. IC4_135
CTCCGTAAGTTGTTAGTTGGTCCGGAAGTGCTGGGTGTGGCTGATGGTGTCTTGCCTTGTGTGGCTCGAAACGAGTGGCCGCCCAGCGCTTCGGGACGCCCTGGCTGCTGATTGAAAAATGTGCTTCGAGCACTGTTTACGGAGATGACGGTGGGGTGTTCCTCGGGCCTGACACGAGTCGGCGACATGGAGGAGCGAATGAGAGAAACTCACACCCACGCATGGGTCGGAATCGACGCAGGCAAGGGCCATCATTGGGCAGCAGTGGTCGACGAAGCAGGGTTGATCGTGTGGTCGCACAAGATCATCAACGACGAGACCGCGATACTGCACGCGCTGAGCGAGATTCTGGCCTTGGCCGACGAACTCCATTGGGCGGTAGATATTTCCGGAACCTCCTCTGCGTTGCTGCTCGCTCTTCTCGCCGCACACGACCAGAGTGCGGTGTACGTCCCTGGTCGCACCGTCAACAGGATGTCCGGCGCGTATCGAGGGGAGGCGAAAACCGATGCCCGCGATGCCTATGTGATCGCGGAAACTGCTCGACACCGACATGATCTGTCTGTGTTGATCCCACCGGCTCAGTTGGCCGCGGAACTCGCGCTGTTGACCTCGCATCGGACCGATCTCGTCGCTGACCGAGTCCGGCTGATCAACCGTCTGCGTGACACTCTCACCGGTGTCTTTCCTGCGCTCGAGCGGGCTTTCGACTTCGGGCGACACAAGGGCGCGTTGGTGTTGTTGACCGGTTTTCAGACCCCGCGTGCCATTCGGCGACGCGGACGCACTCGCTTGAGCTTGTGGCTTGGTAAACGTGGGGTGCGCGGGGCGGACGGTGTCGCCGAGATTGCGTGGGAGGCGGCGTCTGCGCAGAATGTGGTCCTGCCTGGTGAGGCTGTTGCGGCGCAGTTGGTGGCCGATATCGCCGACCGAGTCCTCGCAGTGGACGTCCAGCTCGCTCGTATCGACGCGCAGATCGGTGAGACCTTCCGCCGCCATCCGCAGGCTGCGGTCATCGAATCCATGCCCGGTATCGGTCCGATCCTCGGCGCGGAATTCGTTGTCGCTGCCGGTGATATGTCGGCGTACTCCGATGCCGGACACCTTGCCTCGGCAGCCGGTTTGGTTCCGGTCCCCCGCGATTCCGGTCGCCGAACCGGCAACATGCACCGACCCAAACGCTACAGCCGGCGACTGCGGCGGGTCTTCTACCTCTCCGCTCAAACCTCGATCATCAAAGATGGACCGAATCGCGAGTTCTACCTCAAGAAACGAAGTGAAGGAATGAGGCACGTTCAAGCGGTTATCGCCTTGGCGCGTCGACGAGTGAACGTGATCTGGGCATTGTTGCGCGACGACCGGCTGTTCATCGTTGATGCACCCGCTCTTCGAACTGCTTGATTTCCTCATTGAAACTCG
>NZ_JAAOLG010000009.1:0-256344 GCF_011602025.1 Rhodococcus sp. IC4_135
TGTTCGAGGTTGCGGTGTTCAGGGCTCCGGTGACGGCGGTGGAGGAGATCGTTGCGTCGGTGTTTGCCGAGGTGTTGGGTGTCGATCGTGTGGGTCTCGATGACGATTTCTTCGCACTCGGCGGCAATTCGCTGATCGCGACACGAGTGGCGGCTCGGTTGGGTCAGGCGCTCGATGCGCAGGTTCCGGTGCGGGTGCTGTTCGAGGTGTCCTCCGTTGAGGGGCTTGCTGCGCGGGTGGAGTCGGAGGTCGGTTCGGGAGCACGGGCGGCGTTGACGGCTCGGGTGCGTCCGGAGCGGGTGCCGTTGTCGTTGGCGCAGCAGCGGATGTGGTTCTTGAACCGGTTCGAGCCTGAGTCGACTGCGTACAATATTCCGGTGGCGATTCGGTTGTCGGGATCGTTGGATGTGGCGGCGTTGGATGCTGCTGTCTCGGATGTTGTTGCGCGGCACGAGATTTTGCGGACGGTTTACCCTGAGGTTGATGGTGTCGGGTTCCAGGACATTTTGTCTGCGGATCATGTTCAATTGCATCTGTCTCCGGTTGGGGTGTCGGAGTCCGATGTCGTTGGTGCGGTGACGGAGTTCTTGTCGACTGGTTTCGATGTGGCGGTGGAGGTTCCGGTTCGGGCGCGGTTGTTCGCGGTGTCGGAGTCGGAGTTCGTGTTGGCGATGGCGGTTCATCACATCAGTGGTGACGGATTTTCGATGGGGCCGCTCACGCGTGATGTGATGATCGCGTACGAGGCTCGTTCTCGGGGTGAGGTTCCGGGGTGGGCGCCGCTGCTGGTGCAGTATGCGGATTACGCGCTGTGGCAGCGCGAGGTGTTGGGGTCCGAGGATGATCCGTCGTCGGTGATTTCGCGGCAGGTCGACTTCTGGTCTCGGGCGTTGGCGGGGTTGCCGGATCAGTTGGTGTTGCCGTGGGATCGTCCGAGGCCTGCGGTGCAGTCGTTCGCCGGAGGCACAGTTGGAGTGTCGGTGGCTCCGGAGGTTCATCGGGCGTTGATGGAGTTGGTTCAGCGTACGAACACGACCATGTTCATGGTGGTGCACGCGGCGTTTGCGGTGACGTTGGCTCGTTTGTCCGGTAGCGATGATATTGTCATCGGTTCCCCGATCGCGGGACGTGGGGACGAGATCCTTGATGATCTGGTCGGAATGTTCGTCAACACGTTGGCATTCCGCACCAGAGTCGATGCAGGGGAATCATTCAGCGCTTTGCTTGCTCGTACGCGTGAGGCGGATTTGGCGGCGTTTGCGCATGCGGATGTGCCGTTCGAGCGTTTGGTCGAGCTGCTCAATCCGGCTCGGTCGACGGCGTATCATCCGTTGTTCCAAGTGGGGTTGTCGTTCCAGAACTTGGCGCAGTCGACTTTCGAATTGAGTGGCCTGACGCTTTCCGGCGTCGAGTACGAGAGTGGGAACTCGCAGTTCGACCTTCACTTGATCGTGACCGATCATCACGATGAGGTGGGCGCCGCGGCTGGGATAACCGGCATGATCACCTACGCGTCGGCGTTGTTCGACGATTCGACGGTGGCCGGTTTTGCGGATCAGTTCGTGCGCGTTCTCGAAATCATTTCAGCGGAACCGAGTGTCGCTGTGGGCGATATCGTTGTGTTGGGTGAGGTCGACCGCGCGCTCGTCTTGGAGTCCGGTTGCGGGGTGTCTCGTGCTGGTGTTTCGGGGACGTTGGTGGATTTGTTCGACGAGCAGGTGGTTCGTGGTGCGGATCGTGTCGCGTTGGTGTGTGGTGGTGTCGAGCTGTCGTATGGTGAGTTCGATGTGCGGGTGAATCGTTTTGCGCGGTATTTGATTTCGGTGGGTGTTGGGCCGGAGTCGTTGGTGGCGTTAGTTGTTCGTCGTGGTGTGGATTTGTTGGTGGCGATGTATGCGGTCGCCAAGGCTGGTGGTGGGTATGTTCCGGTGGATCCGGATCAGCCGGCGGATCGTACGGCGTTCATTCTCGAGGCTGCTGCTCCGGTGTGTGTGGTCAGTACTTCTGATGTTGGTTTCGATGCTGGTGGGGTGCCGGTGGTCGAGGTTGATGTTGTCGATGTGTCTGGTTTTTCGGGTGCGCCTGTCTTGGATGTGGATCGTGTTGCGCCGTTGCGGTCGGGGAATACGGCGTATGTGATTTTCACGTCGGGTTCGACGGGTCGGCCGAAGGGTGTGGCGGTTTCGCATGCAGCTGTGGTGAATCAGTTGCTGTGGAAGCGTGAGGTTTTCGGTCTTGATCAGGATGATGCGGTGTTGCTCAAGACTGCGTCGACGTTCGATTTGTCGGTGTGGGAGTTTTGGTCTGCGTTGGTTTCGGGTTCTCGGTTGGTGATCGCGAAGGTCGGCGGTCAGCAGGATCCGCAGTATCTGCTCGATGTGATGTCTGTGTCGGGTGTGTCGACGTTGCATGTGGTTCCGTCGATGTTGGAGGCGTTGGCGGCTGTTGGGGGTGGTGTTCTTCCGTCGGGGCTTCGTCAGGTGTTGGCGATCGGTGAGGCGTTGCCTGCTGATCTGGCGCGGCGTGTACGTGTGTCGAATCCTGGTGTGCGGTTGTTCAATTTGTATGGTCCGACGGAGGCGGCGGTTTCGGTGACCTCGCATGAGGTGACCGATGGTGATGTGTCGTCGGTGTCGATCGGGTCGCCGGAGTGGAATACGCAACTGTTGGTGTTGGATTCGCGGTTGCATCCGGTTCCGGTGGGTGTTGCGGGTGAGTTGTATCTGTCGGGTGCGCAGTTGGCTCGTGGGTATCACGGCCGGGTGGATTTGTCGGCGGAACGTTTCGTCGCGAATCCTTACGGCACTGCGGGTTCGCGGATGTATCGGACGGGCGATGTGGTGTCGTGGAGTCGTTCGGGTGAGTTGGAGTATTTGGGGCGCAGCGATTTCCAGGTGAAGTTGCGTGGGTTCCGGATCGAGCTCGGTGAGATCGAGGCCGCGTTGGTTGCCGTTGATTCGGTGGGTCGGGCGGTGGCTGTCGTGCACGAGGGTGCGCACGCTGGTGAGATGTTGGTTGCGTATGTCACTGCTTCGTCCGGGGCCGACGTCGATGTCGACGTTGTTCGTGAGGTGTTGTCGGCGGGTCTGCCCTCGTACATGGTGCCGTCGCAGATTCTGGTGCTCGATGAGTTCCCTCTCAATATCAACGGCAAGATCGATCGGAAGTTGTTGCCGGATCCGGTGTTCGAGAAGGCTGAGTTTCGGGCCCCGGTGACGCCGGTGGAGGAGATCGTCGCGTCGGTGTTTGCGGATCTGCTGGGTGTCGATCGAGTGGGTCTCGATGACGATTTCTTCGCACTCGGTGGTAATTCGCTGATCGCGACACGAGCAGCGGCAAGACTCGGTACCGCACTGAATACCAGGGTGGCCGTTCGTGTCTTGTTCGATGCCCCAGCTGTCGAAGCGCTGGCCGCACGACTCGGGTCCCACACGGGATCAGGCGGACGGCCAGCCCTAATTGCGCAGGACCGTCCGGCGTATGTTCCGCTTTCGATGGCGCAGCAGCGGATGTGGTTCCTGAATCGGCTTGATCAAGCCTCGGCTGCGAACAATATTCCGGCAGCGATACGTCTATCCGGCGTTCTGGATGTTCCTGCTTTGCAGGCTGCGATATCAGATGTGATAGCGCGCCACGAGGTTTTGCGAACGCTGTATCCAGAATCTGATGGTGTCGGCTTTCAGCGGGTCCTCGGAGTCGGGGAATTCGAGTTGGATCTAACCCCTGTCTCGGTCGACGAATCTGATGTGCAAGCTGCCGTCATCTGCTTTGTCAGCGAGGGCTTCGATGTCACAGAGCAGGTTCCCGTGAGAGGTCGCCTGTTCGAAGTCGGTGAAGACGATTTCGTATTGGTTCTGGTCGTTCATCACATCAGTAGCGATGGCTACTCGATAGCTCCGATGACGCGGGACGTGATGGTTGCGTATGCAGCCCGGAGAGTGGGGCAGGCACCCAGCTGGGCGCCACTACCCGTGCAGTACGCCGACTACTCGCTATGGCAACGTAAGGTTCTGGGATCTGAGCGTGACCCCGCATCTGTAATTGCACAACAAGTCGGCTACTGGTCAAATGCCCTGGCCGGACTGCCAGAACAACTATCGCTGCCGTGGGACAGAGCGCGTCCAACTGTCGCCACGCATGACGGTGCGCGTCACGATTTTTCGGTTGATGCCGAATTGCACAGTGCTCTCAAAGGTCTCGCACAAAGATTGAACTCGACAATGTTCATGGTTGTGCATGCGGCATTGGCGGTACTGTTGAGTCGCCTGGCGGGAACTCGCGACGTATCAATCGGTACCCCGGTTGCAGGTCGCGGCGAGCAGGAACTCGACGACTTGGTCGGGATGTTCGTCAATACTTTGGTGTTGCGGACTCAGGTAGATCCGGCGATGTCGGTAGATGGTCTGTTGGCATCGATACGGACGGTTGACATTGAGGCGTTCGATCACGCGGATGTTCCATTCGAGCGTTTGGTGGAAATACTCAACCCTGCACGATCACAGTCACACAATCCGTTGTTCCAAGTAATGCTCGCGTTCCAGAATTTGGAACAGGTCGCATTGGAGTTCGGTGAGTTGAAGGTGGCAGGAGTCGAGTTCGATACGGGATTCGCCAAGTTTGATCTGTCCGTCACCGTGGTCGAAAATATCGATGAGACAGGTGCATCTGGCGGAATGTCTTTCGGCGTCGACTACTCGACAGATTTGTTCGATGAATCGACCATTGCAGGATTCATGAGAAGATTCGTATCGATCTTGCGGGCCTTCGCGATACAGGATTCGGAGTCGGCTAGATCGGTGGGCGACATCGAGATCATGGACGATATAGAACGCACGCGAATGATCGAAGAGCGGAATTTGACCGAACATCGGCTGCCGACAAATTCGTTGGTTGACCTGTTCGACGCGCAGGTTCGTCGGTCGGCCGATAAGACTGCCCTCACGTATGGCGAGCATGAGCTGACATATGCCGAGTTCGACGCAAAAGCTAATCGTCTTGCCAGGAAACTTATTTCGATTGGAGTCGGCGCTGAGACTCGCGTTGCTGTGGCGCTTCGCCGATCGTTTGAGATGATGATTGCGGTCTATGCGGTCCTCAAGGCAGGAGGCGCGTATGTTCCAATTGATCCTGATCAACCGGATGAACGCAATTCGTACGTTGTGGGCGCCGCTGACCCGATTTGTATGCTCGTCACCAGCGATGTCCAGATCGATTCCGCTGGCGTCCCAGTTATTGTGATCGACGCCCCGGGTATTGATTCTCTTCCGGATTCTCCTGTCACGGATGATGATCGGATTGCTCCGCTCCACATTGAGAACGCGGCCTACACGCTGTTCACTTCGGGCTCAACAGGGAAGCCGAAGGGCGTTACGATTTCCCACGATTCAGTCGTCAATCAGCTGAGCTGGATGCAGGAACGATACAAACTCGATGGATCGGACGTCGTTCTGCACAAGACTCCGTTTACTTTCGATGCCTCGGTCTGGGAGATGTTTTGGCCCTTACAGGTTGGCGCGAGAGTGGTTCTCGTCGGGCCGGATGGGCATCGCCGGCCAGAGCATCTGGCCGAGATGATTTCGGAAAACGCTGTGAGTGTTGTTCAGTTTGTGCCCGCAATGATGGCCCCGGTCTTCAGTAGTTCAGTGAAACACGACCTTTCGCGTCTGCGCATGGTCTTTTCCGGTGGGGAGCAACTGCTCGCATCCACAGCAGCATTGGTGTGGGATCGATCTGGTGCTGCGATACACAACCTTTACGGCCCTACGGAGTCGACCATCCAGGTGACCTCGCATGAATACAAAGCGACGGAAGCGCCGATCGTCCCGATCGGCGTGCCGGCGTGGAACACTCAGGTGTTTGTTCTCGACGAGCGATTGAACCCAGTCCCGGATGGGGTTGCAGGCGAGTTGTACTTGGCAGGTGTGCAATTGGCGCGTGGTTACTATGGGCGCGCTGACTTGTCGTCTGACCGTTTCGTGGCCAATCCGTTCGCAGGTGAGCTCTCGATCAACGAGCGTGGGCGTTCGATTGGTGCTCGGATGTATCGAACCGGAGACATCGTTCGGTGGAGTCGGTCTGGGCAACTTGAATTCGTTGAGCGCAGTGACTTCCAGGTGAAGTTGAGGGGCCAGCGCATTGAGTTGGGAGAGATCGATGCGGCACTGACGACTCTTGCGTCGGTGAGCAATGGGGTCGTCGTCCTTCACGAGGACCCCAAAGCCGGAGCTAGGCTGGTTGCCTATCTGACTGGAGTTACAGCAGCACGTATCGAGATCGAGGATGTTCGTGAAGAACTTGCGAACAGACTGCCTTCGTACATGATTCCGTCGCAGTTTGTTGTGTTGGATACGCTTCCACTCACAGCATCGGGGAAAGTGGATCGTCGGAAACTGCCTGAGCCAGTGCTCGAGGAAAGGCCATATCGTGCTCCGGGTACTGAGACCGAGAAACTTGTTGTTGCCGTGCTCGAGGACGTGTTGGAAACTCGGATGGTCGGTCTCGACGACGACTTCTTCGAACTCGGCGGCAATTCCCTCATCGCAGCAAAGGTCGTTGCGCGATTGAGTGCTGCGGTGTCCGCCGATGTCCCGATTCGTGTGTTGTTCGCTCACTCCCGAGTCGAAACCTTAGCTGACGCTCTAGCATTGGGGATTCGTGTCGGATTTGAATCTGGCAGTGGTGCAGCGCTGCAGGTGGTCCTTCCGCTCCGGAGTAGCGGCTCGGAATCGCCTCTGTTCTGTGTGCACCCTCTGATGGGGTTCGCATGGCCGTTCGCGCCTCTGGCCGGCTACATCGAGCGATCGGTGCCGGTCTACGGATTGCAGACACCGGTGCTGTCCGACGACGGGTTCATGCCGACGCATCTGACTGACTATATCGACCGGTACGTGTCGGAGATGATGCTGATCCAGCCCGATGGCCCATATCGAATTGTCGGCTGGTCGTTCGGTTGCATTCTGGCTCAAGGAATTGCCACTCGAATCGAGTCGCTCGGAGGAGTGGTTGGCGCTTTGATTCTCCTTGACGGAACTCCGGAGAAGCGAGACGAGAAGGAATTCGCAGATATGGTCCGGGTCGAGCTTTCGGCGCTGGGGTTGGAGGTCGACCGAGACGAGCGGATTGATTCTCTCTCGGTCGAACGGGCTGCTGAAATCCTCGATTCAGTTCAAGGCGAACGAATCGGCTTGACTGTTGAGCGTGTGCAGCGATTGTTCGACAGCATCGCGCGTACGGCCACTCTGATCAACGAACATCAACCACGCGTGTTCACCGGACCGACGACGTTCGTTGCATCGCGGACCAGAAGTTCAGAAGTCGAGGGCGCAGACCGGTGGCGTCCATTCCTTCAAGGGGGATTGGCGACACACAGTGTCGACATCGAGCATATCGAGATGATGACGCCTCATGGACTCACGAAGCTCGGCCCGATTGTCGGGGAGGCTCTCAAGTAGGCCGTGGGTAAGAAGTATCTGCCCCGCCTGTTTGCCGACGCGGGTGGTGGCAGATTTCGAACTACGTCGATGCACAATTTTGAACTGCGCCAGGCGTGGATTCGCATAACAGAAGGGGTGGTGCAGTGGACCCTGTTGTCCCCTGCACCACCCCTTGGGTTTGAGTTCGTCAGATTCCGAGGGACTGCGCAATAAATGGCCAGGACTTGTGTAGGTCGTCCTGCCAGTAGCCCCACGAGTGAGTGCCAGTCGGCCGGAAGTCCACTACGGCTGGGATCTTCAATTCGAAGAGGCGTTTAGCCATGTTCGAGGTGCAAAGATTGGTTGCAAGCTCGATGGGGCTGCCGACAACGATCTGGTCGAACATCGCCGCGCGACCGTCTTGGATACGCGGGTTTGCGGGTGTGTCATTGGGGAAACCGGGGAGTCCGCTACCGGTGCTCATGTAGATCTGTGTGCCACGCAGCTTTTCCGCATTGACTAGAGGGTCGTGTTCTCGCCAGCCAGGCCCGTCGAACGGTCCCCACATGTTCTGTACATCTTCGACGCCTCCGATCCACTCTGTGGTGGTCTTGATGAACTGTTGTCCGAGAGGATCACTCGTCTGAGCGCATCCACTGAATGCGGCGACGGAGTTGTAGAAGCCGGGGTATTCGATCGCAAGGTTGAGCACCGAAGTGCCTGACATCGAAATTGCGGCGAGCGACTGTTGGCCGTTGCTACCGAGCTGCTTGTTCAGCAGTGGCGGGAGCTCCTTTCCTAGAAAGGTGCTCCACATGTTTTTCCCGAGCTTCGGGTCTTCCTTCTCCCAGTCGGTGTAGTACGAAAGGCGACCACCTACAGGTGTTGCGACGTTGACATTTTTGTCCTGGAAAAAGTCGACGACATCGGTCTGGTACTCCCATGTTGCCGAGTCTTCGCCGCCGCCGGCGCCGTTGAGAAGATAGAGGACGGGGCGGGGAACAGAATTGTCCGCGGGGGTGATGATCTGGATTGGAACAACGCGTTCCATCGACGCCGCGTACACGTTTACGATCTGTTGGCGATCGTTGATCTGCTCGACAGACTCGATGTAGGAACCATCCGATATGGACTCTGCTACATCCCCGCCGCCCTGGTGAGCGACAGGCGACGCGCTTGCGATACCGGCCGGAACCAGAGCGCACACCATCGACACGGCTGCGACGCCCGTCGCACGCCTCCATATGGACTGTCTTGTACGCGTCAAGTTAGATCCCTCTCGTTGCGCGGCACGGGAATGTCAATCTTCAACCCGGAGCCACTTGTTTTTCTCGATCTGTGAAGTCGGTTTTCGGGCCGAGATCGTTACGGCGCGATCAAATTCCTTGGCTCCATGAGGAGCCCCGATCCGCTCTCATCACGACATCGACGCGGCGCGTCGGTATCCACGAACTGCGGGGTACACAAAGACCGCGACCATGCCTAGTGACCAAATCAGGGTTTTGATCACGGGTTCGGCTACCGGGCCTCCCAGCGATAGCCCCTTCATCGCATCGATTGCAACCGACATGGGTTGTTCGGCAACTATGGGCTGCAGCCACTTGGGGTACGCGATCACTGGAACGAATCCGGAATTGAAGAACATCAAGAGAGTGCAGGAGATCGATACAATCTCGACGAGCGGCAGGTTGTCGGAGACAGTGGCCAGTGCCGTCACCATCATTGCGAAGCCGACACCGAAGATTATGGGTAACGCCAAGAGTGCAACGGCCGCGAGTGGGCCCTGGTTGAACCTGAATCCCAGCAGATATCCGACACCGAGGATCACAATTGATGTCACGAGAACGCGAACTGCTTCCGCGATCATTCGCCCTACGAGGCCTGACGCACGATGCGCGGGGAGCGTCCAGAATCTGCTCAAAAGGCCAGACGCTCTTTCGCCTTTGAGGCCGACTGCACTAGCAATCGACCCGAACATGGCGCCGACGAGAATGATCAGCGGAACCGTTCCGAAGATGCTCGACTGTCCGGTTGCTGCCGTGATCGAATTGCCCAAGACAACCCGAAACATCAAAAGCATGAAAGCCGGATATACGAGCGCTTGAATAGTCGTCGACGGATCCCGCAGCCAGGTGAGTAGCAGACGCTTGGCCTGTATCCCACTGTGCACGACGAGAGCCTTGAACGAGGTTTCCGGAAGCGCATTGTCGGGGTAGGGGAAGTTGAATCCCTCGACCGGACGAACAACCGCCATGAAACGATCTGTCGGCTCGCTCATGACCGCCTCATGCTTGCCCAGAACGCCAACGGCGCAAAGAAGACGATCAATCCGACGGTCCAAGCGACGACCGGAAACAGGACGTTCCAGGTGACGCCTCCTTGCGCAAGATCGCGCATGGCAAACGAGAACTGGGAGACCGGCTGGTTACGCACGAATGGGCGTATCCATTCGGGGAAGCCAGTCTCGGGTGCAAAACCGCAGGACAACATCCCCAAAATCAACTGTGGGAGTGTCAGCGCCTGACTGGTTGCCTGTGGGCTCTTCGACAACGAACCGATCGCGTCACCCGCGAAGGACAGACAAGTGCTGAAGGCCAGGGCAATCGCACAAAACAGTGCGGCCTGGCCTACGCCCGCGGAGAACCGGAATCCAATCAGGTGTCCGAAGGTCAACGCCGCGGCGAGGGAGACTGTCGAACGTACGAAGCCGCTCGATTGACGGGACAAGAGGGGCACGGGGCCGACGACGGGCATGGTTTTCATGCGGTTGCTGAAGCCGGTGATCGATTCTGTCGAAGACATCTGGGCGGCCGAGATCGATGTGAATGCCATGGCTTGCAGAACGATGATCGGCATCAAGAACTGTGCGTAGTTGATGCCCTGCAGTTGCATGACGAACTTCAACGGGAGGTAGAAACCGATTGTGAAGATCAACGGCGCGATGACCGCGATCAACAGTTCGTAGCGCTTCACCATTGATTTGACGGTGCGTGCCGTCAATACCCACCACTGGTTGATCGCTGAGGGATGTGGTCGGCGATGCTTGCCGACGCTCAAGGCTTCAGGGACTGCAATCTTGCTGCGCGTGTCCCCACGGACAGCCACCTGATCGACCCCGAATTTGGTTGTTGTCGTCACTTCGTCTCACTTACGTGCTGCTCACCTGTGAGCGCGAGGAAGACGTCATCGAGCGACGGGCGGCGAAGTGCGATGTCGGCAAGCGGTATCCGAGCATGATCGAGACGGCGAAGGGCTTCGGAGAGTGTTCCGGCGCCGACAGGCGCAGGTATGGCGATTCGGCCACTCTCCTGTGCCAGGTCGAACCGGAAGTCTCGCGGCACCAGATTTCCTAGGGCGTGGACCGCGTGGGCCAACTGCTTGAGGTCGGCAGGCACGATCTCACAAAAGCTTGCACCAGTTCGTGCCTTCAGTTGATCAGCAGTTCCCTCGGCGATAACCGCGCCTTTGTCGATGACGATGATGTTGTCGCTCAGGAGATCGGCTTCCTCGAGATACTGGGTGGTCAGGAGCACCGTGATGCCCTGTTCCTTCAAAGATTGAACCAGTGACCAGACACTCTGACGGCTTCGCGGATCGAGGCCGGTCGTCGGTTCATCGAGGAAAACGACCTCGGGGCGAACGACGAGGCCACAGGCGATATCGATTCGTCGACGCATACCTCCCGAGTAATTCCGGACAACGCGAGAGCCTGCCTCCACGAGGTCGAACTGCGAGAGTAGATCGGCGGCACGTACCTTTGCCGACACTCTGTCGAGTCCCATCAAACGGCCGAAAAGTTCGATGTTCTCGCGGCCGGTGAGTGAATCATCGAGGGCAGCGAATTGCCCTGTCATCATGATCGAGCGGCGCACCTCAGGAGCGTTGCGCACTACGTCGTACCCGGCGACCATTGCGCGTCCGCTGGTGGGGCGAATAAGTGTGGAGAGAACCTTCACCGTCGTCGTCTTGCCTGCGCCGTTAGGGCCCAAAATCCCCAAGACTGTGCCGCGGGGGGCAGTGAAGTTGATCCCTCGCAGCGCGTGCACGTTCTTGAAAGACTTGTGGACGTCTTCCACCAGTACTGCTGCATCCGTGGAAAAGGGCATCAACACTCCGCTGTCTGCATGGTCGGAACGGGCACGCGCTCCCGACGGGCGCACAGATGCCTTCTGTCTTCTATCTGTAATCTCTGGTCAGATGTTACCGGAGGGTCACGCGCTGGCCCGTTTGTCGGGCAGGTCCCAAGGTCGGGTGCTCCTCGAGCTGCTGGTCCCGGCGGGGAGTTCACCCTCCAATTCACCTTGTGCTCGATGTCACAGTCGATTCGAACTGTCTGAAGTGCTTGCGCAGGTCACCAACTACTCATTCTCTGAGGCTGCTCGGCCGTAGCTGTCATGATTTGGAGAAATTGAATTATCGGGTTGATAAGAACTCAATGGAATCGGGTTCTCCATGGGGGTTCATTCTTCATCGGAGGAAACCCGGTGTTATTTCTGACGCGCATGGCGGTATGAGAGGAGATGGATCTGACAATGCGATACTTCCTTGGGCTCGCAGTTTTTTATAGGTAGTGTTAGTCCAAAATCTTCGGATCTGGAAATAAGGAAAATTGATACGAATTTATGATTCCGTCGGGTGTAATGGTTCAATCGTCAATTTCTTGTACAAGGATTGAATGCCGCTGTAATCCTGTACGAACAGTTCGTTGCTCGGTTCCAACGCGACATCATCGAGCATTTTCTGTCCGCCGGGTATGGCTTCGATCTCCATGATTGCTCGCCACGCGCCGAAGTCGGTCCCGCTGAAAGCGCGCATGGCGCCCTCGAAGCCTTCCAGCAGATAGCTGCGATCTCCACTATCCAGGGAATCCCAGACCAGCACGGCCAGGTCACCAGCAATCGAGGCATGGCAGTACTCGTCGCGAGCGTGCAACCGGATCGTCGCGCGGTTGATCGACTGAACGCCCGGGTCGTCGGAGATCAGGTCGAGGTATGCGGTGATCGAGACCTCTGCGACTGTCATGAACGCCAACTCGGTCAGCGCGATCTTGCGATGATCACCGGCCGCGTCGAGGGCTTGCGCTCGCGTGCGGACCGTCAGGACGTCGGGCAGTGCCTTCGACGGAAGCGCCCAACCCCTCCCTCGTCGGGTCGCTGAGCTGGCATTGAAGTGCATGAGCGTGTGATATTGCTCGTCGACCATCGCCTGATTGACGGCCACTGCAGCCCAATCTCCGAGCCCGACGCCGAGTCGGTCTTCGGCGAGAACGTCGAATCCGGGATTGACGACGTACTTCTCGATGTCCATGACGTTCTTGTTGAACGCAATCCATGCCCAGGCCTGCAGGTGTTGCTTCTGCTCGGGACTCAATGCCAGGTAGGTCGGATGCTCTGCGAACGGGAGCAATGCTTCGGGGTAGTCGGACAGCGACGAATCGAAGAGATCGTCCAGTTCCGGCTCCGCTTTCTTCACGGTTGCCCGGCGTGCCCAGTTGCTCGCAAGCCGACTGACGATTGCACTCTCAACCGGATCGGAAGCGTCGAATTCCGGGAGGCTGGGCGGACTGACTCCAGGTCTCATCGTGCCCTACTCTCTGTGCCCTTCGGCAATCTCTCTGTGCCCTTCGGCAATGCGATCGAACAAGCTCTGGCACTCCGCGTTCAGTTGGCCTGAGCGGTCGCCGAGCGCTGCCTCGGCGGTTTTCATCAGCGTCGTGAATTTTGCGAGGGTCTCGGCCGCCGTGTCCACCTGTGAGGTGGCATCGAACAGTGCTTTTCGTGTCGCACCTGCATACGGATTGCCCGCTTGTACGTCCCAGTACACCTCCGGTTCGCCGCCGGCTACACGCGCCAGGAGCGCGAGCAAGGTCCGATGCGGGGGAGGGGCGACCGCGAGGAGATCGTCCGCGGAAACTCCGAGTTCGGCCAGGGCAACGCCGAATGCCAGAACCGACGCGTGGGTCAGAACCTGGGAAGCAGCAGCGAGTCGGTCGTGACGATCGGCATCCATCACCGAGACCGAGGCTCCCCACGAGCGCACGACGTCGAGAAAGCTCTGAGACTGCGGACCGTCGACGTACGGCACGGCGATGACGGCCCGACCGCGCGGGCCGAGCGACGGACGGAACATGGGGTTGAGTCCGAGGAACTCCCGTACTCGGCCCGCGTCGGCGATTGCTGCGTCCATCCGCGATTTGACCGAGAGAGTGTCCACAACGAGAGCGCCGGATGTTCGAAGCGTCGGTAGTGCGGCCAGAGCGACCTGTTCGGGAACCGCGAGCACGATGATGCTCGAGGACTCCACGTGCGCGAGGACCCGGTCACTGGGTTTCGTGATGTCTCCGACGACTACGTCTCCGTCAGGATCGCTGCCCGCTGGGTCGACGACGGTGACCGTCCACCCCTCGGCACGAAGCAGTTCGACGAACATGGATCCGACGGCACCCAGCCCGCCGACAACCGTCGCTGTGCCCGATGCCGCCGTCATGGCTGGATCTACCCGCCGTACTCGAGGACCCGCGAGGACACCGCGTCGAGCGCACGGAGCAGCGTGGACGCCTTGACCGTGGTCTCGTCGAATTCTTCTTCCGGATCGGACAACGCTGTGATGGCACCGCCGATTCCGAAGGTCACGCCGCTCTCGGTGCAGACGAGCGACCGAATTACGATCGAGAGGTCCGCGGCGCCACCGAGGGCGAAGTACCCGATCGATCCCGAGTAGACCCCACGTGGGCCGGATTCGAGGCGGTCGATGATCTCCATCGTCCGTACCTTCGGGGCGCCTGTCATCGATCCACCGGGGAACGCGGCACGGACACAGTCCACCGCCGACGATCCTGGACTCAGATGTCCACGCACAGTCGACACCATTTGGTGAACGGACGAGTACGACTCGATCGCGAACAGCCTCGGAACGTGGACACTTCCCGGAACGCAGACCTTGGTGAGGTCGTTGCGAGTGAGGTCCACGATCATCAGGTTCTCGGCGCGGTCCTTCTCGCTGTCGAGCAGGTCCTGCCTCAGGGCAGCATCACGCGCTCGCGTGACGCCGCGCGGGCGGGTCCCTTTGATCGGCTTGGACTCGACGTTGCCGTCCGAGTCGACGCGAAGGAACCGCTCAGGCGAGGCCGAGACCACCGAGATGCCGGTGAAGTCGAGCAGTGCGCTGTACGGCGTCGGATTGATCGAGCGTAGATACTCGAACGCCCGCCGTGCGTCGATCGTCTCGTCGACGCTCGCCATGTTGGTCAGACATACCTCGTAGGACTCACCTGCCCGGATCTCCGAGAGGGCCGTTCCGATCAACGACAGGTACTGATCGCGATCATGCCGCAGGCGAGCCTGCGTCCAGACGGTGTCGCTGATCAATGGAACTGGGGTGCGTTCCGGAAGGTCCGCGCCGAGTCGCGCCAGGGCGTCGACGGTCGATTCGAGCCAATCGTCGTGGCCGGCGTCGCGGACTTTCTCGCGCAACCTCAAAACGTGAGTGCGGCCGGCGGTGTGATCGATGACGACGGCGCGATCGGCAAACACCAGGGCGGCATCAGGAGTGGGTGCCGGATGGACTGCCCTTCCTCCGGTCTGCGCCTTCAGTTCGTAGCCGAGGTAGCCCACGTATCCGAGGTTGAAATCGAGTTCCGGATGCGAGGGAACGAAGCGTGTCGCGAGTTGCCCGTCCAGGTAATCGAAGAACGGAACTCGAATGTTCTCGTCGGACAGGCCTTTTCGGCTGACAGTGAGTACCTCGGCCTGCACGTCGTACGTGATGAACTCGGCCAGCGGCCCCGACGAATCGCCGAGAATCGAAAAGCGTGCACTCGGTTCTGCAGTTGCCGCGCGGTCCAGCCAGAACGCGTTCGGGCCGTCTGCGAAGAGTGCTGCAAAGGCCGCCGACGGATCCACCGCAAAATCGAGAGTCACGTCGTCGACGTCGTAGTTGATCGCCGGTCGCAGGTCGGGTGTTTGCGGAGCCGGTTCGGGTCGGATCACCGAATCCAGAGTTCGTCCGACAGACAGATCACGGAAGTTCTCGAGCAAATCGATGCCGAACTCCGTACTGATCGACTCCGGATGGAACTGCACGCCCCACATCGGCTTGGTCCGGTGCCGGACACCCATGAGCAGACCGTCGGACGTCCACGCGGTACGAACGAAGGCATTCGGCAGATTCTCGACGGTCAACGAGTGGTAGCGAACAGCTCGGAACGGCGACGGAAGTCCGGCAAAGATGCCCGAACCGTCGTGATCGATCAGCGAAATCCGGCCGTGCATCGGTACGGGCGCAACCACGACATCCGCGCCGAACAACTCGCACAGGCCCTGGTGGCCGAGACAGACACCGAGAAGTGGGAGAGGCGCTTCCTCGATGAAACGGCGGCTGATTCCGAAATCACGGTCGCGATCCGGCCGGCCGGGACCGGGGGAGATGACCACGTTGTCGTACGACGCCAGATCGAGGGAATCCCAATCCGCGTCGTTGCGGACCACGGTGGGAACAACCCCGTTGACCTCGGTCAACAGGGTGAACAGGTTGTAGGTGAACGAGTCGTAATTGTCCACCAGAAGGGTGTGGGAACTCATGTCGATGATCCTGATCTCGGTCCGACGGATTCCCGAACAGTGTCCTCCTCCTCAACAGGTGCGTTGATCACCAGGTCTTCGAGTCGACAGGTCTCGGCGATCATCAGCTCGTACAGGGCGTTGAAGAAGTCAGGGGAGAGGTCGTGGCTACGAGCGAATTCACGCGCCCGTTCCTGCACGAGGCGGACTCGGCCGGGTTGCATCATCGGAACCTCACGGGAGCGCTTCCACTCGCCGATGCGCAGGCAGAGTTCCAGCCGCTGCCGCACCGTCTCGAGAAGTAGCGCGTCGATGGCGTCGAGGTCGCGCCGGAAGCTGTCCAATCCCTCGGCCTTGTCCGGATACGACGAGGTCTGCGTGCCTGCTTCGGAACTCGTTGTGGTCAAGAACTCTTCCACGAGGCCTCCCGGTGCTCGGCGTGACGCGAGGTCGACAATGTGGTGCCCGGAACGCAACTCACCTCCGGACACCGGCACCCCGACCGACCATCGCCGTTCGGGGAGGTGTTCCACGATCGTCATTCGCCGAAACCTGCGGTGGTGCCCAATTCTGCGAAACCTGCCGGCGGGCGAATCAGCTTGCGATGCAGGCGGGTTCGTGAGCGCCTACGGGGGTGCCTATTTGGGGGAGACCCAGGTGGTGATTTCGGCGTGGACTACTTCCTTGCCGCCTCGGTCGAAGATCGAGATGGGAACGACCAGTTCGGTACCGCGCTCGATCGCCGCGAAGTCCGGCACAGTCTCGAGTCGGGCGACTGCCCGCAGGCCGGTCTCGGCCTTGGCGAGGTAGTCGACCTTCATGGACTTGGGGATCCAGCGGTGCGAGTTCGGAACCGTCGCTTCGCTCAGCATGCCCATTGCGACCTCCGCGAGATTGCATGCTGCGATCGCGTGAAACGTGCCGAGATGGTTGTGGACGCCCCACCATTTGGGGGAGCGGACCTCGCACAGTCCCGGTTCCAGCTTGGTCACCCGGGGGAGGACGGAGGCAAAGTAGGGCACACGAATGGACATCGCCGCCGAGAAAACTGCATGTCCGAGGGCGTTGTCCGGCAATTTCTGCCATCCGCGATAGGTGGGGCTGGAAGTAGTCATGTGCCTATCTTACTTCTGAGTAAGGTTGTTGTCGCGCAGCTCACTCGGAAAGGCTGGTTCGGGGGAGTTGAGGAATCGGGCCAGGTACGGCATACTGGTCGGGTTGCCTTGTCCGGGACGCGGTCGTTTGCGGCCGTGATCGGGTAAGGGTAAGACGTCACAGACGATCGATCGCAGATCCCGTCAGGGTAATCGGGTCAACGACTGTGACCATGCAAGACGAGAAGTAATGCAGGACGGAAGCAGTACCTACTTTGTGTTCGACATCGAACACGTCCGGTACGCATCACGCGCCAGATGATCGAAAGATTGTCCGGCGCAGGATGAGTGAGAAGGCGACACGCCCGACCGCGTGTACCGGAGAACAATGACAAACGAACAGCGGCAGCAGATCCTGATCTCGATCCGATGCTCGGTTTACCGCTAACACGGTCTCCCGAACTTCGACTTGGTCCCGATCGCTTCAGTGTTCGTCGTGTCATCGTCCAGGCAAGGACTGTGCAGACGAGGTAGCTCGAGCCTGACCAGGCGGGCTACGAAACGCGGCAAGAAAAGGACACTAAGCGTGGCGGGACAAAAGATCCGCATCAGGCTCAAGGCCTACGACCACGAGGCGATCGACGCGTCAGCGCGCAAGATCGTCGAGACGGTAACCCGTACGGGTGCCCGCGTCGTTGGACCTGTGCCGTTGCCGACCGAGAAGAACGTATATTGCGTCATCCGCTCGCCGCACAAGTACAAGGACTCGCGCGAGCACTTCGAGATGCGTACTCACAAGCGGCTGATCGACATTCTCGACCCGACGCCGAAGACGGTTGACGCGCTCATGCGCATCGACCTTCCGGCCAGTGTCGACGTGAACATTCAGTGACGGCGGAGACAAAAACAATGACTGATACCAAGATCAAGGGAATCCTGGGCACCAAGCTCGGCATGACCCAGGTCTTCGACGAGAACAACCGGGTTGTCCCGGTCACCGTCGTGAAGGCTGGGCCGAACGTCGTAACCCAGATCCGTACCGAAGAGCGTGACGGCTACAGCGCCGTTCAGCTCGCGTTCGGCGCCATCGACCCGCGCAAGGTGAACAAGCCGACTTCCGGCCAGTTCACCAAGGCTGGTGTGACCCCGCGTCGCCACGTAGTGGAGCTCCGCGTTGCGGACACCTCCGACTACGAGGTCGGCCAGGAACTCACCGCCGAGGTCTTCGAGGACGGCGCATACGTCGACGTCACCGGAACCAGCAAGGGCAAGGGCTTCGCCGGAACCATGAAGCGTCACGGCTTCAAGGGACAGGGCGCGTCGCACGGTACCCAGGCTGTTCACCGCCGCCCGGGCTCCATCGGTGGCTGTGCAACTCCCGGCCGCGTGTTCAAGGGCATGCGCATGTCCGGACGCATGGGTAGCGACCGCATCACGACGCAGAACCTCTCGGTCCACAAGGTGGATGCCGAGAACGGCCTGCTGCTGATCAAGGGTGCGATCCCCGGCCGCAAGGGCGGCCTCGTGATCGTCAAGAGTGCAGTGAAGGGTGGTGCACGGGCATGACCAGCACCGAGACCAAGTTGACCCTGGACGTCAAGGTCGCCGGCGGCAAGACCAACGGCACCGTCGATCTCCCCGCTGAGATCTTCGACGCTCCGGCCAACATCGCGCTTCTCCATCAGGTTGTCGTCGCGCAGCTCGCAGCTGCTCGTCAGGGAACCCACTCCACCAAGACCCGCGGCGACGTCCGCGGCGGTGGCAAGAAGCCGTACCGCCAGAAGGGCACCGGCCGCGCACGCCAGGGCTCGACTCGCGCACCGCAGTTCGTCGGCGGCGGAACCGTTCACGGCCCGCAGCCGCGTGACTACAGCCAGCGCACCCCCAAGAAGATGAAGGCAGCCGCTCTTCGCGGAGCCCTCTCTGACCGCGCACGCAACGAGCGCATCCACGTCATCACCGAATTGGTTGCAGGGCAGACGCCTTCGACCAAGGGCGCAATCGCGTTCCTCGGCGAGATCTCGGATCGCAAGAAGCTGCTGCTCGTCGTGGGTCGCCAGGATGTAGCCGCTTGGAAGAGCGTGCAGAACCTGGAAGGCGTGCATCCCATTGCACCCGACCAGCTCAACACCTACGACGTGCTCAATGCAGACGATGTCGTGTTCAGCGTCGAGGCACTCAACGCGTTCATCCACGGGCCCGCAGAGAGCGCTCAGAACAAGGAGGACGCCAAGTGAGCACCATCGCTGACCCCCGCGACATCCTGCTCGCTCCGGTCATCTCCGAGAAGTCCTACGGACTGATCGAGGAAGGCACCTACACCTTCCTGGTGCACCCGGACTCGAACAAGACGCAGATCAAGATTGCCGTCGAGAAGGTCTTCGGCGTCAAGGTGACGAGCGTCAACACCGCCAACCGTCAGGGCAAGCGTAAGCGGACCCGATTCGGTTACGGCAAGCGCAAGGACACCAAGCGCGCGCTCGTGACCCTGTCCGCTGACAGCAAGCCCATCGAGATCTTCGGAGGACCGGTCGCGTAAGCGCCGGGACTTGACGAGACATAGAGGACGAGAAGACTCATGGCAATCCGTAAGTACAAGCCGACAACACCGGGCCGTCGTGGCTCGAGCGTCTCGGACTTCGCCGAGATCACTCGGTCGACCCCCGAGAAGTCGCTGGTTCGCCCGCTGCACGGTCGCGGTGGACGTAACGCACACGGTCGTATCACCACCCGTCACAAGGGTGGCGGACACAAGCGTGCATACCGACTGATCGATTTCCGTCGCAACGACAAGGACGGCATCCCGGCAAAGGTCGCTCACATCGAGTACGACCCCAACCGCACAGCAAACATCGCACTCCTGCATTACGCAGACGGTGAGAAGCGCTACATCATCGCCCCCAAGGGCCTGGTGCAGGGTTCACCGGTCGAGTCCGGTGCAGGCGCCGACATCAAGCCGGGCAACAACCTGCCGCTGCGCAACATCCCGACTGGTACCACCATCCACGGTGTGGAACTGCGTCCCGGCGGCGGAGCCAAGATGGCTCGTTCCGCAGGCGCCAGCATCCAGCTCCTCGGTAAGGAAGGCAGCTACGCCACGCTGCGTATGCCTTCCGGTGAAATCCGTCGCGTCGACGTGCGCTGCCGCGCATCCGTCGGCGAGGTCGGCAACGCCGAGCAGTCGAACATCAACTGGGGCAAGGCCGGCCGTATGCGTTGGAAGGGCAAGCGCCCGACCGTTCGTGGTGTCGTGATGAACCCGGTCGACCACCCGCACGGTGGCGGCGAGGGCAAGACCTCAGGTGGACGCCACCCGGTCAGCCCGTGGGGTAAGCCTGAAGGCCGTACCCGCAAGAACAAGGCAAGCGACAAGATGATCGTCCGTCGCCGCCGCACCGGCAAGAACAAGCGCTAGGAGGGAGTGAAGGATGCCACGCAGCCTTAAGAAGGGCCCGTTCGTCGATGACCACCTCCTCGCGAAGGTGGATGTACAGAACGAAAAGGGAACCAAGCAGGTCATCAAGACCTGGTCCCGTCGTTCGACAATCATCCCGGACTTCATCGGCCACACGTTTGCAGTTCACGACGGCCGCAAGCACGTCCCCGTGTTCGTTTCCGACTCCATGGTCGGACACAAGCTCGGAGAGTTTGCACCGACCCGCACGTTCAAGGGTCACATCAAGGATGATCGGAAGGCGAAGAGGCGATGAGCAACACCGAAACCGCCAACCCGACTGCCAAGGCCGTAGCGAAGCACGTTCGCGTTACGCCGATGAAGGCACGTCGAGTTGTGGACCTGGTCCGCGGGCGCTCGGTTGAAGACGCCCTGAACATCCTGAAGTTCGCGCCGCAGGCAGCGAGCGAGCCGGTCGCCAAGGTGATCGCCTCCGCAGCAGCCAACGCCGAGAACAACCTCGACCTCGACCCCAGCACGCTTGTCGTTGCTACGGCGTTCGTGGACGAGGGCGCGACCCTCAAGCGGTTCCAGCCGCGTGCACAGGGACGTGCGTTCCGTATTCGCAAGCGCACCAGTCACATCACCGTGATCGTGGAGAGCCTGCCGAAGACCGGAACATCGACCCGTAATCGCCGGAAGGGAAGTGCTCAGTAGTGGGCCAGAAAATCAACCCGCACGGCTTCCGTCTCGGCATCACCACCGACTGGAAGTCTCGCTGGTACGCAGACAAGCAGTACGCGGAGTACGTCAAGGAAGACGTCGCGATCCGTAAGCTCCTCGCCACCGGCATGGAGCGCGCAGGAATCGCGAAGGTCGAAATCGAGCGCACCCGTGACCGTGTTCGCGTGGACATCCACACTGCACGTCCGGGCATCGTCATCGGCCGCCGCGGCGCCGAAGCCGATCGCATCCGCTCCGAGCTCGAGAAGCTGACCGGCAAGCAGGTCCAGCTGAACATCCTCGAGGTCAAGAACGCAGAAGCTGAAGCACAGCTCGTCGCACAGGGTGTGGCCGAGCAGCTCTCGAACCGCGTTGCCTTCCGTCGTGCAATGCGCAAGGCCATCCAGTCGGCCATGCGTCAGCCCAACGTCAAGGGAATCCGCGTTCAGTGCTCCGGTCGTCTCGGCGGCGCCGAGATGTCCCGGTCGGAGTTCTACCGCGAAGGCCGTGTGCCGCTGCACACGCTTCGTGCGGACATCGACTACGGCCTCTACGAGGCCAAGACCACCTTCGGTCGCATCGGCGTCAAGGTCTGGATCTACAAGGGCGACATCGTCGGTGGCAAGCGTGAGCTCGCCGCCAACACGGCCGCACCGGCCGGGGATCGCCCGCGTCGTGAGCGTCCGAGCCGTCCGCGTCGTTCCGGTGCCACCGGTACCACTGCGACCAGCACCGAGGCCGGCCGCGCAGCGACCGCAACCGCCGATGCTCCCGCAACTGAACAGAATCAGGAGGGCTGACGCATGTTGATCCCACGGCGGGTCAAGCACCGCAAGCAGCACCACCCGAGCCGTTCGGGTGCCGCCAAGGGCGGTACCCAGGTGACCTTCGGTGACTACGGCATCCAGGCTCTCGAGCCTGCCTACATCACCAACCGGCAGATCGAGTCCGCTCGTATCGCCATGACTCGGCACATCAAGCGTGGCGGCAAGATCTGGATCAACATCTTCCCGGATCGCCCCCTCACGAAGAAGCCGGCCGAAACCCGAATGGGTTCCGGTAAGGGTTCGCCCGAGTGGTGGATTGCCAACGTCAAGCCCGGACGCGTTCTGTTCGAGATGACATACCCCAACGAGGAGATTGCTCGTGAGGCCCTGCGCCGCGCGATGCACAAGCTCCCGTGCAAGTGCCGGATCGTGACCAGAGAGGAGCAGTTCTGATGGCTACTGGAACCCCAGCAGCAGAGCTCCGCGAGCTCAGTGAAGACGAGCTGGTCACCCGGCTCCGTGAGTCGAAGGAAGAGCTTTTCAACCTTCGTTTCCAGATGGCTACCGGCCAGATGGACAACAACCGACGACTGCGCACCGTTCGTCACGAGATCGCGCGCATCTACACCGTCCTGCGTGAGCGTGAGCTCGGACTCGCTGTGGGTCCGGATGCAGGTGACGCGGCATGAGTGAGGAAAAAGCAGTGAGCACAGAAGAGCGCGCGAGCCGTAAGGTCCGTGTCGGATACGTCGTGTCCGACAAGATGGAAAAGACGATCGTGGTCGAGCTCGAAGACCGCGTCAAGCACAAGCTCTACGGCAAGATCATCCGCCGTACGACCAAGGTGAAGGCGCACGACGAGAACGGCGTTGCCGGCGTCGGCGACCGCGTTCAGCTGATGGAAACCCGTCCGCTGTCCGCGACGAAGCACTGGCGTCTGGTCGAGGTCCTCGAAAAGGCCAAGTAAGCCTGATCGAATCCTCGAGCTGATCGAGTATCACCGAATGGCCCGCTTCCCCTTGGGGGAGTGGGCCATTCGGCTTTCCGGGACTTTCGCAGGCTTTGCCGGGCTAAGGGTTCGAGTTGCGTCGAGTACGGCTGATTTGGTAATCGGTGAACCCTTCCCTACAATAGAACGGTTGCCTGTGGCAGAGGTGTGTCTTCACGTGCGCAGCTCGAACGGTGCTTGCAGTGATCGTCTCCCGACGTCAGTCGGTGGGACTGCAGCTCGGACACGACGCAGGTGGCAACAATGACCGCGCGCACCGGGTCGGTAATCCGTTGCGCACGAAATTCCAGGTCTAGGGAGATCAAGTGATTCAGCAGGAGTCGCGAGTTCGCGTCGCTGATAACACGGGTGCCAAGGAAATCCTTTGCATCCGCGTTCTCGGCGGTTCGTCACGTCGCTACGCCGGGATCGGTGACGTCATCGTCGCCACCGTCAAGGACGCAATCCCCGGTGGAAACATCAAGAAGGGTGAGGTCGTCAAGGCCGTCATCGTTCGCACGACCAAGGAGCGCCGTCGTCCGGACGGTTCCTACATCAAGTTCGACGAGAACGCTGCAGTGCTCATCAAGGCTGACAGTGATCCCCGTGGAACCCGCATCTTCGGACCCGTCGGCCGTGAGCTGCGCGAGAAGAAGTTCATGAAGATCGTTTCGCTTGCCCCGGAGGTGCTGTGATGAAGGTGCACAAGGGTGACACCGTTCTGGTCATCGCCGGCAAGGACAAGGGCGCGAAGGGCAAGGTCATTCAGGCCTACCCCGCGACCGACAAGGTCCTCGTCGAAGGCGTGAACCGAATCAAGAAGCACACCGCGGTTTCCGCGAACGAGCGCGGAGCATCCTCCGGCGGCATCGTCACGCAGGAAGCCCCGATCCACGTTTCCAACGTTGCAGTCGTCGACTCGGACGGAAACCCCACCCGCGTGGGCTACCGCACCGACGAAGAGTCCGGCAAGCGCGTTCGGATTTCCCGGAAGAACGGGAAGGACATCTGACATGACCTCCACCGAAAACAAGGTCCAGCCGCGCCTCAAGGCACGCTACCGCGCTGAGATCAAGGACGCGCTCAACAGCGAGTTCGACTACTCGAACGTCATGCAGATCCCCGGCGTCGTCAAGGTTGTCGTCAACATGGGCGTCGGCGACGCTGCCCGTGACGCCAAGCTGATCAACGGCGCTGTCCATGACCTGTCGCTGATCACGGGCCAGAAGCCCGAGATCCGCAAGGCACGTAAGTCCATCGCGCAGTTCAAGCTCCGCGAGGGTATGCCCATCGGCGCGCGCGTCACCCTCCGTGGCGACCGTATGTGGGAGTTCCTGGACCGCCTCGTGTCTGTCGCTCTGCCCCGTATCCGCGACTTCCGCGGTCTCTCGGGCAACCAGTTCGACGGCAACGGCAACTACACGTTCGGCCTCAACGAGCAGTCGATGTTCCACGAGATCGACGTGGACAAGATCGATCGCCCCCGCGGTATGGACATCACCGTCGTGACCACCGCAACCAACAACGAAGAAGGCCGTGCACTGCTCAAGCACCTCGGCTTCCCGTTCAAGGAGAACTGAGCGCATGGCTAAGAAGGCATTGGTCAACAAGGCCAACAAGAAGCCCAAGTTCGCGGTTCGCGCCTACACCCGCTGCCAGCGGTGCGGTCGCCCGCACTCGGTGTTCCGCAAGTTCGGCTTGTGCCGTATCTGCGTTCGCGAGATGGCTCACGCAGGCGAGCTTCCCGGAGTTCGCAAGAGCTCTTGGTGATCTGAGGCCCTCGGGCTTCGTCACACCACGCATGTGAATGGGTGTGGGTTCCTTTGGAACCCACACCCATTCGTGGTTTCCGTCGAGATGTATGTCGTGCCGATCCTGAAAAGGACTGTCTCGCTGCGACTCTGGTTGAAAGCGATCATCATTCGTCGACGTCGCACTTCGGTCTCGAACGAGCAGTTCGGATTTCGGAGCGCGTCGACACCCGCCCGATCCGCGGCCGCGAGCCGCAGTGGGGGAGGCGACGCGGTATCCCGGTGGACACCTGCGCCAAAGTTCCCTACACTAGAGCGGTTGCCGTGGCTGACGCATGCGTTCAGCTCGGTGCGGTAACTTACGCCGTCTGACACAAGTCGGACGGCCCAGCCGAATTGCTGGAGGCCCACGATCGGATTCGTCCGGTGTTGCATGGGAACCACAGCGAGAAAGGTGTCGAGGTCGACCTATGACCATGACTGACCCCATCGCAGACTTCTTGACGCGTCTGCGCAACGCCAACACGGCGTACCACGATGAGGTGAAGCTTCCCCACTCGAAGATCAAGGCGAACATCGCCGAGATCCTCAAGCGCGAGGGCTACATCTCCGATTTCCGTACCGAAGACGCAGAGGTCGGCAAGACCCTCATCGTCGATCTGAAGTACGGTCCCAGCCGCGAGCGTAGCCTCGCCGGCGTGCGTCGCGTTTCCAAGCCCGGTCTCCGGGTTTACGCGAAGTCCACCAACCTGCCCAAGGTCCTCGGAGGCCTCGGCGTGGCCATCATCTCCACGTCGTCCGGTCTGCTCACCGATCGCCAGGCGGCCAATCAAGGAGTAGGCGGGGAAGTCCTCGCCTACGTCTGGTAAGGGAGGCCACCACAATGTCGCGTATTGGAAAGATTCCGGTCACCGTCCCCGCGGGCGTTGACGTCACGATCAGCGGCCAGGATGTCACCGTCAAGGGTCCCAAGGGCACCCTCGCGCTGACCATCTCCGAGCCCATCGCAATCGAAAAGGCAGAGGACGGCTCGCTGAGCGTCACGCGCCCCGACGACGAGCGTCGTAGCCGCGCGCTGCACGGTCTGTCGCGGACCCTGGTTGCGAACATCATCACCGGTGTCACCGAGGGGTACACGAAGAAGATGGAGATCCACGGTGTTGGTTACCGTGTGGCACTGAAGGGCAAGGACCTCGAGTTCGCGCTCGGCTTCAGCCACCCGGTGCCGATCGAGGCTCCTGAAGGCATCACCTTCGTCGTCGAGTCGCCCACCCGGTTCTCGGTGTCCGGCATCGACAAGCAGAAGGTCGGGCAGATCTCGGCCAACATCCGTCGTCTCCGTCGTCCGGACCCGTACAAGGGTAAGGGCGTGCGTTACGAGGGTGAGCAGATCCGCCGCAAGGTCGGAAAGACGGGTAAGTGATATGAGCCAGACTGCAAACCAGAAAGCCAAGCGGATTCCGCTGGGCAAGGATGCGTCCACCAAGCGTCGTCTCTCGAAGACGCGTCGTCACTTCCGTCTCCGCAAGAAGGTCTCCGGCACGCCCGAGCGTCCCCGCTTGGTCGTCAACCGGTCCTCGCGCCACATCCACGTCCAGCTCGTGGACGACCTGGCCGGCCACACCCTGGCCTCCGCGTCGACCATCGAAGCAGACGTGCGCGTGGCAGAAGGCGACAAGAAGGCTGCGAGCGCGAAGGTCGGTCAGCTGATCGCCGAGCGCGCCAAGGCTGCCGGCGTGGAAGCAGTTGTCTTCGACCACGGCGGACACGGCTACCACGGTCGCATCGCGGCCCTGGCAGACGCGGCTCGCGAAGGCGGGTTGAAGTTCTGATGACCAACATTTTCAACGGAAGGACAGCCTGATGCCGGGACGTCAAAGGCGTGACGGCGGAAGCGGACCCGCCGGACAGAATGGCCCCAACAGCGGTGACAACAGCAACGCTCGTGGGGACAACCGTGGTGGCGGCCGTGACCGTCGCGACGGTGGCCGTGGCGGAAACGCTGCGGAGAAGTCACAGTTCATCGAGCGCGTTGTCACGATCAACCGCGTTTCCAAGGTCGTCAAGGGTGGTCGTCGCTTCAGCTTCACCGCTCTGGTGATCGTCGGAGACGGCAACGGACTGGTCGGCGTCGGCTACGGAAAGGCCAAGGAAGTTCCCGCGGCCATCCAGAAGGGTGTCGAGGAGGCTCGCAAGAGCTTCTTCCGCGTCCCGATGATCGCCAACACCATCACTCACCCCGTTCAGGGTGAGGCTGCTGCCGGCATCGTCATGCTTCGCCCGGCAAGCCCCGGTACCGGTGTTATCGCCGGTGGCGCTGTGCGCGCCGTGCTGGAGTGCGCTGGTATCGCGGACATCCTGTCGAAGTCGCTCGGTAGCGACAACGCCATCAACGTCGTGCATGCGACCGTTGCTGCGCTCAAGGGTCTGCAGCGTCCCGAGGAAGTTGCGGCTCGCCGCGGCCTCACCCTCGAAGAGGTTGCACCCGCCGGCATGCTTCGCGCTCGCGCACAGGCTGCTGGGAGTGTGAAGTAATGGCAGATCTCAAGGTCACTCAGATCAAGAGCATCATCGGGACCAAGCAGAACCAGAAGGATTCTCTGCGCACGCTCGGTCTCAAGGGCATCCGTCAGACCGTTGTTCGTGAGGACAACGCACAGAACCGCGGTCTGATCAACGTGGTGCGCCACCTCGTAACAGTTGAGGAGGTCTAACCATGACCATCAAACTGCACCACCTGCGCCCCGCTCCCGGATCCAAGTCCAACAAGATTCGTGTTGGACGCGGTGAGGGCGGCAAGCGTGGTAAGACCGCAGGTCGCGGTACCAAGGGCACCAAGGCACGTAACACCGTGCGCGTGGGCTTCGAGGGTGGACAGATGCCGCTTCACATGCGTCTGCCCAAGCTCAAGGGCTTCACGAACCCGTTCCGCGTCGAGTACCAGGTCGTCAATGTCGGCGACATCGCCCGTCTGTTCCCCGAAGGTGGAGCAATCACGGTCGAGGATCTCGTCGCCAAGGGCGCAGTCCGCAAGAACCAGCTCGTCAAGGTTCTGGGCGACGGCGAACTGACAGTTGCCGTTCAGGTGACCGTCGACAAGTTCACCGGTTCCGCCAAGGAAAAGATTGCTGCTGCCGGTGGTTCCGCCACCGAGCTGTGAGTGATCACGCGTAGCTAGTCCGATGGCCGCAGCGCAGCGTTTGCTGCGCTGCGGCCATCGGCGTCTACCAGGTCTTGTCACAGATTGGTCGTGCATGCTCGGACGGGCCAGTATTCTGGTCACCGAGTGGCAAATGTATCTTCGGCTTACCCGGTTTTCGTGGTCTGCCCGCCTAGTTCCCAAATGCTCACTGTTAGAGTTCAAAAGTTCGACAGGTCAAAACGATCTGTCTCCCTACCGTCGTGCCAGGAGGATCTTTGCTTTCCGCCTTCGTCTCGGCCCTCAGGACCCCAGACCTGAGGCGGAAGATCCTCTTCACCCTCGGCTTGGTGGCTCTGTATCGGGTCGGCGCTCTCATTCCGTCCCCAGGTGTCGACTACGGCCGTGTGCGTCAGTGCATCGATATCGCCAACTCCGGTGATTCAGCAGGTATCTACTCGCTGATCAACCTGTTCTCCGGCGGCGCTCTGCTGCAGATGTCGATCTTTGCGATCGGCATCATGCCGTACATCACGGCAAGCATCATCGTGCAGCTGCTGACCGTGGTGATCCCGAAGTTCGAGGAACTTCGAAAAGAAGGCCAGTCCGGCCAGGCCAAGATGACGCAGTACACGCGTTATCTGTCCATCGCTCTGGCAATCCTGCAGTCGACCGGTATCGTCGCTCTCGCGGCACGCGGACAGTTGCTCCAGGGCTGTGACGACATCATCGCCGACAAGTCGATCTTCGGCCTTGTCATCATCGTGCTGGTCATGACTGCCGGTGCTGCCATGGTCATGTGGTTCGGCGAGGTCATCACCGAACGCGGCGTCGGCAACGGTATGTCGCTCCTCATCTTCGCCGGTATCGCATCGCGTATCCCGAGCGAGGGCAAGGCGATCCTCGACAGCCGTGGTCCGCTGGTCTTCGCCTTCGTCTGCCTCGCAGCGCTGTTGATCATCGCCGGCGTCGTCTTCGTCGAGCAGGGTCAGCGCCGCATCCCGGTCCAGTACGCAAAGCGGATGGTCGGACGCAAGATGTACGGCGGATCCTCGACGTACCTGCCTCTGAAGGTGAACCAGGCCGGCGTCATCCCGGTGATCTTCGCGTCTTCACTGCTGTACCTCCCGAACTTGATCGCACAGCTGACTTCGGCCAGCACAGCGGTCGACCCCAGTTGGTGGCAGCGCCTCATCAACACCTACCTGGTGAACCCGGCCAACCCGGTGTACATCGCGATCTACTTCGGCCTGATCGTCTTCTTCACGTACTTCTACGTCGCCATCACCTTCAATCCCGAAGAGCGCGCCGACGAGATGAAGAAGTTCGGCGGCTTCATCCCCGGTATCCGACCCGGTCAGCCGACCGCGGACTACCTCAACTACGTGCTGAGTCGCATCACCCTTCCGGGTGCGATTTACCTCGGCACCATTGCTGTTCTGCCCAACCTGTTCCTCGACATCGGGAATGGCGGCGGCGCGCAGAACCTGCCGTTCGGTGGCACCGCGGTGCTGATCATGGTCAGCGTCGGCCTGGACACCGTGAAGCAGATCGAGAGTCAGCTAATGCAGCGTAACTATGAAGGGTTCCTCAAGTGAGACTTGTCCTCCTTGGTCCTCCCGGTGCCGGCAAGGGCACCCAGGCCGCTATCTTGTCCGAGAAGTTCGGCGTTCCCCATATCTCCACGGGTGATCTCTTCCGCGCGAACATCGGTCAGGCCACCGCTCTCGGTGTGGAAGCAAAGAAGTACATCGACGCCGGCGAACTCGTACCGAGCTCGATCACCAACGACATGGTGAAGGCTCGCGTCGCAGAACCGGATGCCGCAAACGGTTTCCTCCTTGACGGATTTCCGCGCTCGGTCGAACAGGCTCAGGCTCTCGAGGGCATCTTGAAGGACCTCGACACCAAGCTCGATGGTGTTCTCTCCTTCGTTGTCGACGAGGACATCGTGGTCGAGCGCATGCTCGCTCGCGGCCGTGCAGACGACACCGAGGACGTCATCCGCAACCGACTCCGGGTCTACCGCGACGAGACGTCACCGCTGTTCGACTATTACAAGGACAGCATCGTCTCCGTCGACGCGATCGGCGAGGTCGAAGAGGTCAACGCTCGCGCACTGGCAGCGTTGGGTAAGTAATGGTCTTCGGGCGTAAACGCAAGGTCGTTCCGTTCCGCTCTGCGGGCGAACTCGACGCGATGGCTGCTGCCGGCGCGATCGTGGGTTCGGCTCTGGTGGCGGTGCGCGCTGCGGCGAAGCCCGGTGTCAGCACTTTGGAATTGAACGCGGTCGCAGAATCCGTCATTCGTGACGCCGGCGCCGTGCCCTCGTTCCTCGGGTACCACGGCTTCACCGGTTCGATCTGCTCTTCGGTCAACGACCGCGTCGTTCACGGGATCCCTTCAGCTCAGGACATCCTGGCTGAAGGCGATCTCGTTTCCATCGACTGCGGTGCGATCCTCGACGGTTGGCACGGTGACTCTGCCTGGACGTTCGGTGTGGGTGAGATCAGCGTCGCCGATCAGGAGCTCAGCGAAGCCACTCGGCTTTCGATGGAAGCCGGGATCGCGGCGATGATCGCCGGCAATCGTCTGACGGATGTTTCGCACGCGATCGAGGTCGGTACTCATGCCGCCGAGAAGCTGCACGGTCGTTCCTACGGCATCGTCGACGGATACGGTGGACATGGAATCGGTCGGGAAATGCACATGGATCCGTTCCTCGCCAATGAAGGTGCCCCGGGTAAGGGTCCTGAACTGGTAGTCGGATCGTGCCTGGCGATCGAGCCGATGCTCACGCTCGGTACCACCGACACGGTGATTCTCGACGACGACTGGACCGTTGTGACGACCGACGGGTCCCGTGCGGCGCACTGGGAACACACTGTCGCTGTGACCGAGGACGGTCCGCGGATTCTGACTCTCCGCCCGGAGTAGTCGACCCCGTCGCTGACAAGTGTTGGCAGCGAGCATGATTCACGTTCGAGAAGTCCCAGCCTCATGTCGAGGCTGGGACTTTTTCGTTGGGGGAGCGGTGTGCGTCGTCGCCCTGACCGGAGGCGCATTTGGCCTGGTCGTTTACATCGCGTAACATGGCTAGGCGGTGCGCTATGCGCGTCGATAGTTCGTGTGCCTACGCCCGGATCGCTCCGGGATCGGGTCCGCGAAGTGCCGACGATCTTTCCATTGCGTGCCAATGTAACGGAAGCCGATGCACGAAGCATGCCAAACCAAACGGATCGCGGAGGATATGGCTAAGAAAGACGGGGCCATCGAGGTCGAAGGACGAGTAGTCGAGCCGCTGCCCAATGCGATGTTCCGCATTGAGCTCGAGAATGGCCACAAGGTCCTCGCCCACATCAGCGGAAAGATGCGTCAGCACTACATTCGCATCCTCCCGGAAGATCGCGTTGTCGTAGAGCTCTCGCCCTACGATTTGTCGCGCGGACGCATCGTTTACCGCTACAAGTAACGAACTTCCCGGACCTGACCTGGGTCAGGGAGAAGTATGTCTGCTGCGGTTCATCGCGGCGGGCTGCGACAAAACAGGAGATCAGAAGACGTGAAGGTTCAGCCGAGCGTCAAGAAGATCTGCGAGAAGTGCAAAGTGATTCGCCGTAACGGTCGAGTCATGGTGATCTGCGAGAACCTGCGTCACAAGCAGCGTCAGGGCTAGATCTAGCTTTTCGAAGATCTGCTTGGCAACAAGCAAAGAAGACCTCCCAGTACCAGCCATTGTTGACGAGACCCCACGCGATCGTTCACCGATCGCCAAGGTCGGACAATGGTTCACCCCCGGCACGGAGGCCGGGGCCCCACTGAGTTAGTTGATGAGATCATCTGCGCCTTACGGCGCCGGTACTCGGCAAGAGGCACAGGGGAAGGGCTGGGAGCAGACCTCCGCACACCGATAAGGAAATGCCACCATGGCACGTCTCTCTGGTGTTGATCTTCCTCGCGAAAAGCGCATGGAGATCGCACTGACATACATCTACGGCATCGGCCGTACCCGCTCCAAGGAAATCCTTGACGCCACCGGCGTCAGCCCGGATCTCCGGAGCAAGGACCTCTCGGACGAGGACCTGGCAAAGCTCCGCGAGTACATCGAGGAGTCGCTCAAGGTCGAGGGTGACCTGCGCCGCGAGGTTCAGGCCGACATCCGTCGCAAGATCGAGATCGGCTGCTACCAGGGCCTGCGCCACCGTCGTGGTCTGCCCGTGCGTGGTCAGCGCACCAAGACCAACGCCCGTACCCGTAAGGGTCCGAAGCGCACCATTGCCGGCAAGAAGAAGGCGAAGTAATGCCCCCGAAGTCACGTAGCACCGGTCCGAAGAAGACCCAGAAGACGCGTCGCAGGGATAAGAAGAACATCCCGCACGGCGCCGCTCACATCAAGAGCACCTTCAACAACACCATCGTGTCCATCACGGACCCCGCCGGAAATGTCATTTCCTGGGCGTCTTCGGGACACGTCGGCTTCAAGGGTTCGCGTAAGTCGACTCCCTTCGCCGCTCAGCTTGCTGCTGAGAGCGCTGCCCGTAAGGCGCAGGAGCACGGTGTCAAGAAGGTTGACGTCTTCGTCAAGGGACCGGGATCCGGTCGCGAGACCGCAATCCGTTCCCTCCAGGCTGCTGGCCTCGAGGTCGGCACCATTTCCGATGTAACCCCCCAGCCGCACAACGGCTGCCGTCCGCCCAAGCGGCGTCGGGTATAGCGGGAAGGATAGGTAGAAGAAAATGGCACGTTATACCGGACCCATCACCCGCAAGTCGCGTCGTCTGCGCGTCGACCTCGTTGGAGGCGACCAGGCATTCGAGCGTCGCCCGTACCCGCCCGGACAGCACGGCCGCGCGCGTATCAAGGAGAGCGAGTACCTGCTCCAGCTGCAGGAGAAGCAGAAGGCTCGCTTCACCTACGGCGTCATGGAGAAGCAGTTCCGCCTGTACTACAAGGAGGCGAACAACCGCCCCGGCAAGACCGGCGAGAACCTGCTTCGCATCCTCGAGTCGCGTCTCGACAACGTCGTGTACCGCGCAGGCCTCGCTCGCACGCGCCGTCAGGCACGTCAGCTGGTCACGCACGGTCACCTTCTCGTGAACAACAAGAAGGTCGACATCCCGAGCTACCGCGTCTCGCAGTACGACATCATCGATGTCAAGGAGAAGTCGCTCTCCACGCTTCCGTTCCAGGTTGCGCGTGAGACCGTCGGCGATCGCCCGGTTCCCGGGTGGCTGCAGGTTGTCGGCTCGCGTCTGCGGATCCTGGTTCACCAGCTTCCCGAGCGCGCGCAGATCGACATCGCTCTGCAGGAACAGCTCATCGTCGAGTACTACTCGAAGTAAGGCGCTTCGCACCCCGTGAGTGGTTGAGGAGTCTCCGGACTCCTCAACCACTCACAGGGCCGCAGGCCCTTTCCCATCGTGGGCGTCAAATAGTGGACGTCCGTACAGGAGGAAATACCAATGCTCATTTCTCAGCGACCCACGCTGACCGAAGAGGTCATCGCTGATAACCGCTCGAAGTTCGTCATCGAGCCCCTGGAGCCAGGTTTCGGGTACACGCTCGGCAATTCGCTGCGCCGCACGCTGCTCTCGTCGATCCCCGGCGCTGCTGTCACCAGCATCCGTATCGACGGCGTTCTCCACGAGTTCACCACCGTCCCGGGAGTGAAGGAAGATGTCACCGACATCATCCTGAACCTCAAGGGCCTCGTCGTGAACTCCGAAGAGGACGAGCCGGTCACCATGTACGTCCGCAAGCAGGGCCCCGGCGCTGTTACTGCAGGCGACATCGTGCCTCCGGCAGGCGTCACCGTGAACAACCCTGATCTGCACATCGCCACCCTGAACGACAAGGGAAAGCTGGAGATCGAGCTCGTTGTCGAGCGCGGTCGCGGCTATGTCCCCGCCGTCCAGAACAAGGCGTCCGGCGCAGAGATCGGCCGTATCCCGGTCGACTCGATCTACTCGCCGGTGCTCAAGGTCACCTACAAGGTGGAGGCCACTCGCGTCGAACAGCGCACCGACTTCGATCGGCTCGTTCTCGACGTGGAAACGAAGAACTCCATCACCGCACGGGACGCGCTCGCTTCGGCGGGCAAGACCCTGGTTGAGCTCTTCGGCCTGGCCCGTGAGCTGAACGTCGAAGCAGAAGGAATCGAGATCGGGCCCTCGCCCGCCGAGGCCGATCACATCGCTTCCTTCGGACTCCCCATCGAGGATCTGGACCTCACGGTCCGCTCCTACAACTGCCTCAAGCGCGAAGGTGTTCACACCGTCGGTGAGCTTGTCGGCCGTACCGAGTCCGATCTGCTCGACATCCGCAACTTCGGACAGAAGTCCATCGACGAGGTCAAGGTCAAGCTGCATTCGCTCGGCCTGTCCCTCAAGGACAGCCCCGCATCCTTCGATCCCACCACCGTTGCCGGCTACGACGCCGCCACCGGAACGTGGAGTGACACTGATGCCGGTTCCTTCGGCGATGCCGAGGGTACCGAGGACTACGCCGAGACCGAACAGCTGTAGCAGCTCAGGTCCTTTACTAGGAGATCATCATGCCCAAGCCCAAGAAGGGTGCCCGCTTCGGCGGGTCGGCTTCCCACCAGAAGGCGATTTTCGCCAATCTGGCTACCGCGCTCTTCGAGCACGGTCGCATCACCACCACCGAGTCCAAGGCCAAGGCACTGCGCCCCTACGCCGAGAAGCTCGTCACGCACGCGAAGGCCGGCACGCTGGCTCACCGTCGTGAGGTGCTGAAGGTCATCCGTAACAAGGATGTCGTTCACACCCTCTTCGCCGAGATCGGCCCGTTCTACGCGGACCGTAACGGTGGATACACCCGCATCATCAAGACGATCCCCCGCAAGGGCGACAACGCTCCGATGGCAATCATCGAGCTCGTCAAGGAAAAGACCGTCACCTCCGAGGCTGACCGCGCACGTCGCGTCAAGGCTTCGCAGGACGCTCCCGCCGCAGAGAACGTCGTCGAGGCCGTAGAGGCCGACGCGACCGACGCTGAGGTCGAGAACGCTGACGCAGTCGTCGAGGCCATCGAGGACGAGACCGCAACTGCGGCCGACGCTCCCGAGGCCGAAGAGGCCAAGAAGGACTAGTCTCCCTTGGTTTCGGCACACGCTGAATCGAACGAGCCCGCCGCCCCCATCGGGGACGGCGGGCTCGTTCGATTGCGGCTCGACATCTCGTACGACGGCACCGACTTCTCGGGTTGGGCCCGCCAGACCGACCTGCGCACTGTGTGCGGCGAGATCGAAGACAAGCTGGGAACGGTACTACGGCAACCGGTTCAGCTGACTGTTGCCGGTCGGACCGACGCCGGTGTACACGCCACGGGTCAGGTAGCGCACGTCGACGTCCCGGGCGAGTTGCTCCCGGACGGCCCGTCGCGACTCGTGCGCAGGCTTGCACGCTTCCTGCCCAAGGACGTTCGGGTCAAAGAAATCTCGGTGGTTCCCGGTGAGTTCGACGCGCGCTTCTCGGCGATGCGACGCTACTACGAGTACCGGGTGACCAACGCGGCATTCGGAGTGGAACCCTTGCGCGCACGCGATACGGTGTCGTACCCCAAACCACTCGATCTCGGAGCGATGCAGGAAGCGTCGACTCGGCTTCTCGGCCTCCACAACTTCGCGGCATTCTGCAAGCGTCGTGAAGGTGCGACCACGGTGCGGGAGTTGCAACGTTTCGACTGGGCGCAGGAAGGCACGGTGTTCACGGCGTACGTGAACGCCGATGCGTTCTGCTGGTCGATGGTCCGGAGTCTTGTAGGGGCAGTCCTCTCGGTCGGTGAGGGGCGGCGCACCGCCGACTGGGTGGCAGGGTTGCTCGACGAAACTTCGCGATCAAGTTCCATCCTCGTTGCGCCGGCGCACGGACTTTCGTTGGTTCGCGTGGACTACCCCGACTACTCGGAACTGGCCGCCCGCAACGCGATTACTCGTGAAACCCGCGAGATTCCGTCTTCGGGTGGATGCTGCGGCGACTGACGACCACTATGCAAAATGCCCTCCCACTTTGTGTGGGAGGGCATTTCACGTGAGCGCCTAACCGGCCAGTTGGCGCGCGATGACCAGCCGCTGAATCTGGTTGGTGCCCTCGAAGATCTGCGTGATCTTGGCTTCGCGCATGTAGCGCTCGACGGGGAAGTCCTGGGTGTAGCCGTACCCACCGAAGACCTGCACGGCGTCGGTGGTGACCTTCATGGCCGCGTCGGTGGCAACGAGCTTGGCGACGCTGGCGTTGCGCGAATACGGAACTCCGGCGTCGCGGCGGCGGGCTGCGTCGAGGTAGGTGGCCCGAGCGGAGTCGACCGCGGCAGCCATGTCCGCGAGCACGAATCCGAGTCCCTGGTGATCGATGATCCGCTTGCCGAAAGCCTTGCGCTCCTTCGCGTAGGCGACCGCGTCGTCGAGTGCGCCCTGAGCGATTCCGACGGCAACGGCAGCGATTCCTAGTCGGCCGGAGTCGAGAGCGCTGAAGGCGATCGGCAGCCCTTGGCCGCGCTGACCGATCAGCCGTTCGTCAGGGATGAAGGCGTCGTCGTAATTCGCGGATGCGGTGGGGACCGCGCGTAGTCCCATCTTCTCTTCGGGCTTGCCGAAGCTGAGGCCCTCGGTGTCCTTGTCCACCAGGAGGCAGGAGATGCCACGTGAGCCGTCGTCACTGGTGCGGGCGAAGAGGTTGTAGAAGTCTGCCTTGCCGCCGTTGGTGATCCACGCCTTCGAGCCGTTGACGCGGTAGCCGCCGTCGGTGGGCGTCGCCTTGCACGACAATGCGGCGGCGTCGGACCCTGCCTGCGCTTCGGAGAGGCTGTACGCGCCGATGGTGTTGCCGCCCAGCATGTCCGGGAGCCAGCGGTTCTTCTGTTCGTCGGTGCCGAAGGTGAACAGCGGGAAGCACGACAGACTGTGGACACTGGCCGCCACCGCAACCGCTGCCCAGCGCGAGGCGATTTCTTCGAGGACTTGGAGGTAGACCTCGTAAGGCTGATCACCGCCGCCGAACTCCTCGGGATACGGAAGGCTCAGTAGTCCTGCCTGTCCGAGTGCGGGGAACACGCCGTCTGGGTACTTCTCGGCTTTTTCGTATTCGTTGACCTTGGGCGCGAGTACCTTGTCCGCGACATCACGCGTCAGTTCGATGAGATCGCGAGCTTCTTGGCTGGGCATGAGGCGTTCGACGGGCACGGTCGGCTCCTAGCTAGACGGTAGTACTGTGAACGATACTGCAGTACTGTTTTCAGTATGGCAAGGGTGGCTCACAAGACGACTGCACGCAGGGCTGAACTGTTCGACCAAATGGTCGAGCTGTTCTTGAGTGAGGGTTTCGCCCACTTCACGCTCGACGAGATCGCAGCCCGATTGCATTGCTCCAAGAGCACCTTGTACACCGTGGCAGCGGGAAAAGAGGATCTGGTGCGGGCCGTCACGGTTCACTTCTTCCGTGCGGCGACCGATGCGGTGGAGAGTGCCGTGACCGCAGAAGCGACACCCACTCGTCGAGTGGCGGTCTATCTCGAAGCAGTCGGCGATCGCTTGTCCGCGGCGTCCAGTCAATTCATGGAAGACCTGGCCGAATCGGCGTCGGCGAGCCAGGTTTACGAGAAGAACACGTCAATTGCTGCTGATCGTGTGCGAGCGCTCATCGTCGAGGGCGTGGATTCGGGCGCATTCCGGCAGGTACACGCATCATTTGTGGCCGATGCCGCCGCGGCGACGATGGTTCGGATCCAGCAACGAGCGGTCTACCGGGCAACAGGACTGGACGATGCCAACGCCTATAGGGAATTGGCCGCACTCATCACGGATGGGATCACTGCGTGACCAGTCGCTAGCATCGACGTTCATGGCACCTTTGAACGTCGAAGTCATCGTAGGTTCGGTCCGTGAGGGGCGAATAGGACGCGCAGTGGCGGATTGGTTTGTCGAGGAAGCAACCGCGAATCCGTCGTGGAACGTGTCGGTGATCGATCTCGAGGAGTTGTCGTTGCCCCAGGACTTCTCGGACTCACTTGTTACGGAGGATTTTCGCAAGCGAATCGGGCGCGCCGACGCGGTTGTTGCCGTGACCTCGGAATACAACCACGGGTATCCGGCCGCTCTGAAGACCGCATTCGACTCCGTGAAACACGAGTGGCGGGCCAAGCCGATCGGTTTCGTGTCCTACGGCGGGATTTCAGGTGGTGTTCGGGCCGTCGAACAGCTGAGGCAAGTGGTGGCGGAGCTGCACATGGTCTCGGTGCGTCAGTGCGTGACCATTCATCGGGTACGTAAGCAATTCGGACACCAGCCGTTCGACGTCGATTCGATCGCGATCGATGCACGCGAGAAGATGATTCGTGAATTGCATTGGTGGGGGAGCGGATTGCGGACGTTGCGTGCGAGTGACCCCTACCCCGGCTGATCGGAACCGGCACGATCACGCCATCTGGTGAGCGTCGCCGGCTCGTGGACGGCCGATGAACGAGGTCTCGGAAGCAATGGTCACCAGAGTCAGTTCAACGCGCGCGCGGCCGGTTTCGACCGTGATCTTGTCACCGAGTGCGAATGGCTGAACTATCGAGATTTCAGGGTCGATCCGAGGCCATTGGCGGGGATGTCCGTATACGTAGATCGCGGTCACGCCCGCACGCGGAGGTAGGCCCTCGACGCCGTCGAACAGGACGGTGTCGAAGGCTCCCTCAGACCCTCCACCCTGCCCGGACACACGGAGTCGGTCAGGCACTCCCATGGAGTCGGTGAGCGGGGTCCAGGCACCCGGTCGATCGGTGTGGACGAGTACTCGTGCGCCGGTCGCAATGGCTCGAAAGATCAACTGTTGAGCCAGATAGAGTTCGCCCGCGACGAAAACGGTGTTGACGCCGGGTCCCGACATTCTTGCCGTGACGCCGTGCCCGTTTCGGTCCGAGCCGATGAGCTGGCCGCAGCCGGCCAGGGGCAGAGCGAGTGAGTCGAGTGTGCCGCCATCCATGCGGATGTGCGGCGTGATCGGATCCAGCGCGGTCAGTGCGGTCGGCAAGTTGGTCAGCAATCCGTCGCGCTGGCGCCCACGTAGCGAGACCAAACCGGCCAGCGGTGCGTTCTCAGGTGGATTGCGTGTGGTGAAGCGACAGGTCGCACTGACCTTCGCCGTTCCGCGTTCGCCGGTCGGGCGCAACCGAATTGTCACGGACGTCCCGACCGTTGCCACTGCCCATACCTGAGTCAGGGTCGCGGCTGTGATGAAGCGGGGTTCGATCCCGTATCCGATGTTGGACACGCCGGGCAAGGGGGTACTTCGCCACGTTTCGGTGACCTCGTGGCTGGCGACTCCTCTTGTCACCTGGACTGTGGACGATGCGATCTCCGGTGCGGTCAGGATCCGCGCCTTGCATCCCGTTGAATCGAGCACCCGGATGACACGATTTGCGGCAACAGCGATCGCGCGACCCGCGCCCTGTTCGCCCCCGCCTCGGCGTTCGACTGCTGCACCACCCTCCAAAGCGTCGAAACGTAGAGCAAGCCAGACACTTCTGGTGGCGGTGGCCGGTAGTGGTCCGATGAGACGTTCGTAGACTTCGGTGGCCGGCGTTCCCGATGCGGCGCGGTATCCGTGACTGACAATGTCGATGCCGGTGAGTGAAATATCGTGCTGATAAAGACAATTGGCGAGGGCTGCCGTGGGAAGAAGGTGGGAAGCGTCGAACGAATGACGCCCGATTCTGGTCAGGTAGTCGCGTGGGGGAGCGATCTCGACGACAGCGACGAGTGAAGATCCCTCCACTCGGAGCCCGATCGACTGCTCGGAGGGGGAGTGAAAACTGACGATCGTGCCGCCGCCGACGTCCTTGCGGCGCAGATAGCGAAAGTACTTGACAATCCAGGACATTACCGACCAACCGCCCACATGAAGCAGCATTGATCCGGCGACCATACAACCGATTGCCAGCGCCCAGAGCCAATCCAGCCCACTGGCCATCGCGATTCCGCCCGCACCGATTCCGAGAATCTGTGCCGACACGAATTCGTGCGTCGAAATCCTGTGCGACGACGGCCAATGCCTCAACCGCGATCGGTCCACGGTTCCTCCCCGATACCTGACCTGCGAACTACCCGAAAATTTCCGCCCCGGCGAAACTGTACTGTGTCTTCGCAAGGGGATGTAAGGCACGGGGGGAATGATGGCTGCGACACCTACCACTCGCTGGCAGGTCAACGGGTACCGATTCTTGGTCAGGCGGATGGAACACGCGCTGGTCAGACGAGACGTTCGGATGCTTTACGATCCGATGCGGTCACAGTCGCGCGCCTTCGCCGTCGGAATAGTCCTCGCTGCACTGGGATTGGCGGGTTGCGCGGTGCTTGCTCTGTTTCGGCCACAGGACAAGATCGGCGATGCGGATATCGTCGTTGCAAAGGAATCGGGCGCGATGTTCGTCGCCATGGAGGGTACTTTTCGCCCTGTGCTGAACTTGGCATCCGCACGACTGATTCTGGGTTCGCCAGGAAAACCGGCAATAGTCAAGGCATCCGAGGTCGAGGCGAAACCCCGGGGCGCGCTCGTCGGCATTCCCGGCGCACCGTCCGCGCTGCCGGAATCGGCCGACCCGACCAACGCATTGTGGACGGTGTGCGATTCCGTCGGATCCGACGGGAGAAAATCGTTGACGACTTCGGTCCTGGTCGGCTCGTCCAATGTCGGTGAAAACACGACATATCTGACGAATGACCGTGCATTCCTGGTGAAGTCGGGGGCCGATCACTTTCTCGTGTACGACGGAAAGCGAGCGGAAATCGATGTGGACAATCCGGCGATCATGCGGGCTTTGGGGCTGGAAGGGGCACAGGCGCGACCGATCAGCATCGGATTCCTCAATTCGATTCCCGAAGTTCCGCGCGTCGACGCTCCGCGAATTCCCGAACTGGGCTCAGCACCCCGGTTTCCTCTGCAGAACAAAACTGTCGGCTCCGTCGTCCAGGTTTCGGCGGGTGCGGACCCGCAGTACTACGTGGTACTCGAGAACGGTATCCAGAAGGTCGGCGCGGCAGTCGCTCAACTGATCTACTTCTCGGATTCACAGGGCGCCACCGGGATCACGAACGTCACCCCTGATGCCATCAGTCGTATTCCCTCGGTGAGCGAGTTGACCGTCGACTCGTTGCCGCAGGCGGTTCCGGAGATCGTCGATGATCGCGGCGCGCCTGTCGGCTGTCTGCAATGGGCTCCCTCGCCTGCAGTCGAGGGCGGCGAAAGTAGTTCTGCAACGCTGAAACTCGTCGCTGGATTGCAGGTTCCGATCCCGGAGGGGGGCAAGTTGGTATCCCTGGCGCAGGCGGACGGATCGGGTGACAATCTCGACAGCGTCCATGTCGAACAGGGATTCGGCGGATTTGTTCAAGCGACCGGAATCGAGACGAGCAGCACCAGGCGCGACGGAGTGTTCTACGTATCCGATACCGGTGTGAAATACGGAGTTCCAGACGAAACCTCGGCTCGCGCACTCGGATTGACGCGAACGCCTGATCGCGCGCCGTGGCAGATGCTCGACCTACTTGCATCAGGTCCTGCGCTCGAGAAGGAAAACGCACTGATAGCTCACGACGGAGTCGCCCCCGATACAGCGCCGGCCGCTCCGGTGAACTGAACAGCGCTGACGGTTCAGAGATCGATGTTCCGGCGTTCGGGAAGATGCCGACGAATGACTCGACGAAGGGGCATCGATGCCAACAGCGTCAGTAGGGCGAGGGTGCCGACCGTTCCGGCTCCGACGAGTGCCGCGTCGCGAGATCGGTTGTCGGGGGTCGGCGGCGTGGGTAGGGGATCGATCGATACCGACTGATGATGGACCTGGACGGGTTCCCCCGGTGCCGATTCGCCAGTTACCGCAGCGAGTGGATCGATGACGCCGTGACCGACGTAGGGATTCCAACCCTGCGCCGGAGCGTGGGCCGTGGCTTCGATACGTCGCATGACCTCGAGCGCAGTCAGTTCCGGGTGAACCGACCGGACCAGTGCGGCGGTTGCCGCGACATAGGGCGCAGCGAAACTGGTCCCGTTGAACGACTGTACGGCGCCGTCAGGGCCGTAAACCCCGTTGGTCAGACCGGGCGATGTCGGGTGAAGCGAGGTGATTCCGGTGCCGGGCGCCGCCACGTCGACCCATGGACCTCCGAGGCTGAATGAGCTGGCGGCGCCAGTGGGGTCTACCGACCCGACGGTGAGGACATAGTCGTCGTACCAAGCCGGACTGGCAATCGTCACAACCGAGTCCCACGGATCGGCTAGGGGAGCGAGGGGATCCGGCGGTGGATTCTGGTTCTTGCACCCTCCTGATCCGACGTTACCTGCAGCAGCGACGACTACGACGTTCTTCGCGGCCGTGGCGTATTCGATTGCAGCGCCGAGTCGTTGGTCGTTGATCCCGTCCCCGGCAGGCTTACAGGCGACTTCGGAGATGTTGATGACGCTTGCACCCATGTCCGCAGCGTGACGGACCGCCGATGCCATGGTGTCGACGTTTCCGTAGCCAGACGAGTTCTCGGCTACAGCAGGGTCTTCGCGTTGGCCGGTCACCGAGAAGGCGGCACTGGACTGCCTGATCGAGATGATCTGTGCGTCAGGCGCAGCTCCGGTGAATCCGGAACCCTCGACCTGCTGGGCGGCGATGAGACCCGCCACGACTGTTCCATGTGAGTCACAATCATCGGTGCCGTCGGAGGTCCCGACATAGTCACCGCCGCCTTCGAGTGCCGGTAGCCGGGGATGTCTGCTGACGCCGGTGTCGATGACAGCAATTCGCTGCCCTGCCCCTCGGGTGATCGGCCACACCGAATCGAATCCCAGATCCTGTTGAGAACGTGGGATATCCGCACCGTCACCACCCGCTACGGCGGGGACGCACAGGGTTCGCTGTTCGGTGGGGTGGGGAGGTGCGGGCGGACCGTCCTCCGGCAGCATTGCAGGATCGATGGGGGAAGGAACCGCACTCGATGCGCCACCCGCCCCGGCGAGAACTGTGAAGGCAACGATCACGAATGCGGCACAGGTGTTTGTCGCGCGTCGAATCACCATCGAGATCCGATCGCTCAGAGACCGCGCATGAGCGCGAAGAGCCCGCTGACCCAGCAGATCAGCGGAACGATTGCTGCAATCGCAGCGAGGTCCAACAGTTCGGCCGCGCGCCGCATCACGGGGCTGAATGTGTTCTGGGGGGCGAGGATTCCCAGAATCAGTGACAGGAGGAGAACAGTCATAGTGATGGCGAAGACGACCAATGCATGGTCGCGATGGGTCCATGCCATGTCGCCCAGGAGAACGAGAATCACCGAGATGCCTGCCGCGATGAGTGGGACCGCCTGCTGTGCGCCCGCATAGGTGCGCCCGCGAAACATCAGCACGACGGCCGTCGCCAATGCGAGAGCAAGGTTCGGCCAGACGATTCCCTGACCGGTCCAGGACCACCCGAGTGCGACTGCGGCAGTGAGCGCGACCACCGACGTGGCCACGATCAGTCCGGTCAGATAGCTACGAGCCCGCCCCGCCCTGTCGGTCAACTCGGTCAGCCCGGGTAGCTCGGGCTCGGGCACGCCGTCGCGATCGTCGTCGAGGGGATTACTCGGCGTCGGAACCGGGGGAAGCGGTAATCGCGCGAACAGCATCGACAGTCGAGCAGTGAACGTGAGAACGATCAATGCCGCGGCAATCACCGCGCTGCTGACCGTCGCGGTGCGCGCCTCGGGAAGCGTCGTCGTGACGGCGAAGGTGCTCACCGCAGCAAGGAGGACGACGAGAAGTGTGGTGAAGACGGCTAATCCGGCACCGCACAAGCGGAGGCAGATCAGAGTTACCGCGGCTGCGAATGCCGAACCGAGAAGGAGATGAGCAGAAAGGACAGTGCCGGGTACACAAAGTGCGCCGGAGACGAAAGCCAGTGGCACCGCCGTGCATCCGAGTGTGATGGAGCTTGCAGTGTCTGCGTACACGCGCGCTGCCACGACGGCGGTGACGGTGAGCACCAAGGACGTGACTCCGCCGCAGACAGCGCCGATCAGACCCGTATCGCCGAGGACCAGGGCGAGGGCCGCGATGAGCGCTGCGACGAGGGCGGCGGACGAGCCGACGACGCGCGCGGTGATCGGAGTCCAGCGCCGGTAGATGTCTGCATCCGTGGCCGCGACGGTGTACATGATGTCGTCGAAGAGTGGGGGCGGGGCAGCCGTGTCCGCGGCCTCGAGTACGAGCAATTCCCCATCGCGTATTCCGTGCTCGTGCAGCGACAGCATCGGTGCCAGCGGCGCCCTGCCGACTTTCGACAGAGTCCAGTCGACGGGCTCGAATTGTTCGGTGCTGTGGTCGAACTGGTTGAGATTGCTGTGGTTGACAATTGTGTCCACAATGCCCGGAATGACCGCCGTGAGTGGAACACGAAGCGGCACCGCAAGATCCACCTGCGAATGGGCTGAAAGTACCGTCAACCTGCACAGTTCGGCAGAATGGGTCGCGCGTGGTCCGTGTCCGGTGTGTGCAGCGCTGGTTGTAGTGGTGCTGGTCAAGATCTGTCCCCTCCCATGACGCGATTCCCCTGTCGCGTCACCCCAGTTCACCCGAACGATACGACATGAACTGCGCGCCCGTGTCGGAGACAGCGCCGACAACAGGTGGCACCGACCCGAGTGTCGGTGTTGTGATCTACTCTCTTGCAATTGCGCGAGTACGCCTTGGGGGGCCGGCGGTAGCCGGGACGAGGCGCATGTCGGCAACAGTTGCAGCACCGATGGGGGTGGGTGAATTGAGCACTGTCAGATTTGCGCGTCGAGCGCGCCGTGAATCGCCGCGCACACCGGGCGGCGAGGTGACGCTTCAGGCCCCACCGGAGATTCCTCGCGTCACGCCGGGAAACCTACTGACCAAACTACTTCCGGTGATCATGGTGGTTGCCATGATCGGCATGGTGGCGCTGATGTTCTCTTCCGGCATGGCGCGCAATCCGATGTCTCTCCTGTTTCCGGTCATGATGATGGTGTCGATGCTCGGGATGCTCGCCGGGGGCGGTCGTAGCGGTGGAGCACGGGCGTCCGAAGCGAACGAGGACCGCAAGGACTACCTGCGGTACCTGGATCAGATGCGCAGCGATGTTGCTGCGACGTCTGGTGCGCAGCGTGCTGCACTGCAATGGAGCAACCCCGAGCCGTCGTTGCTCTGGACGTTGGTCGGAACTGTGCGGATGTGGGAACGTCAGATCACCGACTCGGACTACTGCCACGTTCGGGTCGGTCTGGGTACACAGCGATTGGCCACCAGACTCGTATCTCCGGAGACCGGGCCGGTCGAGGATCTCGAACCCGTCGCCGCTGTCTCGCTTCGGCGATTCGTTCGTGCGCATTCGGTTGTCAAGGATCTGCCGACAGCCGTCTCGCTTCGCGGATTTGCTGCGATGTCCATCGAGGGGCAGAGAGATTCCGCTCGTGCGCTTGTCCGCTCGATGTTGATGCAGCTGTGCACTTTCCACGGTCCGGACACGGTCCAAGTTGCGGTGGTGTGCGGTCCCGATACCGAATCCGAGTGGGAGTGGGTCAAGTGGCTCCCACACGTGCAACATCCGGAGTCTCAGGACGGCGCCGGCACTTCACGTATGGTGTTCGGTTCGTACCTCGAGTTCGAGAGTTCCCTCGGTGAATCGCTTTCGATGCGTGCTCGGTTCGCCCGCAACACTCCAGCGAGTGCGGGCGTTCCGCATCTCGTGTTGGTCGTGGACGGTGGCTTGCTCGAAGGTGACACCGGCCTGTTATCCGAATCCGGGCTCGACTCGGTGACCGTCCTCGACCTGTGCGGGTTCTGCCCGCGCTTGGCGGCGGCGCGTGGTCTGCGACTGGTCGTCGGTAGCGAGCAGATCGGCGCGGTGAGCAGCGCAGGAGTCGAGAACTTTGCGACGCCTGACGCTGCGACGACGAGCCTGGCCCAGTCGTTCGGACGTCGCATCGCACCGTTCCGCGCGGCATCGCAGAACGCCGTGGACGCAGCCGACGACGACCGGTCCCTTCGGACTTGGAGCCAGATGTTGGGGATAGGAAATGTTGCGAGGTTCAATCCCGAGCACGGCTGGCTGCCACGTCAGGGGCGCGACCGACTCCGCGTGCCGATCGGTGTCGGACAAGACGGAAACCCCGTCGAACTGGATCTGAAGGAATCGGCCGAGAACGGTATGGGTCCGCACGGGCTGTGTATCGGAGCCACCGGTTCTGGCAAGTCGGAGTTCCTGCGAACCTTGGTGCTCGGCCTGATCGCGACCCATTCACCCAACGCGCTGAACCTCGTCCTGATCGACTTCAAAGGTGGTGCAACCTTTCTCGGCCTCGAAGAGGCGCCGCACGTTGCTGCGATCATCACCAACCTTGCCGAGGAATTGGCGATGGTCGATCGTATGAAGGACGCGCTCGCCGGCGAAATGAATCGTCGACAAGAACTGCTGCGTGCGGCGGGAAACTTCGCAAACGTGTCCGATTACGAGAAGGCGAGGCTGGCCGGCGCTGCACTCGATCCGTTGCCTGCACTCTTCGTGGTTGTCGACGAGTTTTCCGAACTGCTCAGTCAACAGCCGGAATTTGCCGAATTGTTCGTGGCCATCGGGCGATTGGGGAGATCACTTCACATCCACTTGTTGTTGGCCAGTCAGCGGCTCGACGAAGGAAAGCTTCGGGGGCTCGACAGCCATCTTTCGTATCGGGTCGGTTTGAAAACTTTCTCGGCGAACGAGTCTCGTTCCGTTCTCGGTGTTCCCGATGCTTATCACCTACCAGGTACGCCCGGTGCGGGATATCTGAAGTCCGATTCTGCTGAGATCGTTCGCTTCCAAGGTGCATACGTGTCAGGCCCGTACGAGGGCGAGCGGATAGTGCCCGCTCGATTCTCGGTCGATTCCCCCGTCGAACTCGCGCCGCTGCCCTTTACCGCGACGCCCGTGATCGGGCCGGAGGCTGTTGTCGGTCCCGTCGAGCCCGATGTCGTCGACATGGGTGAAATTGGTGACGATGCACGTACTCTCATGGGAGTCCTCGTCGACCGCATGCGCGGTCACGGTCCGCGCGCGCACGAGGTGTGGCTCCCGCCACTCGACGCATCTCCGACGCTTGACCAGTTGCTGCCGCGGTGGGCGGCCGGTGATCAACCTCGCGGAAATCTGAGCGCACCCTTCGGCATAGTCGACAGGCCGTTCGATCAGCGCCGCGATCTTCTCGTCGCCGATCTCAACGGATCGACGGGCAACCTTGCGATCGTCGGCGGCCCGCAGTCGGGAAAATCGACGGCGTTGCGCACATTGATCCTGTCTCTGAGCATGACGCACACGTCGGAACAGATTCAGTTCTACTGCCTCGACTTCGGCGGTGGAACGCTCCTCGGGTTGAAGGATCTGCCGCACGTCGGATCGGTGGCAAACCGCTTGGATTCCGACCGCGTCCGGCGCACGGTTGCCGAGGTACTCGGTGTGGTCGCGAAACGAGAGCGGCTGTTTCGTGACCTCGGCATCGACTCGATGGCCGATTTCCGAAGACTGCGAACAGTTGATCCCACCGGGGAAGGTGTGGCGGCGGGACTCCGAGATGACCCGTACGGTGACGTCTTCCTCGTCGTCGATGGTTGGCCCAGTGTTCGTTCGGATTTCGAATCGCTCGAGCCTCAGATCAACATGCTCGCCGGTCAAGGATTGTCCTTCGGTGTGCACGTGATCGTCACGACGTCGAGGTGGGCCGAGATCCGGCCGGCACTCAAGGACCAACTGGGTACTCGTATCGAACTTCGGTTGGGCGATCCGGGAGATTCGGATGCGGGTCGCCAGAAAGCCGGCCTGGTGCCGGAAGGTCGACCGGGTCGAGGCATCACACGCGACGGACTTCACCTTCTTACCGGACTACCTCGAATCGACGGTTTGCCAGGTAGTGAGAACTCCAACGGGAGTGTGACGGCGACGGTCGAACGTATTGCGGCCATGTCGAATTCGCGTCCGGCACCGACCGTGCGGATGCTTCCGGATTCGTACTCGCGGGCAGAACTTCTCGAAGCTGTCGGGACCCGGTGGCCCTCACCGAGCGCGGCCGACGGTCGGTGCCTCACCGTGCCGATCGGCCTCGGTGAGACCGACCTCGCGCCGGTGTACATGGACTTCCGGGAACACCCGCACTTCTTGATATTCGGCGACACCGCGTGTGGCAAGACATCTCTTCTGCGCGCAATAGCGGAAGGGATCATCGCGTCGAACACACCGGCCCAGGCCAAGCTGATTATCGGTGACTATCGGCATTCCCTGCTGGGAGTGGTCGAAGGGAATCACCTCGGCGGGTACTCGGCGTCGTCGACGACCTTCGGAGAGTTGATGGTCGACTTGGCTCGGATAGTCGCCGCGAGGATGCCGAACGCCGAAACAACGCAGCAGCAATTGCGGGAACGATCGTGGTGGAGTGGGCCGGAGATTTATGTACTGATCGACGACTACGACCTTGTGGCTACACCGAGTGGAAATCCGGTGGCGCCGTTGCTCGAATACATTCCGCATTCCAAGGACATCGGTTTGCACCTGGTGATTGCCCGCCGTTCCGGTGGTGCGGCCAGAGCATTGTACGAGCCGGTGATCGCGAGAATTCGCGACATGGCACCGGCCGGATTGATCATGAGCGGGAGTCGTGACGAGGGAAATCTCGTCGGCACCGTCCGCGCGTCGACATTGCCGGAAGGTCGTGGGGTCTACGTTTCTCGCTCGCAAACCCAACTTGTCCAAGTTCCGTGGATGCCACCGCTGTGACCGTTCCGTCCTTGGTGTCAGTCTCGTTACATTGGGGTCCATCCAATATCTGGGTGGTATCGGGTCAACGCGAATTCTGTTGCAGTGCAGACCTCAGACGGGAAACGGCGTCGGGTCCCGGTACCGGTGAAAATGCGATCGATTTCGTCGACGACGACTATGTCGACGTAGATGGTCGGATTGTCCCGACGGTTTTGGAGCTGGCCAGGCTGATTTCCAGGGCGATGGACGGGTGCGGAATCGTCGATGTAGACATTCTCTATCTCAGTCATCCCTCGGATTGGGGTGCCCCACGCAGGCGGCGATTGCTCGATGCCGCACGGCGAGTGGCGCACGACGTCGTCCTCGTTCCGACGTCGGTCGCGGCGGCGAGGTCGGCTCACACAGCCTGGCGATCGCGGTGCGTCGTCCTCGAACTGCGTGGCGGAACGGTGGTCGCGTCTGTTGTCGGTGAGGTCGACGGCGAACTCCGAATCGACGGGGCACAAAGTTCGGCGATCGCAGACGTTGCGGGGTTGTTTTCCGCAATAGGGGACTTGTCGGTTCGGGACGCCGTGGTGCTGGTCGGGCCGCGCTCCCATGCCGTTGCGGCTTCGCTCGAACGTGGCTCGACGAATGTCCACGGCCACGCGAGCATTCGAATTCTGGACGAGAGTCGGGTGGCGTCGTCTCTGGTGGATCCTCAGACGCTCGTTCGCCAGACAACCGCGCGGGACAGTTCCGGTCGAATCGTCGACAATTCGGCTTTTGGCGCCGGGTGGGTAGGCGATTCGGATGGCGCGATGTCGATTACTTCCATGGACTCGACTGCCTCCTCACCGCGTCGAGTCGGCGGGAGGAACGGAGGCCGTCGATGGTTCGCTGCGGCGCTTGCGATGGTCGCCGTCGTCGCTGTGGTCGCGGCAACGGTTGTGGTGTTCACTCGCGATCGAAGCGATTCTCGGTCGGCAGGGTCGGTCGCAGCTACGGCGGAAGACGAAGTTGAGATCGCGGAGGCGTCGAAAGATCAGGGGAAGCCCGCACCGAAGACTTCGATTCCGTCGATCGAGCCCGATGCCACGCCGGAACTCAGGCGTGTGGACCTGGGAAGCGTTGCAGCAGAGTTGCCTTCCGATTGGAAGCTTCTGTCACCAGGGACTTCGAGCGGTCGTACCGATTTGATACCCAGCTCCGGCGAGGATCGCAAGATCGTGGTCATCGAGAAACGTCTTGCGGAAGGTGCGGGATTCGATTCCGTCGAAGCTGCTTTGCGTCAGCAGTTTTCGGCGTTCGAGGACCCGTTGCGGTTCGGAGAGTTTTCTGTGATCGACGATGCCGCAGGAAAACAGGCAGTGGTGTACGTCGAGTTTCCGGACGATTTCTCCGAGGTGCGTTGGCACGTGTACGTCGGCAACGGTCGGCAAGTGAGTATCGGCTGCCAGTATCTGGTCGGTGAGTGGGACAGTCTCGAAGCGGATTGTCTGCGGATGTGGCAGTCACTCGAATTCAAACCCTGATCGGATCGGTCGGTTCTGAAAATATTCTTCGGTCGGGCCGGAACCGTTGGCACGGAGATCGCGTCAAAGTATGTGTAGCGCACATCAGGGAGTTCCGCTCGGACCCCGGTGCACATTCGACGGGCAAGCCGTCGTGTGTGATCGCCGATACCGAACGGTACTCACCGAATCCAGGGGGACGACATGGGCTTTACCGCAACTACCGCTGAATTGATCGATTCGGCGGGGACCATCGACGGACATCTCGGTGACATCAGGGGACTGGTCAACGCTGTTCGGTCGGAGGCCGACGCTTCGCACAATTCGTGGAACGGCGCCGCACAGGTCGAATACGCAGGAATCATGGAGCGATACAACAGCGCGGCCCTGAAGTTGGACACTGCTCTGACCGACATCTGCGAGCAGATCAAACAGGCTGCTGGAACCTTCGACTCGACCGAAGACGACAACGTCAGCGCGCTTCGCGGCGCGACGGTGAACATGTCCTGACCGTGAGCGCTTCACCGTTCGATCAAGCAGTCCTCAGCCAGTAGTTCTCACAATTTCTCTCCAGTCACACCGAACCGGGAGCAGTTATGTCCGACAGGATCAAGTACGACTTCGGCGGCCTCGCAATGCTGTCCGACCAGATGAAACAGCAGGCCAAAGCGATCAACGACAAGCAGGGCGACATCAAGGTTGTCGTAGACAAGCTGCAAGCAGGCTGGGAAGGGGCAGGCTCCGAAGCGTGGAACGACGCTCAGCGCCGCTGGGCCCAGGCTTCCGAAGAACTGAACATGGTTCTCGCGCAGATCGCCGGAGCGACGGCGAGCGGCTCGGAGAAGATGCAGGAAGCTGATCGGATCGCCGCAAACGGGTTCGGTCGCTGACAGCATTCATGTCGTGATGACACCCCGCCTGCCCCGGTACCGTCAGGTTGCCGGGGCAGGCGCATGTCGATCGCTTACCCCCTGGTTCCGGGGAGGGCGTTGTCGACGGCGATGGCTGCGCTTTGACCTGGCAGCGGGTAGACCGGTATCGTCTATCGGTGGCGTGCCGTAGGGCTCCGGCAGAAATGCGTGGAGACCGGCGGTTCTCGGGTCTCAACTGGCCGCCGAGGATCGTTTACGCGATACGCACATGGTCAGCAGTGGAATGAATTAAGACGAGGAAGATCTGTGTCTACGTACACCCCGAAGGCCGGAGATGTGACCCACACGTGGCACGTCATCGACGCCACTGACGTGGTGCTCGGCCGTCTTGCCGTTCAGGCAGCGAACTTGCTGCGTGGCAAGCACAAGCCCACCTACGCGCCGCACATCGACGGTGGTGACTTCGTTGTCATCATCAACGCAGAGAAGGTTGCCATCAGCGGCAACAAGCTCCAGGGCAAGAACGTTTACCACCACTCCGGATTCCCGGGTGGCCTGAAGTCCCGCACTGTCGGTGAGGTCCTCGACAGGACTCCCGATCGTCTCGTCGAGAAGGCCATTGTCGGCATGCTCCCCAAGACGAAGCTCGGCCGCGCAATGAGCAGCAAGCTCAAGGTCTACGCGGGCCCGAATCACCCCCACACCGCGCAGCAGCCGGTGTCGTTCGAGATCAAGCAGGTCGCACAGTGACATCGCCGGAAGAGCAGAACGTGTCCGAAGAGAACATCGAAGCAGTGGAAGAGCTTGTCGCCGCTGACGCAGTCGAGGTCGTCGAAGAGGTTGCTGCAGCTACGCTCGCACCGATCGTCCTCGATCGCCCGGTCCAGACCGTCGGTCGCCGCAAGGAGGCTGTCGTTCGCGTCCGGATGGCTCCCGGCACCGGTCAGTTCAAGCTCAACGGCCGTACGTTGGAGGATTACTTCCCCAACAAGGTTCACCAGCAGCTGATCAAGGCTCCGCTGGTGCTCGTCGAGCGTCCCGAGTCTTTCGACATCATTGCACTGCTGCACGGTGGCGGCCCGTCCGGTCAGGCAGGCGCACTGCGTCTGGCTATCGCGCGCGCACTCATCGAGGTAACCCCTGATGATCGTCCGGCCCTCAAGCGTGCAGGCTTCCTGACGCGTGACGCCCGCGCGGTCGAGCGTAAGAAGTACGGCCTGAAGAAGGCCCGTAAGGCATCGCAGTACTCCAAGCGCTGATGCTTTGCCGAGGTTGACCCAACGGGTCTGCTTCGGCACCTGCTTCACCACAAGAGCGGGCGTCCATCGTTACCGGACGCTCGCTCTTGTGTTTCTCGGAGAAATTCCATTCTCGAGTTCCATTCTCGAGGTTCACAGGATTCAGGAGTCGTTCTATGGGTCGGTTGTTCGGTACTGACGGTGTTCGTGGACTTGCCAATTCGGATCTGACTGCAGATCTTGCATTGAGATTGGCAGTGGCCGCGGCGAGCGTACTGACAGCCGACACCTCGGATGCACGTCCGACCGCCGTGATCGGCCGCGATCCTCGCGCCAGCGGTGAGATGCTTCAGGCTGCGGTGACGGCCGGGTTGAGTTCCGCAGGCGTCGACGTGCTCGACGTGGGTATTCTTCCGACTCCGGCAGTTGCCTACTTGACGGCAAAGCTCGACGCCAGTCTCGGTGTCATGATTTCGGCATCGCATAATCCCATGCCGGACAACGGAATCAAGATCTTCGCGGCCGGTGGACACAAGCTGGACGACGCCGTCGAGGTGGCGATCGAGGATGCGCTCGACGGCGCTGCAGCGCCTGTACTTCCGACCGGTGCCGGGATCGGCCGAGTCCGTACCGTCGACGACGCCTCTCAGTTGTACCTGGCACATCTGGCGAGCGCGGCTAGCGAGCCGCTTGCCGGGCTCACCGTTGTCGTCGACTGCGCCAACGGCGCTGCTTCCGCGCTCGCACCGGCTGCCTACGCCGCAGCGGGCGCTCGCGTCATCGCGATCAGCGCCGATCCCGACGGCCTCAACATCAACGACGGTTGCGGATCGACACACCTGGAGAATCTTCAGAAAGCCGTGGTCGATCACGGGGCGGATCTAGGGCTCGCACACGACGGCGACGCGGACCGCTGCCTGGCAGTCGACGAGACCGGAGCGGTGGTCGACGGAGACGCGATCATGGCTGTTCTGGCGATCGCGATGAATGACGCCGGCGAATTGGTCGAGAACACTCTCGTCGCGACCGTCATGAGCAATCTCGGGTTGCACATCGCGATGCGGGAGGCCGGAATCAACGTCGTGACGGCGGCCGTAGGTGACCGCTATGTCTTGGAAGAACTGCGTGCGGGCGGGTACAGCCTCGGTGGAGAACAGTCAGGCCATGTCGTGTTGCCGGCGTTCGGTACCACCGGCGATGGAATTCTCACCGGTCTCCGTTTGCTCGGACGCATGGCTCGTACGCGCAAGTCGGCATCCGCATTGGCCGCAACGATGACCACCCTCCCGCAGGTGCTGATCAACGTCAAGGTCGGCGACAAGGCGACGGTGGCAGCGTCGCCGTCGGTGCTCGCGGCAGTCGCGGACGCCGAGCGCGTTCTCGGTGACGGTGGTCGAGTGCTCCTGCGTCCGTCGGGGACAGAGCAACTGGTTCGCGTCATGGTCGAAGCAACCGAACTCCCGCTCGCGCAGAAGTTGGCCGACCAGTTGGCCGAGATCGTCGGTTCGGTGTAGCCCCACATCGCGAGTTCGCATTGCCGAGAAAACGTAGACGCGTTCGCGTTTTCGAGGGAACGTAAATGCGCCCCGCTGCGTCCAAGGAGTCATAGGCCGCTCGACGTGCGAGTGGTTCCGCTCAAACTTGGGGGTCGCTCGTGGACGTCGACCGTGCTGGAACAGATGAATTGGCACGCCGTGCGGTGTCGGCGGCTCAGGATCTGCGCGCTTCTGCGGAACCGATCAGGCATTTGCGATTCGGCGGTGCTGTTTCGGGCCGTGACTATGCCGAGCACGGGGTCGCGTTGGCCTCGGCATTGGCGGTCGTGAATTCCCGCTTGGTCGGGCGTGCCGATTTTCTCGAGATGCTGGGGCGCAGGCTTTCCTCCTCGACCGAGGCGGTCGTCGACGTGGACCGTGCGGGCGCGCAGCGGTTGCGCGGCTCCGGCGGGTCGGCTTCGTGACCCCCAACAGCGTGACGCCTCACGCCGTGACGAACGGCTTTAGGTTCGTCGAAGATATTCTTGCACTGCGTGATTCGCTCGTGCATCCCGACGAGATCCTGGATGCTGGTGCGAGAGGACTGCAGTTCTTCGGTCGATTTCACGACCTGGCCACTCAGTTGGGTTTCGAAGAACGACTGCTTACGTCCTACGAGGATTCGTATCGTGCTGAAGTGGGCATCGATTTGGAGGCACTGACGCGGGACGTGTCGGACTTGGCTGGGGCCGTGGATGGTTCGGTCGCGGAGATCACGATGCTGACGGTCCTGGCGGAGAACCTTCCAGCGGCGTGGAATGTTTCCGGAGTGGATGTGGTCGTAGATCAGGTCTTCGGGGCGAGGCGAGAAGCTCGGTCCGATGCAGATTCGGCGCCACTGTTGATCGCACTGGCTGACGAATTCGCGCGGACTGTTCGAACGGCGCTGGCCGACAAGGCTTTCAAGGTGGCCAGTCTCGACCGGGCGACGATCGGCGGTCTGGGCGTGGGGGAGATCGAGCAGTTGACCCGCGCCGCTTCCAGCGGTTGTGGTGCGGAGCAATGGCTGGAGACAGTTTTTCGTTCTGTGTATCTGGACGCTCGCGACGAATTCGACAGGGCGTGTACGCAGTGCGCGAGTGCAGTAGGTGATGCTTTCGACGTTGCGACGCAGTGGCTGACAGATGCGTTCCCGTCAAGCTTGCCGGTCGCGGAGCCGAGCGCTTCCGGTGCCGCGGCGTCGCCGTTCTCGTTTTCGATCGGCGGCAACGTGTGGGGCTTCTCGATTACTCCCGACGGTCGCGGGGTGAGTCTCGATGTCACCGGCGCTGACGGGAGCGCTGCGTCGGTCAGCGTGGAGTTGGACGAAAATGGTTGGCCGCGAATAGTGTTCGACGCCGATCAGCAAACGCTGCAGGAACCGCCCCAGTCGGAGGTACTTCGGCCCGAGCTGCCGGTTGAAACCACCACCGAGGTATCCACCACTGAGGTTTCCGCCGCAGAGGTATTGCCGGGTCCGGAGATGGAGCCAGACGCGGAGCCGACTGTTGCAGTTCCCGAGGAGTCGTCTGCCGTCCCCGCCGACGAGACGGGTGCCGAGTTGGCCGGCGCTGGTCCGCTGTGAAGTCCGTACACGCGCCGTTCGAAGCGATCCGGCGAACCCTCGATGCTCAACTCGACGATTTCCGTGAGCGCAGAGCAGTCGCGGCGACCGAGGAAGCGCGTCGGAGCCCACCGTCGCTGCGATTCGATACCGAAGTTGCCGCGAACGACACCGCTGACAGCGATCCTGAAAGCTCCGTCGGAGTCGGCCCGTACCTGCGGGCCGCGTCCGAGCCGACGCCGACTGAGCCGAGCCCGCCGCCGAAGACGGGGGCGAGCCCGGACCCCTACTTACGCAACAGCTGGCTGGCCCGCGCGTCGGAGTGAGGTTCGACAGGGAGCAACGGTGACGTGTGCGGGATTTCGACGTCGGGATCAGCGAAGTCCTTGTACTTCTTGTCTCCGGTCAGATGGAACAACAGGAAGCCCGTGAGCAGGCACCGTGTGGCGGCCTGTGTCTTACGCTCGGACCCACCGAGACCCAGAGCGCCGAGTAGTCGTCGGCCTTCGATCAGTCCGGCGTCCTGACCGTCGTTCACGGTACGTGCCACGACGGGTCCGCCCCACTCCACGCTCAGCGGGCGGGCATTGCTGGTCATGGAATCGACGTCGTCTTCGCCCGCGAGGATCAATCCGGGCGCTGTGATCTTCGACGCGTAGTTCTCCGCCTTGGGTGCCGTCGGGGCCGGGAACAGCGCGGCCACCGCACCGACATCCCCACGTTGAGCTGCCGCCAGCACTGCCGCGCCCGCGCCCATGCCGTGACCGGCAAAGGCGACCCGATCGGGTTGGACGCTGATCTGGCCGGGGCCGAGGCGTACGCCGACGCAGATGTCGAGAGTGGCCCGAAGATCTGCCGCCAATCCGAGGTGTGACGGGACCGGACCGCGTTCGCTGTCGGGCGCCGCTGCGACGATTCCCCAGGAAGCGAGGTGCTGGAGTGTCTGCTCGTACTTGTGGGACCCGACCATCCACCCGTGCGCGAAGGCAACGGCGGGGAGATTGAAACCGGTTTCCGGCGTGTACACGACACCCGGCTGTCCGGCCAGGGCGAGGTTGCCGCGGAGAACTCGATGCGGGCCGCGCTTGGACAGCTCACGGGTCAGTGTCTTCAGTTTCGGTGCCACGGTTGAAGACGTTATCCGATGAGTCGCCTCGTGTATGCGGAGCGGACACTGCAACCAGGTGCGGGAACCGCAAAATGCGCCCACTGCCGATGTCCAAGTACCCTGAGTCACCATGTGCGGAATCGTGGGATACGTCGGCCACCGCCCAGCTCTGGGCGTTGTGGTGGAGGCTTTACGGCGAATGGAGTATCGCGGGTACGACTCGTCGGGAATCGCGATTCTCGACGGAACCGGTGGGGTCGAGATCGAGCGTAAGGCCGGTAAGTTGGCCAACCTCGAGGCGGAGCTCGGCGAGTACGGCGCGGATCACTTCGTCGGTACGTCCGGTATGGGCCATACCCGGTGGGCGACGCACGGGCGTCCGACGGATCGCAATGCACACCCGCATCGTGATGCGTCGGGCAAGCTGGCTGTCGTTCACAACGGAATCATCGAGAACTTCGCCCCGCTGCGAGCGGAGCTCGAGGCTGCAGGCGTCGAGCTTCAGAGCGACACGGATTCCGAGGTGGCAGTCCACCTGGTAGCCCGGGCGTACGCGCAGGGGCCGACGGCAGGCGACTTCATCGAGAGTGCCCTGTCGGTGGTTCGCCGGTTGGAAGGTGCGTTCACGCTCGTCTTCACGCACGCCGACCACGCGGACACGATTGTCGCCGCGCGTCGCTCGACGCCGCTCGTCGTCGGTGTCGGTGAGGGCGAGATGTTCCTCGGCTCCGACGTCGCCGCGTTCATCGAGCACACGCGCGATGCGGTCGAACTCGGACAGGATCAGGCAGTGGTGATCACTGCCGACAGCTACCGGATCTCGGACTTCGCGGGCAACGAGGCAGAAGGACGCCCGTTCCGCATCGACTGGGATCTCGCGGCCGCCGAAAAGGGTGGTCACGACTACTTCATGCTCAAGGAGATCGAAGAGCAGCCGACTGCGGTTGCCGACACTCTCCTCGGACACTTCGAGAACGGGAAGATCGTCCTCGACGAGCAGCGGTTGTCGGACCAGGAGTTGCGCGACGTCGACAAGGTGTTCGTCGTCGCCTGCGGTAGTGCTTACCATTCCGGCCTGTTGGCGAAGTACGCGATCGAGCATTGGACGCGTCTACCTGTCGAGGTCGAACTCGCCAGCGAATTCCGTTACCGCGACCCGGTTCTCGATCGTTCGACGCTCGTCGTCGCGATCTCGCAGTCGGGGGAGACGGCCGACACACTCGAAGCTGTCAAGCATGCCAAGGATCAGAAGGCACGGGTCCTCGCGATCTGCAACACCAACGGTGCGCAGATCCCTCGCGAGGCCGACGCCGTCCTCTACACCCGGGCAGGACCGGAAATCGCGGTCGCGTCCACCAAGGCGTTCCTTGCGCAGGTGACCGCTAACTACCTCGTCGGTTTGGCTTTGGCGCAGGCGCGCGGCACCAAATATCCGGACGAGGTTGCCCGCGAGTATGCCGACCTCGAAGCGATGCCCGCTTTGGTCAGCAAGGTACTCGAGACCGCAGAACCGGTGCGCGCGTTGGCACGCCAGTTCGCGCACGCGTCGACCGTGCTGTTTCTGGGTCGCCACGTCGGCTACCCGGTGGCGCTCGAGGGTGCGCTCAAGCTCAAGGAGCTTGCGTACATGCACGCCGAGGGCTTTGCCGCCGGTGAGCTCAAGCACGGCCCGATCGCCTTGATCGAGGAGGACCTTCCGGTCATCATCGTCATGCCGTCGCCGCAGGGCCGCGCTGTCCTGCACTCGAAGTTGGTGTCCAACATTCAGGAGATCAAAGCGCGCGGTGCGACGACGATCGTCATCGCGGAGGAAGGCGACACCGTCGCCGCGGCGCACGCGGATCACCTGATCGAGATTCCGGCGTCCCCGACCCTGCTGCAGCCGTTGCTGTCCACTGTTCCGTTGCAGATCTTTGCGGCCGAGGTTGCAGCCGCACGCGGCTACGACGTCGACAAGCCGCGTAACCTGGCGAAATCGGTTACGGTCGAATAGCTTTCGCAAGACAACTCGGGCCCCGCAGTCGAAAGACTGTGGGGCCCGAGTGCGTTACGGCGCTTGAACGACGACGGTTCCGCGCATCTCGGGATGCGGTGTGCAGGTGTAGTCGTAAGTTCCGGGTTCGGTGAACGTGTAGGTGTAGGTTCCCGATTTCTTGAGCGGACTGCGGAGTTTGCCCTTCGCGTCGCCGAGGCCGTTGACGTCGTGGGCCATTCCGTTGTCGTCGAATACCCACGTGACGGTGTCGCCGACGTTCACGGTGAGGGAAGCGGGGGAGTACGCCATCCCGGAGATGGTCACCACGGGTCCGCTCGCCGTCGTTTCGGCCGCAGATGGTGTGGTGTCTGTGCTGGAACTGCACCCGACCAGACCGAGGGCGAGGACGAGTCCCGCGATTGCCGGGCGAAGACGTGATTTCATGGTTCCGAGGGTAGCGACGGCAACTGAAGGGTTCCGACATGCGTGGGTACTACACAGCCGATCGGGTGCGAGCAGCGGAGGCGCCGCTGCTCGACAAGCTGCCCGACGGGGTGCTGATGCGTCGAGCGGCCTACGGCCTTGCGCGAGTCGTCGCGGACGAATTACGTTCCCGTACAGGATCGGTCGCGCATCGGTCGGTGACGCTTCTGGTCGGTACCGGCGACAACGGCGGTGATGCCCTGTGGGCGGGTGCGTTGCTCCGCAAACGAGGTGTGAGCGTGCGGGCCGTGTTGCTCGATCCGGCGCGCGCTCATCGGGCGGGCCTCGACGCTCTCTTGAAGGCCGGTGGCCGAGTCGCTGCCGACGTCGGGTCCCCGGATCTGGTGATCGACGGCATCGTCGGGATTTCCGGACACGGCGGTCTGCGACCTGACGCGGCTGAACTCGTCGGCCATGTGGATGCACCGATCGTGGCGGTCGATCTTCCGAGCGGCGTCGACGCGAACACCGGCTCGGTGGACGGCCCGTCGGTGACCGCTGACGTGACGGTCACATTCGGCGCGCTCAAGCCCGTACACGTACTCGCGGCTCCGTTGTGTGGTCGTGTCGAACTCGTGGACATCGGATTGAACGTCGGCGAACCCGAGTTCGGTTCACTCGATCCGGCGGAAGTCGGTGCGCTGTGGCCGGTGCCCGGCCCGGGGGACGACAAGTATTCGCAGGGTGTGGTGGGCATCGTTGCGGGAAGTGAGCAGTATCCCGGCGCGGGTGTGCTCTGCACCGGCGCCGCGGTGACCGCCACTTCCGGCCTGGTCCGCTACGCCGGGCACGGCTCCGCCGAGGTGCTCGCCCGGTTCCCGGAAGTGATTGCCAGTGAGACGTTCCACGCCGCGGGGCGGGTTCAGGCCTGGGTGGTCGGCCCCGGCATGGGTACCGACGACGACGCCGCGCGGCTTCTGGCGTCGGTGCTGGCTACTGATGTACCCGTTGTTGTCGATGCGGACGGACTCACCCTCCTCGCTCAGCGTCCCGAACTTGTCGCAGCCCGCACCGCGCCGACATTGTTGACGCCCCACGCCGGCGAGTTCGCACGATTCACACCCCTGGGCGACGACAGAATCGCGTCCACACGTGCTCTCGCCGAGCGCCTCGGAGTCACGGTTCTGCTGAAGGGCCGTACGACGGTGATTTCGGATCCCGGCGGTGAGGTCCTGGTCAACGACGCTGGCGGCTCCTGGGCGTCGACCGCAGGCTCGGGCGACATCCTCTCCGGTGTGATCGGCGCGTTGCTGGCGGCGGGACTGAGCCCTCTCGAAGCCGGGGCCGTCGGGGCGCGGGCTCACGCGTTGGCTGCGAATATCGCCGCTGCCGGCGATCAGAGCGATGTCGCCGGAGCACCGATTTCGGCTTCGCCCCTGCTGGGAGGTCTGCGCGAGTCGGTGCGGGTGCTTCGCTCTTTTGCCCTTGATTGAGGGTGTTCAAACCCGAACACGTGTCCGATTCTGCGTGGGTGGCAGGATTGTCGCCATGACGCTTGCCCAGGGAAGAGCACCGAAGGAGCCTGCCGAGGGGAAGGCGAGCCGACTCGAAGACGCAGTAGGGCCGCAGACGGAGGCAGTCGTCGATCTGGACGCGATCGCGCACAACGTGCGTGTTCTGCGTGAATTTGCCGGGGACGCCGCGTTGATGGCGGTCATCAAGGCGGACGGATACAACCACGGCGCAGTTGCGGTGGCGCGGACGGCGCTCTCGGCCGGAGCCCGGGAACTCGGCGTCACCACCATCGCGGAGGCATTGGTTCTTCGCGAGGCAGGCATCACCGCTCCCGTCCTGGCCTGGCTGCATGGCGTCGACGCCGATTTCTCCTCGGCGATCCGATCCGATGTCGAGATCGGCGTGTCCTCGCCGCGACACCTGGCTGCTGTCGTCGACGCGGCACGGGTTCTGGGACAACCAGCGACGGTGACGCTCAAGGTGGACACCGGTCTCAATCGCAACGGCGTATCGAGAACCGAGTGGCCGAAGATGCTCGACGACCTCGCAACTGCCCGGGACGAGGGCACGATCAGGCTGCGCGGAGTGTTCTCCCATCTTGCGCACTCGGACGAACCGCATCACGACGTCATCGACATGCAGAAGCAGCGTTTGATCGACGCGGTTGCCGACGTCCGCGCTCGCGGATTCGAACCCGAAGTGGTTCATCTTTCCAACTCCGCCGCGACAGTCACCCGTCCTGACCTGCAATTTGACATGGTTCGGCCCGGAATTGCGATATATGGATTGTCTCCGGTGCCCGAACTCGGAGATTTCGGTTTACGACCGGCGATGACGCTGCGAGCGAAGGTGATTCTGGTGAAGAAGGTGGCCGCCGGAGAGGGCGTCTCCTACGGGCATCAGTGGGTCGCACCGCACGACACCACTCTTGCGCTGCTTCCCGTCGGCTACGCCGACGGTCTGTCTCGTTCACTCAGCGGCAAGTTCGAAGTGCAGTTGGGCGGTAAGCGTCGCCGGGCCGTCGGGCGGATCTGCATGGACCAGGTATTGGTGGACCTGGGGCCGGACGGCGACGGAGTTCGCGAAGGTGACACCGCGATCTTCTTCGGCAACGGCGATCAGGGCGAACCCAACGCGCAGGCCTGGGCCGATGTACTCGACACGATTCACTACGAGGTCGTGACCGGAATACGTGGACGCACTGTGCGTACGTACATCGGGGGAGGGACGTCATGAAGACTGCAGGAAAGATGAGCATTCTCGGTGGCCTGCTCAGCGCTGTGGCGCTCGGCTCGATGGCCGGCGTGAATGCATTCAAGACCGCGACGCGTCCGGGCCGGGAAATCTACGCGGACGAGGACTTCGACCTCATGACGCGCGACCGCAAGAGCACTGTGCGCACCGAGGACGGTGTCGAGCTCGCAGTTCGCGAAGTGGGGCCGGATGACGCTCCGCTGACAGTCGTTTTCGTGCACGGGTACTGCCTGAGTGCGCTGTCCTGGCATTTCCAGCGCCGCCAGCTCGAAGAGCGATGGGGCAACACGGTTCGAATGGTGTTCTACGACCAGCGCGGACACGGAGATTCGGGCATGCCGCGTTCGAAGAGTTGTACGGTCTCGCAGCTGGGCCGCGACCTCGCGACTGTCGTCGAGGCCAAAGTGCCCAAGGGACCGATAGTTCTGGTCGGTCACTCGATGGGTGGCATGACGGTGCTCGCGCTCGCCGGTCAGCGACCCGAATGGTTCGAGGGACGAGTCATCGGCGTCGGGCTGGTCGCGACGACGGCGGCCGGGCTGGCCGAGACCGGTCTGACCCGTAATCTGCAGAATCCGATCATCGACGGGTTCCGGTTGGCAGTGCGCACCTCGCCAGGAGTGGTTCAGCATGCCCGCGGCGCTGCGCGAGTACTGATCACGCCGATCCTGCGTGCGGCCTCGTACGGCACCGATGTCAGCCCGCGGCTGCATGAACTGTCGGACGGCATGCTCGACCGGACCTCGGTCGTGACCATCGTCAATTTCTTGCGGACGTTGGAACTGCACGACGAGTCCGCTTCCCTCGAGGTCCTCGCGAACACACCGGCAGTCGTGATCTGCGGCGATCAAGACATGATGATTCCGTTCATCAGCTCGAAGCGTCTCGCTGCCGATCTCCCCGAATCCGAACTCGTGAGAGTTCACGGGGCAGGCCATCTGGTGCAGCTCGAGTTCCCGGTGATCGTGACGGACGCGATCGACAAGCTCGTGCAGCGAGCGCAGGTAGAAGAGCGGTCCGATGTCGGCTGAGAACTCCACTGGACTTCCCGTGTCCGGACAGATCACGTTGGAAACGGCCGAAGATACCGAGGCTTTCGGCCGACGCTTGGCGGCGGGACTTGTTGCCGGCGACCTGGTGGTGCTGGACGGGCCACTCGGGGCAGGCAAGACCGCGTTGACTCGCGGAATCGGAGCCGGTCTCGGGGTGCAGGGCCGGGTGACGTCCCCGACATTTGTCATCGCTCGCGAGCATCGTCCAGGTACCCGCCCCGGCGGCGGAGTTCCTGTCGGCATGATTCACGTCGACGCATACCGGCTGGGCGACAGCGGACCGCACGCGCTCGATGAACTCGATGCCCTCGACCTCGACACCGACCTCACCGATGCAGTGGTGGTGGTGGAATGGGGTGGTGACGTCGTGGAAAGGCTCGTCGAACGGCACTTGCGAGTGCAGCTTCAACGGGAACCTGAATCGGATGTGCGGACGGCCAGCTGGATCTGGACGTCGTGAAACGGCGTTTGATGTTCCAGACGTCGTGACCCTCCCGGGCCGGAAGTAGTTCTTCACGTGCGGGTACCCTGAGAAATCGTGCTTGTTCTCGCAATTGACACCTCCACTCCGGCAGTCACTGCCGGAGTCGTCTCCCTGTCGGCTCCGTCTCCGAACACAGAGTCTCCGGACGCAGAGTCTCCGGACGCAGTGGAGACGCTTGCCGTGCGTGTCACGGTCAATCCTCGTGCGCACGCCGAGGTGTTGACCCCTCACGTCCTCGAATGCCTCGCCGAGGCAGGGATCACTCCGGCAGAGTTGAACGCCGTTGTCGTGGGTGTCGGGCCGGGGCCGTACACCGGGCTGCGCGTCGGCATGGCGACAGGCGCTGCCTTCGGTGATGCACTCGGTGTTCCCGTGTACGGCGTTTGCAGTCTCGACGCCATCGCGGCTGCGGTACCGACCACACAGAGCCTGCTCGTCGTGACTGACGCGAGGCGTCGCGAGATCTACTGGGCGCGCTATGCCGGAGGGGTGCGCGTCGAAGGACCGGCTGTGAATTCCGCCGGCGACGTTGATCCTTCGCCTTCGACGCTGATTGCCGGATCCGCTTCGCACGTGGACTTCTTCGATCTGCCCGTCGACCCGGCGGAAACACCGTCACCGGCCGGGTTGGTGACAGTCGCTGCTCGCGAGATTCTGGCCGGCTCGGTTCCGGCCCCGCTGGAGCCGCTGTACCTGCGACGCCCGGACGCGAAGACCCTCGCAGAACGTGGCAAGTGAGACAGAGCAGATGAAGTACAGCATCGAGCCGATGAACGTCGATGACGCCGAACGGTGCGCGGAGTTGGAACGTGCGTTGTTCGCGGGCGACGGTCCCTGGAGCGCGCAAGCATTCGTTTCGGAACTTGCCGGCGCACATAATCATTACTTCGTTGCCAGAGAACCAGACGGTCACGTCCTCGGATACGCCGGAGTTGCCTTGTTGGGGGCGTCGCCGAACATGGAGGCCGAGGTTCACACCATCGGTACGGATCCCTCGACTCAGCGACTGGGAATCGGCGGCGCGTTACTCGATGCGCTTCTGGCCCTGGCGGATTCACGGCAGTGCCCGGTGTTCCTGGAAGTGCGCACCGACAACGAGCCTGCCATCGCGCTGTACCGGCGCGAAGGATTCGAGATCGTCGGAACGCGAAAGAAGTACTACCAGCCCAGTGGGGCAGATGCGTACACGATGAGACGGCCTGCCGTGCTCGGTGTCCGCGAAATTGAGGAGCAGCAAGCATGATCGTCATGGGTGTCGAAAGCTCTTGCGACGAAACAGGTGTCGGCATCGTTCGCTGGAACGGTGACGGAACCTGCGACCTGTTGGCCGACGAGGTGGCATCGAGCGTGGATCAGCACGCCAGATACGGGGGAGTCGTTCCCGAAGTGGCCTCACGGGCTCACCTCGAGGCGATAGTACCGACGATGCGCCGCGCTCTTGCGGCCGCCGGTGTCGAGAAGCCCGACGCACTCGCCGTCACCATCGGACCCGGCCTGGCCGGCGCGCTGCTGGTCGGTGTCGCCGCAGCGAAAGCCTATGCGGCAGCATGGAACATCCCGTTCTATGCGGTCAATCATCTCGGTGGTCACGTCTCGGTGGACACTCTCGAACACGGTCCGTTGCCCTCGTGCGTCGCATTGCTGGTCTCCGGTGGTCACACGCACCTGCTTCACGTCGAAGATCTGGGCAAGCCCATCGTCGAACTGGGCACGACTGTCGACGACGCCGCCGGCGAGGCCTTCGACAAGGTGGCCAGACTGCTCGGACTCGGCTTTCCCGGCGGACCGGCACTCGACGCTGCTGCGCAAGAGGGAGATCGGAACGCAATCGCCTTCCCTCGCGGCATGACGGGGCCGCGCGATTCGCGGCACGACTTCTCGTTCTCGGGACTCAAGACGTCCGTCGCCCGCTATGTCGAATCGAAAGAGCGCGCAGGCGAGACCTTTTCGATTCCGGACATCGCCGCCTCGTTCCAGGAAGCCGTTGCCGACGTCCTGACGATGAAGGCAGTGCGTGCAGCCAAGGACGTCGGGGTCGACACCTTGGTCCTCGGCGGCGGCGCCACGGCTAATTCACGTATTCGCTCACTCGCCGAGCAGCGCTGCGCCGAAGCCGGCATCACGTTGCGCATTCCGAAACCTCGACTCTGCACGGACAACGGCGTGATGATCGCTTCGTTGGCCGCCCACCTGATCGGAAACGGCGCAGGCCCTTCGGAATTGAGTGTGGCTACGGACCCGGGGCTGTCGGTCTCGATCAGCCAGTTGATGCGCTGAGAATCGACCGACCGAGAATCAACCGACTGGGACCGGTTCCCGATCCGGTGTGGTCGCGGGACCGGTTTCGGGCATCGAGGTATTCGGTTCACCGGGCTTAGTCGTCGGATCACCACCGCCGGGGGCCGTGATTTCGGTTTCGGTGGAACCGCTTCCAGGGTTTTCCGGCGTCGTCGGGTTTTCTCCGCCACTTTCGCCCGGGCCGATACCGCCGCCGGGGTTCGCCTCGGTCGGATCGACCGGAGGCGTCGCCTCGGTGTCCGGGAGCGTCGGCCACCACGCCGGTGGATCGGGCAGTGTGACTCCCGGGATGGTCGGCCAACCCGGTGAGGTTGGTGTGGTCGTCGGCGGCGTAGTTGTCGTCTCGGTGTCCGGGATTGGCGCAGGCGGAAGTGTGTACTGATGTGTTGTGTACGAGTGCGTGTCGTAGGGTTGTGAGTCGAACGGCGTTGTGGGATAGCCGTACTGCGGGAACGTGCTGCCTGCTACCGAAGGTAGAGGATCATGCGAGGGGATGATCGTCGATCCGGTGCTCGTCGTCGCTTCGGGGCTCACCGTCGTCGTGGTCGAACCGGTTCCGACAGGCGAGACCGCGGTGTCGTCGGTCGGAACCAATTCCTTTGCGCCGTAGCCGAGTACCAGTCCGCCGACCACGAGCGCACCGATCAAAGCGCCCGAGACCTTGGCGGTGGATCCGGAGCGCTGGTCACTTCCGGAGCCCAGCAGGGGGAAACGAATTGCGGTGATCGAATCTGCCAGGAGTGCAGCACCTTTGGTTGCCGCAGTCTCGGGCTCGACGATCTCGACCAGTGGGAGATCGACGGCAGCGGCGACGGCGGACCGCACGGCCGGAATGTGTGCGCCACCGCCGATGAGCACAACGGCTCCGACGGGCCGCGGTGAGCCGTTCACGACTTCACGGATGAAGGTGACGGCGCGCTCGATATCCGGGGCGATGATGGCTTCGAACTCGTCGCGCGTGATTGCCATGGCGTCGACGGGAAGGTCGATGGTCACCTTGGTGGCAGTGGACAGTTGCTCCTTCGCGACGTGGCACCGGGCGGAAAGAAGTTCCGCGTCGGTGTACCGGCGCAGGTGCCCTGGCGCCTTCTCGGTCACGAAGTCGACCAATGCCCGGTCGATTCCGGCCCCCGCGAGGGCGTCGATGCGGTCGGAATGCAGAACTTCACCGGTGTGGTCGACGACGGACACCGTCAGACCCTGATCGCCGACGTCGACCTGAGCTGTCGTGTCGTACCGCTCGGTTTTCCCGGTCTCGGCGAGATACGCGTGTACTGCGGCAGGTTCAGGGATGGCACGGACCTGCTTCGGCGAGCGCGAGAGAGATGACTTGATGCTCGCGAGCTGGTCGTCGGTGCGATAGCTGACACCGATCGAGCGCGGCGCTTCAGATCCGTCCGTTACCTGCGTCGTCATCAGCTTGATGGATGCTCTGACGAGGTCACCGACGTTGGAATTGGCCTGATCCGCCGAGACGAAGCGAGTCTCGGCAGGCACGGCGCCTGGCGCGTTTGTGCTGGTATCGGTGTCGACGAGTGCTGAATAGACACCGGAAGATCCAGTGGAAATTCCCAGTGAACAACTCATCGCACACCTCCTCACAGTCAATACCGGTCAATGTTCAATCGACCGCCGTTATATGAACGTTACAGAAGGTTCGTGAGGATTGCTCAGTGCTTTTCGTCTCCGTGACGTCCTTTTCGGACCGAAAGGGTGGTTTTACCTGCGAAATTGTCGATCATTGATTCATGCGGAAAAAAGGCGATTCTCCCCACATCGACCGGGATCGACGACGCACGCTGATCCGGGGTGCACTGCTTCGACCCACGCTGACGATGATCGCCTTCGGATGTGCGTACTTCTTCCTGCCGTGGATCGATGTCCACACCGTGGGTGCGATTTTCCTCTTGATCGGTGGAGGAGCCGCGGTGCTTGCCGTGACGACCTGGCAGGTGCGTCGAATTCTGCGTTCCGATGTGCCCTCTCTGCAGGCGGTCGAAGCAGTGGCGGTCGTGATGCCGACCTACTTACTCTTGGTGTCCATCACCTATTTTTCGGTCGAGCATGCGAGCGTCGGCAGTTTCACCGAACCGCTGTCGCGTATGGCGGCCCTGTACTTTTCGCTGTCGGTGTTCTCGACCGTCGGCTTCGGTGACATCGCTGCACAGACGGACCTTGCCAGGGGGCTCGTGAGCCTTCAGATCGTCTGCAATCTGGTGTTGATCGGATTCGGAGTTCGATTCGTCGTTGCCGCAGTGTCGTGGGCGAAAGCGCACCGCTCGCCTTCGAGCGGACCAGAAGCCACCTAGGGCACTGAAGTTACCGAGGACACTGAAGTCACCCAGGACACTGCGGCAAACGGAGTCATCGTCCGGTGTGGACCAACAATTCGACGTTCTGGTCGACGCCGGCACCCGTCAGCTTCGGGTCGCGGTGGATGTCGTTGAACGACAGTTCGCGGTACAGCGAGGCGAGTCCGGCCGCCGACTTGTCGCTGTAGTCGACGGAATTGGGGCTTTCCGCTTCGAAGAGCGTCGCAAGCAACGACACCGTTCCGTCGTGGTTGTCCGCGATCTCGATGATGCGCCCGAGCTGCGGGTAGTCGATGTGAGAGGCGGTGTTGATCTCCCAGAAGCCCTGCTCGGGGGTCGCGCCGGGCCACGGGGTGATCTTGTTCTCGTGGGTGTGTCCGTTGACCCAGGCAAGCACGTTCGGGAAACGATGCAGCAAGTCGAGAAGCTGTGATCCGCGCAGGCGTGGCTCGAGGACGTTCTCGGGGTCGGGAACGAGATTGTCCATCGTGTCGCTCGTGTGGTGACTGAACAGCACGAAATACGTGTCGCTGCGCGACTCGGTGACACGAGAGCCTGCGGCGTCGTAGTAGGTGCTGCTGCCGGCGCGCAGGGTGTTCTCGATCCACTGGAACTGAGCGGCGCCCAGCGAACCGTCGACAAGGCCTGCGCGGTTGGTGGAGTCCATGCTGATACCGACGACGCCCGGTGCGATCTGGAACGAGTAGTAACCGATACCGGTTTCTCCGGCGTCGGGAGCGAAACCGTGCCCGACGGGACCGGGACCGGTGTGCGCGGGGTCGAGATGTGCGGCGATGAACTGCCGGGGCGTGAACGGCGCGCGCGATGGGTCGGGGGTGACCTGGCGCGGCGGCGTCGTGAAGGCGGACAGGATTCCGGGAATCGCACTGGGATCGAACTTGGTGGCGACGTCGATCTGCTTGGCCTGCTCCGGTGAACCGGGCACCTCGAATTTGAGAGATCCCGTGTACATCGCTTCGAGCGGCGGGATGCCGCTGGGCACCGTGCCGGACACCGAATCGTCGTGGTTGCCGAACACGCAGTACCAAGGGGTGTTCAGGCCGGGGCTCGACACGGGAGTGAAAGCGGCACCGAAGAAGTCCGGGATCTCCGGGAAACCGGCCTTCTTGTACATGTCGAGCATCGGTGACTCGGGGTTCCAGTAGAGATCGGCACCCGAGTTCTGCACGCCCTCGTAGCGGTCCTTGGCACCGGTGTTGGCGACGACGGTTCCGCCGTTGAGTGAGGTGAGGAACCAGTCGAGTTCGGCGAATTCCTTGTTGTCGGTGTTGTCGCCGGTGGTGACGACGGCATCGAAGGGGCGCGAGGTGTGCGGGCCACTCCCGATCGAATTGACGCGTCGGACAAGCGAAATCAACCCGTGCGCCGTCAAGGTCTCCTGGGGGCGGAACGCCGAGCCGGTGATCTGATGGACGTATTCGAAGCGCATGGGGGACTGGGCGTCGACGATGTGGACGTCGGTCAACTGCACGAGTGAGGCGAGCGCGGTGCGTCGGTCCTCGCGTCCCGACTTCGGCTCGGCCAACTCGCTGCGCACGATGTTCGCCCAACCGGGCCCGGCGGTGAGCTTGGTGTAGCCGCTGCTGCTGACGGGGGTGGACACGGACTCGAGAGTGGTGCCGGGACCGGACGTCGGAATGGTCGACGCGCCTGCGTATTGCAGGCCCCACGGCTTGCCAAGGCTGACCGCGCCGACGGCGCCGAGTCCGGCGAAGGTCAGAAAACTACGGCGATTGATGTTCGTCACGAAGTGAACAATAGGTGAACGTGGTGGACGGCTGTCCTGTTTCGCTCTGGACGAAGAGAAAAATGCGCCCAGTCCTTGAGGGTTGGCACTCTCACGTATAGAGTGCCAATTGGCGCTGATCGAGTTCCGGCACCCGCGACGACGGGACTGCAGTGACGCGCCGTAAACGGCATACCCAAACAGCTGTCCGAGGATCGCCTCGGACGCACATACCCCAAAGTGGAGGGCTCATCGTGGCGAGCGTCAACATCAAGCCGCTCGAGGACAAGATCCTCGTCCAGGCCAACGAGGCTGAAACGACGACGGCTTCCGGCCTGGTCATTCCTGACACAGCCAAGGAAAAGCCCCAGGAGGGCACCGTCGTTGCAGTCGGCGAAGGCCGCGTCAACGAGCAGGGCAACCGCATCCCGGTCGACGTCAAGGAGGGTGACACGGTCATCTACTCCAAGTACGGCGGAACCGAGATCAAGTACGCCGGCCAGGAATACCTGATCCTGTCGGCACGCGACGTGCTGGCTGTCGTCTCCAAGTAAGACACACGTGATCCGCCCCGGAGTCCACACAGGATCCCGGGGCGGAATGCGTTCACGCCCCGAAGATTCAGGAGCTGACAGAACAGATGTCCAAGCAAATTGCGTTCAACGAGACCGCACGCCGCGCTCTCGAAGCCGGAGTCGACAAGCTTGCCGACGCCGTCAAGGTGACCTTGGGCCCGCGTGGACGCCACGTCGTGCTCGCCAAGGCATTCGGCGGCCCCACCGTCACCAACGACGGTGTGAGCATCGCCCGTGAGATCGAGCTCGAAGATCCCTTCGAGAACCTCGGCGCACAGCTCGTCAAGAGTGTCGCCACCAAGACCAACGATGTTGCCGGCGACGGCACCACCACCGCGACCGTTCTGGCCCAGGCCATCGTCCGCGGCGGACTCAAGAACATCGCAGCGGGCGCGAACCCGATGGCTCTCGGCGTCGGCATCAACGCCGCAGCCGACAAGGTCGTCGAGGAACTGCTCGCCGCAGCCACCCCCGTCGAGGGCGAGAAGTCGATCGCTCAGGTCGCCACCGTTTCCTCGCGTGACGAGGAGATCGGCAAGCTCGTCGGCGAGGCACTCACCCGTGTCGGAACCGACGGCGTCGTGACGGTCGAGGAATCCTCCACCGTTGCAACCGAACTCGTTGTCACCGAAGGTGTGCAGTTCGACAAGGGCTACCTCTCGCCCTACTTCGTCACCGACATCGATGCGCAGAAGGCCGTCTACGAAGACGCGCTGATCCTGCTCTTCCGCGAGAAGATCAGCTCGCTTCCCGACTTCCTGCCGCTGCTCGAGAAGGTTGCCGAATCCGGCAAGCCGCTCTTGATCATCGCCGAGGACGTCGAGGGTGAAGTTCTCTCCACCCTGGTGGTCAACTCCATCCGCAAGACCATCAAGGCCGTTGCCGTCAAGGCGCCGTTCTTCGGTGATCGTCGCAAGGCATTCCTCGACGACCTCGCAGTCGTCACCGCCGGCACCGTCATCAACACCGACGTCGGCCTTTCTCTCAAGGAAGCCGGCCTCGAACTGCTCGGCAGCGCTCGCCGCGTTGTCGTCACCAAGGACGAGACGGTCATCGTCGACGGTGCAGGCACCGCTGACGACATCGCGACCCGCGTTGCACAGCTGCGTCGCGAGATCGAGAACACCGATTCGGATTGGGATCGCGAGAAGCTCGAAGAGCGTCTGGCGAAGCTGTCCGGCGGCGTGGCCGTCATCAAGGTCGGCGCAGCCACCGAAACCGATCTGAAGGAACGTAAGTTCCGCGTCGAGGATGCGGTCAACGCAGCCAAGGCAGCAGTTTCCGAGGGCATCGTCCCCGGTGGCGGATCGGCTCTCGTCCAGGCCGGTACGGCACTGATCGGGAATCTCGGCTTGACGGGTGACGAGGCCACCGGCGTTGCCGTGGTCCGTGAAGCCCTCAACGCTCCGTTGTTCTGGATCTCCAGCAACGCAGGCATCGACGGTTCCGTCGTCGTCAGCAAGGTCGCCGAGATGACCAAGGGCGAAGGCTTCAACGCCGCCACCCTCACCTACGGAAACCTGCTTGCCGACGGCGTCGTCGACCCGGTCAAGGTCACTCGCTCGGCAGTGGTCAACGCCGCTTCCGTCGCGCGCATGATCCTCACCACCGAGAGCGCCGTCGTCGAGAAGCCGACCGAGGAAGTTGCCGACACCGGACACGGTCACAGCCACTGATTCGCTGCTCGTAGTTTCGACAAAGAAGAGATCCCCCGCCGGATTCCGGTGGGGGATCTCTTCTTTCGTCTGGCGATCAGATGAGCGGGATCGTCGCGAACGGCTCGCTGGTGGGCTGCTGCGATCCGCCGGGCGGTTCGACCGTGAATGCCAACTTCGTGTTCGGGCCGATGCCGTCGAGCACCACCTGGGTAGTGGGTTTGACGTCGCCCGGAGCCATCGTCCCCATCGGGATCATCGTGGTGTCGTCGGTGTCGCCCGGCACCAGCCACATCTGGTAGACGGTATCCGGACTCGGGGGAGTCACATCGTTCATCACGAGGACTGCGGCGTCCTCGGAGGGCGAGAACAGCGTCGTGGCACTACCGCCGCCCGGGATTTCACGCGTCGTGGCATGAACGTCGGGTGCTGCCATGATTTCGGACGCTGCGTTCTGCGGCGGAGTGTTGTCGGACAGCGTGCGTCCGATTCCGATGCCGCCGACCAGGATTGCGACTGCGGCTGCCGCGGCAAGTGCAACGGTCCACGGACGTCGACGATTACGGCGCTCGGCCAGCGAGACGGGGGCGTCGGCAGCAGTCGTCTGTGCCGAGATCGAGGCGAGGACGCTACTGCGCAGTGACGCCGGGGGCTCGACGGCGTCGACGACGGTCATCGCGGCCATGGTTTCGGCGGTGAGTCGGACCTGCGCGTCGAATTCGGCGCGGGTCGCGGAGTCCGAAGCGGCGAGGCGTCTGTCGACCTCACGGCGCTCGTCGAGGTCCAACGCATCGATCGCGTAGGCGTATGCGTAGTCGATCAGCTCTTCGTCCATCTCACATCACCCCCAAACATCCACGTAGGCGCAGTAGTCCGTCGCGAATTCGCGACTTGATCGTGGGAATCGCCACGCCGAGATCTTCAGCCACTTCGCGGTACGTTCGGCCGCCGTAATAGGCGAGAGTCACCGATTGGCGCTGAGTGTCCGTCAGCGTTTCGAGACAGTCCGTGACAGCACGATGCTCGTCTCTTCGCGTCACTTCGTCGCTGACGACGTCGAACTCGGGAGTGGCATTGGTGGTGTCGTAGAGAGCCTGTCGCTCCGAACTCGACTGTTCGGAGCGCACGCGATCCACCGCGCGTCGGTGGGCAAGAGTCAGAAGCCAGGAGAGTGCGGACCCCTTGGCGGGGTCGAAACTGTCGGCCGATTTCCAGGCTTGGAGGTAGACCTCTTGGACCGCTTCCTCGGAGAAGCCTGGATCACGGAGTACACGAAGAACCATGCCGTAGACGCGGGAGCTGGTTCGGTCGTAGAACTCGGCAAAGGCGTTCTGGTCGCCACCGGCGACGTTCGCGAGGATCACTGCCAGCTCGCGTGATTCCGCGATTCGAGCGGTGCGGGCCGCAGAGTTGTCCGTCGGGCATGCGTCGGCCGCATCCGACGCATGGTCTGGCTCGCTCACGAAGAGTTGTCTCGCTTCATCGCGTACAACCGTAGCGTGCATGTCCGGTTCTTTTCTCTTGGCCCGCCGTTGGCCGCTGTGCGCCTTTATTAACCGCGGGGGGTTAATAAAGGCGCACAGCAGGTGGGGACTACTGCGGCATCAGCACCGAATCGATGAGGTAGACGGTGGCGTTTGCAGTCTTGACTCCACCGCAGACGACAGTTGCGTCGTTGACCTTGATGTTGTCACCGGATCCGGTGACGGTGACCGTTCCGCCCTCGGCGGTGGGGTGCGTTCCGTCGATCGCGTCAGGGGCGATCTGGCCGGGAACCACGTGGTAGGTGAGGATCTTGGTCAGTGTGGCGCTGTCCGTCTTGAGGCTGTCGATCGTGGCGGGGTCGATCTTGGCGAATGCCGAGTCGATCGGTGCGAAGACGGTGAACTCGCCGCCGTTGAGGGTGTCGACCAGGTTGACGTCCGGGTTGAGCTGGCCGGAGACCGCCGCGGTCAAGGTGGTGAGCAACGGATTGTTGGATGCCGCTGTGGCAACCGGATCCTGGGCCATTCCGCTGACCGATCCGGCGCCGCTCGGTACTGCGGCTGCATAGTCGGCACAACCGGCACCGACCAGATCAGAAGCGGGCTCTGCCATCGCGCTGCTGGGAGACATGCTCGATCCCATTGCAGAAGACGTCATGGCGGCGCTCGAGGTGTCGGTCGACGAATCGTTGTCGTCGGAGGAGCAACCGACGACGCCGAAGACGGCGAACGAAGCTGCTGCGGTGACTGCCAGAACTCGAGTAGAGGTGTTCATGGGTCTGCCTTCCTGAAGGGATGTGCTGAGGTGCACTGTCAGAAGGCATTCGGAGTCGGTCGTCGACAGGATGGGTCGGAGTCGGAAATTCTTTTCAGGAGCTGACGCAGACAAGCAAAGGCCCCCGAAAACTCTCGGGGGCCTTGTGCACTCGACCTGCGCGTATCAGGAAGCTATGCGGGTGGTGCGACGGTGGCGCGCATGTAGTTCACGTTCGGTTTCCGACATTCCTCCCCAGATGCCGTACGGCTCGGCGACGGTCAGCGCGTGGCTGCGGCACTGCATCAGTACCGGGCACTGACGGCACATCTCTTTTGCGCGGGTTTCGCGCTGGGCACGTGCTCTACCGCGTTCGCCATCGGGATGGAAGAACATGGAGGAGTCGACTCCGCGGCACAGACCGTGCATCTGCCAGTCCCAGATGTCTGCGTTGGGGCCTGGAAGGTGATTCGGTGCAGGCATGTTGACTCCTTACTGCAAGCTCGCGTTGATCAACGAGCGGACCAAGTTGCCCGGAGGTTATCCGGGCCTTCTGAATCGTTCACGCTTGCTAACCGTAAGGGTGCTGAGTAAATCGCGTCAATAGGCTCGTTCAGTGGCGATCGGCATATATCGAAATACGAGAGTTAACGAAGTATATATTTACATTTCGGGCCCCTCATGCGTTGTGCTGTGCCGATGTTGATATCGGGTCGATCGAGGTGGTGGGCGGCGAGCCTGGCTGCTCGAGATGCGAAACCCACAGATCAGGGATATGTTTGCTGCTGATCGCCCGGCGAAATCACTCAGTCATTCGGCTCGGTTTGCGTCATTTGTCCGATATTGCGCAGGCGGGATAGTGCGCCATTTCGGGACTTAGTGCCCAAGTTTCAACTAGGACATCTGTCCAATAAGTAATGCACAGTTAACGTCACGGATATATGCCCGTTAAATATCATTACGAGTACATTCGGCAAATCTCAGTTGAATATCTGATTAACTCCGACAAACTTGCCATTTCGTGTTTGTGTGCGATTTTCGGCATCGGTCGAGCGCTTGTCTGGCGGTGCTGCTGCCATGATCTACCTGTGTCGACACCTGCGCCCCCTGGACCATCTGCGCCCACCGGATCATCTGTGCCCACTCAACCAACTGCACGTCCAAGCACCCTCGAGTCCGCCGCGTTCGGGGCGGATCCGGACCTCGACCGCCTCCCGGTGCCGAGCACCACCCGGGAGTGGTGGACAACCGCAGTGGTTCTGGGTGGGCAGGGGCATTACGCCCGAGCGCGGGCCGCATTGGATGTCCTGGATCGGCGCACTTCGGGGTTCTCGGCGCATTCGGATCGCGTCCTTGCCTCCCTGTCTGCCAGCACGAGGGCGTCGTTTCTTCGCCAGAGCGGACGCCATGCACTCGCGTCGACGTGGGACGGGCGCGCACTGGCGATCGTCGGCGGCCTGCAAGACGATCCAGAGGCCGCCTGTGACGCTCTGACCGGTCTGGCTGCGGATGCTCTCGGCTGTGGCCGGCTCCCGCTCGGCTGGCGCCTGCTGGCGCAGTGTCGGGCGCGTCTGGGTGACGAGGGCGGGCTGTGGCGGCAGGAAATTCGGATCGAATGGGTCTCGGCGGAACTGGCACTGGCGGGAGGTGACTTCGCGCGCGCAGGCAGACACGCAGAACGCGCCGTCGAATTGTCGGGGGAATCGGAGTCTGTCCGGCACCGCGTGAAGTCGGATCTACTGCTCAGCGCCACTCTGACCGGAACAGACACAAGCGCGGCCGTGGAATTGGCGACGGATGTGCTTGCGCGGTGTCAGCGATACGGTCTACTGCCCCTGGCCTGGGCGTCGTCGTTGTTGATCGAGGGCGTGAGTAGTGGAAGGACCTCACCGAGCGCTCGTGAGATCGGCGATCTGATCGCGATGCGCGGTGGATCACTCCTACCTTTGTCGTAACTGCTACACCGAAGTCTCCCGCGAACGATTCCCGCAGGGCGGTTTCGTTATCGCGACTGCTGGGCGGGCATGCGGAGACCAGCCGGTCCGGATGGTTACTCTTAGAGGGTTCCGCTGAGAGCGGGAGCACACCCGCTCGGGAGGTGCCACTGTAACGCCAGGATTTTCGCTGACGATGACAAATACGAGCGATGAGTTGGACACCGCGGTCGCCGCTGCTGCGCAGGGCGACCGTACAGCTCTAGCTTTGGTTCTGGAGAACATCCGACCGATGGTGGTGCGCTACTGCCGCGGTCGAGTGGGTGCGGCCGAGCGAGGACACCTGTCCGCTGACGACGTCGCACAGGAAGTGTGTCTGGCCGTGATGACCGCGCTGCCGCGTTATCAGGATCAGGGACGCCCGTTCATGGCCTTTGTGTACGGAATTGCGGCACACAAGGTTGCGGACGCACATCGAAGCTCCGCCCGTAACAAGTCGGAGCCCGTTTCCGAAGTACCGGATGTAATAGCACTGGATGATGGTCCCGAACAACGAGCACTTGATTCGGAGTCCAGCAGACAGATGCACGAACTGCTCGGCACACTTCCGGAGAAGCATCGAGAAATCTTGATACTTCGCCTGGTGGTCGGGATGTCGGCCGAGGAAACGGCCGTCGCCGTCGGTAGTACCGCCGGAGCTGTACGAGTCGCTCAGCACAGGGCGATCGCGAAACTGAAAAAAGAAGTGACGAAAGCAGGTGAGAGCTTTGGCTAGAGACGAGGGGCGTGACGCTTCGAATCTCGGTGATCTCGCCGACGACGGTACGCCAGTGGACTTGGCTGCGGTTCGGCGTGACGATGCGCTGATCGAATCCATTTCGAGTGGTGGACCGGTAGCAACCGATAGCACCGAACAGTACGAACTTGCGTTGATTCTCTCGCAATGGCGTGACGATGTCGTTGCGACTCCGATGCCCGAGGGTCCGTTGTTGGACGATGTCATCGCTGCAATCACAGCGACGCCGTCCGGCTTCTCCGATCGTCAGCGTTCACGTTCCCGTTCCCGACTGCGCGTGGTCCGCCCGATCGCCGCCGCAGCAGCTGTCGCAGCAGTGGTCTTCGGTGGCGCCACGGCGATGGCATACGACGCCCAGCCTGGCGATGCCCTCTGGGGCGTCAAGCAGGTCGTCTTCGCCGACGAGGCCAACTCGACGGTTGCGAAGATCGACACGACATCCGAGCTGGAGAAGGCCGAGCGTCTGTTGGCTGCCGGGGACATTCCCGCGGCAAAGATGGTGCTGGACAACGCAGCTCACCGTGCCGATGCGGTCAAGGACTCGCAGGACAAGACCGACCTCGTCGAGCGTTGGGGCAAGCTGATGACGCAGGTCCAGGAGACCACGTCACCCTTGGCGCCGCCGCTGACGACCGATCAGCAGTCCTCGCTTGCCACCTCGCCCACGGCGATTCCGGGGACTTCTGTCAACCCGGCCAACCCTCAGCAGCCTGGCGGCGCAACCACGACGACAACGCCCAACCCTGGAATCATGCAAGCGCCTGGGCCAAGTGCGGCGTCGTCCACACCGTCATCGTCGCCCACGGCAACTACCACGACAACGACGACCACAACCACGACGACGACGACGTCACTGGCCCCGGCCTCGTCGCCGTCGGGTGATTCTTCGTCACCCCCGCCCTGATCGCATCGTTCCGATCCGAGTCAAACGAAAGTGGCCGACAAGCAATTGCTTGTCGGCCACTTTCGTATGAACTTGGTGGGGTTTCGCTCAGCTGTCGAAACCGTCGCCGTGCATCGCCTCGTTCATCGACGCGTCGGCGTATCCGCGGCAGTAGTCCCACGTGACATATGCCTCAGGCATCGGGTCGTAGGCGGGCTCGTGGGGGCGGACGGTTCCGTCCACGAGGAGCTGCAGCAGGTTTGCGCGCAGCATGTCCCAGTCGTGGTAATGATCTTGTTGGCAGTCCTCGCAGCACACTACGAGACCGCGGATGCCGCGGTGAGCGAGGAGTGCCTCGTAAACGGCGAGGTCAGCGAGATCCTCCTCGACCGCTTGGCGTTCATGGGAGTCGAGTGGTTGACCCGGCTCGATGGCATCGAGAGCCGCGGAGGGGTCAGCTGGGTCGCCGGCGAAGGGATCTGGCGGCAGACCGGGGGGCAGTTGATCACGCACAGCACCACGGTACGCAGGTCAGGGGGGTCAGCGCCACTTGTTACGCGTACCCGCAGCGTGGGTGGGATGGTTCGGACCTTTGAGTGAGCCGATACCATGGTGTGCAACGCCGGGAAAAGGTGCCAGGAATTTCTTTCCGTGTAGGCGCCTTCTATCCGATATCCAGCTTTTCGTAATCCGTTTCGAGGCGGCTGCTACAGCGGTCGCCCTGGGCGAATCTAGGTCCATGGAGGGTCCTGACCGCATGAGTAGTTCTGCAGGACATGTACACACCGGAGGAGACGACCCCAACAAGGTCGCGATGCTGGGACTGACATACGACGACGTGCTGCTGTTGCCTGCCGCGTCCGACGTCATCCCGAGCCAGGTCGACACGTCCAGTCAACTGACCCGCGACATCCGTCTGCGGATTCCGTTGGTCAGCTCTGCGATGGACACCGTCACCGAGTCGCGCATGGCCATTGCGATGGCGCGCGCCGGCGGTATGGGTGTTCTGCACCGCAACTCGTCCGTCGAGGTTCAGGCAGGACAGGTCGAGACCGTCAAGCGCTCCGAGGCCGGCATGGTGACCGACCCCGTCACGTGTAAGCCGACCGACACGATGGGTGAGGTCGACGCGAAGTGTGCTCGCTTCCGCATCTCGGGTCTCCCGGTCACCGACGACGCCGGCCAGCTGGTCGGCATCGTCACGAACCGTGACATGCGTTTCGAGGTCGACCAGAATCGTCCGGTCGTCGAGATCATGACCAAGATGCCGTTGATCACCGCTCAGGAAGGCGTCACCGCGGACGTAGCACTGGGCCTTCTCCGTCGGCACAAGATCGAGAAGCTGCCTATCGTCGACGGCAACGGCAAGCTCACCGGCCTGATCACGGTCAAGGACTTCGTCAAGACCGAGCAGCATCCGGACGCCACCAAGGACCGTGACGGTCGGCTGCTCGTCGGCGCTGCAGTGGGTGCCGGTGACGACGCCTTCCAGCGTGCGATGGCGCTCACCGATGCCGGTGTCGACGTCCTGGTGGTGGACAGTGCACACGGGCATTCGTCCAACGTTCTCGACATGATCGCCAAGCTCAAGCGTGAACTGGGCGAGCGGGTTCAGATCATCGGTGGCAATGTCGCTACGCGCGCTGGTGCCCTGGCTCTCGTCGAAGCCGGCGTCGATGCCGTGAAGGTCGGAGTCGGCCCTGGTTCTATCTGCACCACTCGCGTCATCGCCGGTGTCGGTGCCCCTCAGGTCACGGCCATCCTGGAAGCGGTTGCCGCGTGCAAGCCGCTCGGTGTGCCCGTCATCGCCGACGGTGGACTCCAGTTCTCCGGTGACATCGCGAAGGCTCTCGCCGCGGGTGCGTCGACGGCCATGCTGGGCTCGCTCCTGGCCGGTACCGCTGAATCGCCCGGCGAACTGATTCTGGTCGGCGGCAAGCAGTTCAAGAGCTACCGCGGCATGGGTTCGCTCGGCGCGATGCAGTCGCGTGGCGAGGCCAAGTCGTACTCCAAGGACCGGTACTTCCAGGACGACGTACTTTCCGAGGACAAGTTGGTTCCGGAAGGCATCGAAGGACGCGTTCCGTTCCGTGGCCCGCTCTCCCAGGTGACGCATCAGCTCACCGGTGGTCTGCGCGCTGCCATGGGTTACACGGGGTCGGCGACGATCGAGCACCTGCAGAACGCTCAGTTCGTCCAGATCACGGCGGCCGGTTTGAAGGAAAGCCATCCGCACGACATCACGATGACTGTCGAAGCACCCAACTACACCGCTCGTTAGCAACCAGTACACGAGAAAGGGGCGCGCGTGCGCGACCTCGTTGAGATCGGCATGGGTCGAACGGCCCGACGTACCTACGAGTTGGACGATGTGAACATCGTTCCCTCCCGGCGAACCCGTTCGTCGAAGGAGGTGTCGACTGCTTGGCAGCTCGACGCTTACAGGTTCGACATTCCCGTCCTCGCACATCCCACCGACGCGTTGGTCTCGCCGACCTTCGCGATCGAGCTGGGTAAGCGCGGCGGCCTCGGTGTCATCAACGGTGAAGGCCTGTGGGGCCGTCACCCCGATGTCGAGGAGAAGCTCCGGCGTCTCGTCGAGATCGCCGAGAAGGACGGTGGCGTCGACGCGGCCATCCGTTACCTGCAGGAGTTGCACGCGGCGCCGCTGCAGTCCGGTCTTCTGGCCGCTGCGGTCGCGCAGGTCCGTGATTCCGGGGTCACCACTGCCGTTCGCGTCAGCCCGCAGAATGCGCGTGCGCTGACACCCGAGCTGATCAAGGCCGGAATCGACCTGCTGGTCGTCCACGGCACGATCATCTCGGCGGAGCACGTCGTGCACACCGAGCAGGAACCGCTCAACCTCAAGACGTTCATCTCCGAACTGGACGTTCCGGTTGTCGCGGGTGGGGTCAGTGACCACCGCACTGCGCTGCACCTGATGCGTACCGGCGCTGCCGGTGTCATCGTCGGATACGGCTCCACCGAGGGTGCAACCACCACCGGTGAGGTCCTGGGTATCGGGGTTCCGATGGCCACGGCCATCGCCGATGCTGCAGCAGCCAGGCGCGACTACCTCGACGAGACGGGTGGACGCTACGTCCACGTCATCGCCGACGGTGACATCGCAACGTCGGGTGATCTGGCGAAGGCAATCGCCTGCGGTGCCGATGCTGCTGTTCTGGGCACGCCGCTGGCGGTGTCCGCCGAGGCGCCGGGTGGCGGCTGGTACTGGCCGTCCGCTGCGGCTCATCCTTCGGTTCCGCGTGGAGCGCTTCTTCCGGTTTCCTACGGTGAGCGTCCGAGCCTGGATCAGGTTCTGAGCGGTCCTTCGGATGATCCGTACGGTTCGCTGAACTTCGTCGGTGGTCTTCGTCGATCGATGGCCAAGGCCGGGTACTCCGACCTCAAGGAGTTCCAGAAGGTCGGATTGACCGTCCGCGCGTAGTTTGTACCTTTCTGTGGCCCCGGTTCTTCGTGAACTGGGGCCACAGTTCGTTGTGCAGGACTTTCTCCCGTTCCTGATACTTGTGGTTACGCTTATGAGGCCCCTTGTGGTGGTAGTCACAAGGGATAGGTGCATACTGGCGGGTAACTACGGTTCACGGTGGAGGTGTCCTGATGGGCAAGCAACGGGCAACGGACTACGACGTACTGATCGTCGGATCCGGGTTCGGCGGAAGCGTGAGCGCGCTTCGTCTCGTGGAGAAGGGCTACAAGGTCGGCGTCATCGAAGCCGGCCGACGGTATGCCGACGAAGATTTCGCGAAGACCAGTTGGGATCTCAAGAAGTTCCTTTGGGCTCCGAAACTGGGTTGTTTCGGCATTCAGCGCGTACACCTGCTGCGCGACTGCCTCATTCTCGCGGGCGCGGGTGTCGGCGGTGGATCGTTGAACTACGCCAACACGCTTTACCAGCCGCCGGAGCCGTTCTTCCAGGACAAGCAGTGGGCTCACATCACCGACTGGCGCAGTGAACTCACGCCGTACTACGAGCAGGCTCAGAAGATGCTCGGCGTCGTTCAGAATCCGCACATGACGCCCGCTGACGAGATCATGAAGTCGGTCGCCGACGACATGGGCGTCGGCGACACGTTCATCCAGACGCCCGTCGGCGTCTACTTCGGTGAGCCGGGCAAGAAGGCGAAGGACCCGTACTTCGGCGGCGTCGGACCCGAGCGCACCGGTTGCATCGAGTGCGGCGAGTGCATGACGGGCTGCCGTCACGGAGCGAAGAACACTCTGCTCAAGAACTATCTGGGCCTTGCCGAGACAGCCGGCGCCGAGATCATTCCGATGACCACCGTGTCCGGACTACGCGAGGCTCGCGACGGTTCGTGGGACGTGTTCACCGAGCGAACCGGTGCATTCGGACGCAAGAACCGCCGCACCTACACAGCTGCGAACGTCATTCTCGCGGCCGGAACGTGGGGCACTCAGCATCTGCTCTTCGACATGAAGGACACCGGAGCGCTGCCCAAGCTCTCCGACAAGCTCGGCGAGCTGACTCGAACGAACTCCGAATCCATCGTCGGCGCAGGCAAGTACAAGGTCGATCCTGCTCTCGACCTGACCCGCGGAGTGGCGATCACGTCGTCGTTCCACCCGAGCAGCGACACCCACATCGAGCCGGTCCGCTACGGCAAGGGATCGAACGCGATGGGCCTGTTGCAGACCTTGATGACCGATGGCGGCGGCAAGACACCCCGGTGGATCAAGTTCCTCGGTGTGGTCGCGAAGAACCCGTACCAGATGTTGCGCATGTTGACGGTCAAGGACTGGAGTGAGCGCACGATCATCGCGCTCGTCATGCAGAACCTCGACAACTCCATCACCACGTACACGAAGAAGGGCCTGTTCGGTCGACGCAAGGTCACCAGCAAGCAGGGCCACGGTCAGCCGAACCCGACTTGGATTCCGGAGGGTAACGAGGCGACGCGTCGAGTTGCCGAGAAGATCGACGGCGTCGCGGGCGGCACGTGGGGCGAGATCTTCAACGTTCCGCTGACGGCGCACTTCCTCGGCGGTTGCGCTATCGCGTCGGATTCCGATCACGGCGTCATCGATCCGTACCACCGGGTGTACGGCTACCCGACGCTCAGCGTCGTCGACGGTGCAGCGGTCTCGGCCAATCTCGGCGTGAATCCGTCGCTGACCATTGCCGCCCAGGCCGAGCGCTCGGCGTCGCTGTGGCCGAACAAGGGGGAGACCGACCTGCGTCCCGCCCAGGGCAGCGGCTACGAACGCTTGGCACCGATTGCACCCAAGTCGCCCGTCGTGCCGGCGTCGGCTCCGGCCGCGCTGGTTCTGCCGATCGTGAAGATCACCGGCGGCAAGACGGCCACTGCTGTTCCGGTGGAGCCTGCAGCCGGATAGTTCACCGAGAACCGAAAAAGGGGCGTGTCGTCGAGGATTCGACGGCACGCCCCTTTTGCAGTTTCAGATCGTCAGCCCACCTTGTCAGCCGCCCAGCGATCCGAAGAGAGTGCCGAGGTCGAGGCTGCCGGTTCCGCCGCCGGGTCCGCCGTCGGTATCACCGGGGACAGTCAGGGTCTGCGGCGCGGATGCCGAGGACGTGTAGCCCGCAGCGCCCACGAATTCTGCAGTGACACTGTAGGTCCCGGAGTTGTAGAACGTCGCCGGTACCGTTGCGACACCGTTGACCACATCGACCGGTCCACCGATGAGGGTGTCACCGATCTTGAACTGGACCTTGCCCGAGGCTCCGGCCGGATCGATCGTTGCCTTGAGCGTCACCGGGGTGTTCTTCTGAACAGTTCCGACGGCGTCGAGGACCGTGGTCGTCTCGACGTCGGCCGGAGCCGGAGTCGTCACACTGACCGGGAATGCCGGGGCAGCGGACGGCGCGAATCCTGGTGAGCCCGTGAACTTCGCGACAACCTTGTGCGTTCCGGTCGAGGCGAAGGTGTACGGAGCGATGGCAACTCCGTCGGTTCCGACCGTGGCACTGACCGTTTCGGTGCCGTCGACGATGAAGTCGACGGTGCCGCCGGTACCCTGCGGATCGACCTTGGCGGTCAGATTGACGTCCTGTCCGACCTTTGCGGTCGACGGCGACACCGTGGCCGTCGTGGTCACGGCGTCCGGCGGTGCATCGGTCGTGACGGTCACGATCTTGGCCGACGCCGACGTCGACGCCAGGAACCCGGGGGCGCCGCTGTAGCTCGCGGTGATGGAGTGCGGTCCGTCCTCGGTGAAGGTCGGGGAGATGCTGGCCGATCCAGCCGTTACCGGCGCCGCGTCTCCGAGGGGGTTGTCGCCGTCGAAGAACTGGACGGTTCCACCGGTCGCGCCGCCGCTCACGTTGGCCGACAGAGTGACGGGGGTTCCGTTCTTGGCATTGGCCGGCCCGACCACCGTGGTGGTGGTTGCCTTGTCCGCCTCGATGATCCGCGTCGTGGCGAGGGGGCCTGCGCCGCTGTTGAGCGGACCGTTCTCGGCGTCACGCGGGGTGCATCGCGTGGGTGCCCAGGCGGTGATGACCAAGGTGGCCTTGGGGAGGAACGTGAGGAAGTTGCGATCGTTGTTCCACGCTCCTGCGCTGCCGCCGGTGCGTACCTTCATCGCGACGTCCCCTGAATCGCCGGCCTTGAGAATTGCCTTGACCTGGGGGAGCTGGAACTGCGTGTAGCCGTCGGCGTTATTGGAACCGTCGACGTTCTTACCGGTCGCCTTGACGACGATGCCGCCCTCGGAGTTGATGCTCGAGCTCGGGCTGTTTCCGATGACCTGGTTGTTTCCGGAGAGGCGCAGAATCGTTCCGTTGGGATCGACGTTGCCGTTCTCGTTGACGCGCAGGATGTTCGGCGCGACACCGCTGAGCCCAGCCGAAGTACCGGGGACGATGGTGGCTTCCACCAGGGTGGCGTTCGCGGGAACATCGACGTCGACCTTGATGCGGGAGACGTTCTGGACGGTGGCCCCCGAAGCGGATCCAGGGAAGGCGATGGGGCCGGGTTGGATGGTGACCTCGAAGGTCTCACCGGCTCCGACGCTCTCCGGTGCGTCGACGATGACCGAACCGGACTGGGACTGCGTGGTCGGACCGGCGACAGCGGACGGGGTTGCGAGGCAACTCGTTCCGAAAGTTGTCGTCACCGGTGCTGCTGATGCGGGGATTCCCGCGAGGATGACGCCACTGGCGAGTGCCGTGGCGGCGATCGGCGCCGCGATGCGGCGTCTGGAATACACGAACATGGATTCTCCTGAGCTTGGTACGGGAGTGGTGTCCAAAGCTGATGTGGGGGACTAGCTTCCGAAGAGCGGGATCAGGCCGCTCAGTGAACCGGTGTCCAGGCTTCCGGTGCCGCCGCCGTCGGTCGGTGCGGTGCCGACCTGCACGACCGTCGGGCCGGAGACGGAGTTCTTCCAACCGGCGTCGCCGACGAAGTTGGCAGTGAGGCCGAACGTTCCCTCGTCGTCGAAGGTGTGCGTGAGTGTCGCGACTCCGTTGACGACGGGAACGGGTGCGCCGATGGGCGTCGTGCCGGACTTGAACTGGATCATTCCGTTTGCTGTTCCGGGTGCAACGGTGGCCTTGAGCTGCAATGCCTTTCCGACCTGAGCGGCGCCGCTGACAGTCAGGACCGTCGTGGTGTCCGCGCGGGCGGGCTCGGGATCGGTCACGTTCACCGTGAACGACGTGGACGTGGAGCCGACGAATCCGGTTCCGCCGGAGAACTCGGCAACCACGGTTGCGGCGCCGGCTGACGCGAAGGTGTGCGGGAGGATCGCGACGCCGTCGCCCGTGCCGACCGGTGCGCTACCGACCTCGGCGCCGTCGACCTTGAACGTCACGGTTCCGCTGCTCGGGATGGGGGAGACGGTGGCCGAGAGGTTGGTCGGTTCACCGACGACTGCTGTGAGCGGTTCGACAACTGTGGTCGTGGTTCCCCAGTCGGGATCGCTGACGTCGAGTTGAGTTGCGGTGGACACTGAATCGCCGTAGCCGGCCTCGCCGGTGAAGATCGCGGTGAAGCTGTGCGTGCCGGAAGCGTCGTAGCTGCGGGTCAGGGAAGCCGTTCCGTCGACCACGGCCACCGGTGCGCCGAGGTTGGTGTCGCCGTCCTTGAACTGCACCGTGCCCACGGCGTTCGCCGGTGTGACGACGGCGCTCACGGTGATGCTGTCACCGACCAATGCGGCGTTCGGAGCCGAGATCGTGGTGGTGGTGTCCGCGGAGACGTCGACGGTCTGGACTCCGGAGGTCGAGTTGTGGAATCCCGGACCGGCGTTGTACGCGGCGGTGATGTCGTGGGCGCCGACGCTGTCGAAGGTGTGGGAAAGGGTGGCGCTACCGGCGGCAACCGGGACGGGTGAGCCGATGTCGTTACCGCCGTCCTTGAACTGGACGGTGCCCGTCGCGTCGGACGGCGCAACTGTCGCGGTCAGGTCGACCGGAGTGCCGACCTTCGCCGTTGCCGGTGCAACCAGTGTGGTCCCGGTAGCGACAGACGGGTCGACGACCTGGACATTGACGTTGATCGGGTTGAGGCCCTGCTGCGTGCTGAAGGCGTTGACGTCGAAGAGCATGCCGCTGTCGTACGTACCGAAGGCCGTTGCGACGGGGACCGTGTAGGTCGCTTCCAGTGTCACGGATTGGTTCTTCTTGACGACGAATCCACCGACCAGGAAGGTGCATCCGCTCGAGCACTTCGCGGAGACTCCGCCATCCGATTCGTTGCTGATGGTGGCCCGCGTGGTCACACCCAGGTAGGTGGCCTTGGCACTGCCCGGCACGAGGACGAATCCAGCGGGCGGGATGTCACGGATCTTTGCGATCGACCGTTCGATGCCGCTTTCGTTGTGCTTGATCTCGGTCTTGTACGTGACGGTGTCGCCCGGGTGAACTGCCGCGTTCCCGATGACACTCTTCGTGAAGATCAGGTTGTCGGTCGTGCCGGTGAAGCTGGTGGGCGGGGCTTCGTCAGCAGCGGCCGGCGTGCCGAGGACTAGAAGTCCGGCGGCAGCCGTCACAGCCGCGACAGGTATGGCGAGTCGTCGTATAAATCGACGCACAGGTCCTCCTCGAGGTGAGCGCCGTTCGGCGGCGCCGGCCGTTTGCGATCGTGATCCTGATCACTTGACGGGCGAGATTACCTTTACTGGACGTTTGGTTCAGGCGAATCGGTCAAACGTCCAGAAAATTCACCCTTCGTCTATTTCGGGCCCTGGCCTGCGATGATGTCGCTGATTTGATTGCCGAAGCTAAGGTGCGGGTGATTGGGGCGTCGTTGACCTGGACGGTGGTCTAGATCAGCGCGAGGTCGCCTCGCAGTTATGAGAGTCGGCCTGTGTAGTGACGTACCTCGCGCTCACTCGGTCGGGGAGCGGGCTGAGTCCATGCATGCGCAGAAGCGCTGGCCGCGGCGATTAGACTGCACCTGTGGCAGATATCGAGCAGCAGAGACCAGTTCTTGTCGTCGACTTCGGAGCGCAGTACGCGCAGTTGATCGCACGGCGAGTTCGCGAAGCCAAGGTCTACTCGGAGGTGATTCCGCACACCACGACCGTCGAGGAGATCGTGGCCAAGAACCCCTTGGCTGTTGTGCTCTCGGGTGGGCCCTCGAGTGTCTACGCAGACGGTGCTCCCAAGCTCGATCCCGCACTTTTCGATCACGACATCCCGGTTTTCGGAATCTGCTACGGATTCCAGGCCATGGCAGGCGCCCTCGGCGGCACCGTTGCCGAGACCGGCACCCGCGAATACGGCCGTACCGACATCGCGGTATCCGGTGGATTGCTGCACGACGGACTTCCCGCGACGCAGCCGGTGTGGATGAGTCACGGCGACGCTGTCACCGAAGCGCCTTCCGGCTTCGAGGTGACCGCGACCAGCGATGGCGCTCCCGTCGCGGCGTTCGAGGATCGCGCCCGCAAGCTCGCCGGTGTGCAGTACCACCCCGAGGTTCTGCATTCGCCGCACGGTCAGCAGGTCCTGAGTCGCTTCCTGCACGAGATCGCCGGTATCCCGGCAGCGTGGACGGCGTCGAACATCGCCGATGCGCTGATCGAGCAGGTTCGCGAGCAGGTCGGCGACGGACACGCCATCTGCGGTCTGTCCGGTGGTGTCGACTCCGCTGTCGCTGCGGCTTTGGTTCAGCGGGCAATCGGCGACCGGTTGACGTGTGTCTTCGTCGATCACGGTTTGATGCGAGCCGGTGAGCGCACGCAGGTCGAGCAGGACTTCGTCGCGGCAACCGGTGCGCGTCTGATCACCGTGGATGCTGCTGACACCTTCATCGGTGAGCTGGCAGGGGTCACCGATCCCGAGACCAAGCGCAAGATCATCGGCCGCGAGTTCATCCGCAGCTTCGAAGGCGCAGTCAGTGATGTTCTGGGCGAGAACGCATCTCACGGTGCGACCGTCGATTTCCTGGTCCAGGGCACGCTCTACCCTGACGTCGTGGAGTCCGGCGGCGGCACGGGAACCGCAAACATCAAGAGCCATCACAACGTCGGCGGACTGCCGGAAGACCTGCAGTTCAAATTGGTCGAACCGCTGCGTCTGCTGTTCAAGGACGAGGTCCGTGCAGTGGGCCGCGAACTCGGCCTGCCGGAAGAGATCGTCGGACGCCAGCCGTTCCCCGGTCCCGGACTCGGTATCCGCATCATCGGTGAGGTCACCCGCGATCGCCTCGAGATTCTGCGTCAGGCAGATTCCATTGCGCGCGAGGAGCTTACGTCTGCAGGCTTGGATGGAACGATCTGGCAGTGCCCGGTGGTTCTCCTCGCCGACGTCCGCAGCGTGGGCGTGCAGGGTGACGGCCGGACGTACGGTCATCCGATCGTGCTGCGTCCGGTCTCGAGTGAAGACGCGATGACCGCGGACTGGACCCGTCTGCCGTACGAGACCCTCGAGCGCATCTCGACTCGAATCACCAACGAGGTTGCGGATGTGAACCGCGTAGTCCTCGATGTGACGAGCAAGCCGCCGGGAACTATCGAGTGGGAGTAAAAACTACTGTGCGCCTTTATTAACCCCCCGCGGTTAATAAAGGCGCACAGCAGTTACTTTCGGTTGCGCCGATTCGGCAGAATCACCAGTAGTAGTCCTGCCACGACGGCGGCCCCGACGAACAGCCAACGGAATTGAATGTTCGCTGCCGGCGCCAGAGAGAACGGCCCGACCAACGCCCACACGCTGACCAGTAGTGCGGCCAGTCCGGCGATCAGCAGAAGTGCCGAGGGGCGCTTGGATTCTCGGGTCTCGTCCTGGTCTGTCGTCTCGTCGTACTCGCTCATGATTGCGTCACCTTCAGACTGCCGAACGTGGCTTTGGCGTTGATGGTCAGTGTGGGCGAATCCGGTGTCACTTCACGGCCCGGGTGTATTCCGCCGTCGAGGCAACCGGATCCGTCACCCATGACGACGGTGCAGCTGTTCTTGACGTTGACGGTTGGCGGCACCATGACGGTGAACTCGCCGAACGACGCCGCGACGTCGATGGTCTTGTCCTCGGTGAACGTGACCCCGTTGAGGTCGAGAGTGAAGCTTCCGAAGGCTCCCGAGTACGACGGATCCAATTCGGAAGCTGTTGCCGGAGTCCATCTTTGCTCACCCGAGGCGTCGAACTCTATGGGGTAGACCAACGAGGCAAGCAGTACGAAGCCCACGAGCGGTCCGGTGACGACCAGCAGGCCGTATCCCTTTCGGAAGAATGCTCCGAGAATCAGACCGATGGCGATGACGGCCAGTCCGACCGCGCCGACTCGGCCAGGAGTGAACCAGTCGTTGCCGGTTGCCGCGCCCGCAGCCCCGGTGACGGCGGCGACGATGATCGCGAGTCCGAGCACTGTCAGCGTCCAACGCGAGCGACGCTTACGCGGTGGCAATGGCAGCAGCGGCGTGGCCTTGACCGCCGGGTCCGGGAGATCCCAGGCGAACGGAGCAACACCGAGCGGATCCCAGGAGGGCGGTGTGATGGCGGCCTCGCCGATCACCTCGGTCGGATTGGTGGCGGCTGAAGCGCTCGGGTCCTTCGACAGGTCGATCGTCGGATGACCGGCCTGGGATTGCGGTGACTGCTGCGACTGTTCGGCCGGCCGTTCCTCGGGCACGTAGCTGTCGGGGAGTTTGGTGTACGGCGTGTACACGGGCGGCTGATTGGGTGCGAAGTATCCGGGAGTGAACGGACCAGGCGTGAATCCGGTTCCTGGATACGCGGTACCCGCGCCGACGTACGGCGACGTGTTCTGCGGCAGCGCAGGCGGGACGGGCGCTCGCTGGTAGAGCAGCCACAGGCCGCCGACCATCAGGATCAGCCCGATCAGTCCGGAGCCACCCAGACCGACGCCGACGGGCCCGACGGTCGTGGCCGCGATGGCGAGAGCCACCAACAAGACGATGGTCTTGGTACTGGAATCGGAACTGTGTCCGCGGCCCATCAACGACTGAGCGGGAGACGATCCGTCACCGGCGCGGGCGAGCACCAACCAGCCCGCGAGGTAGAGAAGGATGCCTGAGCCGCCGAAAATGGTGGAGGCGACAAAGGCCACGCGTACCAGAATGGGGTCGATGCCGTACCGGTATCCGATTCCGGCGCATACCCCGGCCACGTGACCTTGTGCCGGCAGACGCACGGGGCGGGTCCGCCACAGATCCTGGATCTGTTCTTGGAAAGTCGGATTGTTCATGAATCAATCCTGGCTTCCGGGGCGGCCTCCGCGCATCAGGGCCAACCCTGATCTTTGCGGTGATCGCGGGTGAGGGTGGCGCCCTGATTCAGGGTTGGACCCTGATGTGTGTCTGCGTGGTTCGTGCCAGTATCGACTATGTGCAATATCTGTCAGCTCCACCGTTCGTGAGCGGTCCCGCTCCCGGGTTTCCGGGAGGCCCACCCGTCAACGGGGTACCGGCGTCTGCCGTACCCATGAAGAAGGGTGTGCCCATCCCGGGCGGCGTTCCGCTGCGAAAGTTGGAGCGACGCGCTGGCGGTCGAATCGTCGCCGGTGTCGCGGGCGGTATTGCCGATCATCTCGGTATCGACGTCCTGAAAGTGCGAGTGGCTTTCGCGATTCTGGCGGCGATGGCCGGGTCCGGCATCGTGATTTACGGCGCTCTCTGGATCTTCACCTCCGCCGGCACGGACACGCAGAAACCGTCCGCAGCCGAGCGGCAGAGGGCGTACGGATTGATCGCCCTCGGCTTGGGCGGCGCTGCTGCGTTGTCCTGGTTGTTCAGTGGCACGGCTGGTTCGGTGCTCGCGCCGTTCTTCGTCGTCGCGATCGGTGCTGCCTTGGTGTGGCGCGAGTTCGATTCCGACGGTCCCCGTACTGTCATCGGCTTGCCGCAGCGGCCTACCGTTCTCACGTGGGCGCGGGTGGTCGGGGGAGCCACCTTGATCATTTTGGGTCTTGGCGTTGTCGTCCTTGCACAGGTCGACCTCGAAGCACTCCGCTCGTCCCTGTTGGCCGTGGTCGTGACGCTGATCGGTGTCGGTTTGTTGACGGTGCCGCTGTGGCTGCGGATGTGGAGAGCTCTCGGCGCCGAGCGTGCGGCCCGCATTCGCAACGACGAACGTGAAGAGATCGCGTCGCATCTGCACGACTCCGTACTTCAGACGTTGGCTCTGATTCAGAAGCAGTCCGACAACCCGCAAGAGGTGGCGCGCCTGGCCCGCGGCCAGGAACGCGAACTGCGCAAATGGTTGTTCAGTGGCGGCGACATCGATCACACGAGCCTGACGGAAGGCCTGAAGATCATCGCCGGTGAAGTGGAAGACCAGCACGGTGTCACGGTCCGTCCCGTCACGGTCGGCGACGTACAACTCGAAGGTGAAGGCGTGGAGAACGGCCTGCCGAAGGAGGCGTTCACCGCGCTCCTCGGTGCGACGCGTGAAGCTCTCGTGAACTCGGCAAAGCACTCGGGGGAGATGGAAATCAATCTGTTCGCCGAGGTCGAGGGCGACCAGGTCAGTGTGTTCGTTCGTGATCGCGGCGTCGGATTCGACGTCGACGCGGTGCCGGAGGATCGCCAGGGGCTCGCCAAGTCGATTCGTGGCCGCATCGAGCGGCGCGGTGGCCGCGTCGTGGTTCGATCCGACATCGGAAAGGGCACCGAGATCCGCGTGCACATGCCGCTCGGTGACTCTGCTCTAAAGTGGGACCAGACTGCTGACCGTATCGACAACCCCGAGGAACAGCCCCAGTGACTTCGCTTGCGCCGCCCCCGTACCGCGTATTTCTTGTCGACGATCATGCAGTGTTCCGCTCCGGGGTGAGGGCCGAACTCTCGCGCGAGGCAGACATGGACGTCGTCGGTGAAGCAGGTGGCGTCGCGGAGGCGATCGCGGGTATCAACTCGACGAAGCCGCATGTCGTACTGCTCGATGTCCACATGCCCGACGGTGGCGGAGTGGCAGTTCTGCGCGGAATCGATTCCGGCCCGGTGTGCTTGGCGCTCAGCGTTTCCGATGCCGCCGAAGACGTGATCGCGGTAATCCGCGGCGGTGCGCGCGGATACGTGACCAAGACGATCTCGGGATCCGAACTTGCCGAGGGCGTGCGACGCGTTGCCGGTGGTGACGCGGTGTTCGGGCCGCGCCTGGCAGGCTTCGTGTTGGACTCCTTCACCGGACGCTCCAATGCACCGGAGCCGCAACTCGATCCGGAACTCGACTCGCTCACTCCGCGAGAACTCGAAGTGCTCAGATTGCTGGCACGTGGGTACACCTACCGTGAAATCGCCGAGGACCTGGTGATTTCCGTGAAGACCGTCGAGACTCACGCATCGAATGTTCTGCGAAAGACTCAGCAGTCCAATCGCAATGCGCTGACGCGTTGGGCACACCGCCGCCAGATCGACTGAATTTCCGCGCGCTCTTTCGCGATTGCGCGTGAGGGCGCACCATGGAGCGATGACGGAACCACTGGCGCTCGCGTCGAGACGTGGGCGTTGGGTTGTCGCCGCCACCGTTCTCGGCTCCAGCATGGCTCTCCTCGACGGCACCGTCGTCAACATTGCTCTGCCGCACATCGGTGAAGACTTGGATTCCGGTGTCGCCGGACTGCAATGGACGCTCAGCGGCTACACCTTGGCGTTGGCATCGCTGATACTCCTCGGTGGCGCTCTCGGCGATCGGTGGGGTCGGCGACGGGTATTCGTGTGGGGGACGGTCTGGTTCGCGGTCGCGTCGTTGCTGTGCGGAATAGCACCAGACATCACGTTTCTGGTGATTGCACGGATCCTGCAAGGAGTGGGGGCTGCGCTCTTGACGCCTGGCAGCCTTGCCATCATTTCCGCGTCACTTCGCGAGGAGGACCGCGGCGCGGCCATCGGCGTGTGGTCGGGCTTGGGTGGCGTCGCCGGCGCTGTCGGTCCGCTTTTCGGTGGTTGGCTGGTGGGAGTGGCGGGATGGCGATCTGTGTTCCTACTCAATATTCCGTTGGCGATCGTGGTGGTGTGGGCAGCGGTGCGCCACGTACCGGAGAGCCGCGACCCGCATCCGCCCGAGCACCTGGACGTGGTCGGATCTGCCTGCGCAGTAGTCGGTCTCGGCGCGCTGACGTACGGGCTGATCGAAGTCAACCCGATAGTCGGGCTGGTCGGGGTGCTCGCGCTGTGCCTATTCGTTGTGGTGGAACGTCGATCACCGAGTGCGTTGGTGCCGCCGTCCCTGTTTCGTTCGCGGATGTTCGTTGCGGCCAATCTGGTGACCCTTGCGGTCTATGCGGCGCTGGGCGGTGTGTTCTTCCTGCTCGTGCTGCAATTGCAATTGGTTGCGGGGTACTCGCCGGTGGCTGCCGGCGTCGCAACGGTGCCGATCACCTTGGCATTGCTGCTGTTGTCTTCGCGCGCGGGCAGTTACGCGCAGACTCACGGACCGCGATTGCCGATGACGGTCGGGCCCGCCGTTGCCGCGGTGGGGTTGGTGTTGATGACGCGGATCGGCCCGGATGCGTCGTACCTGACCGTCGTGCTGCCGGGAGTTCTGGTGTTCGGGCTCGGCCTGGCGGTGATGGTGGCGCCGTTGACCGCCGCGGTGCTCGGCTCGGTGCCGGTGGAGCAGTCGGGAATCGCGTCCGGTGTGAACAATGCCGTTGCCCGGACGAGTCAACTTCTTGCCGTTGCCGCCCTGCCGGCCTTAGTGGGGATCGACGCCGAGAGCCTGGTCGATCCGACGAGTTTCTCCGACGGATTCCGATACGCGATGTACATCTGTGTGGCGCTGCTGTTGGTTGGTGCCGTGATCGCCGCGGCGCTGATCCGTACTCCGATTGTGGAGCCGGTTCAGGAAGCGGATTCGGTTGCCTGCAAGCCGCATTGCGATCTGACGGGTCCTGCAGTGCAACCGAATCCGATCGCGGACTAGACGCTGATGTCGCGGTCTCGGCTGGGCACCAAGGGGATTGCTGCGGCCGGAAATGCCGCGACTATCGCGAAGGCGAGCGGGTAGCCGACCGCGCCGATCAGCGCACCGACCACCGGGCCCACTGCTGACGCGGCAATGAACTGCCCGGTGTTCTGTGCGCCCAACGCTTTTCCTTGCCATTTCGGCCCGGCTGCCTCGGCGACGGATGTGAACGCCAAACCGTTGTCGGCGACACTGACGGTCGTTGCCAGCAGCAGAATCAGGGCCGGAACGCCCCAAGGCGCTGCGTCGGCCGCCGCCATTGCCAACATGACCGCAGATGCAGAGACGGCAACCAACCGCAGGGGGCCTACTCTGCTTCCGGCACGATCACTCCAGACGCCGACGACGATGCGTCCGAGTGCGCCCACGAACTGGGAGATCCCGATCAGGAGTCCCGCGGGCGCAGCATCCCATCCTTGTTCGCTGATCAGCCAGACCAGGCCGAACGTCGAGAGGGTGAACTGCGGAAACACCAGCAGTGCCGAGACGACGTGGATGCGCCAGAGGAACCAGTTCGAGCGATAGGGGTTGACCGTCTCGACCGGGATATCGGTGGGCTGCGCCGCCGGTCGCGGGGGATTGACCAATGCGGTAGCGCAGATCAGGGCGAGAACGCCGTTAAGTGCTACCGACAGGCCGACGGCCCAACCGATGCCGACGTTGGCAGCGAGGGTCGGGATGGTCAGCGACGCAATGGTCACGCCCAAGGGCTGTGACATCTGCCGGATACCCATGGCGAGGCCGCGCCGATCCTTGGGGAACCAGCCGACCACAACACGTCCACTGGCAGCGTTGGTGCTCGCCGCGGCCATGCCGCCCAGCAAGAACGCGATCCCGAGGAGGGCGTAATTGTCGGTGGTTGTCGCCGCCAGCGCAGCGATCGCCGTCAACGCGAGTCCGATGGAGATGACCCATTTCTCACCGAATCTGTCGGCCATCGCGCCCCAGGCCACCAGCGTGAGAACCATGCCGAAAGTGGGTGCAGCGGCCAGGGTTCCGGCCTGCGTCAACGAGAGGCCGTGCTCGGAATGCAGTAGTGGGATCAAGAAGGCGGGGGTGCTGACGAAGACGGTGCCTGCTGCCTGGGCGGCGACGCCGATTCCGAGCATCGTCCACGCCTTGGGGGAGACGGCCGTCTTGTCCAACCGCGACGCCTGCGTCATGGTGCCCTCCGATTTCTACGCTGTTCGACGATGCCGACGCTACTCGCGTAGTTTCACATGTTGAAACCAGAATCCCACTATTTGGTCGGATGTGGGCGGTCTGGGGCGCGAGGTGCCCACCCCTTTTCGAGCGAACGGTACGACGATCGCCTTGGGTGCGCTGAAAGGTACGTTCGCTCGGGAAGGCGGTCAGCGACGGGGCAGGCGAACCGTGAAGACCGTGCGCCCGTCCACCTGGTCGACGCCGATGGTGCCGCCGTGCAAATGCACGTTCTCGACGGCGAGGGAGAGTCCGAGTCCGCTGCCCTCGCTGCGTCCGCGCGCGGTGTCGACCTTGTAGAACCGCCGAAAGATTGCCTGCCGATCTTCGGGTGAGATGCCGGGGCCGTGGTCGACGACGGTGATGACGGAGAAACCGGGTTCGACACTCAACTCGACGCGAACCGGGGGCGCGCCGTGGCGCAGTGCGTTACCGACGAGGTTGGCGACGACGATGTCGATTCGGCGCGAATCCACTCTGGCACTGACGTTTTCAAGTGCGCGGAGTTCGACGGTTTCGATCCAGCCGCGGCTCTCGAGTGTGCGCTCGGTCAATTCGACGAGGTCGACGTCGTCGAGGACGAGGCGCGCCTGTTGTGAGTCGTGGCGCGACATTTCGATCAGATCTTCGACGAGTCGAGTGAGTTTGCCGATCTCACTGCTCACGATGCGCGCGGCAGCGGCGGCGTCCGGCGGAAGATTAGGGATCTCTTCGCGGAGGATCTCACTGACGGGCACCAGTGCGGCGAGCGGCGTTCGAAGCTCGTGGGAGACGTCGGCGACAAATCTTCTCGACTGCTCTTCCGATTCTTCCAGACCTCGGATGACTGCTTCGTTGCGAGCGACCATGTTGTTGAACGTTGTTGTGACCTGCGCAAGTTCGGCTACTCCGTCTTCGGGGAGCCGGACGCTCAGGTCGCCGTCGGCGGCGCGGGCGGCGGCTTCGTCGAGGCGTTTGAGTGGGCGGACAAGCGTCGACGCGATCCACAGCCCGAGCAGACCGCTTACCAACACACCGGCGGCGAGGGTGAGACCGACAGCTCGAAGCAGGTCGTCGAACTTGTCCTGCACCCCTACCAGCGGCCGGATGGTGACGGCTTTGACCAGTGTCTCGTTGTCGTAGCCGTCGTCTGCAGTCATGTCCACGACATTGACCGACATTCCCAACATGATGCGCTGGGAGTCGAGTCTCTCGAAGCGGATCAGTTTGGGACTGTCCAAACCCTCTTCGAAGCTGGGTGGGATCGTTGCCGCATCCACTGATCCTTGACGGATGACTTCCCCGTCGACGATCAGAGTCATGTCGGACTGGAAGATCTGGTCGAGGGTGTCAGGTGTCAACCCGTCTACCGGCGGTCCGTTGCTGTACTGCAGTTCGTCGCGAAATTGTGCCGTCGCCACGTCCTGAGCGTTGGAATAGATCCACGACCGCGCCATGAACGAGACGACGCCTGCGGTTGCCCCGGCGATGATCACGACGATTGCGATGAACACGAGCACGAGCCGCGTCCGCAGACCGTCGACCCGAAGCCAGGTCGGTCTCATCGGGCCGGGCTGGTGTTGAAGCGATACCCGAACCCGCGCACCGTTTCGATCACGGTCGGTGTGGCTGGGTCGTCCTCGATCTTTCCGCGCAGTCGTTGCACCGCTGCATCGACGATTCGGGAGTCGCCCAGGTATTCCTGGTCCCAAGCTGCGGACAACAACTGCCGGCGGCTGAGGACCTGCCCTGGGTTCTCGGTCAGTGCCAGTATCAGTCGGAGTTCGGTCGGAGTCAGGGTCAGCAGCGTTCCGGCCTTGCGGACCTGCAATGACGAGCGATCCAATTCCAGGTCGCCGAACGTCTCTGCACCCGGCGCCGCATCCGGACGCGTCGTTGCTGGTGCCGAGCGCCGCACGACGGCTTTGATCCGAGCGTCGAGGACACGCGGACTGGCCGGTTTGACGACGTAGTCGTCGGCACCGGCCTCGAGGCCGGCAACAGTGTCGATGTCGTCGGATCTGGCCGTCAAGATGATGATCGGGATGGAACTGCGAGTGCGGATGCGTCGACAGATCTCGTAACCGTCGGCTCCTGGCAGCCCGAGGTCGAGTAGGACGAGGTCCGTGGCACCGAGGGCGTCGTCGAAATCGCCGTTACCATCGGGGCGATGGCTGACGTTGTGCCCGAGTCGGTTCAGCCCCAACGTGATTGCCTCGGCCACCGCTGGATCGTCTTCTATGAAAAGAATGCTCACCATGCGCTCACCTTGGACTCGCCATGATCAGGGGCCTTCTGCGGTCGGAGGAATCTCGGTCAGCCAAGGGTACAGGGGTCACACTCTCGAAAGTCGCTCGTTGCCCGAGTCCGCCAGCACCGCGTGCCGTGCGACGCTGGTGTTCAACGGAAATGCCGACACAGCAAGGGTGTAGCAGCCGACGAGCAGTAGCGCACCGATCACGTCACTCGGCCGGTGCCATTGCAACACGACTACCGAGATCGCCGTTCCGATAGTGAGCAGCGCGCCGTTGACTGCAACGACTGCCCGCCACCTCGAGGGCGTGACGAGCACGATCGCGCAGACCAGAGCAGCGATGGCCGTCAGAGTGCCGCTGGGGAAGGAATTGTGCATCACCAGACCGTTCAGGTCCGGTCGATCCAACGATTGTTTGAGAACCCAGGCCGTCGTGATGGGACCGAGGGTCACGACGACGACGCGTAGGGCCAGCGCAATCGGGTTGTTGCGCAATGTGATCATGAGCGCCACGAGCACTCCTCCCACTATCAGTATCGGAGTGACGAGGCCGATGAACTCGGTGGAGAACACACTGAGGCCTTCTGAGGTAGCCGCGCCCACCATGAGTTGTTGGTCGACGATCTGGCCACCGGTCGTGTTGACCGCCAGTTCGAACTCGATGACTCCGAGGATCAGAAGTGCCAGTGCGGCAATCAGTCTCGATGGTTTGACTCGGGTCATGATCAGCCTTCCGCTCTCTCGTCCGAAGGGTTGCTCAATTGGGGCGGGCATTCCCCACCGGGAGTGGTCGCCAACTCGAAATGCCACATCTCGTTGGCGTAGGTCTGACAGAGGCCGTAATCGCTGCCGTGCTGGATGAGCCAGTCATCGGCATCGGTCGGTCCGATGTCGACGGCCTGTCCGCTGACATGCTTCGACAGACTCGGGGAGTGCACCCACTTGGACGCTTCGTCCACGCTGCCGTACTTGACGACGGCTTCGTCGAACAACCGCTGTTGATACGCAGCGGATCGCCAACCCGAACTGACGTGCATGGCAACCCCGGATGCCTGTGCGTCGGCCGCTGCCGACTGCAACGCCGCGAGTAGGGCGGAATCGAGACGGGCCAGAGCCGGCACGTGAGTGTCCTGCAAGCTGATGCCGCCCTCGATCTCGCCACCTGCGGGCCCTGAATCAGGCTGAGTGGCAAGGTAGTTACCGCTCTTGGGCTTTGCTTCTTCCGTGTACGAGCACGCGCTGAGCGTGAGCGTGAGCGTGAGCGTACCGAGTGCGACTGCACCGAGTGCGACGAGGCGGATGATTCCGCGATGGCTGGGCATACGACAGAGACTGCTCGGCCAGTGTCACCGACAGGTGGTCACCGTTCGTCGACGGTGTCACGGTCTGCAACAGCTCTGTAACAGGACGGAACGGTGCTGGTGAGGATGTGTTAAGCAGGGCGCGGAATCGATGCGAAAGTCGACAGTTCGAACCACGAAGGCAAGCTGCGACGCAATGCTGCAGGCCCCGAAATGGTGACGTCGCCAGACCGTATGGCGTCCGACCAGGTCAGGTTACCGCGCCAGATCTCGGTCATCGGTCGCAAGCCTGCGGCGACCGACACTGCGACGTCGAAACCCGGATCGATATCGCACATGTCTACTTCGCCGGAATTGATGACGAGCCACCAGTGTCGTGAATGTCCACGCACTCCGGAGAAAACGAACTGCACCACGGTCTTGCCGTCGGGCACCACGGAGTGATCCACGCGGCGATGCATGTCCCAGAGCAGCAGTTTCGGATCCAGGTCTTCGTCGCCCAGCTCGCCGATCCACCGGGTACCCCAGATGCCGAGAGCTTCGACCACAGGCCGCAGTTCGCGGCCGGCGTCGGTCAGACGATAGCTGACGACGCAGTCGGTTTCTTCTCGCTCGACGATGCCGGCAACTGCAAGTTGGTGCAGTCGCGTGGAGAGCAATGTCGGCGACATTCGCGGAAGTCCGCGCCGGAGATCGTTGAAGTGCTCGCTTCCCATCATCAGTTCGCGCAGGAGAAGCAGTGTCCACCGCTCGTCTAGTAGCTCCATCGCCTTGGCGACGGGGCAGAACTGGTGGTACGAGGACCCCATCTCTCGATCGTAGGCCTCTGGGATGCTCCGGTACAGATTTCGTACTGGAGAGGGGCGAACAGCCGTCGTAGCGTCGAAGTAACGGCATCGACGTTTGTCGGCTAGAAGTACGAAAAAGATTGAAGGAGAACCGTAATGAGTGAATCAACGGGAACGCTCGGGCTGGATCGCGAGCTGAAGGCCAAGCACCGGGCCATGTGGGGTCTGGGTAACTATCCGGCGGTAGCGGCGCAGGTCATCGCGGATCTCGGGCAGGTACTGGTCGGCGAGTGCGGCGTGCAGGAAGGTGATCGCGTGCTGGACGTCGCGGCGGGGTCGGGCAATGCGGCGATCCCGGCGGCCGCATTGGGTGCGCAGGTGATCGCCACCGACCTGGCTCCGGAATTGTTCGTGGCCGGAAAGGAAGCCGCTGCGCTCGCCGGCGTCGAACTCGATTGGCAGGAAGCAGATGCCGAGGCTCTTCCCTTCCGCGACAACGAGTTCGACGTGGTGCTCTCGTGTGTCGGCGTGATGTTCGCACCGCATCACCAGCGCGCCGCGGACGAGCTTCTGCGAGTGTGTCGATCCGGCGGAAAGATCGGGGTGCTGAGTTGGACTCCGACGGGGTTCATCGGCGAGATGTTCAAGACGATGAAGCCGTACGCACCGCCGCCGCCTCCCGGAACCCAACCGGCGCCGTTGTGGGGTGACGAGAACCATGTTCGTGATCTGCTCGGCGATGTCGTCACCAGGAAAAACGTCCTGCGTGTGGACAGATTCAGTGGGCCGGAAGATTTTCGTGACTTCTTCAAGAAGAACTACGGCCCGACCATCGCGGTGTACCGGAACATCGCCGACGACCCGGCGCGGACGCAGGCGTTGGATCGAGATCTGCTCGAGTTGGCGAAAAAGTACGGCAGCGGAAGCGAGCCCTTCGCGATGGAGTGGGAGTACCTGCTGGTCACCGCGACACCCGACAAAGGAGGTGTGTGATGACGACGGTCGAGTTCGCGCCGCTGAAATCGGCGGTCACAGGTTCTGTGTTCGGTCCCCGAGATCCGGAGTACGACGACGCCAGATCGATCTGGAACGGACAGATCGATCACCGGCCGGCGGTGATCGCCAGGTGCAGGTCGGCGTCGGATGTGTCTGTGGCACTTGCATTTGCCAGAGCCCACTCGTTGGAGGTCTCGGTCAGAGGTGGCGGGCATTCCTACCGAGGCACGTCGGTGTGTGAAGGCGGTGTGATGATCGATCTCAGTGCGATCAACGTAGTCAGCGTCGCCCCGTCCGCGAAGCGAGCCAGGGTCGGTGGTGGTGCAACGATCGCCGACCTCGACACGGCGACGCAGGAACACGGCTTGGCAGTGACCGGCGGAGTGATCAGCGATACCGGTGTCGGTGGCCTGACACTGGGCGGTGGCATGGGGTGGTTGACGCGCACGCTCGGCCTGGCGATCGACAACCTGGTGTCGGCAGAGGTGGTACTTGCCGACGGTTCGATCGTGCGAGCCTCCGAGAACGATCACAGCGACCTGTTCTGGGCACTGCGCGGCGGTGGCGGAAACTTCGGGGTGGTCACCGAATTCGAGTACCGTTTGAGCGAGATCGGTCCGGAAGTGCATCTGGGACTGTTCTTCTGGGGGATGGAGGACGGACCCGCAGCGCTTCGTCTGTGTCGCGAGGTGGTGCCTGCCCTGCCGAGAAATACCGGTGCGATGGTTGCCGTCAGTTTGTCCGCGCCACCGGCGCCGTTTGTCCCGGATCAATTTCACCTACTGCCCGGCTACGCCTTGCTGGTAGCCGGTTTCGGATCGGAAGAGGAACACTCGAATGCGATTGCGCCGATTCGAGAGGGCTTGCCGACGCTTTTCGAGTTCGTCACCCCGCTCCCGTACATCGGGTTGCAGTCGATGCTCGACGAATCGGAGCCGTGGGGTGCGTACGCCTATGAGAAGGCTTTGGATCTGGTGGATTTCTCCGACGACGTGATCGATGTTCTGACCGAACAAGCGGGCAAGAAATCGTCGCCGATGTCCTTCATGCCGATCTTTCCGCTGCAGGGAGCTTTCACTTCCGTCGGCGAGGACGACACTGCGTTCGGTGGTTCTCGCACACCGCATTACGTGTGCAATATGACGGCGACGGCAACCGATGCCGGGACGCTGGAATTGGACCGATCGTGGGTGCGTGAGACCTGGGAAGCGTTGCGTCCGTTCTCTTCCAACCAAGGCGGGTACGTCAACTTCATGACCGATGTCGACGAGAACCGGGTGCGAGCTTCCTACGGCGCGGCGAAGTACGCGCGATTGTCCGCGGTAAAAGCGAAGTACGACCCGGACAACGTGTTTCACCTCAACGCGAACATCCTGCCTGCGTGAAGCTTGTGCTCAGACCGTGAACACCGGTCAGACAGTGAACACCAGAATGACGACGATCAGTGCGGCCAGGATGATGACGGCAACCATGCCGGTCATGGCGAGGGGAGCCCAGGCCACTACCTTGTCTCGGGTGCTGGCATCGGCGGGGCCGGTCGGTATCCGCGGCGGCCAGGAGAACATGTCCATCGGACTGGGAACGTTTCGCAAAGGCGTGTTCTGTTGCACTGCAGGAAGTCCGGTGATCGTGGAGCCGGTCAGGCGATTGCGACGGTGTGGGTCGGCGAGTTGTGTGGTCCGGTGCGCCCAGGCCGGTACGGCACCCTCGGACGAGTAGACGGGAGCGTCGATCAACTGCTCGATCGTGCCGCCGCCTGTCGCGGCAGCGGCGAGTGCGTCGCGTGCCTGAGCCATCGTCGGCCGGCGGGTGGGGTCGGGCTCGAGGAGCTGAAGAAGAACGTCGGTGAACGGTCCGGACTTGGTGGGGCGGTAGATCTCGGCCTTGGCGACCCGGTGCAGGAGGGCGATGGCGTCGGAGTCGATGCCGAAGGGCGGTTGACCCTCGATCACGGTGTAGAGCGTCGACCCGAGTGAGAAGACGTCACTGGCCTCGGTGGGATCATCGCCGCGGGCAACTTCGGGTGCGAAGTACGCGGGAGTGCCGGTGATGACCTCGTCCTGGGAGTCGGACACGTCGCTCTTTGCGCGGGCGATGCCGAAGTCACTGATCTTGACGGTGCCGAGGGACTTGCCTCGATCTGCGATCAGGATGTTGCCTGGCTTGATGTCGCGGTGGACGATGCCGGCGGCGTGCGCTTCGGTGAGTGCCGCAGCGATCTGTGCGCCGATCTGCGCGACCTCGAGCGGTGGCAACGTGTCGGCCAGGTTCATGGCCTGAGCGAGGCTGCGGGCCGGGAAGTACTCCATGACCAACCACGGTTCGCCGGACTCGATCGCGACGTCGTACATGGCGATGGAGTGGGGATGGGTGAGCTTTGCGGCGTTCCTGCCCTCGCGCAATGTACGTTCGCGGACCTCTTCGGCCGTTTCGGTGTCGAGGCCTTCCGTGCTTGTGACTTGTTTCACCGCGACGTCACGGCTGAGGAGGGTGTCGCGGGCCAGCCAGACGGCGCCCATCCCTCCGTCGCCGATCTTGGAGCGGAGTCGGTACCGCCCCGCCAGCAGGTATTCGGGCCCGATGCCCCTCCCGGTCTGCTCCTGAGCTGTCACATCTCAAGGTTAATGGATTGATGCCACTGTGACGCTCGAGGCTCCTGTGAACTGGGATTTTTGCTCTGCTTGACGTGTCGGGGGTGACACGGTTTACTGAAAACAGTTCGAAAATATGTTCGAAATTGCTGTTCGTTGGATGCATGTCAGACCCGACTTCCCCGCGGTTTGCCGGCTGGTTATGGATTGCTGCCGAGTGAGTTTTTCCGGTGTTCCGGAGGATGGGGATGACCGAGGTGACCGAGTTGGTGGAGCTGTCGGCAGATGCGGCGGGATTGTCCCGTCAGGATCGGCTGGCGCAGCTCCGCCGACAGATCGCGTCCATTCCCTCTCGGGGCGATACGTCGTTCTCTGGACCGAGCGTGTCGGTGGCTGGTGTGTCCGTCGCTGGTGTTTCCGAGACAAGTGCAGCAGCGTCCGAGAGTGTTGCGGACAGGGACAGGCCGGTCGTGGACCGCGCGCACAAGGCTGGTGTTCTCCCGGTGCCGGAAGGTATCGGGGCATTGTTGCCGCAGGGTGGTTTGGTACGCGGAACCGTGGTGTCCGTCGACGGCGCGGCATCCTTGCTTTTGGGATTGGTCGCGTCGGTGACGGCGTCCGGAGGGCATGTGGCAGTCATCGGGCAGCCTCGACTGGGATTGCTGGCGGCGTACGAGATGGGTGCGCAACTGGAACGTCTGGCACTCGTTCCGGCGCCAGGGCCGGATCCGGTCGAGATTGCCGCTGTGCTGCTCGACGGTATGGATCTGGTGATTCTGGGATTGGCGGGTGCATCGGTATCCCCGTCGCGTGCTCGGGCGGTAGTGGCACGCGCTCGAAGCAAGGGCTCGACTCTTGTTGTCACCGAAGGTCACTGGGACGGTGCTGAGGTTCGCTTGGACGCTCGGGTTCATGGTTACGGTGGGTTCGGTCAGGGCCGAGAGTTGGGGCGTGGTCGGCTCAATTCCCTGAGCCTCGCGGTTCGTGCTCGGGGGCGCTCGTTCCAGCCCCGGACCACGCGTCTGGACATCTGCAGTTCAGCCGGGCGGGTCGAGTGGGTACCTTCTCGGCCGGTAGAGGGTGTGATGTCGCAGGATGTGATGTCGGAGCAGGTGGTGTCACTGTGAGCAGAGTTCTGGCGTTGTGGTGCCCGGATTGGCCGGCGGTGGCAGCGGCAGCACTTGCCGATCTTCCGGCAACACATCCCGTCGCGGTCACCTCGGGTAACCGTGTGATCGCATGTTCGGCGACGGCTCGTGCGGAGGGTGTTCGCCGAGGCCTACGACGACGCGAGTCGCAGGCCCGCTGCCCGGAACTGTATGTGGCGACGGCAGATCCGGAACGCGACGCCAGATTGTTCGAGCCGGTGGCCGCGGCCATCGATGCGGTGGCACCGGGCGTCGAGGTACTCCGTCCTGGTTTGTTGGTGCTCAGCGCACGAGGTGTCAGTCGGTACTTCGGTTCGGAGGAAGCCGCGGCGGAACGATTGGTGGATCAGGCATCTGCTGCGGGCGTCGAGAGCCAGGTGGGGGTGGCGGATCAACTGTCCACCGCGGTCATTGCCGCGCGCCGGGCAGCGCTGGTGCCGCCGGGGGAGGGAGCACGGTTTCTGGCGCCGCTACCCATGCCGGAGTTGGCGGCCGAGCCCAGCCTGTCTGCACCGCATCGCGGAGAGTTGGTGGATCTGCTGCGCAGGCTCGGGATCAGGACCATCGGTGCTTTCGCGGATTTACCGGCTGTGGACGTCGCTTCGCGTTTCGGCGCTGATGCGGTGCTCGCGCATCGTGCGGCGCGTGGTGAACCCGAGCGGCCACCGTCGGCGCGGACGCTTCCGCCGGATCTGGAGGTGGAGCAGCATTACGATCCGTCGATCGAGCGGGTGGATGCCGCAGCGTTTGCCGGGCGCGCGTTGGCAAGTCTGCTGCATGACAAGCTGTCCGCCGCCGCAGTGGCGTGCACCCGTCTGTCGATTTCGGCCAGCACGGGTAACGGTGAAAATCTTTCTCGGACTTGGCGTTGCGCCGAACCTCTGACGCCGGAGGGAACGGCCGATCGAGTGCGATGGCAACTGGACGGCTGGCTCACCGGGCGCAGTGAGACCCGGCCGACCGCAGGTATAGCTGTGTTGCGTCTGGAACCGGTGGAGGTGGTCAGTGCCGGTGCCTTGCAGTTGGGGCTGTGGGGCGGTGTCGGCGACGAGGAGGAACGAGCCAGGCGAGCATTGGTGCGTGTGCAAGGTCTTCTGGGCGGCGAATCGGTTCAGGTCGGTGTCCTGAGCGGTGGGCGAGGGCCCTCGGAGCGAATTACCTTGTTGCCCTTGGGTGACGAGCGGGTAGCTGCTCACGATCCGACAGCCCCGTGGCCGGGTCGTCTGCCGCAACCGTCTCCGGGGTCGATCTTCGTCGACAATCCCAAGGTGTGGCTGGGGGATGCGGCCGGCAACGCCGTGTACGTCACCGAGCGCGGTGTCTTCAGTTCGCAGCCGGGAAGGCTGAAGTGGGGGAGTAAGGAATGGGCAGTGCAGGGATGGGCCGGGCCCTGGCCGGTGGACGAGCGATGGTGGGACGCAGCTTCGGCACGCACGGCGGCGCGGGCTCAGGTTCTGCTGGAGGAATCGCGGGCGTTGCTGATGATCTGTGAAGGCGGTGGATGGTCGGTGGAGGGTGTGTACGAATGAGCTCACAGGTATAGCCAGCTGTACCGGCCATGGTCGAGTCGGCTGTACGAACAGTAGGGGCGTTGGCACCATCGCCATGCCGACGTTCGGATCCTAGCGTTGACGACATTCGAAAACTCACTGTTGCAATGATTCTCGTCGTTGTAACTCTTCACGAGGAGTGTCATGAAAACGGCGGGCCGAGCTGAAGTTTCCGGAACCGATCGACTTCACTACGCGCTGACGGAACTGCACGACGCACAACTTCTGGCGTACGACGAGTCCGGCGAAGGCCGGATCGTGGAGGTGTTCGGCGATGTCGCCACAGCCGAGCACATCGTCATCTTCGTCCCGGGTAACGACAACGGACTGGGAAACTACTTCGACGAGAACCGTCCGACCGGACCACGCGCGAGCGGATGGACACTGGGAAGGATGCTCCGAACGCTCGGGCGGAACGACCACGTCGCGGTGATCGTGTGGGTCGGTTATCGGACGCCGTGGGGATTTCTCGAGTCGTTCTCGCGGACACTCGCAGAACGTGGTGCGATCGATCTGGCGCGATTGACTCGCATCCTGCCGCGTTCGGCGCATGTGACGCTCGTCGGACACAGCTACGGGGCCGTGGTGTGCGGACTCGCCCTCCCGTCGGCGCGAGTAGACGATTGTGTGGTGCTCGGGAGTCCGGGCATGGGGACCAGTTCTCGCGAAGACCTGTGCTTTGCCGGAAATCTCTGGGCTGCTCTGGGGCCCTCGGACTGGATCCGGTATTTCCCGCGCGTGAAGATCGGTCGCCTCGGGCACGGTCCGTCTCCAGTACGGGCGCAGCACGGAGCCTTTGTTTTCGGCACCGGTTCCATTCGAGGGCATTGCGGATACTTCGCAGACCCAAGCGAGTCGCTGCGCAACATCGCGAGGATAGGGCTCGGTCGCTACGACGAGGTCACGCGGCCAGGGGAGTTGCCGCCTCGGCCGACCGCGTCAGCATTTCACGAGGACAGGTCTATCCTGGGAACTCGTGAGTGTCGCTAACGTACGAAGTGCCGGCGGGGTCCAGATCAGCTACCGCGATTCCGGTTCGCATCCCGGTGTCGCCGATCTGCCTCCGGTAATCCTCGTGCACGGGATGGGCGGCGACAGCGGTACCTGGGACAAGTTCGCGCGGACCTTGCGATCGCGCAACCGACGAGTTGTCTCGGTCGATCTTCGGGGCCACGGACGGAGCGCTCGGGCGTCGTCGTATCTCTTCGACGAGTTCGCCGACGACGTCATGGACGTGTGTGATCATCTCGAACTCGACCAGGTGGATCTGGTCGGTCATTCGCTCGGCGGGCACGCGGCGTCGTTGATCGCTCAGAAACGCCCCACGGCGGTGCGGAAGTTGGTCATCGAGGAAGCGCCGTTGCCACTACGCGCAGGTGACCCGGAACAGGTGTTCGCGAGGAAATTGCCGAGTGTGCCAGAACTGTGGCACGCCACAACAAGTTTGGTGCGGCATCCGCGCGCGGCGCTGACGTTCGATCGCTCGATGACGCGATCCGCGCTCGAGCAGTTCCGCCGACCGGATCCGCAGTGGTGGGATCGGTTGCCGCTCATCGAGGCTGACATGTTGTTCCTGCGTGGAGGTCTGGGCGGGATGGTGGACCCCGTTCGCCTCGACGCTGTTGCAGCCACCGTCGCACGCTGCGAGTTGGTCTCGTTCCGTACCGGACACAGTGTCCACCGCGACGGTCATCGCCAATTCGAATCCGTTGTGTTGCCGTTCATTTCCTGAAAGCGCAATATCCGATCGGTCCCGCCGCGTACCCATCCGAAACGTGTGTGGCACCGAATGTACTTCCATGCATACCAACGGCAACGACTGGTCCGCACACGAATACGTCGACGCGGTAGCACGATCGGTTCACGGCGAGACTGTCCGATGGCCACAGGCGCCGAGCATGGATGCGGTGATCGTCCTTCCCGTTCATGCCAGAAACCATCCGGGGAAGACCGCAGTTCTGCTCTGGAATCACGACTTCGGTTGGTCGTGGGGCGTCGAGGAGTCCGACGTGCGAAGGACGATTTCGATAGTCGACACCCTCGGCATCGGCCGGACTCCGGATCCGCTGCGCTGTGCGGATCGGGTTATCGAGCTGATCAGCGCCCAGACAGTTTGCTCGCGCATGTGTAGCGAACACTGATTCGGTCAACTCTGGGGCCACAACGGCTCCGAGAGGACGACGCCCGTGAACCCAGAGAACGTTCCAGCCCCGCTTTGTCATTCATTGCCGCGCCGGACGTTCCTCGGTGGCGTCGGTGCTCTTGTCCTCGCCGGAGTGGCAGACGTCGCAACCGGCGCGGCGAGCGCGGCGCCGGTGAAAGCAGCGCCCGCCGATCGGTTTCCGCAGAAACCCAACATCGTTGTCATCATCACCGATCAGGAGCGCCGGCCGATGTACTGGCCGCAAGGCTGGGCTGATCAGAATCTGCCCAACCGCAAGAGGATTGCCGATCACGGGCTGACGTTCGACCAGGCAGTGTGCAATACCGCGATGTGCTCGCCCAGTCGCAGTACGTTCTTCACCGGCCTCTATCCCGCGCAGCACGGGGTCACCAGAACCCTCACCGAAGGCGGCACTGTCTCACCCACCGAGCCACAGTTGCAGGTCTCCGAACAGAACATGGCAAAACTGCTGGCGTCGGCGGGCTACAACGTTCAGTACCGGGGGAAGTGGCATCTGAGCAAAGGCGTCGAGGGTGGTGATCCGACAAGTAACGATGTAGCGGGATTCGGCTTCGAAGGGTGGATTCCCCCCGACGCGGGTCAGGACACCAATCCGGACCACTTCGGTGGCGGCTGCGCAGACCATGATCGCCGTGTTGCCGAGGAGGCAGTCGATTTCCTCTCCGGACCTGCCGTCACCTCCGGGCAGCCTTGGGCGCTGATCGTCTCGTTCGTGAATCCACACGACGTACTCGCGTACCCCCAGACTTGGAATGCGATGAACGGAACGTGCGACAACTATGGATCGGACGCGCCCGGCGCCTTCGAGCAAGGTATCGACTTACCACCCACCTTCGACGAGATCCTGGCACTCAATCACAAACCGACAGCGCAGGTTCAGTCGGAATTGCTGCTCGCAGCCGGACTCGGACCGCTGCTCGGGCCCGATCAGGCGCGCAACTACATCAACTTCTACGCCTACATGCACAAGGTGGTCGACGAGCACATCGGCAGCGTGCTCGACGCGATCGAAGCCACTCCGCAGATGCTCGACGACACGGTGATCGTTCGCATGTCCGACCACGGGGAGATGGGGATGAGCCACGGAGGTTTGCGGCAGAAGGTGTTCAACGCCTACGAGGAAACACTGCGCGTTCCACTGGTCATCAGCAATCCCCTGCTGTTCCCCGAACCTGTTCGGACCGACGCCCTGGCATCGTTGATCGACGTGATGCCCACTCTCGCCACGCTCGCCCAAGTGCCGGCGCGTGAATCGTGGAACTTCCTGGGTACCGATCTGACACCGGTCATCGTCGACGCCGCCGCCTACCCACAAGGTCCCAGCGCGCAGGTTCAGGACACGATTCTGTTCACCTACGACGATCAGAACTGTGCGACGCCCGACGGTCAGAACATCGTCACGCAGCCCAATCACATCCGCTGCATCCGGGAGAGCCGATGGAAGTACACGATGTACTTCGATCCTGCGGGAGTTGCTGCGCCGCAATACGAACTGTACGACTTACAAGCCGACCCCTTGGAACTGAACAATCTCGCCAATCCGCTCAACATCGGCTCGTATCGGCCGGATCTGGCGGCACAGATGAATGCCAAGCTCTTCGCAGTGATGGAGACGAAGGGCGTTTCTCTGAAGGAATAGATCGAATTTCGTCAAAACTGATTCACGTTTCAGTTCTGCGGGCATGCTGGTGGAGCATCTGTCTTCGGTTCGGGAAGAAGGAATGTCATGACTGTCACCTCGCCGGGGCGAGAAGGTTTCAGTTCTCTTCGGTCGGGAGGGTTGAACTGGGATTCGTTCCCACTCCGATTGTTCACCAAGGGAAATGCCAAATTCTGGAACCCAACCGACCTCGATTTTTCGCAGGATGCCCGTGACTGGCAGGAGCTGACCAGCGAACAACAGCGCAGCGCCACCTTCTTGTGTGCGCAGTTCATCGCCGGTGAAGAAGCCGTCACCGAAGACATTCAACCGTTCATGAAAGCGATGTCGACCGAGGGGCGATTCGGCGACGAGATGTACTTGACGCAGTTCTGTTTCGAGGAAGCCAAGCACACCCAGGTCTTTCGGCTGTGGATGGACGAAGTGGGTCTGACCAGTGACCTGCATTCCTACGTCGCCGAGAATCCGTACTACCGGCAACTGTTCTACGAGGAGTTGCCGTCGTCGCTACGCATTCTGGAGACAGACCCCAGCCCGGTCAACCAGGTGCGTGCCAGCGTCACGTACAACCACGTCATCGAGGGCAGCCTGGCGTTGACGGGCTACTACGCCTGGCAGAAAGTCTGTGCGACACGCGGGATTCTGCCGGGGATGCAGCAATTGGTGCGAAAGATCGGCGACGACGAACGACGGCACATGGCGTGGGGAACGTTCACCTGCCGCAGGCACGTCGCCGCCGACGATCACAACTGGGACGTCGTCCAGCAGCGGATGGGCGAACTCATGCCCATGGCACTGGGAATGATCAACTGGGTCAACGATCAATTCGAGGTGCAGCCGTTCGGTTTGGACAACCAGGAGTTCCTCGAGTACGCCGCAGACCGTGCGCAACGCCGACTTTCGGCGATCGAGTCCGCGCGCGGGCGCGACGTCGCCGAGATCGACCTCGACTATTCCCCGGAGACTCTCGAGGAAAAGTTCGGGGAAGAAGATGCCGCTGCGATGAGTGAGGCAGCCGGCTGAACTCGAATTCTATTGGGGCCAAGCCGAGTTCTGGATGACCTCGACAAAATCGATGTGCCGAAATCCCGGTACGAAATGCTCGAGCACGTCACCGTTGACCGTTCCGAACGTGCTCTCGGGGCGGTGCTTGAAGCCGTCGGTGAAGGCTTTCAGAATCTGATTCTTGAAATCCGGACGGGGGTGGGCCGCGGTGACGGCGTCGATGTCGGTCTGGTCGAGTTCCTTGTACCCGATTCCGAGTACGTCGGTCTCCACACCCGCTGTCACCAAGGCGATTTCGGGCTCCAGCCGCGAGGGTACCTCTGGCGTCGTGTGCAGAGCGATGCTCTCCCACACTGTGCGGATGTCGGTTTCGTCGACTCCGTAGCCGGTGAGGAACTGTCGCGCTTCGTCTGCTCCGTCCAATTCGAATCGTGACGTACTGTCCCGGAATTTCTCGGTGAGACCCAGGTCGTGGAACATGGCACCGACGTAGAGCAACTCGGGGTCGGCGTGCAGACCCAGACGCGTTCCTTGAAGTGATCCGAAGAGGAAGACGCGTCGCGAGTGGTGAAACAGTAACTCGGATGCCGTATCTCGTACCAGGTCGGTGGCGTCGGCAGCCATCTTCGAATCGGGGATTTTCACACCGGCAATGATCGTGTTCATCGGTACCTGCTCTGCTCGTCGCTGCTGCGAATTCTCGGTCCATCCCAGTGTCGGTCGAGCACGCACGCGGTCGCACCCTGATCTCGGCCATACTGTCCACAGATCAGGACGAAGGAGAGCGCATCGTGACCGCAGGGCATCGAGTTGCCGTCCTGGTGTTCGACGGCGTCAAACTGCTCGACGTCGCAGGTCCGAGCGAGGTGTTCGCAGAGGCCAATCGCGGCGGGGCGAACTACGAGTTGGTGATCTGTTCGGTAGGTGGGCACGATGTCGACTCGTCGACCGGGATGCGCATTCCGGTCGACTGTGACGTCGTAGATTCCGGTTCCTTCGACACGTTGCTGGTCATGGGTGGTGACGTGTTCCCGTCCACGCCGGTGAGTCCGGAACTGCGTGAGGCGGCGAGCGACCTGGCAGGGCGGTCGGATCGGGTTGCCTCGATTTGTACCGGAACATTCATCCTTGCAGCGAGTGGATTGCTCGACGGACGCCGCGCAACCACGCATTGGCAGCACACGGCGACGTTGGCGCGTGCCTATCCGCAGATCACGGTGGTTCCCGACGCCATCTTCATCGAGGACGGCACGGTGTTCTCGTCTGCGGGCGTGACCGCCGGGATCGACCTCGCGCTCGCATTGCTCGAGCGTGATCATGGTGCAGAAATGGCTCGACGCGTCGCGCAGCTTCTGGTGGTCTTTCTCCAGCGTCCAGGTGGGCAGTCACAGTTCTCGCCGTCGCTGAGCGGGCCGCGGCCACGAGTGCCGGCTCTTCGCGCAGTGGTCGATGCGGTGGCAGCGGATCCGGCGGGGGAGTACTCGGTCGACGAACTGGCTGCCCTGGCGCACCTGAGCCCGCGGCACCTGACGAGGCTCTTTCGCGAGGAGCTTGATACGACGCCGGCCAAATACGTCGAGTTGATCCGTTTCGATTCCGCGAAGGCGCTTCTCGATGCCGGCCACTCGGTGACCGATGCCGCGCAGTTGGCGGGATTCGGCAGCTCGGAATCCTTGCGTCGAGCATTTTCGACGCATCTCCGAATCTCGCCGCAGGTGTACCGTCGTCGTTTTCAAGCATTCGGCTAGGACTGGCTCTCGTGCTTTCCCTGTGGTGGGTTCATACCCTGCTTGTCGAGCCAGGCCAGGCTGTAGTCGGCGATCTCACGCCAGCCGTGGTCGATGGTCAGTGAGTGACCCCGATCGCCGAAGACCTTGTATTCGTTGACCGTCGGCGCCTTGGCGTACTTCTTGAACGAGCTGTCCGAACTGGCTTTCGGTACCGTGCGATCCTTACCGCCGCCGATCATCAGCAGTGGCCCGCGGCGGGCGTTGAAATCCACTGCAGCGGGGCTGTGGGGCGCGAAGTTGGCGAGTGCTGCCTCGAACAACGGCCGTCCGGGGGCGGGAATTGCATACTGTTCGAACAAGGCGTCGGACTCGTCCCTGGACACGGCGCTGGCGAAGGATTTGTGGAACGATTTTCTGTTGTGTGAGTAGGCCTTCCGGTAGTTGCCGGGGTTGGACAGGACAGGGAACACGCTGCCCAGTTGAACGAGAGGAAGTTTCAACACACCTTTGGGCTGAGCGGGGTCGATGGCAATTGCCGCAGTCGCCAACTCCTGGCCCAGCAGTTTCTGGGCGATCAAGCCTCCGAACGAGTGCCCGATCACGATCGGTGGTTCGTCGAGATCTGCGATCACCTTTGCGTAATGATCCGTCACGTCCTCGATGCCGTGTCCCGCGATGTCCTCCGGATGTTCGCGCGTCTCACCCTCCGTCGACGCATCCCCTGGCCATCCGGGTGCCATCGTGGCGTACCCCTGCGCATTGAAAAGCTGCGCCCAGGGATCCCACGTGGTCGGGTGCATCCAGAGTCCGTGGATGAACAGAACAGTCGGGTTGGACTTGGGCGACATGCGCGCTCCCCGCTATCGGACCGATGATCGATACGGGATGCCCGCTTTCTTGCAACCTCACTCGTCGGTGATCAGATCCGAGACGACGTCATTGTCAGTCGTCCCGGATCAGGCGGTAAATGACGTATATGGCAAACCATGTCATCGCGACCGACGCGAGAACGAATAGAACTTCGAAGAACATGATCATGTAAATCGCCACCTCGCTGGTAAGGGATTGCTCACATTCGAACATATCGCAAGTTCTTATTGCGATATGACTGGGTGTCACGGTTGGCACAATGAGGTCATGAAGCAAAGGGGTCGGGCGGTCCGAACGGCCGTGATCGAAGCGACTGTGCGGAAGGTTGCTGAACTAGGACCGCAGTCGGTGACGATTGCCGCCATAGCGGTCGAAGCGGACGTTCATCCGACGTCGATTTACCGCAGATGGGCGACGGTCGACTTGCTGGTCGTGGATGCTCTTCGCGAGTTCACCGATACAGGTTTGCCGATACCTGACACTGGGACACTCTTCGGCGATCTTCGAGCTTTTGCTCGACGCCTCCAGGATTGGCTCGCGACAGATACCGGATTGGCACTGGCCCGCACGGGCGTGATGCCTACCGACGACGCGGAAATCTTGGCTGCGCGCGCACAGTTCTGGCGGGCTCGATTCGATGCGGCAGCGGTAATGATCGACCGCGGGATCGAACGCGGCGAGATTTCAGACGGCACTGATCCCGATACTGTTCTCACGGCAATAGCTTCGCCGATCCGGCTGGCAGCGGTTTCCCAGAACACCGAGCCTCGTATCGACATCGACAAATTGGTTGCACTTGTCATCGGCGTCGATCCAATAGTGAAATGATCGACGACATGGCACCAACTGGATCTGCGAAGGCAATGGCACTGTGGACCACCGCTTTTGTTGTCTCACAAGCGAATATTGCTCGCTTACTCGGGCCGGCGGCTCCCAAGGTCTTGGACGTGCAGACAGCATTTTCCGCTCGTCGGTACATCGAAATCTTGGACTCCATGGATGCGGAGGCCACGTCGCGATTTCGTAGTCACTACTACCCGGACTTCGTTCATCCCGCGATCTACGCGATGGCTTTGCGGTCAGCAGGCACGCGGCTCGGCGAGCGGGTGCCCCTGTCGCCCTCAACTCGGCGCGCGCTGGCCGTAGCGCCCGTGCTGTCAGCGGCCGGCGACTACGTCGAGAACGTGGTCGGACTCCATTTCCTCGATCACCGCGACAGCATCACCGACTCGAGGGTTCGCGCCGTTTCGACGGTCAGTATTGGCAAATGGGTGCTCGCACTTGGAACTCTCGGATATTTGTCGCAGGGTTTTGTCAGAGTATGGGTATCGCGAAAATGAGGAGCACTGATGGCAGTCGAACTCGGTACCGAATACTTCTCTGACGGAGAAGAGTTCCGTCGATGGCTGTCCGAGAACCATGAGGCAGTCCCCGGGCTCTGGCTCAAGATGGCCAAGAAGAACTCGTCACACAGTTCGATCGACTACGACCAAGCATTGGACGTGGCGCTGTGCTTCGGCTGGATCGACAGCCTGTCCCGGCGAATCGACGACGATTTTTTCGTGCAGAAGTTTTCGCGCCGCACTGCGCGGAGTCCGTGGTCCAAACGCAACGTCGAGATAGTCACCCGTCTTGATGCTGCAGGATTACTCGAGCCATCCGGCATCGCCGAGATCGAGAAGGCCAAGGCAGACGGCCGCTGGGATCGCGCGTACGAGGGAGCAGCCAAGGCCGAGGTGCCGAAGGACTTTCTCGATGCTCTTGCAGAAAACCCGAAGGCTCGCGAGTTCTACGCGACGCTCAATTCCACCAACCGGTTCACCATCGCGTACCGACTGCAGGAGGCAAAGCGTCCGGAGACGCGAACCCGGCGGATCGAGAAGTTCGTGAACCAGCTTGCCGAGGGCAAGAAGTTCTACTGAGCTGACTGGGACGGCTGATCGACTTTCAACGTGGCTGACACAATAGGGCTCGTGATCGAAGCCGAGACCTGTTCCGCGTTGTCTGCTGTTGACGAACCGCTGGCAGGCAGTGCTGCCGTCGTGCGGGGTTGGGTGTGCCTCGAATTCAACGCAGCGTGGGGTCGTGACGTGCTGGACGGAACAGCCTTGGGGGAGGAGCTTGCCGCCGAGCTCAGTCGACGAGCCGACGCTGCCGATGTACGTATCATGTTCATCCGTCGACCCGGCCGCACCGATCCGTTGACTGATGGACACACCGTCCTGCTTGCGCGCTCCGATCCGAGCGACTCATGGTGCGAAAGGTTGCGCATCGATTCACCGATGGATCTACTCGACGTCGATTTCTCCCTGCTGGATGGGCCGCCGCCAGGATTGGGCGAGCAGGTGACCGAGCCTGTCGTATTGGTCTGCGCTCACGGCAAGCGCGACCAGTGCTGCGCTGTGTTCGGCAGACCGATTGCGGCAGCGTTGATGTCGTCCTTCGGACCCCAGGTGTGGGAGTGTTCTCATACCGGAGGGCACCGATTTGCGCCGTCGATGATCTTGCTGCCGAGCGGCAATACATACGGTCGTCTGTCCGCTGGTGAGAGTGTCACGGCCGTGGAGGTGGCTTCGCGAGATCAGGTCCATCTGCCAGGCCTGCGTGGACGGAGTTGCTGGCCTCCTGCGGGGCAGGTTTCGGAAATTGCTGTGCGACAACAAATCAGCTGTGGAATCGACGACTTGGCTGTCGTAGAGCAGGCGGGTGACGGTACGTGCGTCGTCGCACATGCGGACGGCCGGCGGTGGGTGGTGGAGACGGCGGTCTCCGAACTTGCGCCGCGTCCACCGAGTTGCGGTGCGGCTCCCAAGCCGGTGAGGCCAGTTGTCGTCACGTCGATTCGAGACCTGTGATTCTCGGACTGTAGTCACAGTTCTTTGGTCGTGAACAGCAGGTCGCCGTGGATTTCGTCCGCTTCCACACGGGCGGTCTCGACGAACTCGAGTTTTGCCATCACTCGACGAGACGCTCCGTTCCAGTCGCGGACTGTAGCCCAAAGACGTCGATATCCCGATGACTGTGCCCAATGGAGGACGGCCCAGGAGGCCTCGGTCGCGTATCCCTGACTCCATGTCCTACGAAGAAACTCAAATGCCAGTTCAGGCTCTCCGTCGGATCCACGCACAGTGTCAATCAGTCCGCAGTAGCCGATGACATCGCCGAATACTTTTCGTTCCACTGTCAACAGATTGAGTTCGCGGGAGCTACTGCGAATCTGGTCCTCGATATCTTCGATCGTGGGCCGGCCATCGGAATCGATCTGACGGCGCGGCGGGACACGAGGATCGCGCTCGGTCCAAAGTTCCCGCAGGACAGCGGCGTCGGACACTCTGCGCGCCCTGAGGATCAGTCGATCGGTTTCAAGCGAGATGCTCGTTCCTGGCGCTCGAGAGTCTTCCATGCCAGGGACCTTATGGGCGATGGTTAAGATTTACCACTCCGAATTCTCCTCTCAACCACTTCGACATCGGCGTGGCAAGCCCGTCGATGATTGGGCATGACGAGTGCGGGTGATCATTCTGAGCGCTGCCAGACAGACCGCTCCGGCCGACGACACCCGTTGCCGCGGGTCAGCATTACTCCAACAGCAGCGCAATGACCCCGGGCGTTAGTTGACGTTGTCCGAGGAGATTTACGCGTTGGCATCCGTCGAGTTCGACTGCCATCCGCGTGCCGCCCGATCCGTCAGGACGAAGTACTTCGATCGAAGCGATGTGTTGGGCGTTGCGATCACATGGGCCAGCGAGTGGTGCGGTGGATACAGCCCCCATCAGATCCGCACTCTGCTGGCGTGACAAGCGGATTCGGGACTCCGGAAGCGGTGGTTCGGTGGAATAGCGGCACACCCGTAGTCTGCCGACGTCGGAAATCGGTGTAGCCAAGGCTGTTTCCGTCAGTGGGCGCGCGTGAGTGTCTTCGTGTTCTTCCATGCGTTTCTTGTCGGCTTCAGTGCTTGTCGTGAACGGTTGTCCGATCGACTCCGGGCAGATTCCAGCATCGTCGGCAGCTTCGCCGTCGACCAGGTGTTGCTCGCGGCCGACCTCCTGCAATCGGTTCAGTGCTGTGTGTGGTTGCTCTTGCAGGCCGCAGGGCGCAGCCGGCCAGGTAGGGCGTATGGCGGCTCCTGTTTCGTCCACCAACCACAATCCGGCCGGCGGGACGAGACGGTACGCACAGTCGGCCTGGACGTTGGCAGGAAATCGACGAGACTGTTCGCGGAACGCATCCTCTACCGCGTGGATGTCTCCCTCGAGGCGTATGGAGTCGATGGTCAACCCGCCGTCGGACGCTTCTCCGCGTTCGCATCGAACAACTGCGACGGGGCTGAAATCAGGAGGTGGGTATCCACTTCCCTCAGGGCGAAGGGCGATGCTGCTGTCACGTGCCTCGGGGGCTACGAGCGCGGCGGCAATATCGGGGGCCAGGCAGTCTGCCCGATCGACTGCTGTCGCGACCGGGGGAGTGAAAGATTCGTAGTCTCGAACGCCGGCCCAAACCAACGCAACGGCAACGACACTGACGACGGCGACAAAGACCCCAGCTATGAAACGTCCACTCATACAGGAACACTATGTGCCTATGCGATGGAATGAGGCTAAGTCTCGACCATTGCTGGTTGCGAAGTAGCATCGCTGCTATGACTGTCGATTTGGTTGCGCCTGACGAGGCCATGTGGGCGTCCTGGTTGGAGTCGCGTGACGAGTGGGGCGGACCGCAGGCGGATCAGCCCGGTTCGGCGTTGGGCGTTGCGCAACGTCTAGACCTCGATCTCGCATCCCGCGACGGATTCGGGCAGTGGGTGCAGGAGTTGTTGGCGCAGCCTGAGGCAGTGCCGGGGCCCGACGTTGTCCCGGCAACCAACTGGTGGATCGTTCGAGACGGCAGGTATCTCGGCGCTATCCAGTTGCGACACAGCCTGAACGAGTTCTTGGCCGATGTAGGTGGCCATATCGGCTATGGGGTCAGGCCGTCGGAGCGCCGGAAAGGTCTGGCGTCGGCGGCTCTGCGGGAAGTGCTCGCGTATGCCGGTGACCCGGTAGGGCTCAGTCGAGTCCTGATTACCTGCGACGAAACCAATGCGGGTTCGCGTAAGGCGATCGAAGGGTGTGGTGGTCTACTCGACAGCGTGCGCCCAGCTGATCAGTTGTCGCGCAACCTCGGCCATTCGGGAGACACGCTTCGCTACTGGGTGGAAACGGGTGTGTCGCGCGTCAGTTGACCGATGTCTGCACGTCCACGGGAAGTCGCGGTCGCAGGATAGGCGACGCGTGCCGCGATACTTTCGCTGAGATCTCGGATTTCTGCTGCGAGGAGGTCTCGGCTCTTCGTATCCGATTCGTGCACGAAGGTTGTCGATCCCAGTGTGGCACCGCAGTATTCGATGATGCCGCGCTCGATCTGTGTTCGGAAGGCCTCGTACACGCGGTGGCGTTCGAAACTGTCTGCATCGTCACCCGCGACCGGAATCAGATGGACGGTGAGTCGGTCCAGTTTCTTCACGAATTCGCTTCCAGGGGTGAATTCGTACGCCCATCCGCTGACGAAGACTCGATCGATCCAACCTTTGAGTAGTGCGGGCATCGACCACCAGTACATCGGAAACACGAGAATCAGATCGTCTGCACGATCGATTCGGTCCTGTTCGGCTGAAACATCAGTCGGCGGAGTCCCGTTGCCGCGGAACAGGTTCAGATCGTCTTTGGAGAAACGGGGATCGAAATTTTCGGCGTGGAGGTCTGCGATGTCGACGTCACCACCCATGTTGCGGATCGCGTCGGCGGTAGTTCGAGCGACATGCTGGGTCAGCGAGTGTGGATCGGAATGGGAAACTACGACGAGTGTGGTCATGAGCGTTCCTTCAGTAGATGGTGCGCTTATGTACTAAGAGTAGGTTACTATTCGTATATAGCGCAAGGAGGTGTCCGATGGCACGTACGAGACTGTCGCGGGCCGGCAGGTACGAACAGCTCGTGGAGGTGGCGTGGGCCTTGGTGCGAGAGGAGGGTGCAGACGCACTGACTCTCGGCCGGTTGGCTGAACGTGCCGGCGTTGCAAAACCGGTCGTCTACAGTCATTTTGCCTCGCGTGCCGTGCTATTGGCTGCCCTCTTCAAGGAATTCGACGATCGTCAGACTGTGATGCTCGCGGAGTATCTCGAGGCCGCCGACGAGTCCCTGAGCGGGCGGGCGAATGCCATCGCCAACTCCTATGTCGGATGTTCGCTGGCACAGGGTCGTGAACTGACGGGAGTACTTGCAGCGCTGGAGGGCTCGCCCGAGTTGGAGCAGGTCAAGCGTGAGTCGGAACGCGCCTATTCCGAGCGTTGTCGCGAGGTGCTCACCCCTTTCAGTGCAGACGGGCCTTCGCAATCATCGATGACTGCGATATTCGGTGCTGCAGAGGCCCTCTCGCACTCGGCGGTAATCGGAGTGCTCTCACCCGAGGACGCTAAAGGTGAACTTGCCGCGCTGATCGTCGCGGTAGTCGGCAGGCCATCACCGACTGGGTAGTGCCGTGTGGCCGTGATCTCATGACTAAGGGTGTCCATCCAGTTCGACGCGCTCACGCATGGATTTCGAGACTGCTGTCAGAGTTTGGACGAACGCGTCGATCGCCGGAGCACGTGGAGGTCTCCCGTATGTCGCGACGGAGATGGTGCGTCGCTCGTCGGGAATACGGTGCGCGCGGATATCCGGATTCCGATGTGCCAGGAGAGCGAGGGCGGGAAGGGTGCTGACTCCGCTTCCGGAGGCGACCAGCGCTTGGACCGCGACGTAGTCGTCGGTCTCGAACTCGATCCGCGCTACGAATCCAGCTCGTCCGCAGGCGGTCAGGAGGTGGGCGCGGCAACTCGGGCAGCCTGCAATCCAGGTCTCACCGGCGTAGTCCGTGATCTCGTTGGCAGCATCTACATTCCGCGCAGAGGTGATCAGGTACAACGGATCTTCCAGCAACGTCGTCTGCGTGACATTCTTGAGCCCGACATCGGCGGTGTCCTCGTGCGCGAAGACGACTGCTACGTCGACATCGTTGTTGCGAAGCAGTGCAAGCGCTTTGGGTGGTTCTGCCTCGACGAGGCTGATGGACACCTCGGGGTGCCGAGATGTGAACGTTGCCATGGCTTGCGGAATCACACTTGCCAAGGCCGACGGGAATGCGGCAAGTCGTAGCCGCCCGGCCCTCAGCCCTGCGTACGTCTGGACTTCGGCTACTGCGGCATCAACGTGGCCGAGGATCTCGGTGGCTCGCTGAACCAGTACAGTGCCGGCGTCCGTCAGTCGCAGACCGCGGCCGGCTCGTTGGAACAATGGAACTCCGACCTCAGACTCGAGCTGTCGTAGGTGATGACTGATGGAGGGTTGCGCGTAACCGAGCGAATCGGCGGCGGCCGTCACCGATCCTTCCTGTGCGACAGCGACCAAGATCCTCAGCCGAATCAGATCGAGCATGTCAAAATCATAGAAGATTTCGATGCTTTTGACGAAAACACGTATTGGACCTATGAATCAGTGTTTGGCAGGGTGAATCACATGGCACCGGCATCTGATCTCACGGCATCAAACCAGCTACATCCACCCGTATGGGCAGACATCGAGCGTGCCAGTCAGGTCGTCCGACGGCATCTACCGGCCACGCCCCTGATATCGCACCCGACGTTGGGTGCGGGCTCGTGCAGCCAATTGTTCGTCAAACACGAGAACGTGCACCCCACGGGTGCGTTCAAGGTTCGCGGCGGACTGAATCTGGTGGCAGGACTGGATGAGGCGACGCGGGCACGGGGCATCATCGGCTACTCGACCGGAAACCATGCTCAATCCTTGGCGTATGCCGCAGCGGGTGCGGGCGTGCGGTGTGTGATCGTCATGCCGGTTGGGGCGAATCCAGTCAAGGCTCACGCTGTCCGCATGCTCGGAGCCGAGCTCATCGAGCACGGTGTGAACTTCGACGAGGCACGTGCTCACGCCGATTTCATCAGCGAACGTGACGGCCTGCGTCTCGTGAGCGCCGCCAATGAGCCGGCAATCCTCGCCGGTGTTGCAACGGCCTACGTCGAACTCTTCGAACAACAACCTGATCTGGACGCGGTGGTGGTCCCAGTCGGTGGCGGCAGCGGTGCGGCGGCGGCGTGTCTCGTCGCCAGTGCGCTTGCACCGCACCTCGAGGTGTTCGCAGTGCAGTCTGAGGCCGCACGAGCCGCACATGACTCTTGGAGTTCCGGCACGTGCGTCGAGCGCCCGAACACCACCCGTGTCGAAGGGCTTGCGACCGGGGCCGGATTCGCACTGACTCAAGGCATCATGCGAGAACGGCTAGGAGGTTTCCTGCTCGTCACGGACGATGACATCACCCTCGCGCAGCGGGCGTTGCTCTACGACGCTCACACTTTGAGCGAAGGCGCCGGTGCGGCCGCACTTGCTGCGGTCTACGCACATCCGAACACCTTCGCGGGCAAGCGCGTTGCCGTCGTCTGTACGGGCGCCAATGCCTCTGAGAGCGAGATCCGCAGGGTCGTCAGTTAATCGATAACACGATCGGAACAATGTTGCCAGTTTGGTAGGGCGGCACCAATTTTGCATCGCGTATGTGTGCCTGGAACAAGATTTCGCTTCCACGATTGAGCAGAGTGAACAGGGTCGCATCTCGCGACAGCAAGGCCACCGTGGAGGAGACGTGATGCTGCCAACAATCATCGTTCGGGACGGGACTGTGCTCGATGGTAGAGGGAGCCTGCCCAGGAAAGCGGATGTTGCGATCGCGGGTGACACGATCGTGGAAGTCGGAACGATCGGTGCTGTGTCGGGGGCGATCGACATCGATGCTCGCGGTTGCATGGTGGCTCCCGGTTTTGTGAATGTGCTCAGTCATAGCTACCTCACGCTGCAGCAAGACCCGCGAGGATTGTCGGACTTGTATCAGGGGGTCACAACCCAGGTCTTCGGTGAAGGCGTGTCTCTCGGACCGGTCGCGGGTTCGATGACTCCGGCGATGCTCGGATTGGGTGCGATTCCGTCTGGGGTGCAATCACATTGGCCGAGGCTGCACGATTTTCTCGAATCCTTGGAGACGGACGGCGTCGGTTTCAACGTGGCGAGCTTCGTCGGCGCAGCGAATCTGCGCATGGTGGTTGCGGGTGTGGACAATCGCCTGTTGAGCGAACAAGAGCTGGCCGACGCGTGCACCCTGCTCGACGAGGAGCTTGAAAATGGAGCTCTCGGAGTTGGTTCGGCTCTGATCTATCCACCCGGAAGCTATGCGGATACCGGCGAGTTGCGAGCATTTTCGCGGGTGCTCGCCAGGCATGATGCCGTCCATATCTGCCATCTTCGAAGTGAAGGGCAGAGGTTCCTCGAAAGCATCGAGGAACTGATCGACATCGCTCGCACGACAGGAGCGCGTGCGGAGATTTATCACCTCAAGGTTGCTGGTAAGTCGCACTGGCACAAAATGTCCGATGCCTTGCAATTGGTTGAGTCGGCTCGCGAGGACGGTGTGCGAATCACCGCGGACGTATATCCGTACGAGGCGGGGAACACGCTGCTCAGTGCCGCGTTGCCACCGGAGTTTCGGTGTCGTGACACGACGGCCGGGCGCACGCACCTGAACTCGACCGGTGTCCGAGACCAGATCCGCGAGAGGATCCATCGTGAGGACGAGGACTGGGAGAATCTCTACGCTGCGTCCGGAGGTGCCGATGGGGTGACGATCTTGTCCGAGGTACCGGCACTCGGGATCCGAGCGGGGGAAGCTCTGGGATCTATTGCTCGGAGGATGGGGCATCACGACCCGGTAGACACCATACTGGCTGTTCTCGACGCTCTCCCCACAGCCGAAGCTGCCTATTTCATTGCGTCGGAGGACAACACGCGAATTGCCTTCGAGCGTCCCTGGGTTTCGGTTGGTTCCGATGCCGATGCTCAAAGCACGGAGACCCTTTTCGCGGGGCAACCCGTCCACCCCCGTTCATTCGGAACTTTCGCCCGTATTCTGAGCCGCTACACCCACGGCATTGGCGGGCAATCAGTCGAGGAATGCGTTCGCCGAATGACCAGCCTTCCTGCTGAAAACTTCGGTTTGGCGAAGCGGGGCTACATTGCGCCAGGGGGATACGCCGATCTGGCGATCTTCGACCCCTCGCAGGTAGAGGATCTCGCGACATATGACAACCCAAGAGTGTATGCGACCGGAATGCGGCACGTTGTGGTCAATGGGCAACCGGCACTGACGGACGGGGTGCCGACGGGGAAGCTTGCAGGGCGCGCACTTCGGCGCTCACGCAACGGGTTCGATGCAGTGAGGTGACGAGCTGGCACCGGGGTCAGCTCCGGATCGGCGAAGCGGCCACTGCCGGGAACGACCCTTCAGCGGCCACTTCGCCGGACCACGTGAGAGCCCTCAGAATTTCGCCGGGGTTTGTGGAACGATCATGGCCACCAAAGCCGCCGCAGCCGTCGCGCCGACCAGGACTCCGAACGCGGCCATGTACGAGAACTGGTCCACCATCCATCCCATCACGAGGGGGGTGATGAAACCGGCAAGCTGTCCACAACCGTTGATCAAACCCATTCCGGAACCGAGGAATTCGGCAGGCAATGCCCGCAACGGGAGGGCGAAGATCGACATCGAGCACAGTCCGCTGACGCCCATCGCGAGGGTTTGATAGAACGTGAACATCGCGACGGTATCGGTGGTAGTCATCAAGAACAGCAGAATGGCGGAGGTGGCCATGCACGGAACGAGCAGAATGCGCGCGCTGTCGTGAAAGTACTTGTCCACCAGACGTCCACCGACGACGATGGCCAATGCCGTGACGATGAACGGGATCGCCGCGAAGATTCCCGTATCGATCAGCGAGAGCCCCTTTTCGTTGAGGAGGTAGCTCGGCACCCAGGTCAACAGCCCATATCCGGTCATGTTGGCCAGGCAGAACAGAAGTGCGAACTTCCAGACCGAAACGGACTTGAATACCGCGGCGCGTGAGTGTTCACTGGCGAGCGGTTGCAGTGCGGCCTCCGGATCTTCCGTGATCTCTGTGTCCAACGGCGCCGGGAGCACCAACCAGACGACTGTGCCGATCACGGCGCCGACTATGGCCACCAGCCAAAATGCGTCCCGCCAACCGACGGCCATGAGAACTGGGGCGATGATCAATGGTGCGATGCCGGGGCCCAGGTTGTTTGCACCGATCATGAAGCCCATGGCCGTGGCGCGAGTTTTCGGACGGGTTCGCTCAGCCAGAGCTTTGAACGACGCTGCTGGGAAGAGACCCTGGCTGAGCCCGAACATCGCACGCATGACCATCAGCGAGACGAGTCCCCAGGCGAATCCTGTCAGTGCGGTGAACACCGACCACAGGATCAACGCAACGATCAACAGTGGTCGGGGTCCGAATCGGTCGGCCAGCATGCCGCCGGGGACCTGCCCGAGCATGTAAAAGATGGCGAAGATCGACACGACTCCGCCCAATTGCGTATTACTGAGGGAGAATTCGTCTCCGATCATCGGCAGTGCAAGCCCGATCATCACGCGATCTATCATGTCGATCATCCAGATCGTACTGAGCAGCCCAACAGTCATAGTCGTTGTTCGACGAATTGACTTGTTGTCCAATATGTTTTGTATCGACTTGCCGCCGCTATGCGAGGGTTCCTCAACTGTGGCGCGTTCCGACTTCATCATGTCTCCTGAATTGCGTTGTGCCGCATGGACTGATGAAGTGTGGCAGCGGACACGTTGGCCGCATTGGTCCGTTCGGCCAATAACCGACCGAATGTTTCGTCGGGCGGTACAGTGTCACTCGGGTGAGATTCCGGGTTACGCTGTCACCAGAGCTTTAACTGCACAAAGCTCTGTCCACGGTGTCTACGACGTGTTGCGTGGCGGACGCAGTCGAGGGAAGAGCAGTCACCGCAAGGTTTACGGCGCGCCCATTGTCGGTGATGCCGCCGCGGGTCTCGTAACCGACTATGTCGCCGCCATGGCCCCAGTAGACCCCGCCGCACGAGAGAGTCCTGCTGGTGAGGCCGAGGCCGTACTCGAGTCCAGTGGGCCCGCCGACGTGGACGGTGGTACGCATCTGGTCGAGTTCGGCTGCGGGGAGCAGTCGTCCGTCGAGTAGCGCGTCGAGGAACTGGTTGAGGTCCGAGGTGGTGGAGATCAGCTGCCCTGCGGCCCATCCCCACGACGGGTCCATCTCTGTGACGTCACTCAGTGGGCTGTCTGGTGCGGTGCGGTGGTATCCCTTGGGATGGGGACCCCGGATGGTCATGTCTCCCGGGGATGGGAAGTAGGTGTCGCGCAGGCCGATCGGCGCGAAGATACGTCGATTCATCTCCTCGGCGAGGGGGCGGCCGGTAACCTTCTGTACAAGTAGGCCGGCCAGAATGTAGTTGGTGTTGCTGTACCCCCAACTCGTTCCGGGCGGTGCGTCGGCGGGGTGTTGGAACGCGACGTCGAGCAAATCGTGGGGGTCAGCGTAGCGGTATCTGATCTCTTCGTCATTGACGTGTATTCCGTACTCGGGGAGTCCGCTGGTGTGTTGGAGGAGTTGGCGGATGGTGATGTTGTGGCCGTCGATCCCGTCTCCGCGGACGAGTCCGGGTAGGTAGGTCTCGATGGGGGTGTCGAGTTCGATCTTTCCTTCGGCGACCAGTTGCAGGACCACTACTGCGGTGAAGGTTTTGGTGTTGCTGCCGATCCGTATCTGGCCGTTGTGCGGTACCTCTGATCCGGTGGTCAGGTCACCGACTCCTGCGGTGTAGTTGCGGGAGTTTCCGTTTCGGTCTTGGATGCTTGCGAGGGCGGCGGGTAGTCCGTCCTCGCTCACCAGCGCGTCGAGGGAGCGTTGAACCGCGTCGGACTCGGTGGAGGAAGAACCGACGGTATCGGGACTGAGGGCGGATGACGGCGAGCAGGACGCCAGCGTCATGGCACCGAGGGCCACCGCGGTAACGACCGAAAAGGTCCGGTGCCGTTTGCGGTCCTGCCGGCGATCTGAGGAAGGGAAGCCCTTTCGAATATTGTTACGCATCAGTAGAACTCCTGAGGATTGGTAGGGTTCGGGACATCGTTCGCTCGGGAAGAATTGTTGTTCGATGTTGCGTGCGAAGTCGTGCACGAACATGTTTCCTTCACTCCTCGCACATCGCTGCGTCGACAACTCGCTGTGCTGCTACGAAGGCGTCCTCGCTCATCGGGATGTGATTGAGGGTGAGAGTCACAGCGCGTCCTGTGGTATCGACTCCGCCCGAGGTGCCGAAGCCGGGAATTCCGCCGCCGTGACCCCAGATCTCCTTCCCGCAGGAGCTGTTCACGCGGACTAGTCCGAGTCCGTAGCTGTCCTGCGGGCTCCTGTCGAACGGCACGGTGTGTTTCATCTCGGCGAGCCTGTCATTCGAGACGAGATCGCCGCGTAGCAAAGCCGTGAAGAAAGTGTTGAGGTCGGCGCCCGTTGCGACCATCGCACCGGCGGTGTCGGCCCACGACACGTCGCCATCGGTGACATCGACCTGAATGCCGTCAATCGGGTGATAGCCCTGTGGATGAGAACCGCGGATCTGTGTCTCGCGGGAGGCGGGAAAATAGGTGTCCATCAGTCCGAGCGGATCGATTATGCGGGTGGTGATCTCCTGCGCGGCAGGGCGTCCTGTGACCTTCTCGATGAGCATCCCGAGCAGAATGTAGTTCGTGTTCGAATAGACAGCCTTGTCTTTGGCTTCCGGGCCGGGTGGAAGAGACATCGTGATATCGACCAGTTCAGTGGGGGAGAAGTGCTCCGATGGTTGTGCGCTTGTCCCCACCAGCAGCTGGCCGGGCTTGATGTCTTCCGGCCGTGCTCCGCCGGCGGCGAGGTAGTCCGTCAGTCCACTGGTGTGCTGCAAGAGATCTCGAATGGTGACTCGGTTGCCGTCGTTCCCGTTGCCTACGACCGTTCCGGGCAGGTAGTGCTCGATGCTCATATCGAGGTCGAGCAGTCCGTCGTCGACGAGTTGCATGACGACGGTCGAGACGAAGGCCTTTGTGTTGCTGCCGATTCGGACCCGCGCATCATCGGGGATAGGCTCGCCGGTGGCGGTGTTTCCCATTCCTGCACGAATGATGTGAGTGCCCCGCGACGGGTCGGAGATCACGAGTTGTGCGCCGGGGATCCCCTGCTCGATGACGCCGTCGAGCGCCTGTTGCACGGCAGCGTCGCTTTGCCGAGTGGAATCAGTGGAGTCAGTGGTGTCACCACATCCGCTCACGCCCAATATGAGGGCTGCAGCGGTGACTGCCGGAAGCACAGTGAGCAGCGGGCGACGTCGAAGGGTGGTCATTGGTTGTGGTCTCCTGTTCGTCGAATCTCGTGGTGAGTTCCACATGCAGAGAACAGTATTGACGTGCGTACGCGTCCTCCATGGTGCGAAGTGCAGTCTCTCGGTGGTGCGTGCCGGAGCGTACGGGGTGTAGCTGGCTGCACCTCGGAGTCCCGCGTCTCGCGGCCGATACTGTCGGTTTGACGAGCTATTTCGGAGTAGGCGGCCTTTGGTGATTGACAGGAGGCCTCAGCGGCAAAGGGCGATATCCACCGCGTGTTCGAGTTTTCTCCGGGTGGCGTCGTCAACTACTTGCATGGTGACCGCGATGTTCGCTTCGCGTCCGTCGTCGGTAGCGCCCCCGCGTGTCTCGTATCCAGGGAAACTGCCGCCGTGGCTCCAGGACAGGCCGCCACACGGTAGCGGACGGCTGACCAACCCAAGTCCGTAGCGAGCCTCGGGTCCGAAGGTTTCCTCCGCGGGGACGGTAGTGCGCATCTGGTCGAGTTGGGCTGCGGGGAGCAATCGTCCGTCGAGGAGTGCGTGGAGAAACTGGTTGAGGTCCGAGGTGGTGGAGATCAATTGCCCTGCGGCCCATCCCCACGAGGGGTCTATCTCTGTGATGTCGAGGGGAGGCGCGTCCGATGACTCCCGGTAGTAGCCGCGGGGGTGAAGTTCCGAGATCTTCTCGTCGTATGGTTCAGGAAAGTATGTGTGCTGCAAGTCGATCGGCGCGAAGATTCGCCGGTTCATCTCCTCGGCGAGGGGTGTTTCGGTGATCTTCTGTACGACTAGGCCGGCGAGGACGTAATTGGTGTTGCTGTACTTCCAACTCGTTCCGGGGGCGAAGTCGGCAGGATGTTCGAGCGCGATGTCGAGAAGTTCGCGTGGGTCGTAATATCGGACTTCGTCTTCCAGGTAGTTGCTGTAGTTGGGGAGTCCGCTGGTGTGTTGGAGGAGTTGGCGGATGGTGATGTTGTGGCCGTCGATCCCGTCTCCGCGGACGAGTCCGGGTAGGTAGGTTTCGATGGGGGTGTCGAGTTCGATCTTTCCTTCGGCGACCAGTTGCAGGACCACTACTGCGGTGAAGGTTTTGGTGTTGCTGCCGATTCGTATCTGGCCGTTGTGCGGTACCTCTGATCCGGTGGTCAGGTCACCGACTCCTGCGGTGTAGTTGTGGGAGTTGCCGTTTCGGTCTTGGATGCTTGCGAGGGCGGCGGGTAGTCCGTCCTCGCTCACCATTGCGTCGAGTGAGCGTTGAACCGCATCGTGCCGCGCAGCGGCGGTATCGGCGGACGACGAGCACGCACCGAGGGTGACCACGCTGAGAGTCATTGCGACGGAACAGAGGGCGCGGTGCCGTTTCCGGCTTTGTCTTTGGGGTGAGGGAGGTTGGCCCTGTCGACTGTGGCGGCGCATCAGTAGAACTCCTTGGAGAGATTGATAGGTCTGGACACGATCCTGTCTGCTGGAGGATTGGTCGCGCATCGCTCCGACGCGGGAAAACCATCTCCCTCGATCGGGGGAGGCCATCGCCGAGCGGCCCAGTCATACTTGTCGAATCATGATCACAGGACTAAGACCGCTGATGCGGGGCTCTACATACTCAGCTGTGCTTTTCGCCTTTTGTGGTGTGTTGGCAAGCCTGCCACTTCTGGTGGTAGCGATGTTGCCTGCTCTCGCGTGGCAATCCGCACCCGAGTTCGTCCGGGTGCTTTCGGTCCTGCTCATATGGGTGACTTTGGTAGGAGCACTCGGCCTGGTGCATCCTGTGCGACGCGCGCTCATTGTTTCTGCCCGCCGACTGCTGCAGGTGTCGCTGCCGAGTCCAGCGCTCGGACACCGTACTCCCAACCTCTCGGACATTGATCGCTGGCGGGCCCCGCTCTGGATTGTCCTGCATGTCATGGTGGGTTGGCTGGCGGCGCTCGCGACCAGCGTCCTTTTCATCATGGGGATTTCGCTCCCGGGGAACTGGCTCGGCGGCACGGCGCGAATCAGTCTGTTCGATACGTCGGTTGACGTGACGGGTGGATGGACCTGGGTCGTGGCGGCCGGCTGCCTCCTGCTTGCGGTAGGAATTTGTGTCCTGGTGGCAACACTGCTGAGATGGCTGGCGCCACGACTGTTGGGGCCGTCCACGGCTGAACGGCTCGCGCTGGCGGAAGAACGTGAACTGCAACTGGCCGAACGTAATCGGGTCGCTCACGAGTTGCACGACTCGATCGGACACACGCTCACCGCCGCCACGATCCAGGCGGCGGTGGCCGGCGAGGTGCTTGCCTCCGATCCTGCCGCCGCGAGGGCCGCCATGCGTAGCATCGAGGAGTCGACACGGGCAGCGCTCGAGGACCTGGACTACGTACTGGGTGTACTTCGCGAGGAGAGGCCTGGGGCTGTACCTTCTCGGACGCTGTCGGACTTGCCTGCGTTAATTGATCGGTTGCGGCATGCGGGGGCGGTTGTGGAGGTGAACCTGTCGGGTGACCTTTCACAGATCCAGGGGACACTCTCTCGCGCGGCGTACCGGATCCTGCAAGAGGGGACGACCAATGCTCTGCGGCACGGGGACAGCGGGCCGATCGAAATCACGGTGGCAGTCGGCTCGGAGAGCGTCGAGCTCAGAGTGGTCAACAACATCGGGGCAGTGACCGGGGGAAAGGCAGACGTAGTTCGAAGATCAGGGCGCGGCCTGGCAGGTTTGGCCGAGCGCGTGCGACTCTTGAACGGTGAGTTCAAGGCTGGACCGGACGGAGCCCAGGGCTGGCGATTGAGTGTTCAGTTGCCGGTACGCGTGGCACGATGACCGAAGCCAATTGGAGTGAGGACGCCTCCAACCCTGCAAGCATGCCAGTCACCCTGCTGATTGCGGATGACGACGACGTTACCCGCAGCGGCCTGCGTATGCTGCTCGCAGCTCAGCCCGGGATTGTGGTCGTCGGCGAGGCTTCCGACGGTATCGAAGCAGTGGAGCTTTCGCGGCAACTTCGTCCGGATGTGGTGCTGATGGACGTGCGGATGCCGCTGCGCAACGGAATAGAGGCAACTCGGCACCTCCAGGCCGAGTGCACCGAACCGCCGAAAGTCTTGGTAATCACCACTTTCGAAAACGATGGCTACGTCACGGCCGCACTCAGTGCGGGCGCGAGTGGCTTCGTGCTGAAGCGGCTCCCAGTCCCGCAGATCGCAGCGGCAGTACGTGTGGTGGCGGCGGGCGAAGTGATCCTGTTCCCTGCCGCGCTACGCCGGATGGTTACGCCCCGCCCGTTGGTCTCCGCTGAGGCGTTCCCGAATGCAGCGCTGACAGCAAAGGAGGAAGAGGTATTGCGGTTGATGGCCACCGGGCTGTCCAACTCGGATATTGCTCAGGTTCTGGTTGTGAGCCTGGAGACAGTGAAAACGCATGTCGGGAACGTGCTGGCAAAGCTCGGTGCTCAGAATCGGACGCACGCTGTCGTCATCGCCTACGAGTCTGGTCTGGTGGTCCCGGGGGCAGGCACCGATACGGAACCCTGTGCAACTGGCGGTTGATTGCTTTTGTCAGCGTGACCCGGTGAGGATTCGCCGACTGAACCTACAGATCCGTTCCTCTTGCCGAAACGCTCCGAGACGAAGTCACACCACCGGTCACCAGTGCGTACCGGGCACGAGTCGGGCAGCACGACGGCCGAGTTTGCGGATGCGCGAGCGTGAATGGCGCTGACGCGACGGTGTTGCCGGAACGTCTGACGGGGTTTCCTTGTCTACCTGACCCTTTGCCGCCGGAGAATCGGGGAAGGCCTGGTACATCTGGTTGAGAATCCGGTCCTTGGTGTGCGGTGCGAACAGGGTTCCCAGATCACCCAGAGTTCCCAACGGCACATCGATGCGCTTGGGGCGTTCGATCAGCGCGCGGATCACCATTGCCGCAGCCTTTTCCGGGCTGGTAATCGGGCCGTTGTTGTATTCACCGGTCGGAGCGATCATCGGCGTTTCGACCAGCGGCATGTGGATGGTCGTGAAAGTGATTCCGTCTGCCAGGGTTTCGGAGGCAGCTACGTCGGAGAAGCCGTCGAGGGCGGCCTTGCTCGCCACGTAGGCAGAGAATCTAGGCGTTGCCGCCTGGACTCCCGCGCTGCTGATGTTCACGATGTGGCCGAAGCGGCGAGAACGCATGGTGGGCAACAATGCGAGCACCAATCGCACAGCGCCGAAGTAGTTCACGGCCATCGTTCGTTCGTAGTCGTGGAAACGATCCGTGGAATGGTAAATGCCGCGCCGTATGGATCTGCCGGCGTTGTTGACCAACATGTCCACGTGATCATGTTCTGCCAGAATGCTTTTGATCGTGTGCTGGACCGACTCGTCGTCGGTGATGTCGCAGGGATAACCGAACGCCTTGCCTCCGGTTGATCGAATCTCCTGTACCGCGGCCTCGAGTTCGTCGGTGCGGCGTGCGATGAGGAGAACTGTGGCGCCTTTCTGGGCGGCGGCGATGGCAGAGGCCTTGCCGATTCCGGACGAGCCGCCGGTGATCAAAACCATCCGACCGACAAGTGGTCCTTCGGGATGGTTGCGACGTGCGCGATTGGGATCGAGGTTTGCGCGCCAGTACTTCCACAGCACGGTCGAGTACGACCCGAACTCGGGGACCGTGAGGCCTGATCCGGCGAGGGCGGCAACGGTTCTCTCGGAGGTGAAGGTCGGCGCCATCGTCATGTTGTCAAGCAATGCTGCAGGCATGCCGATGCGATCGAGGAAGACCTTTCGTGCTGATTCTGCCGAGTCGATCGGCAATGGCGAGACAAAGGGTTTGGCGATCACGCCCGGCAGGCTGAGTGCGGGCCGCGGCGCTCCTGCGGCCTTGGCGAGGCCGGCATAGATTTCGCGTACCGGTTGAGGTTTCGGATTGACGAGATGGAACGCTTCGCCGTCACGGCCGGGCACATGCATCAACTCGACGAGGGCAGTGGCCACATAATCGACCGGCACCACGTTGGTTGCGCCGAGGTTGGGGATCGGGACGGGTAGTGCTGCAGGTAGTTTCGCGAGTAGCGCCAGGCCGGGGAACAAGTAATACGGACCGTCGATCTTGTCCATCTCTCCGGTGACGGAGTTGCCGACAACGGCAGACGGTCGATAGACGCGCCAGGTGAGGCCTTCTCGTTCTCGAACGAGCTTCTCGGCCTCGAACTTGGTTCGGTGGTATGGCGTCGGAAAGCCTTGGCCGCAATCGAAATCGGTCTCGCTGAAGGTGCCCGGATGGTCGCCCGCGACTGCGACCGATGACACGTGATGAAGTGTGGCTCCCAGTTTCGCGGCAAGTTCGACCACGGAGCGTGTGCCCTCGACATTTGTCGAAGCCTGCTCGTCTCCGGCTGTGATGTCGTAGATCGCCCCGAGGTGAAGGACGTGGTCGGCAAGCGGGGGAGAGTCGATCCCCAGCTCGGGCTCGGTGAGATCTCCGATGAGTGGATGCACCCGATCGCCGTCGGGAATCGCCGACACCTGTTCTTCGAGTTTGGCGACGGAACCGGCTCTGACCAGCACGTGGATCTGGGCGGTTTCATCACGCTCGAGCAGGAGCGGCAGTACGGCTCGTCCGAGGAATCCGGTACCGCCTGTGACGATGTAAGTGGCCATAGTCGCTAACTTACTCCAAAGTAAGATCGACGGCTAGAGGGAAACGACCATCAGTGCGTCATGACACCGTCCTCGGTGTCGAAGTCGATGCCCGCGGTGATGATTCCGGAGAACAAGAACGCGACGGCAAGTGCAAGAGCGGGGATTGCAAGGATCCATTCGAAAATTGTCATGCTCCAAGTCTGACGAAATCAGCTTCGGAGAACATCGCCCTGCGGAGCGATTTAGGCGATCGGGCAGTCATCCTCGAGGACGACTGCCCGATCAGGGAAATCCACTATGTCCTGTTGCTGAAGAGTTTCGGGCGCAGTGGGGTGTGCCCTCCTTGCATCGCGTTACGTGATTTCGGATGAGATGCGGCGGCCGTTGGTCCGAGGGGGTGAACGCCACGGGCCGGCCGCCAGTAGACCGGCGCACCATCGTCGAGGCGATGGCGTGGCCAGGCCGACAAACTTAGACCGGTTCAGCGCCCGACAAGTCCTCGACCGCATACGGGGTTGTTCCCGCGAACAGAACACCGATCCCGAAAGGATCGGCCATCTCGAGCCTTGACTCAGCGAACCGCAGCAGCCAGGTTCCGTCAGCCCAGATCACCGCCTCAGGTTCGCCGAACAGTGACTCCGTGGCGTCCAACTCCACAAGTTCGGAGTGGGGGAGGCCGAACTGTGGCTCACGCAGCTGTTGACGCAGGTAATCGGCGGCGACTTCGGCAAATTCACCGAACCGGGCGATCACGGTCGCAGCGAGCTCACGCACCGCCGACTCCGGCACGGTGGCCGGCTCGATAACCAGACTCACCGGCCTGGAGTCACCGACCCCCTGGACATCGATGATCGATGTCCAGCACGCCAACGAATCGTCCGAGTCGACTCGCGAAAACGCTGCTGAGCCGACCACAACACTCTCGGGTAAGTCATCCACGACCCCTAGTCAAACACGACTCTCCGCAGGATCCCAGGCACTCTCCAGCGACATGGCCCAGTCACGGTCAGTGGCCGATGCCGACCTTCGCGTGGACCTTTTTCATCCACGCGGGAGCCCACCAATTCGCTTCGCCCATCAACTTCACGAGTGAGGGCACGAGCAACATGCGGATGATGGTCGCGTCGACTATCAGCGCGACGATCATGCCGACGCCCAGGAACTTCATCACCGACAACCCGGACATCGCGAAGGCCCCCGTCACCACGATCAGGAGTAGGGCGGCGGCCGTCACGATGCGGCCGGTGCGTTCGGTTCCGAACTTGACTGCTTCCTCCGTCGTCGCTCCCGCGTTCTTGGCCTCGACCATCCGGGACATCAGGAAAACCTCGTAGTCCGTGGACAATCCGAAGACCACCGCCAGGATGAGCACGACGAACGTCGCTTCCAGCGGAGTTTGACTGACCCCGAGGAGTTCGACGCCGTGACCGTCCTGGAAGACGAAGGTGAGAACACCGAAGGTGGTCGCGAGGCTCAGTGCGGCCATCAGCACCGCCTTGATGGGTAGCACCACCGAACCGAACGCGAGGAACAACAGGATCAAGGTGGATCCGACCATGATGAGGATCATCACCGGCAACCAGTGCAGGACGGCGTTGTTGCCGTCGTCGACCATGGCTTGACCACCGCCGACAAGCAGCACCGTTCCGTCGGGAGCGGAGATCTCGCGCAAATCTGTCACTGCGGCGCTCTGTGATTGGGGTGTAGAGCCCTCGCTGTAGAGAGCCTGAACCGCGATCAGTTGATTGGTGCTCGCGACGACGGTCGCCTGACCGATGCCCTCGACCTGACCGGCGGACTCGGCGATCGCTGCACCTTCGGCCGGGGTGAGAGTGTTCCCGTCCTCGGCCTGAAGGATCATCGTCGCGCCGTTTCCGGTCTGCGGGAAGTCGTTGACCAACGTGTCCATTGCGACGCGAGCGGGGTCGTTGTCCGGCAGTGCGGTGTACGAGAGTTCTCCCAAACGGGCGCCGAGCAGGGGCGAGGCCATCACGAGCAGCACGGCCACGATCGTCACCGAGACCGCGACCGGACGCTTCATCACCCACGTGACGACGCGGCCCCAGAACTTGCGCGAGCGTTCCTCACCGCGTTGCGCCGCATCCTTGCGCCACGTCAGGGCGTTGATGCGATGCCCCAGAATGGCAAGCAGCGCAGGCACAGCGGTCAGCGACAGGACTGCCGCGCTCAGTACTGCAGCGATCGCACCGAAGCCCAGAGACCGGATGACGGCCTGCGGGAAAACGAGCATGCCGCTGAACGCGCAGATCAGCAGCAGACCCGAGAACATGACGGTGCGACCCGCGGTCAGAACTGTCCGCTGAGCAGCCGCTCCCGGGTCCGAGCCCGAATTCAGTTCTTCACGGAACCGGCCGACAACGAACAGTCCGTAGTCGATGGCCAGTCCCAACCCGAGAAGAGAAGCGACGTTGATCGAGAACGAGGACACATCGGTGATCAACGTGAGGATCCGCAGAACCGCCAACGCGCTCAGGACACTGAGAACACCCACGAACACCGGAACCGCAGCAGCGACGACGCCGCCGAAGGTGAAGACCAGCAGCACCAGAGTGATCGGAATGGCGATGGCTTCGGCGACCACCAGGTCTTTCTCCAGCTTGGTGTTGAACGCGACGCCGACAACCGTATTACCCGCGAATTGTGCCTCGGCACCATCGACTTCGAGCTTCGGCAAGAGATCGGCGAAAGTAGCCGGTGTGACGCCCGAGTCCGGTGCCAACGTGATCGCAACGGCCGCCATGGATCCGTCGTTCGAGAGCAGGCTGGCCTTGGCCGCGGCGTCCGTTCCCCAGTACGACTTCACCGATGCCGTCGGCACTTCCGTCTTGAACTGGTCGACGGCGGCCGTCACTGCCGGGCCGATGTCGTCCAGAGACTTACCGTCCGTGGGCGTGTAGATCGCGATGATGTCCGGGGTCTGCGGGCCGAGATTGTCTTCGATGATGTCGGCGACCTTCGCGGAGTCGCTGCCCGGATCGATGAATCCGCCCTGGCTGAGCTTGCCGAACACTCCAAGTCCCCACACCCCACTGATGAGAACAATCAGAACCGCGAGGCTCAGTACCCACCATTTCCGGGCGACGACGGTTTGGGCCCAGCGTGTCATGTATCAACTCCGGTGTGTGGGGGTGTCTGGCCAGATCGACTGTAGTGGGCGTTTGGTCTTGAATCGGAAACGTCATGCATACTGCTCGAAGCACTTGCAAGCCACGCGTGTGGGGGAAGCCGGTCCGAATCCGGCGCTGACCCGCAACGGTAGGTCGATTCTCGGTAGTCACCGAGCGTCGGCAAGCCCGATTACCCACCGCGCGGTGTGCGACATCCATTCGTCGTGGTCTACGAAAAGGAAGTCCAGCAGGAGCTCTGGCCGAGGATCAGCGTGCGGGCGGAGTTGTCTGTCGGATTCTCATTCGTGGCTCAGAGCCCTTACGAGGTCCCCGTGTCACTTCAGTTCTCCCCGTCCCGCACCGCCGCTGTTCTCATCGCGGTCGCCTTGGTTTCGGCAGGTTGTTCCAAAGGTCAGGAATCGGAGTCCGCGTCGGCTGCGGAATCCTTCGCGCAACCGGTGTCGGTGACCAACTGCGATCGAGAGATGACATTCGATTCGCCGCCGCAACGCATCGTGTCCTTGAACGGGCATGTCACCGAGGCGCTCATCGAAATCGGTGCGGGTGATCGGATCGTCGGTCGGGCGTACAGCGACAACCCGCCGACTGCTGAGACCGCCGATGTATTCAACAAGATTCCCAGCCTCTCCGATACGTTCCCCAGCATGGAGCAGGTTCTCGACGTCGATCCGGACTTCGTGGTCGGAGGAATGACCAGTGCCTTCAACGAGAAGCAAGGGCGCTCCCGAGACGCCTTCGGCGAGCGTGGAATCAACACCTTCCTCTTCTCCGAATACTGTGGCACCGGTTTCCCCGATATCGGATTGCTCGAGAACGACTACACGCAACTCGGCCGAGTCCTGGGCGTCGAAGATTCGGCCCGTGAGGTAGCCGAGGAGATCAGCAATGGTCTCGATTCCGTCCGCGCTTCGGTCGGCGACGCAGCGCCGGTACCCACCTTCTTCTACGACAGCGGTGATCAGGTTCCGACAACCATCGGCGGAGTCGGTGTCGGTCAACTGGTTGCGGAATACTCCGGCGTCTCGAACATCTTCGCCGAAGGGACGAAGCCCTACATCGATGCATCGTGGGAAGCTGTTGCCGAGCGTGCACCCCAGGCGATCGTGGTCATCGACTACGGCGACAAGACAGCCGAGCAGAAGATCGACTTCCTCCGTGCTCAGCCGTTGATGGCGACCACCCCTGCTGTTCAGCAGAACCGGTTCGTCGTGGTTCCTCTCGCGGACCTGTTCGAGAGTTCACGGTTGGTGCGTTCGGCACAGACCATCGCGACGGCATTCCATCCGGGCGCTGACGCGGCGAAGTGACTCGCACGCGCTACGGGTACGGCGCCCTCCTTGTCGGCTTGTCGGTCGCCCTGGCTGTCGTACTGGGGCTGGCCGTCTCCTTCGGATCGGTACGCATCCCCGTCGGGGACGTGTGGGCGATAGTCGGAGCTCGTTTGGCGCCAGGGACTTTCGAGACGTGGTGGACCGCGGCGCGGGAGTCGATCGTGATCGATTCTCGCCTACCGCGTGCCCTCACGGCTGCGGTGGTGGGTGCGTCCTTGGCGATGTCGGGTGCTGTTGCTCAGGCTGTCACACGGAATCCTCTTGCCGACCCGTATCTGCTCGGAGTTTCGTCGGGTGCGGGATTCATGGTGGTGCTCGTGTCGGTGCTGGGTTTCGGCGCCGGCCTCCTCGGGGTTTTCACGATTCCGGTCGCAGCATTCGTCGGGGCGATGATCCCGTTGTTTCTCGCACTGCTGATCGGCGGCCGGTATCCGCAGCCGACCGCGATCATTTTGGTGGGTGTCGCGCTCGCCCAGATATTCTCGGCGCTCATCACCTTTTGCATCCTGGTGTTGGCCGACGATCGGCACGTGACGTCGGTGATGCACTGGATTGCAGGCGGATTCGGTGATGCGCGATGGTCGACGCTGATCTTCCCGACGATCACGCTGGTCGTCGTCGGTACCGCCCTTCTGCTCAGTTCGCGGTGGATGGACGTCTTGCAGACCGGTGACGACGGGGCTGCTGCACTCGGTATGAACGTCCGACGGTTCCGTGTGTTGTCCTTGCTTGCGGTCTCCGTACTGGCGGGCGCGGCAGTCAGCGTTGCCGGTGGAATCGGATTCATCGGTCTGCTGATCCCACATCTGGCCGGTTTCATCGTTGGCACCAGAGCAATTCGACTGCTCCCTGCTGCAGCCCTGCTTGGCGCCGTCGCGATGGTAGCCGCGGATACCGCTGCACGATCGGTGGCACAATCCACTGAAGTTCCGGTCGGGGTGATCACCGCCCTCGTCGGTGCGCCGATCTTCGTCTGGATGCTCTACCGGCAGTATCGGAGGCTCGAACAGTGACGCAGACCAGAACAGTGACACAGGCCAGAACAGGGACACTCCCGAAGGACGCCGAAGCTGCGCCTCTGCTCGAACTCGTCGAGACCCGGGCGAGGCTCGGCAACCGCGAAGTCTTGCGCGGCATCACTTTCGCAGTGACGTCCGGTGAAATATTGGGCTTGGTCGGACCGAACGGCAGTGGCAAGACGACGGCACTGCGCTGCTGCTATAACGCTTTGACTCCGACAGGTGGCGCAGTTCTGATCGATCAAGCCGACTCGACGACGCTCTCGCGTAAGGACATCGCCCGAACCATCTCGGCAAGTGTTCAGGAACCTACTGTCTCGGCAGGACTTTCGGTCCGTGAATCGATCGCACTCGGACGAACTCCGCACCGCAGCTGGTTGGACCGAAGCACGGATCGTGACACAACCATCGTGGATCGATGCATCGAGCAGGTCGGTTTGGTCGAGCTTGCCGGACGGGACGTGTCGACTCTGTCGGGCGGTGAGCGGCAACGTGTCTCGATAGCGCGCGCATTGGCTCAGGAGCCCAAGGTTCTGTTGTTGGACGAGCCGACCAATCATCTCGATCTTCGTCACCAGTTGATCGTGATGGAATTGCTCGCCGAACTGGCGTCGGCGGGGCTCGCAGTTGTGGTCACGATGCACGATCTACGGTTGGCAGTCGAGTACTGCGACAACCTTGCCGTGCTCACCGAAGGTGAACTCCGCGCGTGTGGGTCTACGGTCGAGGTGTTGGACGAGCCGCTGTTGGCCGAGGTTTTCGGCATCAAGGCGCGAGTCGAACGCGGCGTACGCCCGCGGATGGAGATATTGGGGCTGGCATGACGGAATCGATAGCCGGGATCTACGCCCGTATGGCAGTAGCTGTGCCGTTCTTCGACGACCTGACCGCATATCCGGATACGGTGCCCGCGGTGTTGATGACCGACCCCCAATGGTTGGCAGCTCGCGTCGCCGATACGGCCGAGCGGTGGGGGAGTTCGGACAGCCGAGTGAACGGCACGTTGTGGTGGTACTCGGCCAGCTCGACGCTGACCGGCATTCCGATCGGAACCGGGATGGTCACCGGGTTCGCGGCCGATCCATCGTTGGACGGTGGGCGGATCTTCTTGCGTGACAACGGCTATCTGGGCGGGTTCGCTGCCGGATCGGTCATTCCGATCTCGCGGAGTGTGGCGGAGTTGGGTCACGCGATGTTCCGCTCGCTCAGCCCCGTGATCGAAGTACTCGCCGAGGTGTCCGGCGTTCGGCAGCAGGCGCTGTGGGCGATCACGACGGATTCCATCGCCAATCGGAGCCTTGACGCAGCCGGTAGCGCGAGGGAGCGTGGAAGTGCATTTGCGGCCGGTCTGATCGATGTTCTCCGGGGCGAGAACCCGGGCATTCCGGTTCCGCGTTTCGTCGATGTCGACCGTCATGAAAGTGTTGTGCGCGTTTCCAATCCATTGACACCGGTGGCATCAGGGCGACGCAGATTCACGCAGCGGGCGTCGTGCTGCCTGATCTACGAGGTGCCCGGTGAAGGTAAGTGCACCAGTTGCCCGAAGCGCGCACCCGAAGATCGGGTGCGCGCCTTGGCCGCTCTGGTGTGACTGTGGGTGAGCTGATTCAGGTGTTGTCAGATCAGTGAGCTGCGACCTTGGAACGGTCGAGACCCAGCGCGTCGGTCATCGTGAAGAACAGATCGGTCTGGTCAGTGAGGCCACTGACATTGGCGGCGTGCGGGCCGAAAGCTGCTACACGCAACTGAGTTCCGGTGTGTCCTTCGGACTCGACGGCCGGGTCCTCGGACGTTCCGTAGCTGATCGTCATCTCCGAGCCGTCCTTGGTGGTCAGCTTGCGGGTCAGTCCGGGGTAGACGATTTCCTGGGCGCGCTCGACCGGAATGTTCTGGTCCTTGGCGATGGTGGCGATGTCGTCCGCGCTGACGTTGGTGACGATCTGGCTGGTGTGAGCGTGGTCGGCGGTAACGATGACCAGGGTTTCTCCGTCGGTCTTCGCGAATTCGAGTGCCTTCTGCACAGCTTCGTCGAGGTCGACGGTTTCACCGATCTGACCGCACGCGTTGGCTGCGTGATCCTGCTTGTCGATCGAGGCACCTTCGACCTGGAGGAAGAATCCGTTGTCGTTGACCTTCAGTAGGTCGATCGCCTTCTGCGTCATGTCCGCGAGCTTGGGTACGTCGGAGGTTCGCTTGGGGTTGTCGACGCAGGTTTCGGCGGGTTGCAGGTAACCGTCACGGGTGGCGACAGAGCCTTCCCAGCGGACGGGCATGTTGCCGTCGGCGAACAAGCCGAGCACGGGTGCATCCTGATCTGCCTTGCCGACCTCGTTCATCTCGGCGGCATTCTTCACCAGCTGGTAGCCACGAGCGGCAGCTTGCTCGTTGAGTGTCTTGCCCTGCCAGTCACCGGCTTTCGCGGTCTCAGCGAAGGACTTGGCGCCGCCGGCAAAGGTGACGTCGGCTCGGGTGTCGAGGAGCTGTTCGCTGATCGACCCCTTGCCGCCGTTCTCGATGGCGTTCTCCGGGCAGGACTTGGACGTTGCCTCCGGCCCGTAGCACTTGCGGCCACTGACGTGTGCGACCTGCACTGCGGGGGTGGCGTCCTGCACCTCGGCAGTGGAGACGTTGCCGGTGGCCTTGCCGTTCGCCTTGGCGATCTCGAGGACGGTCGACTGGGCCTGACCCTTGATGTCGACGGAAATCGCGCCGTTGTAGGTCTTGGTGCCGGTGGACCATGCCGATCCACTGGCAGCGGAGTCGGTGACGTAGTCGGGCTTGCCGTCCTTGGTCAACGCGTAGTGCGTGTACTGGCCGGTGATCGGCAGGGCGTCGAGGCCGGGGAAGCTGCCCGCAGCGCCTTCGGCGTAGTTGCGTGCGGCTGTGATCTCCGAGTCGCCCATGCCGTCCCCGATCAGGAGGATGACGTTCTTCGCGCCGGAGGCATTGACGGCGTCGCGCACTGCGGCCGACTGATCACCGTCGATGCGACGAGCGCCGCCGTTCGAGGACAATTCGCCGGTCGCGGCGCGATCGACGGTCGCGCCGTTCGAGCCTGTGGCCTCGTCGGCGCTGCTGCTGCAGCCGGCAGCGGCCAGAACGGCGACGGCGCCGGCGACGGCCGTCAACCTACGTGTGTTGCGCGAGAACGACATACGAGTAGTACTCCTGAAACAGTATGGATGGAGATTATGAACGCCGCTAATGATCTGGGGCCAAAGTGAACGGAGTGCAGACATGCGTACATCTGAATGTGACGAGACGGTGAGGGTTGAGATTCGCTCTGTTGACTGTGGGTGAGTGACCTGGCAGACTGAATCCGAATCGAACATAAGTTCGATGCATGTGGTGCGTCTTCCCTTTCGGCATCCTCGAGCAGTCGGTCGTCCCTGACGGCCGACTCGATCAGGTGCGAGGTCAGTGTGGGTTGGGGAAATGGGCCGCCGACGTGGTCCGAGATGGAACGGGTGCTTTCCGGACGACCCGGCCGTGTGGAACATGAGGATTTGTTTCCGGGCGATGGAAGTGACAGCCCCGCCTGGTCAAGAAAGCGCGGCGAGTACCACGCGGGCGAGCTCACCCGTGGTGCCGGTGTAGTTCCTTACGCAGAACTGCACGCTCACTCGGCCTTCAGTTTCCTCGACGGCGCATCGTCGCCGGAAGAGCTGGTCGAGGAAGCCGTGCGTCTCGGGCTCGAAGCTATCGCCGTCACCGATCACGACGGCTTCTACGGCGTGGTGAGGTTTGCGGAAGCAGCACGTGAATGGGGAATGCGCACAGTCTTCGGAGCTGAGCTTTCTCTGGACTCGGTACCCAGAACCGGCACGGCAGATCCCGGTGGAACACACCTCCTGGTGCTTGCCCGTGGGCAGGAAGGGTATCGCCGGCTTTCGCGGGAGATCGCTGCCGCGCATCTGGCGGGCGGCGAGAAGGGCAAACTGCAGTACGACTACGACGTGCTGACCGAAGCGGCCGGTGGCCACTGGCAGATCCTGACCGGGTGCCGGAAAGGTCATGTGCGACAAGCCTTGACGTCGGGTGGTCGCGAAGCAGCGGCGGATGCCTTGGGGGATCTGGTCGAGCGGTTCGGGGCGGAGCGAGTGTCGGTGGAACTCACCCATCATGGGTTGGCGGAGGACGACGAGCGCAATGCCGTTCTGGCCGAATTGGCGAGAGAGCATGGACTACGTACGGTGGCGACCACCGCCGCGCACTTCGCCGCTCCTCCGCGTCGACGCCTCGCCATGGCAATGGCGGCTGTGCGGTCGCGTCAAAGCTTGGACGAGGCAGCAGGATGGTTGGCCCCTACCGGCGGAGCGCACCTGCGGTCCGGCGCGGAGATGGCGGCACTGTTCTCGCTCTATCCGGAGGCTGTCAGTGGTGCCGCCGATCTTGGTCGTGAGTGCGCTTTCGATCTCAAGCTCATCGCGCCCAAATTGCCACCGTTCGACGTGCCAGCCGGGCATACCGAGGCGTCGTGGTTGCGTGAGCTCACCATGGTGGGGGCGCTGGAACGCTACGGACCGCCGGAAGGTGCACCGAAGGCATACAAACAGCTCGAACATGAACTTGCCATCATCGAGGGATTGAACTTTCCCGGATACTTCCTGGTGGTGCATGACATCGTGTCGTTCTGCAAGAACAACGACATCCTCTGTCAGGGAAGAGGTTCCGCTGCAAACTCGGCGGTGTGTTACGCGATCGGCATCACCAATGTCGATCCGGTTCGCAACAAATTGTTGTTCGAGAGGTTTCTTGCGCCCGAACGTGACGGCCCGCCCGACATCGACGTGGACATCGAGTCCGACCGTAGGGAAGAGGCGATCCAGCACGTGTACGCGAAGTACGGGCGTACGTATGCCGCGCAGGTCGCCAATGTCATCACCTATCGAGGAAAGTCGTCGGTGCGGGACATGGCTCGGGCACTGGGCTTTTCGCAGGGACAGCAAGATGCGTGGAGTAAGCAGGTCGGCCGGTGGGGAGGTATCGGCAAGAATGCGGATACAGATATTCCGCGTCCGGTACTCGAACTGGCGGCGCAGATCGAAGGCTATCCGCGGCACCTCGGTATCCACTCGGGCGGCATGGTCATCTGCGATCGTCCTATCGCCGACGTCTGTCCGGTGGAGTGGGCGCGAATGGCCAATCGTAGTGTCCTGCAGTGGGGCAAGGACGACTGTGCCGCCGCTGGGCTGGTCAAGTTCGACCTGCTCGGCCTCGGCATGCTCTCTGCATTGCATTACATGATAGATCTGGTGGCCGAACACAAAGGCATCACAGTCGATCTGGCGCAACTCGATCTGTCGGAAACGGCGGTGTACGAGATGTTGCAGCGGGCAGATTCGGTAGGGGTGTTCCAAGTGGAATCACGTGCGCAGATGGCGACACTGCCGCGTCTGAAGCCTCGAAATTTCTACGACCTGGTGGTCGAAGTCGCGCTCATCCGTCCCGGGCCGATTCAAGGCGGATCAGTCCATCCGTACATCCGCCGGCGCAACAAACTCGAACCTGTGTCCTATGACCATCCGTCGCTCGAGAAGGCACTCGAACGCACATTGGGGGTTCCGTTGTTTCAGGAACAGTTGATGCAGATGGCCGTCGACGTTGCGGGTTTCACGCCGTCCGAGGCCGATCAATTGCGTCGGGCAATGGGATCGAAACGTTCCACCGAGAAGATGGAGCAACTGCGAGCGAGGCTGTACCAGGGCATGCGAGACCTACATGGCATCGGCGACGAGGTTGCCGACCGAATCTACGAAAAGCTGTACGCATTCGCTAATTTCGGGTTTCCGGAAAGTCATTCACAGAGTTTTGCCGCACTGGTCTTCTACTCCTCGTGGTTCAAGCTTCATCACCCCGCCGCGTTCTGTGCCGGGCTTCTGCGAGCGCAGCCGATGGGTTTCTACTCACCACAGTCCCTGGTCGCCGATGCGCGCCGGCACGGAGTGCAGGTACACGGTGCAGACATCAATGTCAGCCTCGCGCATGCCACCGTCGAGGCAGGTGGATTCGAGGTTCGGCTGGGACTGGGGGAAGTGCGCAACATCGGCGATGCGCTCGCCGAGAAAATTGTCGAACAGCGCGACCTCGGTGGACCGTTCACGTCGTTTCTCGATCTGACCGGTCGGGTGGAACTGACTACCGCGCAAGCTGAATCGTTGGCGACTGCCGGCGCGCTTGCCAGCTTCGGCATCTCGCGTAGAGAAGCGCTGTGGGCTGCGGGCGCTGCGGCAGGGGAGCGTCCGGACCGCTTGCCCGGTATCGGTGCGTCGGTCACAGCTCCCACCCTTCCCGGCATGAGCGACGTCGAATTGGCGGCAGCGGATGTCTGGGCGACCGGAGTATCTCCCGACACCTACCCGACACAGTTTCTCCGCCCACAGCTCGACGCGCTTGGCGTGGTGCCGGCGTCGAGACTTCTCGACATCTCGGACGGTGACCGTGTGCTGGTGGGGGGAGCAGTCACACACCGGCAGCGTCCGGCAACAGCTGCGGGCGTCACGTTCATCAATCTCGAAGACGAAACCGGCATGGTCAACGTCGTATGTTCGGTGGGGTTGTGGGCAAAGTACCGGAAACTGGCAAATACGGCGCCGGCGTTGCTTATCCGAGGGAAGGTGCAAAATGCAGAAGGCGCTGTCACCGTCGTGGCAGACCGGATGCAGCTGATGGATCTGCGAGTCACAGCCAAGTCGCGAGACTTTCGCTGATGTCCGATTCTGCCCCACCGTTTTGTGTCGAGGGCACAGTTTTGTGCCGAGAGGACAAAGGCGGAGCTCAACTCTGACCTCCGAGCATATGGCGCGGGTCACAATCGCTCCCTAGGGTTGTCGCTTGAGCGGCGATCGAATCACCTGGCACGGCTACGGCCTGTGGCCTCGCTGGTGAATATCGTCGCCTTCCAAACATGCTGAATCCAAAGCACTTCGAGTCGAAGAGGAACTTCATGAGCACAGCGATTCTCGTCGCACACGTACATCCCGCGGATCCGTCTTCGGAGGAAGCATTCAACCGCTGGTACGACGACGTACATATTCCGCAGGTCGTCGAGCGAGTGCCCGGGGTTGTCTCCGCCTCTCGATTCTCTCTCGCGGATGTGCAGTTGCTGCCCGAGGCGGCATTGCCCGCGCGTCGCTACCTGAGCATCTATCAACTCGACACGGAAGATCTCGCGGGCACCGCCCAGGCATTGGGAAGTGCTTTGGGCGACGGAACTCTCGACATGTCCGAGGCCATCGCGACCACCGGTGAGACCGGTCCCGAATTGCTCTTCTACGTACCGGCCGAGAGCTGAAGGGGAACGCTGACATGTCCGATCTTCTCGCGAACAAAGTTGCGATAGTCACCGGCGCAGGCGCAGGCATCGGTGCGGCAATCGCCCGGGCATTCGGGGCGGAAGGTGCCCGCGTCGTAGTCTCCGACATCAACGGTGACGCAGCACAGGCAGTGGCGGACTCGATCGACGGGGCGATCGCTGTCACCTCCGACGTTACCGACGAACAGCAGGTCAAGGATCTCGTCGCCAGAGCGGTCGACGAGTTCGGCGGACTGAACGTCGTAGTACCCAACGCCGGCATCGCCACCACAACTCCACTGATCGAGACCACGTTCGAGGACTGGCGAAAAGTCATGTCCGTCAATCTCGACGGAGTGTTCTTGACCGTCCGTCATTCGTTACCCGCGCTCGTCGCATCCGGTGGCGGTTCGATCGTGAACATCTCGTCGATCTCGTCGACAACAGGGTCGCCGTTGATCGGCAGCTACGCCGCCGCCAAGGCCGCGGTTCGCAATCTCACCGAAACCCTCTCGGCCGAACTTCGCTTTCACGGAATCCGCGCGAACGCTTTGCTGCCCGGATTCATCGATACCGACCTGGTCAAGAGTCACCAGCAGGATTTCGAGAACGCCCTCGGCCTCGAATCCGGCGGCTTCGACGATTTGATGGTCACGAAGCAGACGCGCTACGGCCGGACCGAGGAAGTTGCCGCCGCGGCCGTGTTCTTTGCCAGTGACCAGTCGTCGTGGTGCAACGGCAGCAGTCTGGTTCTCGACGGAGGGTTCACCGCTTCTCTTCTCTGAGCCGCAGCACCTCTCCGAACATCACCCGAAATCATCATTCGTGCGAGGATCCACACCATGACCAACCGCGCCGTGTACGTACTTCCGCCCGGAGGATTGAACAACCTCGAATCGAGGACCATCGAGACGCCAGGGCCGGACGCGGGCGAAGTGACGATCGCGATCCACGCGAATTCGCTCAACCACCACGACTACCTCGTGGCGACCGGCGAGATAGCCACCGACGGTCCGCGGATCCTGTTGTCCGATGCTGCCGGGGAGGTCGTTGCGGTCGGAGACGGCGTAACGCAGTTCAGCGTCGGAGATCGCGTGATGAGCACCTATCTGCCGCATTGGCGGAGCGGCGCACCGGATTTCGACGGATTCGGAAATTCACCGGGTGACGGTGCCGACGGGTTCGCCCGCGACACCGTCACCGTGCCGGTATCTGCTGTGACAGTGATGCCGCGAAACTACACCTACGAGGAAGCCGCTACCTTGCCCACCGCGGGATTGTCAGCGTGGCGCGCACTGTTTGCCGGCGTTCCGATCATCCCAGGTTCGACGGTGTTGATCCCTGGGACCAGCACGGTAGCGCTGTTTGCCGTGCAGCTGGCCAAAGCTGTTGGAGCTCAGGTGATCGCAACCTCGTCGGCCGCCGACAAGATGGCTCGATTGACCGAGCTCGGTGCCGATCACGTGGTCAACTACCGCGAGCGCCCGGACTGGGGAGCGGAGGCGATGCGGCTCAGCGGCGGAATCGATCTTGTCCTCGACGTCGGCGGGCCGTCCACCCTCGGTCAATCTCTCGTGGCAGTGCGACCCGGCGGGCGGATCTGTGCGCTGGGGATCATGAACGGCCCCTCGTCGTCGATCGACCTGACTTCGCTCCTGACCAAACAGGTCACTATCGAAGGTGTTCTGGTGGGCAGTCGTACACATCAGGAGCAAATGGTTGCAGGTCTGGAAAGCCTCGCGCTTCGTCCCGTCATAGATTCTTCCTACAGCCTCGACCGCCTCGCTGACGCTTTCGAGCAGCAGAAATCCGGGCGGGCCTACGGCAAGATCGTCATCACAAACCCTTGACTGCTTGCCGGTCCCAATGGGGATCGGTGAGGATTTCCGCCGAGTCGCCGACAAACGCACGTGCGGCAGTCTGGTCGCCGCTGAGGGTGAACCTCAGCCACGCTGTCAGGTAACCCCGGAATCCTTCGCCGTCGACGGCCCAATTGTGGCCGACGCCAAGCAGTCTGCCGCGGACGGCCGGCCCCGCGGTTTCGTCGAAGTACTCCGCTTGCGGATCGGCGGTGGAGACAGGGTCGTCGGCGCCGGTCATGAAGAACGTCGGCCCGGTCAACTTCGCCACGTCGATCACGTCGACGGGTCGCGAGGCCCACCACGGGTCCGGCAAATCGAGCACCGCCGTGGCGGTGATCAGATTCGCCGACCGAGTTGCCGCGTTGATCGCACCGCCTGCACCCTGCGAGTGCCCCACCGAGGCTATGTTGTCGGTGTCGATCCGCTGGTGAAAGATGCTTTCCGCGTTGGTGTCCTGATCCACGATGTACTGGGCGGCAGCCAAGATCTCGGTACCGTCTCCGGTGACGCTGCTGTCGGCTACCACGACGACGAAACCCCACGACGCGAGGTGACGTAGGAGGGCTTCGTACTCCTCGTAAGTCGCGTAACTGCCGTTGCCGAAGGTGACGACGGGAAGCCGATTGCCGTCAGCGGACAAGTCGGCTGGGTAAAACAGTTGGTACCCGGGAACGGAATCGGCAGCCACCTCGTGCGCACCCTGGGCTGCGTACAGATCGCTGATCGACTCCGATGCGATGGATTCGGTAGTCGCGGCTTCGGGAGCGGCCGGAACCCCCGCACTGGCCGGAGTGACGGCACCGGAGAGCGCCAATACGCACGACGCAGTCACGACGGCGATCGAGTATGTGGTTCGAGAAGGCATGGGTACAAGTATGTCCGAACGTCTCGAGCCGTCAGGCCGTGACGTGTGTGGGCTGGTCTTCGCCGACTCGGCCTCGAATGAGGAATATGGCGACTACACCGAAAGCGATCAACAGGACCGTCAGGAGGGACGCGATCGCGGCGGCGCCAATCACCTCTGTAGTCACGGACGTGTCCAACCCGCCGGTCGAGAGAATGGTGGTGGGGTCGGTGAGGCCGTGCAACACGATTGCGGCCCAGATAGTCCCCGTCACTCGCATGGTCAGGTACATGCACATGCCGAATCCGAACGTATAGACGACTGTGCCGAGAACGGTTGCCAGTTCCATCCCCGCAATGAAGTTCACGGTGTGCATGAGCGCGAACAACAAGGACGATACGACCGCGACGAACCGTTCGCGGTGGCCGGCGTCGCGGAGCATCTTCACGGCGATACCTCGGGTGAGCAGTTCTTCCGCGAGCCCCACGCACACACCGAGAGCGATCAGGGAAACGATCTCCCCGGTCGACCACTCGCTCCAATCCGTTCCGACCAGGTGTGCAGCGATGGCGGCGACCACGATAATCGGGCCGATCCACATCCACCCGCGCCCGCGTATGGGTTGTGGTCCGAAGATGTCGCGCAGCCAGCCCAGCTTGGTCGCGAAGATCAGCAGTGCGATTGCGCCGATCGCGATAGGCAATGCGACGCCGAAGATGATGCTGGAAGCGCTCGCGACAACGTTGTCCGTGTCGATCTGGTCGGCAAAAACCCGCGAGGTAACCTGCCCGACGGCGAGGTAGAAGGCCAAATAGGCGACGATCACCGAGAGCAACTTCCACAAGGACGGGCGACTCCAAAAACCCGACTTTTCGGGAACGGTATTGGTCATTGTCAGATCGTAAAGGGAGCCGCAGGAAAACACGCGGTACCGTCTATTCGGACAGCAGCGAACACGAAGGCAGGACGCAGAAAAATGTTGGAAGTCGACTTGAATGCACTGGACGCGGCGCTGGCGGCGGGTGAGCCGTTGATCGACGTCCGTGAGGCCGACGAGTTCGCTCAGGTGCGCGTTCCGGGTGCGTCGCTCATTCCGCTCAGCGAGTTCGTCGCTCGCGTCGGCGAGATCCCGGACGCAGAAACGGTGTACATCATCTGCGCCGTCGGGGGACGGAGCTTGCAAGCCGCTGAATATCTCCAGGCCCGCGGCATCAATGCCGTTTCGGTGGCCGGTGGAACGATGGCGTGGTACCAGTCGGGTCGTCAGGTCGAGACCGGGGAATAGGGCGTAGCTGTTGGGGCAGCCCCGCATTCGGCGCTGCCCCAACAGGTCACTTTCGCCAGAACAGGTGATGCGTCACGCCGCTCGGGCTCGGCACGATTTCGAGGTTGAAGCGATCACGTAATTCGTCGGGTGTCTCCCACAGGCGTAGACCGGATCCGAATTCGATCGGGGAGACAGCGACGTGCATCGTGTCGACCAGATCGGCGTCGAGGAATTCACGGATAGTGCTGACTCCGCCGCCAAGTCGAACGTCCTTGCCCTGCGCCGCCTCACGTGCCTGCTCGAGGGCCGTCGCCGGGTCGGCGTCGACGAAGTGGAATGTCGTGTCCGAGAGTGTGAACGACGGCCGCACGTGGTGGGTCAAGACGAATACCGGGGTGTGGAACGGTGGCTCGTCGCCCCACCAGCCCTGCCACTCGAGATTCTCCCAAGGGCCGCGGTAGGGAGCGAATTTGTTGCGGCCCATGATTTCGGCACCGATGTTGTTGGAGAAGTCTCGGGTGAAATAGTCGTCGAGGCCGCGGCTGCCGCCGGGATCGGTGCGGTTGGGCCAGCTGGCCGTAGCTCCCGCCCACGCAAACATTTCACCGTGGTCGAGGCCGAACGGGCTCTCGAAACTCTGGTCCGGACCGCATGCTATTCCGTCGCTGGAAACGTTGAAATTCTGCACTCGTAACAACTGACTCACCGTGTACTCCCGCTCTCGACAATGGTCTACGTGAGTACAGACCGTACGGCGAGGCGAAACTCATCGGTGCGATTTCAGGCGGCTGCGGGAAGTGCGCCACTGCGGATCGAGCGGACGGTCCGTACCGCGACGGTTGCCCAGATGGGGATCAGCACGGTCAGCAGGGCAAGTGCGATTCCCAGAATCAGCGTCGAACCGGTGGCGACTCCGAATGCATTCGCACCGACGGCACATGCTCCGATGGGAAAAGTGAAGCTCCACCAGCCGAGTGAGAAGTCCAAGCCGCGGCGCAGTGCGTGGATGGTGACGACGGTGACGGTGACAAACGCGATCACGCCGATGATTCCGACGACGGTTCCGTATGCGATTCCGAATTCGTGCAGGGTGTCGGCGTGCTCGGTACCGAGTGCATGCCGTGAGGCGGCGGCCAACAGGTTGGATGCTGCGATCGACTGTCCGATCACGCCCAACGGAATCCACAGTGAGGGAATGGCATTGAACGGGATCACGTCGACGCCCGCCGAGTGGTTGCGTGCGAACTGCCTGGCGACGGCTACCAGAATGCCGATGGCGGCGGTAAGCGCCAGAGCGAACAGGATGTAGCAGAAGACCAGTACCGCGACGCGCGGAGCGCCTTCGGGCATGTGGGTGCTGACGGCTGCGCCGGTGGTGGCCGAGACCATCGGGGGTACGACGGGCATGAGCCAGAACGGCATTGCCGTCGCCATCCCGGCATCTCGAACGAGTCGAATCATCATCACGACGTAGGTGACCAGGCCGAGTGCCGTGCCGAGTGTCCACAGTGTCAGCGACACGGTGATCGCCACGTCGTGGCCGAGGAAGTCCGGGCCGGTGATGCCGGTTGCGGATCCCACGGTCAGAAGTGCCATTGCGACGGCGCCGTAGAAGGGGAACATCGCGGGGCTGTGCAGGTAGGCGAGGGCCTGACATCGATGTTGTGACCAATGGGTGGCAAATGCTCCGATCAAGGCGCACAGTACGAGAACCGCCAGAACCCAGAAGATCTCGGAGACCAGTTTCAAGCCCTCGATCTCCGGTTCGAGCGAAGCGGCGGCCACCGAGACGATTCCCGTTCCCATCGCTGCCGCGAACCAGTTCGGGGTGATGTGGGCGAAGGTGGGACTCGTGGTGGTGGTCATGTATTTCACTGTCGTCTCATCCGGTTCGTACCGGTAGACCGGTTGTCCTTGAATGCCCACAAACTCGCCTTGTGGGTCTAATCTTGGTCTATGTCGTTGTCCCCTCGGGTGCCGGAGCTCAGTGCCCTCGACGTCCTGCTTTCCGTAGGGCGTCTGGGCAGCATGGGTGCTGCCGGCCGGGAGCACGGACTCAGTCAGCAGGCAGTCAGCGCCCGTGTGCGTTCGGTCGAACGTCAGCTCGGCATCAAGGTTTTCGATCGAGCGGCGACCGGTGTTCGTCCCACTGCCGAGGGCGGTCTGATTCTCGAGTGGGCAAGTCACATCCTCGTCAGTGCCGAGGAAATGGCATCGGGAGTTGCGGCACTTCGCGGTGAACGCGACGCTGCCGTCACCGTCGCGGCCAGCATGACCATCGCCGAGTATCTGGTGCCCGGATGGACGGTCGCGATGCGGCACAAGTTCCCCAATGTCGTGGCGTCGGTGAGCTTGCACAATTCCTCGGACGTCTCTGCTCAAGTGCAGGCAGGCCAGGCCGACATCGGATTCGTCGAAGGGCCGGATGTGCCGTCGGCGCTCGCGTCGTGTGAGGTGGCACGTGATCACCTCGTCGTGGTTGTGCCGCCGGGACACGACTGGGCCAATGGTGTGCCCGTTCCGGTTGCGGACCTCGCACGCACACCGCTCATTCAGCGCGAGTCAGGGTCCGGTACGCGGTCGACGCTCGAGAATGCCGTTCCCGATTGTGTGCCGCCGTTGCTCGAGCTCACCTCGTGCACCGCAGTCAAGGCTGCGGTAGTGGCCGGCAATGCGCCCGCCGTTCTCTCGTCGCTGGCCGTGGCTGCAGATCTGACGGACGGGCGACTGGTCGCGGTCAACGTCGACGGCTTGCGGATGCCGAGGCGGCTCCAGGCCGTCTGGGATCCAGATCGCGGATTACGCGGTGCAGCAAGGGATTTCCTCGACATCGCGCTCGGTTCCAACACTGCTGTTCATTCGCGCTGACGGCTGCGGCTGCTATCTGGCGGTGTCGATCCCCGCGAGGATGAGATTGATACCTGCCAAAAACTGCTCGCGGTCGTCGTGGTCGCGCAGTTGTGTCGACACCTGATTGAGGAACGGGTACTTCGCAGGGTCGAGTTCTTCCCATCGTGTGGCGACGGTCGAAAGGAAAGCGGATCGGTCTGTCTCGCGGGGGAGGAGGCGGGCGCCCGCGGCGTACTGGCCGGCGAGGCCGAGTACGTAATTCAGGAGTGCGGACGCGCAGTCGAACTGTGCCGATTCGGGAACGCCCAGCGCCTGGAGCTGTGTGCCGAGACTTTCGAAGATCTGCATCACTGCTGATTGCCACGGCTCGCGCGAGAGTTGGGTGCCGACCCACGGGTGAGCGTCGATCGCGTCGAACACACCGAGGGTGATGATCCGGATCGCCTCGCGTGGAGTTGCGCTTTCGGTTCCTTCGGTTGTCACGCGGGCGATGACGTCGTCGGTTGCCGCAGCGAGAAGGTCGCTCTTGTTGGCAACGTGCCAGTAGATTGCCCCGCTACCTGTTGCCAAGCGTGCGGAGAGAGCACGGAACGTCAGTGCGCCTTCGCCTTCTGAATCCAGGATCTCGATCGCGGTCTCGACTATCCGCTCCTTCGACAGCGCATCCGTGCGTCGTTCGGCCCGCTGATTTCTGGTCGCCATACGCACCATCTTGACATATCTGGAACGCCGTTCCAAGATGGTCACTGGAACGACGTTCCAATAGAAGCCTGAAAGGAAACAAACATGAGCAACTCGATAACGATCATCGGGGCGGGCCTCGGCGGTCTGACCCTCGCGCGCGTCCTCCACGTTCACGGAATTCCGTCGAAGATCTACGAGGCGGAACCGTCGGCAGAAGCTCGCACGCAGGGCGGCCAACTCGACATCCACGAACACAACGGTCAGGCGGCGCTCGATGCTGCCGGCCTCATCGACGAGTTCCGCGCGATCATCCACGAGGGCGGTGCCGCGTCGCGCGTACTCGATCAACACGCCGCTGTACTCCTCGACGAACCCGATGACGGCGCGGGAGTCCGTCCTGAAGTGCTGCGCGGAGACCTCCGACGGATCCTGCTCGAATCCCTTCCGGACGGCACGATCGAATGGGGACGCAAGGTCGACAGTGTCCGCTCGCTCGGCTCACGGAACACAGCCGACGAGTGCGCTGACGGCCTCCACGAGTTGACCTTCGTCGACGGTTCGACAGTGACTACCGATCTCCTCGTCGGTGCAGACGGTGCCTGGTCGAAGATCCGGCCGCTGCTCTCCGATGCGAAGCCCGAATACGTCGGCACCACGTTCGTCGAGACCTACCTCTACAACGTCGACGAGAAGCATTCGGCTGCAGCCGAAGCCGTCGGTGGCGGCGCGATGTACGCGCCCGCACCAGGAAAAGCGATCGCCGCGCATCGAGAGGCGGGGGACATCGTGCACACCTACGTTCAGCTGAATCGTCCGGCGGAGTGGTTTGCCGGTATCGATTTCACCGACGCTGCCGCTGCGACAGCGCGGGTCGCGGCCGAGTTCGACGGTTGGGCACCAGAACTCACTGCACTGATCACAGACGGCGAAACCGCTCCGATTCCGCGCGCGATCCATGCCCTTCCCGACGAGCACCGATGGGATCGCGTGCCTGGGGTCACGCTCCTCGGTGACGCGGCACATCTGATGGCTCCGTCCGGTGAGGGTGCGAACTTGGCCATGTTCGACGGCGCCGAACTGGGAAGGGCGATCGCCGCGCACCCGGACGACATCGAAGCGGCACTGAGCGGCTACGAGGAAGCGATGTTCGTGCGCAGTGCATCCGAGGCCGCTGACTCGCACGTGATCCTTGATCTCTGCCTCGGTGAAGGCGCACCGTATTCACTGGTCGACTTCTTCACCGGCGCTGCTTCCGTATCCGGATAATGGACGAATGCCTGTTGATTCCAATCCCTCGTCTGCCGCGATTGCGCACGTGCGCAGTCTCTCGAACGGTCACCAGGTGGATCGAAATCACCGGGTGACGTTGCACTTTCATCCAGACCTCCCATTTGAGCGTGGTCTGACTCTGGCCTCGATCGCACGTCAAGGCACCTACGTGACCCAGTTCGAGACTCGAACCAGCAACGGCGGACTGACGGCGCATCACGGCGGCGATCGTTGGCGTTGGGAGAGTCGGATATTCGGCGGGGCTTACGACGAGAGAGAGCCGTCGGAACGGCCGAAGTACGGATCGTTGAACTTTTCCGCCGATCCGTACGGGGCATCTCCTCGGTTCGGCTCGTCCTACTTCCGGCTTGCCGAGCACACACTCGACCGCACCACTTTCTGCTTTCCCGACAGTGTCTTCGAACCCGATCTCTTCGGAACGGCGGACGCGATGAGCCTGGTCGACGCCGCAAGAGCCGCCGAGTTCGACGATCCGCTCGACCACTACATCGAGGCGCACGTCCACGGCGCCGTCGACATCGGAACCGACGTCGAGGCACTCGTCCTGGACCCGAGCTACCGGGGCTCACGCATCGAAGAGATCGCCCACTCGCTCCCATGCCCGGTGCTGTGGCACGACGGTTACGCGGTCGACGTCGATGAGGTCGCCGAACATCCCGAATATCGGGGAGCGGCCGTCGTCGACCTCGCGCGAGAGATCGCAATCGACGGGCGACTGACGCCTGCCGTCCTGGGGTTCGCCCGGGGTGCGTCCTTCGATCCGCAGGGCGTCAAGAAGGTCTGGCACTACATCGCTCGATTCGGCGGCAGGGGCTAGAACTGGGCATTCGCGTGTCGCCACCCGTCGACGACCGCTGGTTCCGGGACCGCACATCGGTCAGAAGGGGACGGTGAGGAAAGAGTGATTGTTACGCAACATCGGGCATGAACTCCCGAAACAACTGCATCCGAAGATAGAAATCGACCTTGATCCTCGGTCGAAGGGATGCATGAATCGATGGGCGCTCAACTCACTACCACCAGTGTCGACACACTCTGCGCGTACTGCGGGGTCGGCTGTGGTCTCGTCCTCGACATCATCACCGATCCGGAGACGGGGCGTCGGAAGGCTGCGAAGTCTTCCGGTCTGAAGACACATCCCACCAACTTCGGGCGTCTGTGCACCAAAGGGACCACGACAGCAGACATGCTCGCAGGTCCGGGGCGTATGGAATCTGCATATCGCCGTCCACACCGAGGTGATGCGATCGAATCGGCGGACATCGGCGCCGTCATCACCGAAACCGCCCATCGCCTGCGTGGGATCATCGACGAGCACGGCCCCGACGCGTTTGCGTTGTACGTGTCCGGGCAGATGTCTCTCGAAGCCCAGTACTTGTCGAACAAACTGGCCAAGGGCTTTATCGGAACCAATCAGATCGAATCGAATTCCCGGTTGTGCATGGCGAGTGCAGGCACCGGCTACAAGCAGTCTCTAGGGGCCGACGGACCGCCCGGTTCCTATCAGGACTTCGAACACGCCGACGTGTTCTTCGTGACGGGCGCGAACATGGCGGACTGCCATCCGATCCTCTTTCTGCGGCTGCAGGAGCGGATCAAGGCAGGCGCGAAGTTGATCGTCGTCGATCCTCGACGCAGCGCCACCGCGGACAAGGCGAACTTGTTCCTGCAGATCGCTCCCGGCACAGATCTTGCGCTACTCAACGGGCTACTCCACCTGCTCGTCGTGAACGGCCACACCGATCCCGACTTCATCGCCGACTTCACCGAAGGCTGGGAGGTGATGCCCGGTTTCCTCGCGGAGTACACCCCGGAGAAGGTCAGTGAGATCACGGGTATCCCCGAAGCCGACATCCGCACTGCAGCGCAGTGGATCGGTGAGGCTGCCAACTGGATGAGCTGTTGGACTATGGGGTTGAACCAGAGCACCCACGGCACGTGGAACACCAATGCCATCTGCAACCTTCACCTTGCGACTGGAGCAATCTGCAAGCCCGGCAGCGGTCCGTTCTCGCTGACCGGGCAGCCGAACGCGATGGGCGGGCGTGAAATGGGCTACATGGGGCCAGGTTTGCCCGGCCAGCGTGCCGTGACGGTCGACGCCGATCGCGAATTCGTCGAGGAGCGTTGGGGGATCCCGGCGGGTTCTCTGCGCACCGACATCGGCGGCGGGACCATCGACCTGTTCTCCCGCATGGCGGCGGGGGAGATCAAGGCGTGCTGGATCATCTGCACCAATCCTGTTGCAACAGTAGCCAACCGCAAGACCGTCATCGACGGCTTGGAGAAGGCTGACCTCGTCATCACCCAGGATGCGTTCCTGGGCACCGAGACCAACGAATACGCCGATGTTCTGCTGCCCGCGTCACTGTGGACAGAGTCGGACGGAGTGATGATCAATTCCGAACGCAACCTGACGCTCTTTCAGCAGGCGCTGGATCCGGTCGGGCAGGCGCTGCCTGATTGGCAGATCATCGCCCGCATCGCCTGCGAGATGGGGTATGGGGAGGCGTTCACCTATACCTGCGCCGAAGAGGTGTTCGAGGAGATCAAGCAGTTCTGGAATCCGAAGACCGGCTACGACTTGCGCGGCGTCAGCTACGAGCGCCTCCGCAAGACGTCAATTCAGTGGCCATGCCCGCCCGACAGTGATCAGGACCGTCATCCCATCCGATACCTCAATGACGGTGTCAGTCAAAGGCTCCTGATCCGCGAGGACGGCAGCACTCCGCGGCTCGCATTCCCTACCGCCACTGGCCGGGCGATGTTCTTCGCACGGCCGCACATGCTTCCCGCCGAAATGCCCGACGACGACTACCCGTTCCTGCTCAACACCGGTCGTCTCGCGCACCAGTGGCACACCATGACCAAGACCGGCAAGGTGGCCAAGCTGAACAAACTCAACCCGGGGCCTTTCGTCGAGATCCATCCCGACGACGCCGCCAGGCTCGGCGTCGTCGACAAGGATGCGATCGAGGTTGCCTCACGCCGCGGCCGTGCTGTGCTCCCGGCGGTTGTCACCGACCGAGTGCGTCCGGGAAACTGCTTCGCACCGTTTCACTGGAACGACGCCTTCGGTGAGTACCTGTCCATCAACGCCGTCACCAACGACGCGATTGACCCTGCCTCGCAACAACCGGAGTTCAAAGCCTGTGCCGTCACTATGACGAAGGTCGCCGTGAACACACCCGAGACAGTGCTCGCCGAGTCGCCGCGGGAGGCTCCTGTGCCGGATGATCAGGTTTTGTCGCGAACCGATGTCCTGGCCGGGGTCATCGGTCAAACAGGAACACCTGCAGTGGTATTCGATGCGCTGCAACAGAGCTACCTGGCCGGCCTTCTCGCGGCGTTGCGTGCGGACGGTGATCGTACTGCCGGTGTGCCGACCTTGCCGTCGACTGCGCCGTTCGAGACCGAAAAGAGGATGTGGGTCGACGGCGTATTGGCCGGCCTGTACTCGCGGACCTTACTCCCAGACACGGATGGGCCTGCGTTGTCATCGAGTGCGGGCATTGCGCCGGAACGCGCGCCGATCGTGTTGCTCTGGGCATCGCAGACCGGAAACGCGGAGGAGTTTGCCGCAGCCTGCGCTGCTCGTCTCGGGGAAGTTGGCTTGCCCGTGGTGATGCACGCGATGGACGAGTTCCCGGCCGCCGACCTGGCAGTTACCAGAGAGGTCCTGCTGATCACCAGTACCTCCGGTGACGGCGAATCCCCGGACAACGGCAGTGGTTTCTGGGATGCATTGTCTGCTGACAGGGCGCCCCGCATGGCCGAGACACGTTATGCAGTCATCGCTTTCGGTGACTCGAACTATGCCGACTTCTGTGGACACGGACGAAAGCTCGACGCCCGCCTTGCCGAACTGGGCGCCAGTCGTATCGTCGATCGCGCCGACTGTGAGCCCGATTTCGAGGACACCGCTGCTGGATGGCTGGACGCGGTCACGGCTGAACTTCAGCGCTCGGAGGCTGGCGCGACGACCGACGTCCTCGTTGCAAAGAACAATTCTGGGACAACCGTTGCGGCCGTGCCGATTTCACCGGCGATGTCGGCGCCGCTGCAATACAACAAGAAGGCGCCGTTGGCCACAGCCTTGACGCGCAATATCGTGCTCAACCGGCCAGGCTCTTCCAAAGATGTGCGGCAGTTGGGCTTTCACCTTCCGGACGACACTGTCAGTTACGAAGCCGGCGACGCTCTCGGAGTCTGGCCGCGGAACAGTTCCCCGTTCGTCGACGAGTGGCTCACCCTTACCGGCCTCGACGGTGAGGAGACCGTCGACTTGCGGCAGCACGGTTCCATGACTTTGCGTACCGCGCTCACCGAGCGCTTGGAGATCACTCGAATCTCGAGCGACATGATTCGGTTCGTGCATCAACGAACCCGCGATTCGGACCTGGCCGAGTTGTTGAAGCCGGAGAACGTCTCCACGCTCAAAGACTGGTCGTGGGGACGACAGTCCGTCGACATTCTCGCGCAGTCGCCCGTTCGTGCCTCGACGGACGAATGGCTCTCGCTACTCAAACCGCTTCAGCCGCGGCTGTATTCGATCTCTTCCAGTCCGAAGGAGAACCCACGCGAAGTGCAGTTGACGGTGTCCGCGGTGCGATACAACATTGCGGGTGTCCCACGGCGTGGGGTGTGCTCGACTTACCTCGCCGACCACGCCCACGATGACGACATCGGTATCTACGTGCAGAAGTCGACCCATTTCCGGCCACCTTCCGATCCCGAGACCCCGATGATCATGGTCGGACCGGGGACCGGCATCGCGCCGTTCCGTGCCTTCCTGCATGAGCGGCGGGCATTGGGGCACACGGGTCCGAACTGGCTGTTCTTCGGGGAACAGCACGCCGCTACCGACTTCTACTACCGCGAAGAAATCGAAGAATTGCGGAAAGACGGATTCCTCACCGAACTCGACCTCGCATTTTCCCGGGATCAAGCCGACAAGGTCTACGTGCAGGACCGGATGCGTGAGCGGGGTGCGCTGCTGTGGGAGTGGTTGCAGAAGGGCGCCCACTTCTACGTCTGCGGCGATGCCAACCGGATGGCCAAGGACGTCGACAGTGCCCTGAACGGGGTGGTTGCTCAACACGGAAAACTGGCCCCTCGTAGTGCCGAGGCGTACGTGAAGGCGCTTTCGGCGGAGAAGCGCTACGTCCGGGACGTCTACTGACGTCGGTCAGACTGCGCCCTTGAACCCGTGCTGGCGCCAGGCCTCGTACGTCACGAGGGCGGCAGCGTTGGAGAGGTTGAGGGACCGGCGTCCGGGAAGCATCGGGATACGCAGGCGCTCGGTGACGTGTTCGTCCGCCAGTACTTCTTCGGATAGTCCGGTGGGTTCGGGCCCGAACAGCAGGACGTCGCCGGGTTGGTAGGCGATGTCGGCATACGACGTGGTCGCGTGCGCGGTGAAGGCGAACACGCGAGCGGGAGTGACGGCGTCCCAGGCAGCGGCCAGGTTCTCGTGGACCGTGACAGTAGCCAGATCGTGGTAATCCAAGCCTGCGCGCTTGAGCTTCGGCTCCGACAGGTCGAACCCGAGAGGGCCGACCAGGTGCAGTTCGCAACCGGTGCCCGCGACCATGCGGATCGCGTTTCCGGTGTTGGGTGGGATGCGGGGCTCGTGGAACATCACTCGGAACACTCGAGGAACTGTACCGGGCGGCTCAGCGGTGCCCGCGTTCGTGAGAAGGGCAGGCGAGGAGTGTGGGCGAATTGGTAACAAACCGGCCAGTTCGTGCGAATCTATTTCCGGCACTCTTCGCAGAACGGACATTTTGATGAACCCTCCCGCCGGTTGGAACCCCGACCCCTTCGACCCCACGATCGACCGTTACTGGGACGGTCAGCAGTGGACCGCGCAGACACGGCCCAAGGGCGTCGACGCACCCACTCAGGCTTTCGGCACTCCCACTCAGGTCTTCGGTGCACCCGGATCGGCGGTGCCGGACACAAACGCCGAGGAAGGCAAGACGCGGCGTAAGTGGCCGTGGATCGCCGGCGCAGCAGTCGTGGGGCTCGTTGCCATAGCCGCGGCAACGGGAGCGGGCAAGTCGGAAGAATCGACGACACCCGCCGCGACCTCTTCGACGACAGCTGCCGCGACGACGACCAAAACCACTGTCCCGTCTACGACGAAGACCACGACTTCGTCCCTCTTGCCGACGACGACAACGATCGTGCCGCCACCGACGACAACCACCGTCGCAATAGTGCCGCTGGTTCCGCAGGTCCCGGAGACCACGACTACGCCGTACGTTCCGCCCGCCCCGGCGTACACCCCGCCGAAAACAACGGAACCCGCCTACGTTCCTCCGCCGGCCAAGGTGCCTGATGCAGGGGTGTATTACGCCAACTGCGCAGCGGTGCGAGCGGCCGGTGCGGCCCCGATCTACCGCGGCGATCCCGGCTATTCGTCCAAGCTTGATCGTGACGGTGACGGCGTGGCCTGCGAGACCTAGGCGGTCGAACCGGTGTCGGTGCGGCGGGGCAGTATGGACGTCATGCTCCCCGAAGAATCCGACGACGTCGTCGGCGAAGACTATTCAGACGCGCGGCTGGCCGGGCAGAAGTGGCGTCAGCGCACTTTCACCAACTGCAATTTCCGAGACGCCGACCTCACCGGACTCACGACGGAGTCGGTGGTGTTCACGGACTGTGATTTCACCGGCACCGATCTGGGGGAGTCCGTGCACACGGGAACTGCATTTCGCTCCTGCAATTTTGCTCGGACCAGCCTGTGGCACAGCACGTTCCGAAACTGCAGTCTGCTCGGTTCGACGTTCGACGGTTGCCGTATCCGGCCGTTGACGCTCGACGAAGTCGACTTCTCGTTGACCTCACTGGGCGGGGCGGACTTGAGGAAGATCGACTTCACCTCGTGCCGCTTCCGTGAAGCGAACTTGGTTCGGGCCGACATGCGGGGCGCGGTTCTGGCGTCGGCGGATCTGTCCGGTGCTCGCACGGGTGGACTCAAACTCGAAGGTGCAGACCTGCGCGGTGCGCGGATCGACCCGAGTCTGTGGACGTCCGCGTCTGTCGGCAACGCGCAGATCGAGTTGATGCAGGCTGTGGCTTATGCGTCGGCGCACGGTCTTGTCGTCGACATGAAGTAGTGGCGCCTAGCTCTGCACGCGCTCCTCGAGGTGCACGGTCACCAGTTCGCCCGCGTCCTTGCCGATGGCCTTGCGGAGATCGGCTTTGACCGGCAGCTTGTGGTTGCCGTCTCCCAAGGCCATGAACGAACTCTGGAACGGATGTCCGTCGATCGTCCCGCGAACCTTGACCAGGCCGCGGGTGCCGAAGAACTCGGCGGACTCCGGCCAGATGACGTAGGTCCACCCACCCTTGGCGTCACTCTTCTGCAAGGTGGCCGTGAATTCCTTGTCCAGCAACATGATGTCTGTCCTCTCGGGCCGGGGCCTGTCGATCAGCGGATGAATTCCCGTGCGAGCAGATCCATCAGCAGTCCGTCCTTCCACTTACCGTGGCGATCTCGCGAATACTCGCGCATCACCCCGACGTCCTTGAAGCCCACTGATCGGTAGCAAGCGATGGCGGCGGAGTTGTCGACTTCCGGGTCGATGACAAGACGGTGAAATGCGAGGTCGTCGATCAGATGGGCACACAGCACCCGTATCGATTCGCGACCGAACCCTTTGCTGTGAAAGTCGGGATCGAGGAACAAGTCGAGACCGGCGTGGCGGAAGTCGGGGTTGTCTTCCGCTTCGTACCACTGGATGAACCCGATCAAGTGGTCGCCGTAGAAGATGCTGTAGCGCGTGGTGCCGGCCTCCGGCGACGCAGGCCAGTCGTCGTCGGGATTCTGCCACCACTGCACGACGTCCGGGTGCAGGTGAATTGCCCGCAGACGGGCGTGATGGTCGGGCGCGACGGGGGAGAGGAGCACCCTCGGGCCGCGTAGTTCCGGAGCCGTTGTCACTCATCGACCCTAACCTGGAACAATGGTCGCCGTGACTGCAACGATCCTCGACGGCAAAGCTACCCGCGACGAAATCTTCGAAGACCTGAAGGTGCGGGTGAGCGCTCTGAAGGCAGAGGGCATCACACCCGGCTTGGGCACCATCCTGGTGGGCGACGACCCCGGATCCGCGGCTTACGTGCGCGGCAAGCACAACGACTGCGCCAAGGTCGGTATCAATTCCTTGCGACGCGACCTGCCTGCCGACATCACACAGGAACAGCTCAATGCGACGATCGACGAGCTCAATGCCAATCCCGAGTGCACAGGCTACATCGTGCAGTTGCCGCTCCCCAAGCACCTCGACGAGAACGCGGCCCTCGAGCGTATCGACCCCGACAAGGATGCCGACGGCTTGCATCCGGTCAACCTCGGTCGACTGGTGTTGGGCAAGGAAGCCCCGCTGCCGTGCACCCCACGTGGAATCCTCCACCTTCTGCGTCGCTACGAGGTCCCGATTGCCGGTGCACACGTGGTGGTTGTCGGACGCGGCGTCACGGTCGGTCGTCCGATCGGATTGCTGCTGACGCGTCGTAGCGAGAACGCGACGGTCACGCTCTGCCACACCGGTACCCGCGATCTCGCGGCCGAGGTTCGCCGCGCCGACATCATCGTCGCTGCCGCCGGCGTTCCCGGCCTCATCACCGCGGACATGGTCAAGCCCGGAGCAGCGGTCCTCGACGTCGGCGTCAGCCGCACCGACGACGGCCTGCGCGGCGACGTCGCAGCCGACGTGAACGAGGTCGCCGGATTCGTCTCACCCAATCCCGGTGGTGTCGGACCGCTGACCCGCGCGTTCCTGATCACCAACGTGGTCGAGCGCGCCGAGCGGGTTCTGGCCGGAGCCTGAGTCCGATGTCCTCACTGGTCGGCCTCGCGAAGAAGAATCTGCCCATGCTCGCGGTCCTCGCCGTGATCGCGGCAGCCGTTGTTCTCGTGCTGGCCGACCGGTGGCGTCGCGGCGCCCTCGTATTCGGTGTTGCCGTCATCATCGGTGCTGCTGCTCGGTGGTTCGTTCCCGAGAATCGTGTGGGGCTGCTCGCGGTGCGTGGAAGGGTCTTCGACACCGCGGCGATGGGCGTCATGGGTGTGTTGATCGCGACGCTCGCCCTGACCATCGATCCGCTCGGCACCGACTGAGAAGATCAGTCCCCGTAAAACGAGCGAATGTCGATATCACTCAGAGGGATCCACTCCGGCGGATGTGTGGATGTCGACTTCTTTCCAGCCTTGACCGGTGCACTTCGCAACGTCACCGCGAGTGCAGGTTCCTCGTCGATTCGCCCGGCCAGGGCGTAGATCGCGGCGAGATGGTGAACGCACGGCGAGCGTCGACCTGAGCAGTCGCAGTTGGCTGTGCACTCCGAAAGATCAACGGCGACTGCGATATTTCGAGCCTGCAGTTCGGTGACGATGCTGTCCGGCAGCTCGCCGGTCGAGACGGATCTGTTGGCCTTTCCAGCCGAGCGGAGAAGGTTCTTCACTGCAGCGATCTCGGATTTGGTCCAGAGCGGGACACCGATCGTCACCGACGAGGTTTTTGCTTTGGTGCTCACCTCGGCTACGACGGTCCCCGACGAGGCGACAGTGAACTCCACGGAACCGTTGCGTGCCAGGGTACGAGCTGTCGGCAGGGACGGGTTCGGACCGGACGCCGCTGTCCGCTCCACCGTCCGCAACCACGCTCGACCCCAAGCGGTGACGCCGAATTCGTTGGCCATCAGATGATCACCGCGCCGTCCAGTTCGAGAAGTTCACGCAGTTCGGTGTCGGGGAGATCGGCCAACGCGGCCTCGACGTTCCCGGAAACAGCATCGGCCACAGCTCGTTTGGACTCGTGCATCGCTGCGATGTGGTCCTCCACGGTTCCGCCGGTCACCAAGGTGTGGACGTTGACGGTGCGCTTCTGGCCGATGCGGTGTGCCCGGTCGGTTGCCTGATCTTCGACGGCCGGATTCCACCACCGGTCGTAATGCACGACGTGACTCGCACGCGTGAGGTTGAGGCCGAAGCCGGCGGCTCGCAGGCTCAGAATCAGAACCGGCGGGGAATCCGCGTCGTTCTGGAAGGCGTCGACCATCGCGTCTCGCTTGTCGGTGTTCAGGCCGCCATGGAGGAAGGGGATTGCGCCGATTCCCAACTCGGATCCCAGATGCCGCGAGAGCATCTCGCCCATGGTCCGGTACTGCGTGAATATCAGCGCGCGATCGCCGTCATCGACGATCTCGGCGATCATTTCCGTTGCGCGGTCGAGCTTTCCGGATCTTCCGTAGAGGTCGTCCGTATCGCCGGTGACCTGCGCCGGGTGATTGCATACCTGCTTGAGGGTGCTCAGAAGCGCAAGGATGTTGCCGCGCCGGGCAATTCCCGTACCCAAACCGGTGTCGAAGGCATCTGCTACAGCAGACCGATAGATGTGCGCTTGTTCCGACGTCAGAGTGCACGAGACGGTGGAGAATTGCTTGGGCGGAAGATCCTTGGCCACTGTGTCTTTGGTTCTGCGCAGAATGAAAGGATCGATGACCGCAGCAAGCCTGGTCGCCGCGGTGGGGGATCGACCGGATTCGATCGGTACGGCAAACCGTTGGCGAAAACGTGCGCGAGTTCCGAGGACTTCGGGATTGGCGACGCGAAAGAGCGACCACAATTCTTCGAGGCGGTTCTCCACCGGCGTGCCCGTCATCGCCACCTTGACGTCGGCCGACAACTGCATTGCTGCTTTCGCTGCCAGGGAAGAGGGGTTCTTGATCTGTTGTGCCTCGTCGAAGACCACTGAACTCCACTGGATCGGGGCCAATTGTGCTGCGTCGGAACGCAAGACGCTGTAGCTGGTCAGAACCGTGGTGCCGGCAGGGACACGAGTGGGAAGTGTGCGAGCAGTCCCGTGATGAACGTGTAGTGGCAGATGCGGAGCGAATCGCTCGATCTCGCGGCGCCAGTTTCCTATCACCGAGGTGGGACACACGACCAGATGCGGACCGTCGTCCGCGTGGATCGCGATCATCGAAATCGCTTGCAGTGTCTTGCCCAAACCCATCTCGTCGGCGAGAATTCCACCGCCCGAACCCGACAATGCAGTCAACCAGGCAACTCCGTGCACTTGATACGGGCGCAATGTCGCCTGAATCTGTGCTCGGCGAAGACTCTCGATGGCTACGCGCGCTTGCGTGAACAATTCCACCGTGGACCGGGCGCTTCTGATTTTCGTGTCGTCGCGGTCGATCGCTGCATGCGCTGCGGTCGGAATGTCATGTGCGCCGGTGTCGACGACGCGCTTCCATGCGAGCAACGACGGTCCGAGGTCGTCGCGACGTGCATCGAGGGTGTGCAGGGCGTCGACCGCGGTGGCGAGGTCGAGCAGTTGCGCTTCGACGTCGGTTGCTGCGATCGACTCGTCGACCGGGATCGCGAGGCGGCAGATGCCCGGCGACCCGGTCGGCATCCCCAGCGCCGCCAGTCGCGCTTCCGGGTCTGCATCACCCCAGAACGCGAAGGACATGTGCTCGGGAATGTACGTAGCCTGCAGGCGCGTCGAGCATGGCTGATTCACGTTCGCCGATGTTAGCCGCGCCAGCTCAGGCACGCCAATGAAAATGTCGGGAAAACCTGCAGATCAGCTGTGGTTTTCCCGACATTGACGGATCCTGAAAATGTGGCTCTGTGCCGGATCAGCGGGCCGTGCGTGCGAACTCCATCGTTCGGCGCAGCAGTCCGGCGACAGCGTCCGCCTCCGTCAGGAAGCCGTCGTGGCCGTCCTTGGACTTGAGGATCTCGAGGCCGGAGCACGTGGAAATGCCGTCGGCGATCTCCTCCTGCAAACGAAGGGGATACAGCCGATCCGAGTCCACGCCGCCCACGACGACCGGCGCTGTGATCGATGCCAACGCCGCCGCAACGCCGCCGCGTCCACGACCGATGTCGTGCCGGTTCATGGCCTCGGTCAGGAGGACGTACGTGCTCGGGTCGAAGCGGTCGACGAGCTTGTCTGCCTGATGTTCCAGGTAACTCTGGACGGCGTATCGTCCACCGTTCCAAGGGTTTTCGTCGTTCTGAGCGGAGTTCTCGAAGCGCGCGTCCAGTTCGGACTCGGTGCGGTACGTCAGGTGCGCGATGCGACGGGCGATGCCGAGTCCGGCGCGAGGTACCCGCCCCGTTCCGTGGTAGTCACCGCCCTGCCAGTCCGGGTCGGACACGATGGCAGCGATCTGCGTCGTCTGGGTGCCGATCTGATCCGCAGTGGCCCGTGAACCGGTTGCGAGCACCAACGCGGAGCGAATGCTGTCCGGGTAGGTTACTGCCCATTCGAGCGTGCGCATGCCGCCCATGGATCCGCCGACTACCGAGGCCAACTGGTCGATCCCGAGAAGATCGACGAGCTTCTTCTCCGCTGCGATCTGATCCCGGATGGAAATCTCCGGGAACCTGCTGCCCCACGGCTTGCCGTCGTCGGCCAGCGAACTGGGACCGGTCGTGCCGCGACAACCACCGAGGACATTGGTTGCGATGACGCACCATTCGCCCGTGTCGATCGGTTCGCCGGCGCCGACCATTCCGTTCCACCAGCCGGGGGAGGGCTGATTTGCGGAGATCGGTCCGGTGACGTGTGAGTCTCCGGTCAGTGCGTGCTCGACGAGTACGACGTTGTCGCGGTTCGGGGACAGCTCACCCCACCGCTGAACGGCGAGCGAAACCGATGGGAGTACCGCGCCGCTCTCGAGTTCCAAGGCACCGATGTCGACGAACCCCACCCGGCCGTCGGGCGGGGGGAGGAGGTCGATCCTGGGCTCCAATTCGTTCACGGTCACGAGTTTGCCACCGCAGCCAGGCCGACGGTGAGATCGGCGAGGATGTCGTCGATTCCTTCGATGCCGACCGCGAGGCGGACGAGCCCGGGTGTGACACCGGAGGCTAGCTGCTCTTCGGGGGTGAGCTGCGAATGCGTCGTCGAGGCGGGGTGGATGACGAGTGAGCGAACGTCACCGATGTTGGCGACGTGGCTGTGCAGCGTCAGGGCGTTGACGAACGTCTTGCCCGCATCGATACCGCCGGGCAGTTCGAAGGTGACGATGGCGCCGGTTCCCTTGGGCGTCAGCTGCTTTCCGCGTTCGAACCATGGTGAGGAGGTGAGTCCCGCGTAGGAAACGGAGGCCACCTCGCCGTGACCGTCGAGGAATTCGGCGACCTTCTGTGCATTGGACACGTGACGCTCGATGCGCAGGCTCAAGGTTTCGATGCCCTGCGCGATGAGGAACGCGTTGAAGGGCGCCACGGCGGAGCCGAGATCGCGCAGCAGCTGGACGCGCGCCTTGAGTGCAAATGCCGGCGCGCCGAGGTCTGCGAAGGTGACGCCGTGGTAGCTGGGATCAGGCGTCGTGAAGTTCGTGTGGCGACCCTGCGTCCAGTCGAAGGTGCCACCGTCGACGATGACGCCGGCGATCGCTGTGCCGTGTCCGCCAAGGTATTTGGTGGCGGAGTGAACGACGATATCGGCGCCGTGCTCGAGTGGGCGGAGCAGGTACGGCGTCGCAACGGTGTTGTCCACGATCAACGGGAGACCGTTCTCGTGGGCCAACGACGAGATTCCTGGGAGATCGAGGATGTGGTTCTTGGGATTGGCGATCGTCTCGCCGTAGAAGGCCTTCGTGTTCGGGCGAATGGCGTCGCGCCACTGCTCGAGATCGTCGGGATCCTCGACGAACGTGACTTCGATGCCCAGCTTGCGAAGCGTGTAATGCAGGAGGTTGTACGTGCCGCCGTACAGGTACGGGCTGGAGACGATGTGGTCGCCGGCCTCGGCAATGTTGAGGATCGCGATGGTCTCGGCAGCCTGACCCGAGGACAGCAGGAGTGCGGCGACTCCGCCTTCGAGGGCGGCGATGCGCTGCTCGACGGCGTCCTGTGTGGGATTCATGATCCGCGTGTAGATGTTGCCGGGCTCGGCGAGGCCGAACAATGCCGCAGCGTGATCAGTGCTGTCGAAGACGTAGCTGGTGGTCTGGTAGATCGGCAGAGCGCGCGCATTGGTGGCGGTGTCCGCTGTTTGCCCGGCGTGCACCTGCTTTGTCTCGAACGACCAGTTGGCGGTCGGATCAGAAGTTGCTGCGGCGTCGGCTGTGTTGTCGGTCATGATTTGTTCACTCCAGTGGTCTGACGGATAGATGTCGGACGGGGGCGAAGGATCGCCGCCCCGTGCTGGGGTCTATCTACAAGTGCGACACATACTGAGTTACCTCCGTGGGGCTCGGCCCGGTCTGGGGTCCGTCCCTGTCGGACCCGCGCTTGTCACCCGAATTGCGGTGGAACTGCGTGAGCAGATCCACGTCGGGAAACCTGGTCATCACCCGGGGCACCCCACCGCGGTTGGAGGGTTGCCGTCCAGCGAGCCGGGGCTTGACGCTGGCACTCATGACCAAGTCGGATTCTACCGGGAAGTGAGCGCAGTCCTGACACGGGGCGAAATGTGAGCCGCGACCGCACGCGAGACAGAGCGACGCAGCCCACTAGCAGGCAAAAGTTACTCGCGAGTAGAGACCGGTGGGTGGACCTGCCGGTTGCAGCCTCACGGGTTAGCAGTACGCTTGTCTTGTTTGGGACTCATCTCCCGAGATCAGTCCACACCGTCTAGGTTTGATAATCGAACCGTTCGCGGACCCACTCACAAAGTGTGACCGCAACCGTGTAACCAGGGAAACTTCCTAGGAGGACGCGAAGCACCCATGTCCAAAATCAAGGTTGAGGGCACCGTCGTCGAACTCGACGGCGATGAGATGACGCGCATTATCTGGCAGTTCATCAAAGACAAGTTGATCCATCCGTATCTCGATGTGAACCTCGAGTACTACGACCTCGGTATCGAGTACCGCGACGAGACCGACGACCAGGTCACCATCGACGCAGCGCACGCGATCCAGAAGCACGGCGTCGGCGTCAAATGCGCCACGATCACGCCGGACGAGGCACGTGTCGAGGAATTCGGTCTCAAGAAGATGTGGCGTTCCCCGAACGGAACGATCCGCAACATTCTCGGCGGCACGATCTTCCGCGCACCGATCATCATTTCCAACGTTCCGCGACTCGTTCCGGGCTGGACCAAGCCGATCATCATCGGCCGTCACGCATTCGGCGACCAGTACCGCGCCACAGACTTCAAGGTCCCCGGCCCCGGCAAGGTGATGATCACCTACACGCCTGAGGACGGCAGCGCACCGATCGAGCACGAACTGGTCAACTTCCCCGAAGAGGGCGGCGTCGTCCAGGGGCAGTACAACTTCACCACGTCCATCCGTGACTTCGCTCGCGCGTCGCTCACCTACGGACTGCAGCAGAACTACCCGGTGTACCTGTCCACCAAGAACACCATTCTCAAGGCGTACGACGGTGCCTTCAAGGACATCTTCCAGCACGTCTACGAGACCGAGTTCAAGGCTGAGTTCGATGCCGCAGGTCTGACCTACGAGCACCGCCTCATCGACGACATGGTCGCTTCCGCACTCAAGTGGGAGGGCGGCTACGTCTGGGCATGCAAGAACTACGACGGCGACGTCCAGTCCGACACCGTGGCCCAGGGCTTCGGCTCGCTCGGCCTCATGACGTCGGTTCTGCTGACACCGGACGGAAAGACCTGTGAGGCAGAGGCTGCTCACGGCACCGTGACGCGTCACTACCGTCAGCACCAGCAGGGCAAGCCCACCTCGACCAACCCGATCGCGTCCATCTTCGCGTGGACCCGCGGGCTCGAGCATCGTGGCAAGCTCGACAGCACCCCTGAGGTCATCGGCTTCGCGCAGGCGCTCGAAGACGTTGTCATCAAGACCGTCGAAAGCGGCCAGATGACCAAGGACCTCTCGATGCTGGTCGGCGGCGATCAGGGCTACCTGACCACCGAGGAGTTCCTCGGCGCACTCGACGTGAACCTGCAGAAGGCCATGGCCGCGAAGTAGATTCACCGCTTCACCTTTCAGATGGGACGTCCGGGAAACCGGGCGTCCCATTTGTGTTCGTGGTCTCACGTGAGTGAACTCACCCGCTCTCACTTGGAAGTTCAACCAGATGTGAGACCACAATTGATCAGTGACTTCGTCTACCCTCTCCCGTTCTGACACCTCGACTCCCGGGGTTCGTTCCACCAGAGGTCCGGCGATGCTCGCTCTCGCCCTCGGCGGTTTCGGTATCGGCACCACCGAGTTCGTCGCCATGGGATTGCTCCCGGAAATGGCATCCGGGCTCGGCGTCTCGGAACCCGTCGCGGGCCACGTGATCTCCGCATACGCGCTCGGCGTTGTCGTCGGCGCTCCGCTGATCGCTGCACTCACCGCACGAGTACCGCGCCGCACGCTGTTGATCGCACTCATGGTCGCTTTCACCGTCGGCAATGCCGCTTCGGTTTTCGCGCCCTCCTACACGACGCTGATGATGGCTCGCTTCGTCGCCGGATTGCCGCACGGCGCCTACTTCGGAGTCGCCGCACTGGTCGCAGCTCACCTGGCCGAACCAGGAAAACGCGCGAAGGCCGTGGCCATGGTGATGATGGGCCTTTCCGTGGCCAACGTGATCGGGGTGCCGGTCGCGGCCTGGATCGGCCAGGCACTCGGCTGGCGCAGCGCCTTCGCCTTGGTCGCCGTAATCGGGGTGGCAACGGTTGCTTCGCTGTTCGTCTGGATACCGCGTTTGGACGGTATGCCGGTGACGAATCCGATCACCGAACTCGGAGCGCTTGGCCGCGTTCAGGTGTGGATGACCTTGATCGTGGGCATGGTCGGATTCGGCGGCATGTTTGCCGTTTACACCTACATCAGTACGACTCTCACCGACGTGTCCGGGCTCGGCGCTTCGTTCATTCCCCTCGCACTCATGCTGTACGGACTGGGCATGGTGGCCGGGAACTTCGTCGGCGGATACCTCGCGGATCGCGCACTGATGAAGGGCTTGTTCCTGTCGATGGGATCCCTCGTGGTGATTCTCGCGGTCTTCGTGATCGCCGTGCGCAATCCGTACACGGCGCTTGTCTTCGTCTTCCTCATCGGGCTCGCCGGGTCCTCGATGGTTCCCGGCCTCCAGACACGGTTGATGGATGTCGCCGAGGACGCTCAGACCTTGGCTGCCTCTCTCAATCACGCCGCGCTGAACATCGCCAATGCCTTCGGAGCGTGGATCGGCGGCGTCGTCATCGCGGCCGGTTACGGGTACACCGCGCCGGCGGCAGTTGGGTCGTTGCTGGCCGTCGCAGGTCTCGTCGTGCTGGCGGTTGCGGTGATTCTGCAGCGTAGGGCCGTGCGCTGACCTGGGAGCCCATCCGCGTCGGTGGAATCGGCTACGGTGCTTGCCGTGCCACAAACTGCTGACTCCCACATTCTTGCGCCCCACACCATCACGTCCGTGAACGTCAACGGCGTTCGAGCAGCGGCCCGCAAGGGCATGCTCGACTGGCTGGAGAAGACGTCGGCGGATTTCATCTGCCTTCAGGAAACGCGTGCGTCGGACGATCAGCTTCGCGAGACTCTCGAACCAGCGCTCGGCAACGGATGGGTCCTGGTCTCCGCCGAGCCGTCTGCGAAGGGACGAAACGGAGTCGCGGTGCTCTCACGTACCGAGCCTGACGCGGTGCGGATCGGCCACGGGGACGACGAGTTTCTCGACGCCGGCCGATACATCGAAGCCGACTTCGCGGATCTGACCGTCGCGAGCCTGTACCTGCCGTCCGGTGAGGCGCTCACGCCGAAGCAGGAGGAGAAGGAGCGGTTCATGGCGTCCTTCGCAGTTCACCTCGCTACCACCGCTGCGGCGGCCGAGGCTGCCGATCGTCACGTGGTGGTCAGTGGCGATTGGAACATCGCGCACACCGAACTCGACCTCAAGAACTGGAAGACCAACAAGAAGTCTTCGGGATTCCTTCCCGAGGAGCGCGCCTGGATGGATCTGCTGTTCGCCGAAGATTCCGCGTGGGTCGATGTCTTCCGCACCCTCCATCCGGGTGTCGACGGTCCGTACTCGTGGTGGTCGTACCGCGGCAAGGCCTTCGACAACGATTCGGGTTGGCGTATCGACTACCAGGTTGCCACCCGCGGATACGCCGAGCGGGCCAAGGTCGCGGTCGTCGAACGCGCTGAGTCCTACGACCTCCGATGGTCGGATCACGCACCTGTCACCGTCTCGTACCGGTAGGGACGCGCATGCCTGAAGGTCTGAAAATGCCGAGCGCAAAGACGCGCAACGCCATCATCACGGTTGTTGTGGCGGTGGTGGCACTCGTGCTGGCGGTCACCCTGTCTTCGCGGGATTCCGACAGTTCGGCATCTTCGGCGTCATCGTCGTCGGTTACGAAGTCCGCGAGTGTCCAGCCTTCGAGTGCTCGAGCCAAACCGGGTGCAACTACCAAGGCTGCGCCGTCGAGTTCCGAGCCGTCGAGTTCCGCTGCAAAGACAACGCAGCAGGCAAGCACTGATGCGCCGGCGCGGGTTCTCGCCACGCTGGTGGAGATCGACGCCGGGCGGTGGCCGGATTCCGCCAATGCGCCGGGCACGAAGGGCGGCATCACCTTCCGCAACAGCGAAGGGCGTCTACCCGCGGTCGGTGCCGGTGGCGGACGTGTCGTCTACCAGGAATGGGACGTCAACGCGAAGAAGAACGGCCAAGGTCGCGATGCCGAGCGGATCGTCACCGGCAACGACGGTTCGGCGTGGTACACCCTCGATCACTACGACACGTTTGTGAGGATTCGCTGATGTCCGACTCGTCCACGGTCAGCGTGGTGCAGTGGCTGGATCCGTCTTCGGATGTGGCTTCGGTGGCGCTGCAGGGCGACCCGGCCGTTGCGGATGATCTTGCACGGGAACTCCGTGGCGAGAATTTTGTCGTTCGGGTGGTTCGCGGAGAGAACATGCGAACAACGGCGCAGCTCTTCGACGAGTTCGCGGCGGCCTTCCAGTTTCCGTCCCACTTCGGGCGCAACAAAGACGCTTTCGACGATGTCATGCGCGATCTCGACGACGTACTCGGACTCGGCGCCGGATATGTAGTTGTGGTCCGCGGTGCGGGTTCTCTACTGTCCGAGCAACAGGATCAGTTGGAGTGGTTCCGCGAAACGATGGACTTCTACGCCGAAGAATGGGAACCCGTCGTTTTCCGGACCGTCTACCAATTCGGCGCGGACGACCTCACTGCCCGCGGTGACGACCTCGTCGAACTCACCTACCCGGGCACCACGCCACTGCACTGATTTCCACTCGTGAAAAGATCGGAACCATGTCGACCCCTGCAGAACAGAAGCCCACCGCAAAGCCTCGCGTGCTTTCCGGAATCCAGCCGACGTCGGATTCTTTCCACCTCGGCAACTACCTGGGCGCGCTGCAGCAGTGGGTTCCGTTGCAGGACGATTTCGACGCTTTCTACTTCATTCCGGATCTTCACGCCATCACGGTGACGCAGGACCCGAAGGAACTGCGTCGTCGCACCAAGGTGGCGATCGCTCAGTTGCTTGCAGTGGGTATCGATCCCGATCGGGCGACGCTGTTCGTGCAGAGTCAGGTTCCCGAGCATGCGCAGTTGGCGTGGGTCCTGAACTGCATCACCGGTTTCGGTGAAGCCAGCCGTATGACGCAGTTCAAGGACAAGTCCGCCAAACAAGGCAGCGACAACGCCAGTGTCGGTTTGTTCACGTATCCGGTTCTGATGGCCGCGGACATTCTTCTGTACCGCCCGCAGCGAGTTCCGGTCGGTGAGGATCAGCGTCAGCACCTCGAACTCGCACGCGATCTGGCCGGCCGGTTCAATACGCGCTACGGCAAGGCGTTCGTTGTTCCCGAACCGCAGATCATCAAGGGCACGGCAAAGATCTACGACCTGCAGGATCCGACCGCGAAGATGAGCAAGTCCGCTGCCAGTGCAGCCGGACTGATCAATCTGCTCGACGATCCCAAGGTGTCGGCGAAGAAGATCAAGTCGGCGGTCACCGACAACGAGCGCGAGATTCGCTTCGATCCGCAGGCCAAACCGGGCGTGAGCAACCTGCTCACCATTCAGTCGGCTCTCTCGGGAGTACCGATCGAGACTCTGGTGGCCGGCTACGAGGGCAAGGGGTACGGCGACCTCAAGACCGATACCGCTGATGTGCTGACCGAGTTCGTCACCCCGCTCAAGGCGAAGGTCGACGGTTACCTTGCCGACGAGGCGGAGCTGGATCGCATCATCGCGGCCGGAGCGCACCGCGCCCGTGAGGTGTCTTCACGCACTCTCGCTGCTGTCTATGACAAGGTCGGATTCCTGGCACCGAAGGGCTGACCGACGCGAATTCGGACTCACGACGCCTGACCGAACATGAGGGGGACGGCAATGGCTGACACGGACGACGACGCACCGAGCTTTCTCGAGAAGCAACGGGCAGCGCGACCATGGCTCGATCATCTGGTTCGCGCGGCTGGACGGTTCCAAGAGCAAAAAGGCGATTACTACGCTGCAGGAATCACGTACTTCAGTGTTCTCGCACTGATTCCGATCATGATGGTCGCGTTTGCCGTGGCCGGCTTCGTATTGGCCGGGCATCCCGAGTACTTGGAGTCGATTCAGGAGCAGATCACCAAGAGCATTCCGGGCAGCTTGGGTGACACCATCAACACGCTGATCGATTCGGCCATCGACTCGCGCGCGAGCGTCGGAATCTTCGGTCTCCTGGGTGCCGCGTACGCGGGTCTCGGTTGGATGGCCAATGTTCGTGACGCACTGACGGCGATGTGGGAGAGCAAGCGCGAGCCGAAGGGTTTCCTGCGTACCAAGCTCGGTGACGCTGGTGCCCTGATCGGTCTGGCTCTCGCCATGGTCGTCTCGCTGGGCATGTCGGCCTTGAGTAGCGGGCCGGTTGCGACTCAGATCCTCAAATGGCTCAACCTCGAGAACATCACCGGTGTCGGAGTCGGGCTCAGAGTCGTTTCACTGGTGCTCTCACTCCTGGCGACGTGGGCGGTGTTCCTGTGGGTGATTGCCCGGCTACCGCGCGAGCCTGTCACGCTGCGTAGCGCCGCGCAGGCAGCGCTTATCGCCGCGGTCGTGTTCGAGATCTTCAAGCAGGTAGGTGCGATCTACCTCGCGGCCGTCACCAGCGGCCCGGCGGGCGTGGCATTCGGCCCGATCATCGGTTTGCTCGTGTTCGTCTTCACGGCGTCGAGGATGCTGCTGTTCTGCACGGCGTGGGCGGCGACGACCAAGGAAAGCATGGCTCTGGCGTTCGTTCCACCGCCGGACCCGGCCGTGATCTCGCCCCGAATCGTTGTCAGTGACGGGGCTTCACCATCGCGCGTGGCTGCGTTGATCGCCACGGGTGCGGTTGCAGGTCTGGGACTTTCGGGCTTCATGCGTCGTCGGCCGCGCTAGCGCCTTCGACGGTTGAGAGCAACTGCTCCCGCCACCAACGCGATCACCACTACTGCGCCGACAGCACCGACGAGGATGCGGTCAGTGGTGTCCGACTCGGCGTCGGTAGCGGTGGGTGCTGCCGAGATCGATCCTGGTGCGGCGGCAGACGGTGTGCGAGTGACGTCGGGCGTGGCGTCGTCGGTGGATCGGTCCGTCAACGAGCCGACGGTTGTGCTCGCGGGGAGCGCATAGCCGTAATCGAGAAGACGGGCAGCCTGTTCCCACGGACGGATCGGCTTGGCTTCGCCGCCCATCAATGTCACCAGTAGTTTCCGGCCGTTGCGCTCCGCAGCACCCACGTACGTGTGGCGGGCGTCGTCGGTGAAGCCGGTCTTGCCGCCCAAAGCGCCGTCGTAGTTGTAGAGCAACTGGTTGTCGTTCGCCAGTGTGAATCCAGGGCGGTCCTGATCGTCAGGAATCGTCGGATCCTTGGGGAAGCCGGGAAACTCGACGGTTTCGGTATGGATCAGACCGGCAAACGTCGGATTCTGCAGGGCGGTATGGAAGATCACGGCCAGGTCGTACGGCGAGCTGCTCATGCCCGGGCCGTCGAGTCCGGATGGAGTTGCCGTGCGGGTGTCGAGGGCGCCGAGGTCGGCGGCGAGGGCGTTCATCTTCGACACGGCCGCAGCGTCACCGCCGAGTTGGCGGGCAAGAGCATGTGCGGCATCGTTTCCCGACGCCATGACCAGACCCTGCATCAGTTGCCGGTTGGTGTACTTGCCGCCCTTGCCGATGCCGACAGCGCTACCTTCAGCGTCCGCGTCTTCGGCGGTTGCGGTGATTTCGGTGTCGAGATCGAGTTCGTCGAGTGCGACGAGAGCCAACAGCATCTTGATGGTGCTGGCCGGTCGGTAGCGACCGTGCGGATCTTTGGCGGCGAGGACTTCACCGGTCTCGGCATCCGCGAGTACCCATCCGGATGCCGCGATATCGGCCGGGAGCGGGGGAGCGCCGTCTGGAAGTACGACGCCGCACTCGCCGAGTTTGTCTCCACCGACGGGGCTTTCCGGAATCGGGACAGCGGTGGGTGCCGTGGATCCGGGCGCGGGTGCTTCGGAGAGATCGATCGCCGGCGCCGGGAGACTGGTGAACGGGCAGCTGTCGGTGTTGGGTGTGGTGAACGGAGCCTCGGTGGTGGTGGGCGGCGGCGGGGCCGGTTGGGCGCCGGCGATTCCCGAGGTCCCTACGACACCGGTGAACGCAATGCTTCCTGAGAGCACTGTTCCGGCAACTGCCACTGCACACTTTCGACGCCACATCATCGATATACGAGGGTATGCGAACCGGAGGGAACGTCCGAATCGCCACGCTAGCGCGGAGATCGAAAACAGACGATTCGGTTTGTAGATCGGGCATAGTGGACGGATGAACCTCGCAGGTATACGCGGACGCCGGACGCTCGCGGCAATGACAGTCCTCGGAGCGTTGGCCGCTGCGGTGGGGTGCTCCGGCGAGTCGGAGCCGTCGGCCGAGAGTCAAATTTCGGCAGTCGTCGGTAAGAGTTTCGAATTCATGGCGGCAAGGGACTGGGAGGCAGTGGACAGCACTCAGTGCAGTTCGATGCGCAGTGAGAGTCCGCGGGTCGACGAGTCGCCATTCGACGACACACTTGCCAGTCTGAGGCTGGACGGTGTGGAGAACATCGTGGTGAACGGGGATTCGGCGACGGCTGACACTCGCCACTACAGCACCGAGGATCCGTCCCGGATGATGCGCGAGGACATCACGTTGATCAAAGAGAACGGCGCCTGGGTTGTGTGCTGACTCTTCGGGTGCTGACGCTGCCGATTGCCGTCGATGAGTTCCCCGACCAACCAGAGTCTGTAACAGTGGGGTAGTCGACTACTCGCACGGTGCAGGAACACTGACGACAGGGGATCGGTATGGGCAAGATCGTGGTGACGGAATTCGTGTCTCTGGACATGGTCATGGAAGCGCCCGGTGGTGAACCGGGCTATGCGCATTCTGGATGGGTCTTTCCATACCAGGAGGGCGATCAGATGAAGTTCAAACTCGACGAAACCCTCGCCGCGGACGTGCTTCTACTCGGTCGGCGGACCTACGAGAGCTTTGCCGGTGCCTGGCCTGACCGCGAGGACGACCAAGGCTTCGCGGACAAGATGAACGAGATGCCCAAGTACGTCGTCACGAGTTCGACGGAGCCGCTCGAATGGAACAACTCGACCGCCCTCGACGGTCCCATCGAGGAATCCGTTCCGAAGCTGAAGGAGCAGATCGACGGCGAAATCCTGGTCGCGGGAAGTCGGACGCTCGTCCACGCGTTGTTGCTGGCCGGTCTGGTCGACGAGCTGCGCCTGATGGTCTTTCCGGTCATTCTCGGGTCCGGCGGGAGAGTGTTCCCCGAATCGGCCGACAAGATCGTCCTCGAGTTGAAGGACGATCGTCGGTACGAATCCGGAGTTCAGGTACTGACGTACCACCCCACGGTCGTGTAGACCTCTCGAAAACATCTGTGGCCGAGCCTCTTCGAGACTCTCGGCCACAGATGTCTTGCCGATTAGCTGTTCTCGGGGAAGCCGAGGTTGATACCGCCGTGGCTGGGGTCGAGCCAGCGACTGGTGACGGCTTTACCTCGCGTGAAGAAATGAACACCTTCGGTCCCGTGAGCGTGGGTGTCACCGAAGAGGCTGTTCTTCCAGCCGCCGAAGCTGTAGTAGGCCATGGGAACCGGGATGGGGACATTGATGCCGATCATGCCGACCTCCACCTCGTTCTGGAAGCGTCTGGCAGCGCCACCGTCGTTGGTGAAGATGGCGGTGCCGTTGCCGTACGGGTTGTCGTTGATCAGTTCGAGGGCTTGGTCGTAGGTATCGACGCGCACGACGGAGAGGACAGGTCCGAAGATTTCGTCGGTGTAGATCGACATGTCGGTAGTGACATTGTCGATGAGGGTGGGCCCCAGCCAGAAGCCGTCCGGTCCACCATCGGCCTGGACTGTGCGTCCGTCGACCACGATGGTGGCGCCGTCCTTCTCGCCGGCATCGACGTAGGAGGCGACCTTGTCGCGGTGGGCCTTGGTGACGAGCGGACCCATGTCGGAGTTCTTGGTGCCGTCACCGGTGACGAGGGGAGTGGTGCGCTCGACGATCTTGGCGACCAGTTCGTCGGCGATGTCGCCGACTGCGACCAGGGCGGAGATCGCCATGCACCGTTCGCCCGCGGAGCCGAATCCGGCGTTGACCATTGCGTCGGCGGCAAGGTCGAGGTCGGCGTCCGGCAGAACGATGGCGTGATTCTTGGCGCCGCCGAGTGCTTGCACGCGTTTGCCGTTGGCGGTGCCGGTGGCATAGACGTACTGGGCGATGGGGGTGGATCCGACAAACGAAATCGCTTTGACTGCTTTGTTTTCCAGGAGTTCGTCGACGGCGAGCTTGTCACCTTGGAGGACGTTGAAGACGCCGGGAGGCAGACCGGCTTCGGCCCAGAGTTCGGCGAGCCAGACCGCCGCGGTGGGGTCCTTCTCCGAGGGCTTGAGAATCACGGTGTTCCCGGCGGCGATGGCGACCGGGAAGAACCACATGGGGACCATCGCGGGAAAGTTGAAGGGCGAGATGATGCCGACGGGGCCGAGGGGTTGGCGGATGGAGTACACGTCGACCTTGGTCGATGCATTCTCGGTGTATCCGCCCTTGAGGAGATGCGGTATTCCGCAGGCGAATTCGACTACCTCTTGTCCGCGGCTGATTTCGCCGAGAGCGTCGGAGAGGACCTTGCCGTGCTCGGCTGTGATGATCTCGGCGAGTTCGCCTTTGCGAGCGTTGAGGAGTTCGCGGAAGTTGAACAGTATCTGTGTGCGCCGAGCCAGGGAGGTGTCGCGCCAGGCGGGGAAGGCCGCCGCAGCAGCGTCGATGACAGCGCGGGCGTCCTCGAGGTTCGCCAGGGCGAGTCGGCCGGTGATCTGTCCGGTGGCGGGGTTGGTGACGGGGGCGGTGTTCTCGGATGTTCCGGCGAACGACTTGCCGTCCAACCAGTGCGCGATGACACGAGTATCAGTGCTGGTCATGGTATTTCCTAGTGGTCTGGTGGCTCAGGAGTTCGGGGAGGTGTACTTGGCGACATAGTCGTTCATCGTCTCGCGCTGGTACCGGGAAACCTCGTGTGCGTTTTCGTTCTCGGCGAAGACGCTCGACACCATCACGGTGTTGTCACGATCGTAGAAGCCGAGTTTGCCGAGGCCGCCGAAGAATTCGTCCCAGTTGACGTCTCCGTCCCCCATTTTGAGGTGTTGATGCACTCGAACGGCATAGCCTGGCGGATTGGTGATGTAGCGAAGTCCGTGGGAACGGTGATGATCCATGGTGTCTGCCACATGTACGAGACGGACCATGTCGCCGGCGGCCTCCATGATGGCGGGAAGGTCCCCACCCATGTGGAATTGGTGGCACGCCACGATCACCATGCCGAGGTTCTTGGAGTTCACGCCACGGATCGTGCGGATCGCGGCAAGTCCGTCTTCGACGAAATCGTCCGGGTGCGGGTCGATCAGGACGTCGATCCCCTCGCGTTCGATGATCGGAAGCAGTTCCTCCATCGAACGATAGAACGCACGCTCGGACTCTTCGGCCTTCTCGGGGCGGCCGGAGAATTCGGTGTTCATGACGTTGACACCGAGATCGACCGTGATCTGGATGGCCCGCTTCCAGTAACGCACTGCTGCTTCGCGAGCGTCCTCGTCCGGGCCGGACCACCGAAGGACCGGGAGCACCGACGCGATGCCGACTCCCGCACTCGCGCAGGCCTTCCGGAACTCGGCGACGAGCGCGTCGTCGGCTTTCGGGTGATTGAAGAACGGGATCATGTCGACGTGCGGTGTGAGCTGCAGGTACTCGTACCCGAGATCGGCAACAACTCGGGGAAGCTCCAGCAGCGAGTAATCGTGATGGAACGGTGTCGGATCGAGTGCGACCTTCATCGCTACGCTCCGGCCACAGAGTCGCGCGCAACCATGTCCACGACGACGCGTTGACCCGTCTCCAGAGACTTCACGCCAGCGGCGCAGACAGCGGCCGCGGCGTACCCGTCCCAGGCACCTGGTCCGTCGATGTAGTTGCCGGTGCCGGCGCCCGTCTTCACTGCCTTGATCCACCGGGCGAACTCGGTGTCGTATGCCTGCCCGAAGCGTTCGCGGAATCCTGGGGTGATCTGCCCACCCCAGTTTCCGGGCTTGGTCTTTCGGATCAGTCCCACGTCGAGTCCGATCATCGCGCTTCCGAGTTCGCCGACAACTTCGGTGCGCACCTCGTAGGCAACTCCGGTGGTGACAAACACCTCGGCGTCGACGTGTCTACCGGACTCGGTCTCGAATATCGCGATCTGTGGGTCTTGAATGCCCTCGGGAGCAAGCGAATTCGCAGACGGCCGAATTATCTGCACCGAGGTGATCTCTTCGTCGAGCAGGAATCGCGTCACGTCGACCTCGTGGACGAGTGAGTCCTTGACGATCATCGCGCTGTCGAAGCCGTTCGGAACCGCAGGATTGCGGTGCGCGCAGTGCACAACGAGAGGGCGACCGAGATCGCCGCTGTCGATCAAATCCTTGAGCTGGGTGTATTCGTGGTCGAACCGGCGCATGAAACCAACCTGGATCAGTCTCTTTCCCAGCGCTGCTTCGGCTTTGACGATCGCCAGCGAACTGTCCGCGTCGGTGGTCAGCGGCTTCTCGCAGAGAACCGGCTTGCCTGCTTCGAGGCAGGCAAGTACCTGCTTCTCATGGGTCGGGCCCGGGGTTGCGAGCACAACGGCGTCGACGTCGTCGGCTGCGATGGCATCGAACGGATCGACGACGACGCGTGACCCCGGCGTCAATGCTGCGATTTCCTCGGCGCGGGCAAGAGAGTAGTCGTTGACGACAGTGACTCGGGCACCGCCGATTTTGTTGGTGATGCGGTCGACGTGATCGGCCCCCATGATGCCGACGCCGAGCACTGCGATCCGGAGATCCTGGTTGTCAGACATGCGGTGGTACTCCTCGATTGTGTTGCTCAGCTGAAACGGACGGCGGGGACGCCACAGGTGGACAGGTATTTCTGAGTGCGCTGTGCGATGGGCAGCGGTGTGTCGGGATGGCAGGGATACATGTCCTGCTCGACGATCGCGAACACGTCGATGCCGAGCTTCTCGATGGCCTCCAGAAGCGGCGGCATGTCCGGGATTCCACGCGGTGGTTCGATCATCGCGCCGAGTTTGACGGCTTCGCCGAACGGCAGGTCCTCCGCCTCCACCTTGGCGACGATCGCCGCATCCACCTGCTTGAGGTGCAGGTACCCGATGCGCTCCGGATGCTTGTTGATGATGGCGAGATTGTCGCCGCCGCAGTAGCTGATGTGGCCGGTATCGAGGCACAGGTTCACGAAACGCCCGTCTGTACCTTCGAGGAACTTGTAGACGTTGTCCTCGATATCGACATGGCTGTCGGCATGAGGGTGGTACTGCGCCATGACGCCGTACTCCTCGAGCATCGCCTTGCCGAGAGCGTTCATGCCGTCGGTCTTCTTGCGCCACTGCTCGGGAGTCAGATTTCGATCCTCGAGTACCACTCCGGTGGAAGGATCGCGCCACATCTCGGGTATGACCACTACGTGCTTGCCGCCGACGGCTGCGGTCAACTTGGCGACGTCCTTGATCTGATTCCAGACGGCATCCCAGGAATCGTCCTGGTGCAGGTGTTCGAAAACGGTACCGGCCGAAAGCTTGAGGCCGCGTGCTCCGAGTTCGTCAGTCAGCTTGGCTGGATCGGTCGGAAGGTATCCGAACGGACCGAGTTCGATCCATTCATATCCCGACGCGGACACCTCGTCGAGGAATCGCGTGTACGGGGTCTGCTGAGGGTCGTCCGGAAACCACACGCCCCAGGAGTCGGGGGCTGATCCGACGCGAATCGCGCTCATGTCTAGATTCCTTTCGCGGGCAAAGTCTGGGGTGTGGTCAGTCGGATGGACGTAGATACGGTCGCTGGATCTTCTTCCAGGACTCGTAGGTTGTCCGAGCGTTCTTGGTCGATTCCAGTTCGGAGGTGGCCGATACCGGTACATCCCACCAGGATTCGCTGTCGGGGGCGCCGATCAGCGGATCGGTTTCGACGTGGATGACAGTGCTGGTTTCACTGGCTTTCGCGACCTTGATCGCATCGGCGAACTCGGCAGCGGTGTTGGCGCGGATGACGTCGACGCCGAGGCTGGCGGCGTTTGCGGCCAGATCGACCGGGAGCACCCCTCCGTCGAGCCGTCCGTCATTCGAGCGGTAGCGATACTGCGTGCCGAAGCGCTGGGAACCGAGCGACTCGGACAGTGAACCGATGGAGGCGAATCCGTGATTCTGCACCAGGACGACGATGACCTTGAGGCGTTCCTGCACGGCGGTGACCAATTCGGTGGCCATCATCAGATAGGAACCGTCGCCGACCATGACGAACACGTCGCGATCGGGACAAGCCATCCGGACGCCCAGACCGCCGGCAACTTCGTATCCCATGCAGGAGTATCCGTATTCGACGTGATATCCCTTCGAATCGCGAGTACGCCACAGCTTGTGGAGGTCACCCGGCATGGACCCGGCAGCGCACACCACGACGTCACGTGCATCGGACAACGTGTTGACCAGGCCGATGACCTGATTCTGATTCAGTGAGCCGTCAGCCGCGGGTTCGGCTGGGTTGTAGACGGATTCGACGATCGCATCCCAATTGCGGGCGAGTTCACCGATCCTGGCCGCGTACTCGTCCTCCACCCGGTAGTCGTTCAGTGCGATCGCCAGAGCGTCGAGTGCCTCACGAGCGTCGGCGACAACACTGACACCGCCCTGCTTCACCGAGTCGAGAGACGCAACGTTGATGTTGACGAAGCGAACGTCGGGATTGGTGAAGGCGGTGCGGGACGCGCTCGTGAAATCGCTGTACCGCGTGCCGATTCCGATGACGACGTCCGCCTCGGTGGCCAACGCGTTTGCAGCCGTGGTGCCGGTGGACCCTACCGCCCCGACGGATTGTGGATGGTCGTAGACCAACGAACCCTTGCCGGCCTGGCTCTGCCCCACGGGGATTCCGGTCTGCGCGCAGAACGCTGCCAGTGAGGCCGTGGCCTGGCTGTAGATCACGCCGCCGCCGGCGACGATCAGCGGCTTGCGAGCCGAACGGATGATCGCGGCGGCGCGTTCGATCACCGATCGCTCGGGGAGCGGGCGGGCCACGTGCCAGACTCGTTCGGCGAAGAACGACTCGGGCCAGTCGAAAGCCTCGGCCTGTACGTCCTGCGGGATGGCGATGGTGACTGCGCCGGTTTCGACGGGGTCGGTGAGAACGCGCATCCCGGCCAGTAGAGCGCTCGGCAACTGTTCCGGGCGCCATACTCGATCGAAGTATCGTGAGACCGGTTTGAAAGCGTCGTTGACTGTGACGTCACCGCTCGACGGGAGTTCGAGTTCCTGCAAGACCGGGGCACTGGCTCGGGTCGCGAAAGTGTCTGCGGGCAGAAGTAATACAGGGAGACGATTGATGGTGGCCAGGGCAGCGCCGGTGATCATGTTGGTGGCGCCCGGGCCGACGCTGGACGAGACCGCCCACGTCTGCAGGCGGTCCTTCATGCGGGCGTGGGCGACCGCCGAGTGCACCATCGCCTGTTCGTTGCGGCCGAGCACGTAGGGGAGCGTCGGCTCACGGCCGGCGTCGAGATCTTGGATCTCGGCCTGCAGAAGTGCCTGCCCCAACCCGGCGACGTTGCCGTGCCCGAAGATCCCGAAGCATCCGGCAAACAGTTTGGTGCGCTGGCCGTCGCGTTCGGTGTACTGGTTGGCAAGGAAGCGTACGACAGCTTGAGAAACGGTGAGGTGTACGGTCGGCTCGTCGCGAGGTAGACGATTGCCGGTTGCGTTGTCGGTGGGTGCCACAGCTTTCACTTCCGTCAGTTGTGGGACTGCAACGGCAGTCGAGGGTCGATGTCCTGGTGATCCCAGCTTCCACGCAGCCAGGTGTGTTGCGGATCGTCACAGATGTTCCACGCCCGGATCTCGCCCGAACCTGCCATGACGTTGAGGTAGTACATGTGGTGGCCCGGCGCTGCGATGGACGGGCCGTGATAGCCGTGCGGTACGAGGACGACGTCGCCGGAGCGAACTTCCTCGAGCACCTCGATTGGTCGCTCGGCGGTTCCGTACACGCGGTGGTAGCCGAACCCTTCGGTGCCGGTGGGGCTTCGGTCGATCTCGAAGTAGTAGATCTCTTCCAGAGCCGATTCGACATCGCTGTTCTCGTCGTGCTTGTGGCTGGGATAGGACGACCAGTTCCCGCCGGGGGTGATGACCTCACACGCGATGATGGAGTCTGCCTCGAAAGTGTCTGCGGTGGCGAAGTTGTGGACCTGTCGGCTGCAGTTTCCGGCGCCGCGAAGTTCGACCGCGACTCCGGACGCGGGACCGTATCGATGGGGAAGCTTGGCGCGGGCGCGCGCTCCGCACAGGGCGAAGCGGCCTCCGCCCGTGCTGCTGACCGAGTAGTCGGCGTCGCGTCCTATGTACGCGAAATCGCTGGGACCGTCGAAAACCGATGCGCGGCCAGTCAGGGGAATCTCCGTCCCCTCGGCAACAACCACGGCTGAACCCGCCAGTGGAACGACGATTATCTCGTTCTCACCGGACTGCAGGTGGACGTCAGTGCCAGGGGCGAGTTCGAGTGTCCACAAGCTGGATTCGGTCCACCCGGCGGACTCCGGTGTGACCACTGTCGTGAAATCACCGTCGGCGGAAGAGCCGGCGGGGACGTAGTACTTGCTGAACATCTTGCTCCTGCCAGGTCGGTTCTAGTGGACGAGCTTGACGGCGGTGTCGACGGCAGCCGTCACGTCGCCGTCGGGTGGGTAGAGCAGCGCGCGCCCGACTATCAATCCGCGCACGGACGGCAGCTGAAGGGCAGCGTCCCACTTCGCATACGTCTCTTCCGGCGCGATCTGCGGATCGCCGCCCAAGAGGAGCGTCGGCAGGGTGGTCGCATCCATGACCCGTTCCATCTCGTCGACTACCGGCAGTTTCATCCACGTGTACGCCGAGGTGGAGCCGAGACCTTGGGAGATGTGGATTGATTTGATGACGGCGTCGGGGCTGAGATCGTTGACGACCTTGCCGTTGACGCGGCTGGAGAGGAACGGCTCGAGCATCGCGATCAGTCCGGCTGCGGCCAGTTCGTCCACGGCTTCGGCACATGCCGTCATCGTGGGCAGGGTGCCTGCGTCGTCGAGGGCGATGCGCAGCAGCATCTTTCCGCCGTTCATGCCGAACTTTGCGGTGCCGGCCGCGGTGTATCCGGTCATGCGGTCGTCGAGTTCGAAGCTCGCGCCCGCCAGGCCGCCGCGATTCATCGACGAGAAGACGACCTTGTCCTCGAGGGCGCCGAGGAGGAGCAGATCGTCGAGAATATCCGCGGTACCGAGAACGCCGTCGACTCCGGGATTGTCGAGAGCAGTGCGCAAGCGGTCCAGCAGATCGGTACGACTGTTCATCGCTGTCGGCTTGCCGCCGACAGACAGTGCCCCACGCGCCGGATGATCGGCAGCGACGATCATGAGCCGGCCGTTGCCTCGAACAGTGGCGCGAGGAGTTCGTGCTGCCCAGGCCTTTTCGATGATCTGCGGATCGCTCGCACGCAGTTCCGTCACGTCGGCGTAGGTGGTGGCGAGGGGGCGGGCGGCGAGCTTGTCAGACATTGACTGCCTCCGTGGCTGTGGCTTCGGCGAGATCGTGGACTTCTTCAGCGGTCGGCATCGCCGTGGAGCATTCGAGCCGAGACGCGACTATCGCACCGGCCGCGTTGGCGTAGCGCAGTATCTTCTCCAGCGGCCATCCGGCCAACAGTCCGTGGCAGAGTGATCCGCCGAAGCTGTCGCCCGCGCCCAGCCCGTTGACCACGTCGACGGCGTTGGGCGGCACGGTGATCGACTGCTTTCGCGTTTTGCCGAGTACACCCTTGGGGCCCTGCTTCACGATGGCGAGTTCGACTCCGAGGTCGAGAAGCGCATCGGCGGCCTTGTTGGGGTTGGTCTCACCGACCGCGATCTCGCACTCTTCACGGTTTCCCACGGCTACCGTCACGTGTGCGAGGGCTCGCTGCACCTGAGCGGTCGCTTCCTGGGGCGTCGACCAGAACATCGGGCGGTAGTCGAGATCGAGAACCGTCAGCGGGCGGCGTTCACGAGCTTCCCAGGCGGCGAAGTGTGCGCTGCGGCTCGGTTCTTCGGACAGCCCAGTCACCGTCGACCAGTACAGCGATGCTGTTCGAACGGCGTCGAGGTCGATGTCTTGCGGGGTGATCCGAAGGTCGGGCGCATGCGGCTTGCGGTAGAAGTACAGCGGGAAGTCGTCAGGGGGGAAGATCTCGCAGAACGTCACGGGTGTCGGGTACTCGGAATTGGTGACGACAAACCTGTTGTCGACGCCCAGACGTGCCAACTCGCGTGTGACGAACCTTCCGAAGGGATCGTTTCCGACCCCGGAGATCAACGCTGCTCGTCGTCCGAGGCGGGCGGCCGCTACCGAGACATTGGCTGCGCTGCCGCCGAGGAATTTGCCGAACGTCTCGACGTCTTCGAGTCCGACACCGGTCTGAAGTGGGTAGATGTCCACCCCCGATCGGCCGATGGCAAGCACGTCGAATGGTGCGTCAGGGATGTGTGACCCGCTCTGGTGAGTGTTGATGCTTGTCAAGACTGACTCCCGAGAGTTCGTGGTGGGTTGCCCACGCAGGGCACCGATGTATGACTGAAACTGTGCGCCGCGACACAGCGATTGTCAATAGTTTGTCTGGACATTATGACTTGCGGTCAAGTGAATGTTAGTGTTCGCATACACTGCCGAGAGAAGTAGCGTCGATGCGGCGCCTTCCCAAGACAGATCGGAGTTGACCGTGGTCGCAGCACTCGCCGTCGAGTTGGACCGCTCGAGCCCGGTACCGCTGTATTTTCAGCTGGCCCAGGCAATCGAGGGAGCTATTCTCGGTGGCGACCTTGCCCCAGGTGATCGCTTCGAGAACGAACTGGCGTTGGCCAAACGGCTCAATCTCTCGCGTCCGACCACGCGACGCGCGATCCAGGAACTGGTGGACAAGGGCCTACTAGTTCGTAAGCGGGGAGTCGGAACTCAGGTGGTGCAGAGTCCGGTGCACCGCCCGGTCGAGCTCACCAGCCTGTTCGACGACCTCGCGAGGGCAGGCCAGGCGCCGACGACCAAGCTGCTCGAGTTCACGGTGGGAGTTCCCGCCGAGGACGTTGCCGCGGAACTCAACCTCGAACCCGACGCCGAAGTGGCCACCATCAGGCGTCTGCGCAGCACCAACGGCGAACCGCTTGCAGTGATGACCAATTACATTCCGGTGGACATCGCACCCGATCCCGAGGAGTTGGAGACGCAGGGGCTCTACCAAACCTTGCGAACTCGCGGCGTTCACATCCGAGTGGCACGGCAGCGAATCGGCGCTCGGGCGGCGACTCGCGAAGAAGCAGGATTGCTCGACGAGAAAGTGGGTGCTGCCCTCTTGACCATGAGCCGCACTGCATTTGACGATTCAGGTAGTGCCGTCGAGTACGGCAGCCACTGCTACCGAGCGTCGCGTTACTACTTCGACACCACCGTGGTCGACCGCTAGATCTCGATCCCGGTGACACGAGTACCCGCCTGACCGAGTCAGTGGGGGTGATTTGTGGTCCCGACATTTCTGCGATCCTTCGATCATTTGACCCGAACGGAGCCTCATGACAGGCATTTCAGTAGCAGTTGCCGGATTCGGATGGATGGGCCGCGTCCACACGCAGGCGTATCTGCGTCTGCGGCAGCACTATCCCCAGCTCCCCGTGATCCGCCTGGCCGCCGTCGCCGACGAGGTGCCAGGCCGAGGGCAGGAAGCGGCGGACCAATTCGGTTTCGAGGCTTTCACCCAGGATTGGCGTGACATCGCGGCCGATCCGACCATCGACGCGGTGAGCATCACGGCCCCGAACTTCTTGCACCGTGACATCGGCATCGCAATGGCAGAGGCCGGCAAACACATCTGGATCGAAAAGCCCGTCGGATTGTCGACGGATGATGCGAAAGCTGTTGCAGCAGCTGTCTCGAAGGCCGGTGTGCAGTCGACCGTCGGTTTCAACTATCGAAATGCGCCGGCAGTCGCCCTGGCAAAAACCCTGATCGACTCGGGGGAGTTGGGCACGATCACGCATTCGCGTTTTCGCTTCCTGAGTGACTACGCGGCGCATCCCGAAGGTGCTTTGAGTTGGCGATACGAGCGTGAGCGCGGCGGCGCGGGCGTCCTCGGCGACTTGGCTTCACACGGTATCGATCTGATCAGGCATCTCCTCGGCGACATCGACGCTCTCGTTGCGGATACTGCGATCTTCATTCCGGAGCGCGCGCGTCCGTCCGCCGCTACCAGTGGACATGCCCGGGCCAGCGGCGGGGAGATGGGAGCTGTCGAGAACGAAGACTTCGTCAGCGCACTGCTGCGGCTCGGCTCGGGCGGCCGCTGCACACTCGAAGCGTGCCGCGTCGCCGTGGGAGAGCAGAACAACTACGGATTCGAGATTCACGGTACGAAGGGTGCCGTGTTCTGGGATTACCGCCGGATGGGTGAACTGGGCACCAGCCTCGGCTCGAAGTATCAGGACCAATCCGTCACGACGGTTTTGGTCGGCCCCGAGTCGGGAGAGTTCGGCCGCTTCCAACCCGGCGCGGCCAACGCCATGGGTTATGACGACCTGAAGGTCATCGAGGCTCGCAATTTCGTCTCCTCGATCGTGGACGGAGCGCCGCAGGGCGCGACCATCGCTGATGCTGTCGCGTCGGCGCAGGCTCTGGACGCGATGGTTGCCTCGGTCTCCTCCGGTGGCTGGATTTCTCTCGGCTGATCGAGAATTGCTCCGAAAGGCTCTGGCGCAGTGACATTTCCCCGCGGACTGGCGTTGCTGGTGGCAGCAGCACTGTTCATGGAGATGCTCGATGCGACGATTCTCGCAACCGCACTGCCGTCGATCGCCCAATCCTTCGGAGTTGACGCCGTCGACGTCAATGTCGCCGTTTCTTCGTATCTCCTGGTGTTGGCCGTCCTGATCCCGGCGAGCGGATGGATGGCCGACAGGTTCGGAACGCGACGTGTCTTCATCTCTGCCATAGCCGTTTTCACGGTGGCGTCGGTGGGATGTGCACTGAGCACGTCCCTGCCGATGCTGGTGGGAATGCGCGCACTACAAGGGGTAGGCGGCGCCATGATGGTGCCGGTAGGGCGGCTCGCAGTATTGCGGGTGACGTCGAAGGCGGAACTCGTACGGGCTATCGCTTACTTGACGTGGCCGGCGCTCACAGCGCCGGTTCTTGCGCCCGCTGTGGGTGGAGCCATCGTGTCGATCGCGTCGTGGCGCTGGATCTTTCTGATCAACATCCCGATCGGGATCGTCGGGTTTCTCCTTGCATTGCGCATGGTGCCCGATCTTCGGAAAGTGCAAAAACGAAGCCTCGACTGGCTGGGCCTGGTGGTGATCGGAGCAGGCGTCGCCGTGCTCGTTGTGGCACTCGACAGCGTGCACAGTTCCGGGACCGATTGGATTCGAGTGGGCCTCGGGATCGTTGTGTCTCTGATCTTGTTGACCTTGGCCGTCATTCACCTCCTCCGGTCGGATCACCCGCTCATTGCGCTCGGGGTCCTCCGGCTCCGATCGTTTCGGATCGTCGCGTCGAGCGGCTCGCTGTACCGGCTCGTGATCACGGGTGTGCCGTTTGTGCTGCCACTGTTGTTCCAAGTGGGATTTGGAATGTCGGCGTTCAAGGCCGGTCTGTTGGCGATGGCCCTGTTTGCGGGCAATATCGCGATCAAACCGCTCACCACGCCGCTCATGCGCAGGTTCGGGATCAGACGAGTTCTGGTGGGAAACGGAGTTCTGTCGGTGGTGTGCTTCGGTGCGCTGGCTCTGATTTCTTCGACGACACCGGACGTCGTCATAGCCGTCGCACTGTTTGTCAGTGGCGCGCTGCGATCCATCGGGTTCACCGCGTACAACAGCGTGGCGTTCGCCGAAGTCGACTCGGGGGAACTGACCGATGCCAACACCCTGCATGCAACTCTGCAAGAGTTGGCGTCCGGTCTGGGTATTGCGCTGTCCGCGTTGGTGATCACGCTCTGCACACCGTTGTCGGAGTCGGGCGATGTCGGCGACGGAGCGCCGTTTTCGCTGACTCTGGGTGTCCTCGGAATCTTGCTGGTGCCGACGGTGATCGAAAGTTGGCGGCTCCCACGCGATACAGGTGCTGTGGTGTTGGCGCGCCGATGAGAAGTGCCTCCCGCCACTTTCATCATAACGCGGGACCCGGGGCTTGCGGCAAGGCCCGGGTGATGGTGCACACTCGTCTGCTGCGAGCAAGCAAATGCCTTGCCCGAAGGAGGGGATCGCATGAGTGACGTCATCATTGTCGGTGCTGGACCAACTGGATTGATGTTGGCAGGTGAGCTCCGGCTACAGGGCGTCGATGTCGTCGTCGTGGACAAGGACGAGGAGCCGACTCAGTTCGTCCGTGCCCTCGGTATCCATGTGCGCAGCATCGAAATCATGGAGCAGCGCGGGTTGCTGGATACGTTCCTCGCGCACGGCCGCAAGTACCCGCTCGGTGGATTCTTTGCCGGGATCAGCAAACCAGCACCCGCTCACCTCGATACTGCCCACGGATACGTACTGGGGATACCTCAGCCCGAGATCGACAGGATTCTTGCCGAACACGCCATCGACGTCGGCGCGGACATTCGGCGCGGAAAGCGCGTCGTCGCGATCCGTCAAGACGCCGACAATGTCACAGCGGAATTGTCGGACGGCACAACACTTCATGCGCGTTACCTCGTAGGCTGCGACGGCGGCCGCAGCACTGTACGGAAGCTGATCGACGTCGGGTTTCCCGGCGAGCCGTCGAGCGCCGACACCCTGATCGGCGAAATGGACGTGACCATGCCGGCTGACGAACTGGCAGCAGTTGTCGCCGAAATTCGCGAAACGCACAAACGATTCGGAGTCGGTCCCGCCGGCAATGGTGCTTTTCGCGTCGTGGTGCCCGCGGCCGAAGTTGCCGACGGTCGCGCGGTTCCCACCACCCTCGACGACATCAAGCAACAGCTACTGGCCATCGCGGGCACCGACTTCGGTGTGCACTCGCCGCGGTGGCTCTCGCGCTTCGGTGACGCCACCCGTCTGGCTGAGCACTACCGGCGTGACCGGATCTTTCTCGCCGGCGATGCCGCCCACATCCACCCGCCGATGGGCGGTCAAGGCCTCAATCTCGGTGTCCAGGATGCCTTCAACCTCGGCTGGAAGCTTGCCGCCGAGATCAACGGCTGGGCACCGGATGGTCTGCTCGACACGTACGAATCGGAACGGCGTCCGGTCGCTGCCGACGTACTGGACAACACGCGTGCGCAGGCAGAGTTGATCTCCACCGCGGCCGGTCCGCAAGCAGTCCGTCGCTTGGTCTCCGAGTTGATGGAATTCGAAGACGTCAAGCGCTATCTGACCGAGAAGATCACTGCGATCTCGATTCGCTACGACTTCGGCGCAGGCGACGACCTACTCGGTCGGAGGCTGAGGGACATCGCGTTGACGCGCGGCAACCTGTACGACCTGATGCGCTCCGGCCGTGGACTTCTGCTCGACCAGGGCGGCAAACTGTCGGTCGATGGTTGGAACGACCGCGTCGATCACGTCATCGACACCAGCGCTGAACTGGACGCTCCGGCTGTCCTGCTTCGACCGGATGGTCATGTGGTGTGGCTGGGGGATACGCAGGCGGAGTTGGACACTCAGCTGTCCACGTGGTTCGGTCGGCCGGCGAGGGACCGCGCGCGACCCTTCGACTTCGACAACCGAGACCCCGAGACGTCTCGGACGCACTACCGTTGACGACTATGAGGCGAAGGTCAGCACAGGTTGCGGCTGCGGCGGCGGGCTCTGTGGGAGCGCTGATGCTGACAAGCTGCGCAACCAATGTCGATGTGCCGAAAACCTTTGCCGCCACGATAACGGTGACCGGTCAGGCAGAGCAGGCCGAGGCGGGCTCCGGAGAGTGCGTGATCGACATGATCCGTGTTGCTCCGAACGACCAGATTCAGATTTTCGGGGGTAGTGGCGCAGCATCTACAAGGTCGCCAATCGAGGTCGAGGCAATCGATCAACTTCCCGACGGAACGAGCACCTGCTCCTACACCGCACACTTTGATGCCGTCCCCGCAAACCAGAGAAACTACGAGGTGAGCTTGGGGCACTTCTCTCCGGAGTCCTTCAGCTCGGACGAGTTGGAGAACGGTGTCACCTATCAACTGCGCGGGTCCTGACCGAACCAATTCTCCCTCGAGTTGTATCCGGTCCGACTGTCACTCGGCTCGCCTGGCGGTCCCGTCGCCCCCACGCTGTCGAGCCCTACCTGGGTTGATGTGGAGCCGAACACCCTCATAGGCGACTGTGTACGGCACATCGTCGTCGTTGTCCGGATCGCCGGAGTCCGCAGGATCCGGTAGTTCCGCGATCTGTTCGACGACCGTCTGTGCTCGCGCAGCACCGGGATCGAACATCTCCTGAAACGGCCCCACGAACGAGCCACCGAGTCCGCGGCGCTTCGCCCGGACAGCCGCCCACCCGAACATCGCCAACGGGCCGACCATGGCGAACAGCACTAACAAATCCCACCCCATGCTCCGAGCGTACCGACTGACCGGCATTAAGTGGTCCAAGTCTGTTCAGCGCTGCCGTCCCTCAGGCCATTCGTCTCTCGGACTGTGCCTTCAGTAGATTTGCCAGTCGATCAGGTGAGATCCGCTCACGAACCGCCTCCGTCACGAGTTCGGCCTGCGTCTGAGGCGCGAGGCCCTCGATCGGTTGGTCTCGGTCCAGATTGGTCGGGAAGGCGTAGCCCTCGGCAGAGGCGGCGACGGCGCACCGAACTGCGTCGTCGGACCCCGCCTCGCCGAGGGCGAGCAGTGCCGGATAGATCGCGTTGACGAGTGCTTCCCGGTCGATGGTTCCGAGGGCTCGACCGAAGGCCGACGACACCTGGAGAAGATTTGCCATACGCAGAACGTCGGCGGATTTGTTGTGGCCGGCGGCGTGGAACAGTGCAGGGTTGAAGAAGACGGCATCTCCCTTCTTCAAAGGTAATTGGACGTAGTTGGCTTCGAAGAACTCCTTGAACTCGGGACGCTCGAACGCGAGGTATCCGGATTCGAATTGCTGTGAGTACGGCAGATACTTCGTCGGCCCCGTCTCGGCCGGCATGTCCACATGGGCGACGGCACCTTGCAAGGTGAGGGCAGGGGTCAAGCGGTGAACATGCGCCCGAAACTTCGCGGCTACGTCGCTCGACATGAAACCGAGGTGGTAGTCGCGATGTGGGTTCTGCGCGGCGCCACCGGGATTGACGACGTTGACGTCCGACGTCACCTGATACATGGGGCCCAGCCAGGCTTCCGACACCAAATCGACAATGCTGTTCGCGTAGTAGTCCACGTAGGTCCGGGGATCTTCGAGCGCCAACTTCAGTTGTGCACCCCAGATCCTATCGTTGGCGCCAGGCTTGGCGAAGTGATCTCCGGACGCTGCGCCGGATTCGTGTTGGCGCGCAATGAGTTCACGAAAAACCGCGCTGGCGCGATCCAGTATCTCCGCGTCGAACGCGCCTTGAAAGACTGTGATGCCGGGGCCTGTGAGTAACGCCCGGGCGATCTCGTCCTGGATCTCGGCACGGATGTCAGAATTCGCCGATTGCTCGACCAGTGAGTCCGAGCGGTACAGAAGAACGCCGTCGGCCACCGAATCGGCGTACGGGTAATCGGCAAGGTCTGTCTCGTGCGTGACCAGAGCCGCGAAGGCGTCGATGTTGCAATCTTTTCGGTGCAACCTACCCGCGAACGGCACGGTGTGGTCGGTCAGTGGGGGAGTCATTCGGGACCTTTCCTGCGGTGTTCACGATGAGCTGGTCCTCAAAGACTGCCAAGGTGAAGCCATCGAAACTACCCCTGAAATCCATCAAAAAGCCCTCAGCAAGCGGCCCCGTGGACTGGACCGGTGACGGAAGATCCGCGCGCTGCGACGGGATCACGTTCCCGGGTGAGAGCTAGAGAGTGAAGGCCCTCCGGAAAGCATCGAGTGCGGTGTCACTGTCTCCCGATGCCCACCCCTCCAAACCGATTGTGCCGGTGTATCCCTGCTCGGCGAGAACGCGTGCGATAGCGGGGTAGTTGATCTCGCCCGTGCCGGGTTCACAGCGCCCCGGAACGTCTGCCACTTGAATCTCGCCGATGTTGTCACCACAGCGCCGCACGAGTTCGATGAGATTTCCTTCGCCGATCTGAGCGTGGTAGAGGTCGAGCATCATCTTGAGGTTTGGATGTGAGACGGATTCCACCAGTGCCAGAGTGTCTTTGGCGCGGGCCATCGGTACTCCGGGGTGATCGACGATCGTATTGAGGTTTTCGAGACAGAAGACGACTCCGGCGTCTTCGCCCAGTTGCGCGATCTTCTCCAGAGCGCGTTGGGCCGTCAGCCACATCGCTCCCCTAGTTCGATATTGCGGGCGCGCAGCCTGTCCGTCGACCAGCTCGCCGGTATGGAAGTTCAGCCGGGGAACACCGAGTTTCGCTGCTGGAGCGAGGCACAGCTGCGCCGTGCGGACCAGTTCGGCGCTGCCCGCTTCGTCGAACAAATCGCCGTGGAGGTAGCCGGTCATCGAGGAGAACCGAGCCCCGGTGGCGACCAGAGCATCGAGGTCCTTGTCTTGCCAACTCCAGATCTCGACTGCAAATCCCGCCTCCGAGATCCGCTGGACACGCTCGACGAAGGCGAGTTCGGTGAACGTCATCTCGGCGGAGACCGCCAGGTCGAAGGGGCTCATCGCCGCACCGACAGCAGCGAAACGGGCAGTCCGGTCTCCACGGATTCTTTTGCCGCCAGGGCGATTTCCAGCGCATTGCGGGCATCGAGACCGTCGACTGACGGCGCAGCACCGGAGCGGATGCAGTCGGCGAAATGTGCCAACTGGGCGACATATGCGTCATGGAACAGTTCGATGTTCACCCGAGGTGTGTCGGCCAGAATGCCCGGTGAGCTGTAATGGCGCATCGCGGTCCGCGTGACCTCGCCTGCGCTGACCATTCCACCGGAACCGAAAACCTCGCCGCGCACGTCGTAACCGTAGGTGGCCTGGAAGTTGGCCTCGGCCGACGCGAGGGCGCCGTTGTCGAAGCGCAACTGAACCATCGACGTATCGAGGTAACCCTGTTCCTTGTACTGCGGGTGGATGAGAGCATCGGCCTGTGCGAACACCTCGACGACGCGTGCGCCGGGGTTGAGCCAGAGCAGAGCGTCGAAGTCGTGAATCAGTGTCTCGTTGAAGATGGTCCTCGGTTTGACCCGGGCGGCGACGTCGGCAGTGATGCCAGGATCACGCGTCAGGGAACGCAGTAGCTGTGGGGTTCCGATTCCGCCGGAGGTGATCACGTCGTGGGCCGCCGCGAAATCGGCGGCGAAACGGCGATTGAAACCGACTTGCAGCGCGACGTTGTTCGTGGCGCACGCGTCGATTGCTCGATCGGCGTCCGCGAGTGTCAAAGCCATCGGCTTCTCGCAGAAGACATGTTTGCCGGCCTCCGCAGCCGCGACCACGAGATCGGTATGTGTCGGGGCGGGCGTACTGATGAGCACCGCCTCGACGTTCGGATCGGCAATCAACGCGAGGGCATCGGTGTACGCGCGAGCGTCGGGACTGACGCGCTCGATCAATGACGCTGCAGCGCCGGGCACCGGGTCGGCGACGGCGACCAGACGTGTGCCAGGGATGCGCAGTGCGACGGATTCGCCGTGGAAGCGGCCGATCCATCCGGCGCCGATGAGACCGACTGCAACAGGGGCAGACATTGGGGCTCCGTTCGGAGTGAGAGTGAGGAACTAGATCGTTCTAGTGCTGTCAGTAAAGCGCCGGTTGCTCCTCGCGTCAACGTTTCGGTGCATTTTTGCTGGAACGATCTAGTCTGTGGAGGTGAACAGTCGACGTCCCACCTTGCAAGACGTAGCAGACCTGGCCGGTGTGTCACGCGCACTGGTGTCCATCGTCATTCGTGACGCCCCGGGTGCCAGCGATGCGACGCGCGTTCGGGTCAAGGCGGCCGCTGATCAACTCGGCTATCGACCCGATACCGCGGCGCGACTGTTGCGTCAACATCGCAGTCGCTTGATCGGCGTGAGCTACGTTGCAGCGCAGACATTTCACGCGGAGTTGCTCGACGAGATCTACGACGCGGCGGAAAGGTTGCGCTACGACGTCGTCCTCAGTGCCGTCTCGGATCGCAGGCCTGGCTCGCGCGCCGTGCGTACCCTTCTCGACGACCGATGCGAGGCGATCTTGCTGTTGGGTTCACAGGCACCGGAATCGGAGATCGTCGACCTGGCCGCCAAGGTTCCCGTCGTCGTGCTCGCCCGGAAGATGCCCTCAGCACATGTGGACGTTGTCCGCACGGACGACGAGGCGGGCGCCGTGATGGCCGTGAATCATCTCGTCGAACTCGGGCACCGCTCGATCGTCCACGTCGACGGTGGACGCGGTCCCGGCGCTCAGGAGAGGCGTCAGGGCTATCGCAAGGCCATGCGGGCGGCAGGTCTGGAGTCGAGGATTCTTCCGGGTGGTCTCACGGAGGAGTTCGGCGCAGATGCCGCGCAGTCGATGGTCGAGGGGGGACTACCCGGGGCGGTCTTCGCTTTCAACGATCGCTGCGCACTCGGAGTTCTCGACGTCTTTCTGCGAGCCGGAATCTCGGTGCCGGGCGAGGTGTCCGTGATCGGATTCGACAACAGCGCATTGGCCGGTTTGGCGCACATCGATCTGACCAGCGTCGGGCAGGACACGGCGTTTCTGGGTGGCGCTGCGGTCGAGCGGATCTCCGAACGTCTCGACGGCGGAAGTGGGCCATTGGGAAAGGACATTGTCGTGCAGCCGCAACTTGTGGTTCGAGGTTCAACTGGACCCGCGGGGCGTTGACCAGCTGTTTCGACTCCAACCAGTTTGTCCGGTCTTTGATAAGCAGTCCTAATGTCAGAACAAACTATTGACATTCGACTGTGACGGGTATTACATCTTTCACATACAACCGAGCACCATCCGTTCGCGGGCCGTTGGTTGATGTCGAGAGGGAGTTCACATGTCGTTTCTCACGGGACGCAAGAGCGTTGCCGTACTGGCCGGAGCCTCAGTCGTGGTCTTGGGTCTGGCCGCCTGTTCGAGTACCGGTGGAAAGCCGGATTCCTCAGGATCCGGAATGGGTGCGGGTACGGCGGACACGCCCCGCGCCACCATCGCGATGATCACCCACGAAGTTCCCGGTGACACATTCTGGGATCTGGTGCGCAAGGGCGCCGAAACCGCAGCGGCGAAGGACAACATCGAACTTCGGTACTCTGCCGATCCCGAGGCGCCGAACCAGGCGAACCTGGTTCAGAGCGCGATCGACAGCAAGGTCGACGGGATCGCCGTCACCCTCGCGAAGCCTGACGCCATGGTTGCCGCGGTCCAAAGTGCGACTGCCGCAGGCATTCCGGTGGTCGCCCTCAATTCGGGCCTCGAAACCTGGAAGGACATGGGCGTCAAGGAGTACTTCGGTCAGGACGAGTCGATTGCCGGTGAAGCTGCCGGCGAACGACTCAACACCGAAGGCGCCACCAAGGTGCTGTGCGTCATTCAGGAGCAGGGCAACGTGAGCCTCGAATCACGTTGTGCCGGTGTGAAGAAGTCGTTCAAGGGAACGACGGAGATTCTCAACGTCAACGGCAAGGACATGCCGTCGGTGGAGTCGACGATCACCGCGAAACTTCAACAGGACCCGGCAATCGATCGAGTTCTCGCGCTCGGTGCGCCGTTTGCCTTGACGTCCGTGACGTCGGTCGGCAATGCGGGCAGCAAGGCGAAGGTCGTCACCTTCGACACCAACGCGGCGCTCGTCGACGCCATCAAATCGGGTGACGTGCAGTGGGCAGTGGACCAGCAACCCTTCCTGCAGGGCTATCTCGCCATCGATTCGCTGTGGCTTTACCTCAACAACGGCAACGTGATCGGTGGCGGCTTGCCGACCCTGACCGGACCCGCGTTCATCGACAACACCAACATCGACTCGGTCGCCGAGTACGCCAAGAACGGAACTCGCTGATCCGGGCGCACGGAGGGCTGAGACACCACCCCTCCGTGCGCCTGTCCAGCACGGAAGGGAAATCATGTCCACTCAGGCAGATCTCGACCTTGCCGCCCACAAGGTCGTCACCGATGAACGGGTGAAGGAGCAGAAGCGCATTCAGCGTCTGTTGCTCCGCCCGGAGATGGGTTCACTTGTCGGCGCCATCGCCATCTTCATCTTCTTCTGTATCGTCGCGGCACCGTTCCGTACGCCGGAAGCGCTTGCGACAGTGCTCTACTCCAGCTCTACGATCGGTATCATGGCTTGTGCCGTCGCCCTGCTCATGATCGGCGGCGAGTTCGACCTCTCCGCCGGCGTCGCAGTCACCACGTCCTCGCTCGCCGCGTCGATGATCGCCTACAACCTGCACCTCAATCTGTGGGTGGGCGCGATTCTGGCGCTGGTCGTCTCGCTCGCGGTCGGATTCTTCAACGGCTACCTCGTCATGAAGACGAAGATTCCCAGCTTCCTCATCACCTTGAGTTCGTTCTTGATGTTGACCGGTATCAACCTGGCCGTTACCAAGCTCGTGAGTGGTCAGGTTGCAACACCCAGCGTCTCCGACATGGCCGGATTCGATTCCGCCAAAAAGGTATTCGCATCGTCGTTCTCGGTTTTCGGGGTGTCGGTCAAGATCACGGTGGTGTGGTGGCTGCTGTTCACCGCCATCGCCACGTTTGTTCTGTTCAAGACCAAGATCGGCAACTGGATCTTCGCGGTCGGCGGCAATCAGGACAGCGCACGCGCGATCGGTGTCCCGGTGACCGCAGTCAAGATCGGTCTGTTCATGACCGTCGGTTTTGCCGCCTGGTTCGTCGGCATGCATCTGCTGTTCTCGTTCAACACCGTTCAGTCCGGACAGGGCGTAGGTAACGAGTTCCTGTACATCATTGCCGCAGTCATCGGCGGTTGCTTGCTCACCGGTGGTTACGGAACCGCGATCGGCGCTGCGATCGGCGCATTCATCTTCGGTATGACCAACCAGGGCATCGTCTACGCAGGCTGGAACCCGGACTGGTTCAAGTTCTTCCTCGGCGCCATGCTGCTGTTCGCGGTCATCGCCAACAACGCATTCCGCAACTACGCTGCGAAAAGGTGACACATGAGTACCACAGCTGAAGTTCCCGCTCTCTCGAACTCGGGCGGCAACGTGCCACTGATCGAGCTCAAGGACGTCGGTAAGCAATACGGAAACATCATCGCGCTCAAGGGCATCAACCTGCGCGTCGGCGCGGGTGAAGTGACCGGCGTGCTCGGTGACAACGGTGCCGGCAAGTCCACGCTGATCAAGATCATCGCCGGACTGCACCAGCAGAGCGAAGGTGAACTGCTCGTCGACGGCGAGCCGACCACGTTCCACTCTCCGAAAGAAGCCCTCGGCAAAGGCATTGCGACGGTCTATCAGGATCTTGCCGTCGTCGCGCTGATGCCGGTGTGGCGCAACTTCTTCCTCGGCCAGGAACTTCGTAAGGGCGGCCTCATCAAGTCGCTCGACGCCAACGCCATGCGCGCGACAACGCTCTCGGAACTGTCGAAGATGGGCATCGAACTGCCCGACGTCGACGCACCGATCGGCAGCCTCTCGGGCGGACAGCGTCAGTGCGTTGCCATCGCCCGCGCCATCTTCTTCGGCGCGCGTGTGCTGATTCTCGACGAGCCGACCGCAGCACTCGGCGTCAAGCAGTCAGGAATGGTGTTGCGCTACATCACCGCTGCCAAGGAACAGGGATTCGGCGTCATCTTCATCACGCACAACCCGCACCACGCCTACATGGTCGGAGATCACTTCGTACTCCTCAACCGAGGACGTCAGAAACTCGACGCCAAATACGACGACATCTCGCTCGAAGAACTCACCAAGGAGATGGCGGGCGGTGACGAGCTCGAGACACTGACCCACGAGCTTCGCCGCTAGATCTAAACCTTACGACTGCAGCCTCGGTTCGACTCGAATCGAGGCCGCAGTCGTTTCGTCAGAGGATGGTCGTCGGCCGAGCCCCGAGGCCGGAATGCACGTACGCCTCGTCGATCAACGTCATATTGGCTACGGCGTCGGCCGGCCCGATGGGTAGCGTTGAGACCCCGGACAGATGATCGGCCAACGCCTCGAGTTGGTAGGTGTACGACGACTTCATACCCAGATGCTCGACGCTCGTGCGCCCACTCGCCGTGACAGAGACACGGTCGTCGACGTCCGGCTGGAGGAAGTTGTGCACCAGGACGTCTCCGTTGGTTCCGAAGACCCGGAAGGTGAAGTGGTACTGCTCGTCCAACATCGTTGTCACAACGGATGCCGTGGCGCCGCCGGGATACTCGAGTTCGATGTCGAACCACGAATCGACCCCCGGGGCATATTCCTCGTGCCGAGTCTCGGTGACACTCGGCGCACCGCCGCAGGCGTCACCCAGCGTCCGGGACGCATGTAATCCGTAGCAGCCCAAGTCCATCAGTGACCCACCTGCCAAAGCGAGTTGCCACCGCGGGTCGTTCTCGGATGGCCTGGGCATCCGCAGTACGGTTTCCACCCGAGTGACCGCGCCGACTGTGCCGCTCCGAACCACATCCAACAGGCGCCGGTTCACCGGATGAAAGAGGTAGTGGAATCCCTCGAGCAGCGTCACTCCGCTCACGCATGCTGCGTCGGCTACAGCACGCGCTTCCGCCGCGTTGCTCGAAAACGGTTTCTCCGTCAGCACGTGCTTGCCGGCCTGAATGGCGGCGAGATTCCACGGCCCGTGCAGGCTGTTGGGCAGCGCGTTGTAGACGACGTCCACCTCCGGATCCGAGATCAGCTCGGCGTACGAACCGACAACCCGTTCGATTCCATGTTGTTCCGCATAGGCTTCGGCCCGCTCGGGGCTGCGTGCGGCAACGGCCACCAGGCGGTGCCCAGTGGCCGTTGCAGGTTTGATCATCGCGTTCTCGGCGATGCGTGACGCTCCCAGAATGCCGATTCGCAGCGGAGTGACCGTCACAGAACCGACCGCAGATACTCGACGCTGGCTCGCACATCGCGCACCGGTCCCTCGTCGGACGGGGCCTCGGTCAAAATGGTGTCCTGCTCGAGCACGTACCACCCGTCGAAACCGTGGCGCTGCAATATGGCTGTGACGCCGGCGATGTCGACGTCGCCGCCACCGAGCGGGCGGTACATTCCCGCCTTGACTCCGTCGGTGTAGGTGAGCTCACCGCTGCGAACGCGTGATGCGAGGGCATCGTCGACGTCCTTGAGATGTACGTGGGTGACGCGCTCGGGAGCCTGACGTGCCAGGTCGACGGGATCGGTGCCCCCGATCAACAGATGGCCGGTGTCGAGGCACAGTGGGATGGCCGAGCCGTCGAGCACTCGAAGGACCTCGTCGCGTTGCTCGATCATCGTTCCGACGTGAGGGTGGACGACCGCCCGAATGCCACGTTCGGCCGCGGCGTCAGCGAGGCGATCGAGATTGTGCAGCAGGGTTTTCCAACTCTGCTCGTCCAGTTCCGGACGTGAATCGTAGCCGTCGGAGCCCGTCGCGGCGGCCAGGACCAGAACTTCGGCGCCTGAGGCGACAAAACCGTCGAGGATGGGGGAGATGCCGGGCACCGGATCGTGATCGTCATCGTGCAGTAGTACCGGTGCGAACCCGCCGACTGCGCTCAGATCGTGATCCGCGAGCACCTTGGCCATTTCGGCGGGTGCTGTCGGCAGAAAGCCCTCCGGTCCGATTTCCGTTGCCGCCAGACCGACTTCGCGCATTTCGCGGAGAACCTGCGCTGGGTCGAGTTGGTAGCCCCAGCCCGGGACTTCGCACACGCCCCAGGAGATCGGTGCGCCGGCGATGCGGGGAGTGCTCATGTGTGTGCCTCATTCTTGTCGTGAAGGAACAGATCTTTGACTTCGGTGATCGTGACGGGCCGACCCTGGCGCAGAGAATGCGTTGCAGCTTCGGAGATCCAGGCAGACTCGACCGCATCTGCGGGGGTACAGGGCGATTCCCGCCGCCCGGCGATTACGTCGAGGAATGCTTCTAGTTCCGCACGGTAGGCGGAGGTGAAGCGGTCCATGAAGAACGTGTACGGCGACTTCGCGGGGAACGAGATTCCGGGGTCGAGCGAGCGGAGCGGCAAGCGGTCGTCCAGCCCCGCAGCAACCGAATCCACCGAACCGAGCACTTCGAGCCTGCAGTCGTGGCCGCGACCGTTGTAGCGAGTATTCGACACGACCGCGATGGTTCCGCCTTCGAAAGTGAGAACCGTTGCGGCGGTATCGACGTCACCGGTCTCGGCGATCGCCCGGTCGCCCTGATTCGAGCCGGTGGCAAAAACCGTGGTGACTTCGCGGCCGCTGACCCACCGGACGATGTCGAAATCGTGGATCGAGCAGTCGCGGAAGATGCCGCCGGAGTGTTCGATGTACGAGATCGGCGGGGGAGCGGGATCGAGGGTCGTCGATCGGAGAGTGTGTATCCAACCGAGTTCGCCGGATCGAACTGCGTCGTACGCCGCCACGAATGACGGGTCGAACCGGCGCTGAAATCCGATCTGGACCGGTACCGACGTCAGCTCGACGGCTTCGAGTACACGAACAGAAGATTCGATGGAATCGGCGACGGGCTTTTCGCAGAACGTCGGGATTCCCCGGCGGACAGCGGCTTCGATCAGCTCGGCGTGCGAACTCGACGATGCGGCCACCAGGACGCCGTCGACTCCCGAGGCGAAAAGCGCGTCGGGATCGGCAGCGGACTCCACGTCGAGTTCGGTTGCCACGTCCGAGGTTCGACGTGCGTCGACGTCCGTGACAACCAGTGAGTCGACGCCGTCCATCGCGAGCAAGTTTCGGGCGTGGTAGCTGCCGATTCTTCCGAGTCCGACGACTCCGATGCGAGCGCCCATCAGTCCAGCCCTCCGAAGACGTTCTGGTCCCAGTCGATGATCGAACCCGTCACGACTCCGCTGCGATCGGAGAGCAGGAACACGACGAAGTCGGCGATTTCGTCGACCTGTCCGAGCTTGCCCATGGGAAGGGTGCTGCCCGCGCGTTCCTGCCAGTCGTCACCCGCGTCGTGAAAAGCCCTCTGTGTGAGGTCTTCTCCCTCGGTCTGTGTCCACCCGATGTCGAGACCGTTGATCCGGATCCGATCCCAGCGATGCGCATGGGCGGCGTTGCGCGTCAGTCCCGCCAGCCCGGCCTTCGCTGCCACGTACGGAGCGAGATACGGCTGGCCGCCGAGTTCGGACGTGGAGATGATGTTGACGATGGACCCCGCAACCGCACGCTCACGCATGTCCTTGACGGCGGCCTGCATCGTGAAGAACGGACCGCGAAGGTTCACCGCGATGTGCTGGTCGAAGAGTTCCTCGGTGGTGTCGAGCAGAGTTCCGCGGGAGGTGAGCCCGGCGGAATTGACCAGAGCATCCACACGGCCGAAGTGAGAGATCGTCTCGGCCACGCTGGCGAGTGCGGAATCCGTCTGTGCCACATCGGCTTCGATGAAGTGGGTTCCCGGTAGTTCTGCCTCGAGCGCTTTTCCGACGTCCGGGCGTCGGCCGGTGAAAGCCACCTGAGCGCCCTCACGGACTGCGGCGCGCACGACGCCGGCGCCGACGCCTTGGGAGCCGCCACTGACCAGCAGGACGGTGTCGGTCAGGAGTGCGGGCCTGGTTACGCCCGGCGGTGAAGTCATGGGTTTAGTCTGGCTGTGACGAAGACCTCGAGCAACAGCGAAAAACCATCAAATATCCATCATTGTGAGGTAGTTGTGGCGCATCGATTCAAAGTGCGGGAGATTGCCCAGCAGTCTGGCCTGAGTGAGGCCACCGTCGACCGGGTGCTCAACGACCGTCCTGGAGTTCGTGAGGGCACACGATCGGAGGTTCGCCAGGCGATCACGGACCTGGAACGCCAACGCTCGCAATTGAAATTGGTCGGCCGCACGTTCATCGTCGACGTCGTGTTGCAAACTCCCGCACGGTTTTCCGACGCCGTCCGTGACGCGCTCGAGGCCGAACTGCCGACCCTTGCGCCCGCAGTGGTGCGGTCTCGGTTCCACTTTCGTGAAACCGGTTCGGTAGAAGCGATGACGTCGACGCTCGACAAGATTCGCCGGCGCGGCTCCCACGGAGTCATCGTCAAGGCTCCCGACACTCCGGAAGTCGTGGCGGCGATCGACCGGTTGGTGGCGGCAAAGATTCCGGTCGTCACGTTGGTGACCGACGTTGCCGGCAGCAGGCGAGCCGCCTACATCGGCATCGACAACCGGGCCGCCGGAGCCACTGCGGCGTACTTGATAGATCAGTGGCTGGGGGATCGGGACGGCAACGTGCTGGTGAGCATGAGTAGCGGATTCTTCCGCGGGGAGGAAGAACGGGAGATGGGATTCCGCTCCGCCATGCGCGTCTCGGCTCCGCATCGACGGCTGATCGACATTCCGAACAGCGACGGACTGGATCAGACGAGTAGGAAACTGGTGCGAGCGGCACTCGAATCCGATCCACAGATCCGGGCTGTCTATTCGATCGGTGGCGGCAACGTGGCCACGGTCGACGCGTTCGAAGAACTGAACCGGGAGTGCAGTGTCTTCGTCGCCCACGATCTCGACGGAGACAACCGAAAGCTGCTGGGGGAGAGGCGAATATCGGCGGTGCTCCACCACGATCTGCGGGCGGATGTTCGCACTGCCTGTCAGGTGGTCATGAACGAACACGGCGCCATGGGCGCTCACTTCGGCTTTACGACGTCGCCGGTTCAGGTCGTGACACCGCTCAACATGCCCCCGACATAGCTGTGCGCGGTTAAGGAGTCCGGAGACTCCCTAACCGCGCACAGGGCCGAAGGCCCGACTATCGAGCGAAGAGCAGCGCTCGCTTGACTTCCTGAATTGCCTTCGTCACCTGGATGCCGCGGGGGCACGCGTCGGTGCAGTTGAACGTGGTGCGGCAACGCCACACGCCGTCCTTGTCGTTCAGGATGTCGAGACGCTCGGAAGCGGCCTCGTCACGGCTGTCGAAGATGAACCGGTGTGCGTTCACGATGGCAGCGGGACCGAAGTAGCTGCCGTCGCTCCAGTACACGGGGCACGACGTGGTGCAGCATGCGCAGAGGATGCACTTCGTCGTGTCGTCGAAACGAGCACGGTCGTGCTGGCTCTGGATGCGCTCACGAGTGGGCTCGTTGCCACTGGTGATGAGGAACGGCTTCACGGCGCGGAATGCGTCGAAGAAGGGCTCCATGTCGACAACCAGGTCCTTCTCGACGGGCAGGCCCTTGATGGGCTCGACCGTGATGGTGACCGGCTTGCCGTCCTTGGGCAGCATGTCCTTCATCAGCAGCTTGCAGGCCAGACGGTTCACACCGTTGATCCGCATCGCGTCCGATCCACAGACACCGTGTGCGCAGCTGCGACGGAACGTGAGGGTGCCGTCGAGGTAGCCCTTCACGTACAGCAGCAGGTTGAGCAGACGGTCGGTGGGCAGTGCCGGGACCTGGAAACTGTCCCAGTGCTGGCCCTCGCCCGATTCAGGGTTCATCCGCGCGATCTTGAGAGTGACCATGACGGCCCCCTCGGGAACAGCGGGGAGTTTGGGTGCATCTACAGCAGGCGCAGACATCAGTACTTACGCTCCATCGGCTCGTAGCGGGTCTGGATCACCGGCTTGTAGTCCAGACGGATGTCGGAGAGCAGGCCGTCACCCTCCTTGTACGCCATCGTGTGCTTCATGTACTCGGCGTCGTTGCGATCCGGGAAGTCCTCGCGAGCGTGGCCGCCGCGCGATTCCTTGCGGTTGAGGGCGCCGACGACGGTGACCTCTGCCATTTCGAGGAGGAAGCCCAGCTCGATGGCCTCGAGCAGGTCGCTGTTGTAGCGCTTGCCCTTGTCCTGGACCGTGATGTGGTTGTAGCGCTCCTTGAGAGCACGCACATCCTTGAGTGCCTGGGTGAGGCGCTCTTCGGTGCGGAAGACGGAAGCGTTGTTGTCCATCGACTGCTGCAGCTCGGTGCGGATGTCCGCAACGCGCTCGTGGCCGTGATCGGACAGGATGACGCCGACCCAGTCTTCGACCATCGCAGCCGGGGTTTCCGGCATGTCGACGAACTCGGTGGAGTTCGCGTACTCGGCGGCAGCGATGCCGGCGCGACGACCGAACACGTTGATGTCGAGGAGCGAGTTGGTACCGAGACGGTTTGCACCGTGTACGGAGACGCAGGCGCATTCGCCGGCGGCGTACAAGCCCTTGACGATCTCGTCGTTGTTGCGCAGCACCTCACCGTTGATCTTGGTGGGGATACCGCCCATGACGTAGTGGCACGTCGGGTAGACGGGCACGGGCTCCTTGACGGGGTCCACGCCGAGGTAGGTGCGCGAGAACTCCATGATGTCGGGGAGCTTCTCGTCGAGAACTTCCTCGGGGATGTGGGTCACGTCGATGTAGACGTAGTCCTTGTTCGGGCCGGCACCGCGGCCTTCGAGAACCTCGAGGACCATCGAGCGCGCCACGATGTCACGGGGAGCGAGGTCCTTGATGGTGGGGGCGTAACGCTCCATGAAGCGTTCACCGTCGGCATTACGGAGAATGCCACCTTCACCACGGACGGCTTCCGAGATCAGGATGCCGAGGCCGGCGAGTCCTGTCGGGTGGAACTGGTGGAACTCCATGTCCTCGAGCGGCAGGCCCTTGCGGAAGATGATGCCCATGCCGTCACCGGTGAGGGTGTGCGCGTTGGACGTCGTCTTGTACATGCGTCCCGAGCCGCCGGTCGCGAAGACGATCGACTTGGCGTGGAAGATGTGCAGCTCGCCGGTCGAGAGCTCGTAGCAGATGACGCCGGTGGCAACCGGGCCGTCCTCGGTCTCGGTGATGGCGATGTCGAGCGCGTAGAACTCGTTGAAGAACTCGACGTCGTGCTTGACGCAGTTCTGGTAGAGCGTCTGCAGGATCATGTGACCGGTGCGGTCGGCTGCGTAACACGCACGGCGCACGGGTGCCTTGCCGTGGTCACGGGTGTGGCCACCGAATCGACGCTGGTCGATCTTGCCTTCGGGCGTGCGGTTGAACGGCAGGCCCATCTTCTCGAGGTCGAGCACCGCGTCGATGGCCTCTTTGGCCATGATCTCGACGGCGTCCTGGTCGGCGAGGTAGTCGCCGCCCTTGACGGTGTCGAAGGTGTGCCACTCCCAGTTGTCTTCCTCCACGTTCGCCAGTGCGGCACACATGCCGCCCTGGGCCGCGCCGGTGTGGCTGCGGGTGGGGTAGAGCTTGGTCAGTACGGCCGTGCGGGCACGGGGGCCGGCTTCGATCGCCGCACGCATGCCTGCGCCACCGGCGCCGACGATGACCACGTCATAACGATGTTCCTGCATGAAGTCTGTGCTCCCCTAGCTCGCCGAGATATTGGGGTCGAAGGTGAAGATGACGTACGTGCCCAGGCCCATGATCAGGATCATCGAGAGAACGAGGATCGTGGTCAGCCAGAAGCGCGTGGAGTCCTTGCGGGAGTAGTCCGCGATGACCGTGCGCAGACCGTTACCGCCGTGCAGCTGTGCCAGCCACAACATCGTCAGATCCCAGAACTGCCAGAACGGGCTGGACCAGCGACCTGCGACGAATGCGAAGTTCAAACGGTGAACGCCACCGTCGAGCATCAGCATGATGAACATGTGGCCCAGGACCAGAACGATCAGGGCGACGCCGGAGAAGCGCATGAACAGCCATGCGTACAACTCGAAGTTGTTCCGAGCCTTCGCGCGCGGGGACCGCGGGTTGTCCAGGCTTGCGGGACGGTCGTATGAGGTGCCCAAGCTCTTGGCTTCGGGTCCGTGAGTAGTCGCCATGTCAGTGCTCCGCAAACATGTTGATGAGGATGCGTCCGGCGCCCGGGATCATCACCAGGAACCAGATCGTCAGAATGGTCCAGAGCATGACGCGCTGGTACTTCGGGCCCTTCGACCAGAAGTCCACCAACATCACGCGCACGCCGTTGAGGGCGTGGTAGAGGACTACGCCGACGAGGCCGATCTCCATGAGGCCGACGACGGGGTTCTTGTACGTGTCGATGACGGCGTCGTACGTATCGGGATTGACCCGGACGAGTGCCGTATCGAGAACGTGTACGAATAGGAAGAAGAAAGTAGCGACGCCTGTGATCCGGTGTAGAACCCAGGACCACATTCCGGGGTCGCCCCGGTAAAGCGACCTCGTGCGCTCCTTCTGAGGAGCGGCTTCAGTCGTAGTACTCATCGAGTGCTGTGCCTCCAACGTCATTGGTGGACGCGTCGAGCCTGCAGAGAGCTTCGATGTACCTCAGCCCGGGCTCGACGGGATCCTGAACCGACTTGACTCAGACTCTAAACCTATGTGAAACCGGGAACTAATCAGATGCGGGATTCGTACGCGTACCAAACTCTTTGTAAGGTTTGCCTTTCCAATCTCTGCGAGACGGTTACGGCGTGGTTTCTGCATCCATTCAGTCAGCGTGATTGGATAACGAACCATGGGTGACATCGACTGGAAGTTGTTGCGGCACAACGCGCAAGTGGTCATGCGGAGGGCATACGCACCGTACTCGGGGTATGCGGTGGGTGCAGCTGCCCTGGTAGACGATGGCCGAATCGTCTCAGGATGCAATGTGGAAAATGTCTCATACGGTTTGAGCCTGTGCGCCGAGTGTGGACTCGTCGGTAACTTGGCGGCCTCCGGGGGTGGGCGGCTGGTGGCCTTCACGTGCTGCGACGCGAAGGGGTCGATTCTGATGCCCTGCGGCCGGTGTAGACAGCTTCTTCTCGAACATGGCGGGGGTGAGATGCTGGTCGACACGAGCAGTGGTTTCAGGCCGCTGAGCGAACTGTTGCCCGATGCTTTCGGGCCGGAACAAGCAGAAGGGCTCCGCCATGTTTGACGCAGTTTCCATCATCGGCGCCAAGCGTGACGGTCGCGAGCTGTCGGGAACCGAGATCGACTGGATAGTTCAGGCGTTCACGCAGGGGGTCGTCGGCGACGAACAGATGTCGGCGCTCGCGATGGCGATCTATTTCCGCGGAATGTCGCGGGCGGAGACCGGTCGATGGACCGAGGCGATGATCGAATCCGGCGGGAGGATGGACTTTTCGGACTTGCCGCTGCCCACCGTCGACAAGCATTCGACCGGTGGCGTGGGGGACAAGATCACCCTTCCGCTCGCGCCCCTCGTCGCTGCGTGTGGTCTTGCAGTCCCGCAGTTGTCGGGACGCGGACTCGGTCATACCGGTGGAACTCTCGACAAGCTCGAATCCATTCCGGGTTGGCGAGCCGACCTCACGGCGACGGAGATGGTCGACATTCTCGCGGACCCGAAAATCGGCGCCGTGATCTGTGCTGCCGGAGCGAACCTGGCCCCCGCCGACAAGAAGCTCTACGCGCTGCGCGACGTGACGGGAACGGTGGAATCCATTCCGCTGATCGCAAGTTCGATCATGAGCAAGAAGATTGCCGAGGGAACCGGCGCCCTGGTGCTCGACGTCAAAGTCGGTTCCGGAGCGTTCATGAAGGACCTCGGCGACGCGCGAGAGTTGGCACGCACGATGGTCGAGCTGGGCAACGACGCCGGCGTGCGTACCAGTGCTCTCATCACCGGGATGGACACCCCGCTGGGATTGACAGCGGGCAACGCTCTCGAGGTACGTGAATCCGTCGAGGTGCTGGCCGGCGGCGGGCCCTCGGACGTCGTCGAGCTGACCCTGGTCCTGGCTCGGGAGATGCTGTCCGCGGCTGGGATCGACGGGATCGACCCAGCAGACAAACTGGCCGACGGCACGGCCATGGACCGATGGCGCGCGATGATCGCCGCCCAAGGTGGGGACCCGCACGCAGCACTGCCGGTGGCCAGGCACAGCGACGTCGTCACCGCGGACCGAGACGGCGTCCTGACTCGACTCGACGCCATGGCGGTGGGCGTCGCAGCCTGGAAACTGGGAGCCGGACGCGAACGGCAGGGTGAAGCCGTGCAGGCCGGTGCCGGCGTCGAGCTGCACGCAAAGCCTGGCGACGCGGTCCGCGCCGGACAGAAGCTGATGACACTGCATACCGACACACCTGAGAGATTCGACGCTGCGCGTCGAAGCCTCGGCGGTGGCTGGTCGATCGGGACGGAATCCGACACCGTTGCGCGCCCGCTGCTCATCGAGCGAATTGTGGGTGATTCGCGTTAGCGTTGGCGAATGAACGCACCGGAGTTGACCACCATCCGCAGCGCACCCAAAGTTCTACTCCACGACCACCTCGACGGAGGACTCCGGCCCGAGACCGTTCTCGAACTGGCCGAGCAGTGTGGTTACGACGGGCTGCCGGCGAATTCGGCATCCGAACTGGCGCAATGGTTCCGAACTGCCGCCGACAGCGGATCGCTCGAGCTCTACCTCGAGACTTTCGCGCATACCGTCGCCGTGATGCAGACCCCGGAAGGGCTTGCACGGGTAGCGCGTGAATGTGCCGAGGACCTGGCCGACGACAACGTCGTCTACGCCGAAATCCGTTTTGCGCCCGAGCAGCACCTGGAACAGGGCCTGACCTTGGACGAAGTCGTCGAGCACGTGCTCGAAGGTTTCCGAGCCGAATCCGCGGCCAGGGTCGCGGGACGGGAGATCCGAATCGGGTGTCTCCTGACGGCGATGAGGCATGCCGCCCGGTCACGAGAGATCGCCGAACTCGCCGTACGATTCCGGGACCGCGGGGTGGTCGGTTTCGACATCGCCGGTGCCGAGGCCGGAAACCCGCCGAGCCGGCACCTCGACGCATTCGAATACATGCGTGATGCAAACGCTCACTTCACGATCCACGCGGGCGAGGCCTTCGGATTGCCGTCGATCCACGAAGCCATCGCCTTCTGCGGAGCGGACCGGTTGGGCCACGGCGTGCGGATCGTCGACGACATCGACGTGAACGGCCGAGATGGGGCAGAGTTGGGTCGACTCGCGAACTACGTCCGCGACATGCGCATTCCCCTCGAACTGTGCCCGAGTTCGAACGTGCAGACCGGAGCCGTGGCTGCGCTGGCCGACCATCCGTTCGGACTGTTGGCGGACTTGCGCTTCCGCGTGACCGTCAACACCGACAACAGACTGATGAGCGACACCACCATGAGTCGGGAAATGGCAGCGCTGGTCGAGACCTTCGGTTACGGCTGGACCGATCTGGAACGCTTCACCATCAACGCGATGAAGTCGGCCTTCATCCCGTTCGACGAGCGCCTAGCGTTGATCGACGACGTGATCAAGCCGGGCTACGCCGTGCTCATCGGCTAGAGGCCGGTCACCGGTCTACTCGGGCCGCAACCGAGCCTCGAACTCACGCTCGAGTTCGCGCCAGGTCTCGGATTCCTTCGTGAACGGTGCGCTCGGAGCCATCCGCGACGGATCGGGGTTGAGGAGGTACGAGACGTACCAGCCCAGCTCGTTCGATGCGGACAGAATTTCCTCGGTGGAGTCGTCGTCGGCGAAATCAGCTGCATCGGTGAACAATTCGACGGCGAGTTCCAGTTGCTCGGCGTCGACGACGTCGGGGCCCTGGGCGAGGTCGTCGGCGATGCCGGGCAGAACGTAGACGTTCTCGTCCGTGACTTCGATTTCGAGAGAACCGTCGACGGCAGCATTCTGAATTTCGCCGTACGTGCTGACCTGCGAGAGATCGTGTTCGTGGTTGTCGGCGAGGTACCGAGCGAGTGCGCGCTCGCTACGGAAGACGGTGATCAGTCCGTCCTTGCCGAGGAAGATCGCCTGATCACCCATGTAGCAGCGCAGAGTGTAGAACGTCTCGGCCGAGGTGATGATGCGGATCGGGTCGACGCCGACCTCGCCCCAGAAAGTCTCGATTTCGTCTTCGTCCTCGTCGAGGTCGTCTTCGTCGAATTCCTCGTCCTCGCCCTCTTCGGCGACATCGTCTGCATCGACGGTGTTCTCGGCGGCAGCGAGCAGTTCGGCTTCGGCGACCGCCACGGCAGCTGCATCGACCTTCGGGGAGGTGACCACCTTGTCGATGGCGTCGAGCACGGCGTCCCAGTCCTTGACGATCGCAGCGCCGACCTGATCCCACAGCTCGAGGCCTTCGCGGCCTTCGAAGGTGCCGGCTCCGGTGGCAAGTGCCCCGAGTACCGGATGGCCGCTGAAGAAGCGGATGACCGCGTCGAGTTCGCACACCTCACCGATGTTGCGAGCCATGTTCAGGGTGTCTTCGAGTTCCGAGACCACCAGTGCCTCAGGGTCGCCTGCGGCCAGTTCGGGCACGCCCACGAAGTCGAAGGTGAAGTTCTCCTCCGGTTCGAGCTCGGCTGCCGACAGTCCGGAGACGACGGCCCACGCCGGATGCTCGACCAGATCGTTGTCGGAATCCGTTCGGATGAAGGCCGCGAGTTCTGCGACGGAGGAGAACCCGTACAGGTCTTCCTCATGGCCGAGAAACGCTTCCCACTCGTCGTCGCCCTCGCGCCAGCGGGGAGCCCACAAAGTGACGAGGTCTCCGTCGGTGAGTCCGATTTCGATAGGGACGATGTCTCCAGCCATGGGCGGAAGCCTATCCACCGCAGAGCGAAAGGCATAGCGGGGGTTCGTCACGTTTGTTTCAGTGTCACTCGGAGCTCACTGACCAGTCGCTCTCGTTCGTCGCTGGACTGTTGAACTGCCTGGTGAATAGTTGCCACCGTCAATGCGGCCACCGTGCGAGAATTCATCGCGGTGATTGCGTCGGTTACCCGTAGGTCGACCAGAGCGCCCAACCCGTCGACAGTTGCCGTGACTATCCCACCCTCGCTCGAGACGACTACCCGCAGAGCGTTGACCCCGTCGACGGCGTCCTGCAAGAGTCCGGTCCGGTGTTTCGCCAGCTCCATGATTCGATCCATCTCGTTCACAGCGAACGCATCCAGCTCGACGGAAGGCTCTGATCCTCGGCGGCGTCGACATCGGCCAGTTCGTCTCGGGTCGCGAGACCGAGTCGATCGAGAATCGCCGCCGGAACGCCGGTCGCCTCGAGCTCCACACGATGGAGGGCGCCGGCTTCGACGGCCGCTTTCGAGCACAGCGTGAGTATCTGTTGCGCCAACCGTTCCCCGCCGTACCGCAGTTCGTCCTGGCTGATCCGCAGGTCCACGGGAACGGCGTGCTCCGTGGCGCGGACTGCGATGGTTCCAGATCGGTTGACGGCGACGGCTGTGATGATCGGCGGTGATTCACGCATGTTCTCGGACATGTTTCCTGTCATTCCGTCGGACGGTAGAAGCCGTGAAAGCCCATGCCGCTGTTCGTGGTTCGGATGGCGCTGATCTCGACAGGGTCGCCGGCTTCGATCATCTGGCCGCCGCCGATCACCATCGCGACGTGGCCGTCCCAGACCGCGAGGTCGCCCGGCATCAGATTGTTCTGATCGATCTGGTTCCCGATTCCCTGTTCCTGTGCCAACCTCGGAATGTCGACCCCGGCCTGGCCGTACGCCCATTGCGTCAACCCGCTGCAGTCCAGGCCGACTCCGGGTGTCGTACCTCCCCAGGCGTAGGGGACACCCTGTTGAGTGAGTGCGTTGCGTACGGCGGCAGCGGCCTCGGCGTTCGGTGCGGTGGCGGTCGATCCGTCGGGAAGTTCAACCTCTACTCCGCCTGTGGAACCGGAGCCACCTGTGGCACCGGAAACACCTGTGGCACCGGAACCACTCGCAGAACCGGATGCGCCAGGCGCGGGTTCGGGTATCGGGACGGGTGGGATCAGCGCGGACATCTTCTCGGTCGACCCTGCCAGCTCACCGCGTACCCGCTCGATTACCGATACCGCGCGTCCGAGGTGCTCCAACGCGGCCGACAGCAACATCAATTGCCCTGTCGGCGTCATGAGCGTCGGTCCGGCCTTGATCGCGAGGGTCAGAAAGGACTGAAGAATCTCACCGAGTTCGGTCATTCCCGCGGACACGGACGTTGTCGCTTCGTCCACGACGCCGGCGATGTCGTTTCCGCGATCGGCGAGGTTTCGCGTCGACGTCTGCGTCTGCTCGGTTGTGGTCACCGCAGCAGTGAGGGCAGTCGACGAACTCTGCGAGGACGCGAGTTCGCTCAGAGCAGCGCTTCCCAATCGGTATGCGATTTCGAGGACGTCCGAAGCGATTCGGATACCGGCGTCGGGTCCACTTGCGCTGGGGACACCGGACCCGACGGTGTCGACCAAATCGATGATCGGTCGTGCGAGAGCGTCGACGTCGATCATGAGCGTCCAGCCTCAGCGAGAGTCGTTCGTACCGATTCCTCGGAGTCGAGATAGGTGGCGTGGGCGTCGCGGGTGGCCGACTGGACACTGGAAATCACAGCGGACAGTCGATCGATGTCGTCGATGTGCGCTTGTTGTGCCCGGCCCGCGACACCGATGAAGTCGCTGCCGATCAGCCCCAGGACAGCGGCCAGAGCCAGATGATCGCCGCCCGCTGCGTCCTGTCGCGCTTGGGCGACGTTCTCGGCCACAGTGCCCAACCGCGCAGCGAACTCCGCGATGCTTTCGGTGTCCAGATCCAGATTTGTCAACTTGTCTTCCCCCCGTTGCGCTTACTTCTTCTTGGACGCCGCGCGGGGTGCTCCGGTTCCCGAGGAACTATTCTGATGGTCATGCAAACGCACGTAGTCGACCATCCGCTCGCGGCGGCCCTCTTGACCACAATGCGTGACGCACGCAGTGAGAACGCGACTTTTCGTTCCGCACTTCGCAGGCTCACGCACATGCTGGTCTACGAGGCCATGCGTGACGCGGAGGTCGAGGAGTTCCCGGTCGACACCCCGGTAGCTGCGACGACGGGCATCCGGCTCGCGAAGCCGCCGTTGCTCGTCCCCGTGCTGCGGGCCGGTCTGGGGATGGTCGAACAGGCGAGTGCGCTGATTCCGTCGGCCGGCGTCGGCTTCGTCGGAATGGCACGAGACGAAGAGACGCATCAGCCGGTTCCGTACCTCGAATCCTTGCCGGCGGATCTGTCCGGTATCCCCGTGTTCGTGCTCGATCCGATGCTCGCCACCGGAGGTTCGATGGTGCACACCATCGACTTGCTGGTTGCGCGTGGCGCGACCGATGTCACGGCAGTGTGCGTTGTGGCCGCTCCGGCCGGCGTCGACGCGTTGGCAGCGTCCGGCCACCCGGTTCGTCTGGTCATCGCGAGCATCGACGACGGACTCGACGAGAACGCTTTCATCGTCCCCGGTCTCGGTGACGCCGGCGATCGGCAGTTCGGACCCCGCTAGAGCGAAAGGGCGAAGGTTCGGAGTTCGGCCAGCCGGGCCTTCGCCGCCTCGTGGGCGGTCGCGAGGTCGCCGCGGTTCGCGACCGGGACGACAACTTCGAGATAACACTTGAGCTTGGGCTCGGTTCCGGACGGTCGAACGACCACGCGGATCGACGGTCCGTCGAACATCACTGCGTCGGTGCGCATACCGCCGCGAACTTCGGCCAAGTCCTCGATCGTGACCGGCTCGCCCGCGAGTCGGCCAGGCGGATCGGCGCGCAGTCGTTTCATCATGTCCGCGATGTCGCTCGAATCCTCGACGCGGCGGGACACTTGGTCCCCGCGATGCAGTCCGAATTCGACGGCATAGTCGTCCAGCACGTCCAACAGGGTTCGGTTGCTGTCCGTGAGGGTGGCAGCCAAGTCGGCCACCAGTACGGCAGCCGAGATTCCGTCCTTGTCTCGCACCACATCCGGATCGACGCAGTGCCCGATCGCTTCCTCGTAGGCGTAAACCAGTCCGTCGCCGGCGCGCGTGAGCCACTTGAACCCGGTGAGTGTCTGCGCAAACCTCGCTCCGCGAGCTTTCGCCAACTTCGAAAGCAGAGTCGAGGAGACGATCGTCGTCGCCACCAACGAATCTTCGGGCGCCGTGCTCAGCACGTGGTCGGCCAGGAGCACCCCGGTCTCGTCGCCGCGCAACATGCGCCACTGATCACCGTCGCGAACTCCGACGGCGCAGCGGTCGGCATCCGGGTCGAGTGCGATCGCCAGATCAGCGTCGACTCTTCGGGCCAGTGCGAGCAGGCGGTCGGCCGCGCCGGGCTCTTCGGGGTTGGGGAAGTCGACGGTCGGGAACGTGGGGTCGGGATCGAACTGCTCCGCCACGACGTGCAGGTCCTCGAATCCTGCTGCTCGCAGAGCTGATATCGCGGTTTCGCCGCCGACGCCGTGCATCGCCGTGAGCGCAATTCGGGCCGAGCGGGAGCTACCGTGGGGAAGGGTCGCGACGCGGGCGATGTATGCCTCGACCAGCGATTCGTCAGCTGGAATCACCGAGACTCGAGGGACGTCGGCAGCACCACCGACGCGGGCGATCTCGCTCTCGATTTCACGATCGGCGGGGGAGACGAGTTGCGCCCCACCCGACAGGTACACCTTGTAGCCGTTGTCGGCGGCAGGATTGTGGGAGGCGGTGATCTGGATACCTGCCGCTGCCCCGAGCCTGCGCACCGCGAACGCCACAAGGGGCGTCGGCAGTGGGCGGGGGAGCAGGGTCACCTCGAACCCGGCCGCCGCCATGACCTCGGCGGCAGCGAGAGCGAATTCCTCGGAACCGCGCCGGGCGTCGCGGCCGACGACGATGCGGGACCCACCCTGGCAGCGAGCTGTCAGCCAGGCCGCCAGACCGGCCGTGGTTCGGATGACGACCGCGAGGTTCATGCCGTTGGGGCCGCCGCGCACTGGCCCGCGGAGCCCAGCAGTGCCGAACGCCAGTGGTGCGGAAAATCGTTCGGCCAGTTCATGTTCCGAGAGTGCTGCTAGTTCTGCGCGAGTGACGGGGTCCGGATCGGCGTCGATCCACTCGGTGACGTTCTGTGGTGTCACAGCTGTTCGACCAGTTGGCGCAGCAGCACTCCCATCCGGGCCGCCGATGCTTTGCCTGCCGCCAGCACTTCCTGGTGATCGAGCGGGGCGCCCGTGATTCCGGCGGCCAGATTGGTGACCATCGAGATGCCGAGCACCCGGGCGCCGAGCGCGCGGGCCGCGATGGTCTCGTGAACCGTCGACATGCCGACCAGATCGGCGCCGAGCGTACGAAGCATTCGAATCTCGGCCGGAGTCTCGTAGTGCGGTCCGGGAAGGCCGGCGTAGACGCCCTCGGCAAGGCCCGGGTCGATCGAGCGAGCCAGCGCGCGCAGCTCCGGCGAGTAGGCGTCGACCAGGTCGACGAACTCCGCGCCGACGAGGGGGGAGCGGGCCGTCAGATTCAGGTGGTCACTGATCAGCACCGGTTGCCCCACTGCGTAGTCCTCGCGGATACCGCCGGCCGCATTGGTGAGGATGACCGTGTCGGCGCCGGCAGCAATGGCTGTCCGGACCGGGTGGACAACAGTGCCGAGATCGTGGCCCTCGTACGCATGCGCGCGCCCGAGCAGCAGCAGGACTTCTGTGTTTGCGACGCGCACCGAACGAATGGTGCCCGCATGGCCGAGGGCGGACGGTGGGGCGAAGCCAGGCAGATCCGCCATCGAGACTTCAGCTGTCACGTCCGCACCGGCGTCACCGAAGACGTCTGCGGCATCGGTCCACCCCGACCCGAGCACGATGGCGACTGACGGTGACGAAGAGCCAGTCATGGCGGACAGAGCAGCGGCGGCGGCCTCGGCGATCGTTCCCATGTGAGCAACCCTACTGAGGAGTCGGGTCGGTTCGCCGGGTGAGTTGGCGGGCGTTACTCTCCCATCCATGCCTTATCTCGAACGCGACGGCGACGTATTCATCCTGTACCTCGGCAACGAGGGCGAAACGGACAACGAGAACCGCTTCGGTCCCGAGTGGATCGACGCTGTTCACAGCAAGTTGGACGAGGTCGAAGCGCACGAGGGGCCGGCGGCCCTGGTAACGACGGCGACGGGCAAGTTCTACACGAACGGCCTGGACACGACGTGGATCTTCGGCAATCTCGACGGTCTGCCCGGTTACCTCGACAAGGTCCACACCATCTACAGCCGTTTGCTGACCTTCCCGATGGCCACGGTCGCGGCCGTGCAGGGGCACGCATTCGGCGCCGGTGCGATGCTCGCGTCCTCGCACGACTTCCAGATCATGCGCGCGGACCGCGGCTTCTACTGCCTCCCCGAGGTCGGACTGAACATGCCGTTCACAGTCGGGATGTCCGCGCTGTTGAACAGTCGTCTGCCCAAGCAGACGGCAGTCGACGCCATGACGACAGGGCGTCGCTTCGGCGGTGCCGACGCACTCGCTGCCGGCATCGTGCAGGAAACGGTCGACGGCGAGGGAGTGCTCGCCGCAGCAGTGGCCAAGGCGTCCGCACTGACGTCGACTCACGGCAAGAACTTGGCGGGAATCAAGGCAGGCATCCACCGCGATGCTCTTGCGGACCTCGCTCAGGTGACTGACAAGAGCAACTTCTCCTTCGGGTGAGACAATGATCGCGTGAACCAGAATGTCGACAGCGCAGTCAGGTCCGTAGAGGCCGATCTGATTGCGCTGTCGCATTCGATTCACAGCGACCCGGAACTCGCCTTCGAGGAGTTCCGCAGCGCTGCCAAAGTGTCGGACCTGCTGGCGCAGCACGGTTTCGCGGTCACCGACGGGATCGTCGACCTGCCGACGGCCTTCGATGCCACCTACGGCAGCGGAGAACTGGTCATCGCGATCTGCGCCGAGTACGACGCGTTGCCCGAGATCGGTCATGCCTGTGGGCACAACATCATTGCCGCCGCCGCGGTCGGGGCCGGCATCGCGTTGGCTACCGTCGCCGATGAACTGGGGATCACCGTCCGAGTGATCGGTACTCCGGCGGAGGAAACCGGTGGCGGCAAGGTCCTGATGCTCGAGCGTGGTGCATTCGACGGCGTCGGCGCGGCCATGATGGTTCACCCCGGACCGATCGACATCATCGGTGCCACCTCGCTGGCCTTGGCGGACATCGCCGTGAGCTATCACGGTCGCGAGGCGCACGCGTCTGCTGCGCCGGAATTCGGTCGCAATGCCGCCGATGCGGCGACGCTCGCGCAGGTGGCGGTCGGTCTGTTGCGTCAGCACCTGCAGCCAGGTCAGCAGATTCACGGAATCGTCAGTGACGGCGGCACGGCTCCCAACATCGTTCCGGCTCGGTCCGAATTGCTCTACTACCTGCGTGCCGAAACGGCCGCGTCGTTGGCCAATCTGTCCGAGCGTGCCGACGCCTGCTTCGCATCTGGAGCGCTCGGCACCGGGTGCACCCACGAAATCCGCACGGTATCGCCTACTTACACCGAGTTGACCCCCGACCCGTGGCTGGCTGCGGCGTACCGTGAACAGATCGTCGATCTCGGACGGGTGCCACTGGCAGCGGAATGGGAGCGCTCCCGTCCACTGGGTAGTACGGATATGGGTAATGTGACCAATGTGATTCCGGGAATTCACCCGGTCATAGGCTTGGATTCATCGGGGGCAGTGACACATCAGCCGGAGTTCGCGGCTGCGTGTATCACCTCCTCCGCAGATCGAGCGGTAGTCGACGGTGCAATTGCGTTGGCCCGCACTGCTGTCCGGGTAGCGTCCGATCCAGAACAACGCGCCCGTCTGTTGGAAGGGGTAGATCGCCGGTGAACGCGGCAATCGATACGTGGATTCACGCGCACACCGACGACCTCGTCGCGTGGCGTCGACACATCCATGCCAACCCGGAGTTGGCTCGCCGCGAGTACGCGACCACCGAATTCGTCGCCACCCGCCTCACTGCCGCTGGGCTGTCACCGAAGATCCTTCCCGGTGGCACCGGTCTCACGTGCGACATCGGACCGGATGGTCCACGAATCGCACTTCGCGCCGACATGGACGCTCTGCCTATGCAGGAGGCGACCGGAGCGACGTACTCGTCCACGGTCCCCGGTGTGTCCCATGCCTGCGGCCACGACGCCCACACCACCATCCTGCTCGGCGCCGGATTGGCTCTGGCCACGTTGCCCGAACTTCCCGTCGGGGTTCGGCTGATCTTTCAGCCCGCCGAGGAAGTCATGCCGGGCGGCGCACTCGACGTCATCGCCGCGGGTGCGCTCGACGGCGTGTCCAGAATCTTTGCTCTGCACTGCGATCCGCGACTGGAGGCAGGCCAGGTAGGCATGCGTCTGGGCGCGATCACCTCGGCTGCCGACACGATCGAGGTCGTCCTCGATTCTCCGGGTGGGCACACGTCGAGGCCGCACCTGACCACGGATCTCATCTACGCACTCGGCACAGTCGTGACCGGGCTGCCGGGAATGCTCAGCCGCCGTATCGATCCGCGCACCGGCACCGTCATGGTGTGGGGCGCGGTCAGTGCAGGTCAGGCACCCAACGCTATTCCGCAGACCGGCATGATGACGGGCACGGTCCGTACGGGCGATCACGACACGTGGGAGTTGCTCGAACCGCTCGTGGAAGAAATCGTCCACGGACTGCTCGCACCCACCGGAGTTCGCTACCAACTCAACTATCGTCGCGGAGTGCCACCGGTCGTCAACGACGAGGTGTCCACTCGGATGTTCGAGGACGCCATCGCGACCGTCGGACAGGATGCTTTGGCCGACACCCCGCAATCCGGTGGTGGCGAAGACTTTTCGTGGTACCTCGAGACTGTGCCGGGTGCCATGGCGCGGCTCGGTGTGTGGTCTGGTGAAGGCGATCAGCTCGACATCCACCAACCCACTTTCGATCTCGACGAGCGTGCACTCGGCGTCGGTGTGAAGGTTCTGACTAGCCTGGTTCTGGGATAGTTCCGGTTCCCGTCGGGGGTACCGTTTTTCGTGTCGTTCGAGTGAAGGTACGGGCATGTCCATAGGTGTGGGAGTGCGAATCGGCACATTGGTGTCGACGGCTGTCGTTGCGTCGAACGATCCGGGTTCGGCTGATCCGGTGGTATTGGTCAGGGACACGATCCTCAATCAACGCAAGGACGGAACGACGGTGCTCGGCGGCACCGAGCAACTGGGCGCCGGCCGTGAGTTCGCCGAGAGCTGGTCAGGCTTTGTCGGCCGCGTCGGGGACCCGAGCGGCGTCGCTGGAACGGCCGATACTCGTTACCGCGCCGAGGATTTGGTGGCGACCTCGATTCGCTGTCTGTTGCAGGAATGCGAACCGCTGCCCGATCGTGGTGGGCGGAGCGGGGGAGCCCCCGACATCGTCGCCACGTACCCGTCGCGCTGGGACTCGTCCACTGCTGCCCTCATGAAGGACTCCCTGGTCTACGCGGGCCTCGAACGGGTCACACTCGTCTCGGATGCCGAGGCTGTGTCGGCCTGGTTCGAGTCGGAAATCGCAGCGCTCGCCGGCACGCTCATCGGCATTTATCACGTAGACGACACCGGGGCAGCAGTTACGCTGGTGCGTTCTGGTGTCGCGGCCGGCCGCGCGTTCGGCTTTGCGGGCGACGGGAGTTCGCCGAGTTCACGCCTCGCGACGGCACTGGGTGCATTCGGTTGGATGCCGGAGAACCTGGACGCCGTCGTCGTCACCGGTGACGGGGAGCCGGCGACAGACAAAGCAGCCATGATGTCCATAGCTGCCGGTATCGCCGAAAAGCTCGGTGTCCGATGTGAACTCGGTCCAGGACCCGAGCAGTCCGCCGCGCTGGGGGCCGCGATCCTCGCTGCCGGATTCACCTCGACGTCGCACACGATCGTGCCGATCGGATTGCCGCCTTCACACGACGTCACCGAGGTGTTCGACACCCTGGGACGCGAGAAGGTGGCGGCTGAAACCGTAGCCGGGGTGGCAACAGCCGAGCCGGAAACTGCAGTTGTCTCAGGTGAATCGGAGTCGCGCGGTTCGAAGCGTATTCTCGTCGGCCTGACGATTGCGGTCGTACTCGCAGCACTGGCAGTACTCGCGTATTTCCTGCTGCTGTGAGCAGGCGAGCACTCTAGTCGGTCACTCCGTTACCCGGACCGACGTTGCGGCTGTTTCGCGTCCGCAACTCTCGTACATACTCGGCCGGCGCTCCGGCGATTTCGGCCGCGTCGGCCATCACGCCGATGTAGCGGGCCGACGGTAGTCCACCTTCGTACGCGTCCATGACGTAGAGCCACGCAAGTACCGCGTCGCCCGCCGTGTCGACCCGCACTCGGATCTTGCGGTGCAGTCCCAGTTCGGCACCTTCCCAGCGGTCCAGACTCACTTCGTCCTCTTCCGGGACGTCGTAGAGGACCACGAAAACACTGGAGTCGGGGTCTTCGACCACGGTGGCGAGAGCCCCCTCCCAGCCGAGGTCCTCGCCGCTGAAGGTCAGGCGCCAGCCTCGCAGCCACCCTGTCCCGGACATGGGCGAGTGTGGGCAGCGCAACAACATCTGCTCGGGATGCATGTTGGAACCGTAGGCGGCATAAATCGACACGGGCGCAAGCCTAAACCGTGGTCCGAGGGTGTGGCGAAGCGGACCACCGGACGCAAGTAATCTGGTACAAGCACTGCGCGACACGTGGTGCTCGAATAGCGTGACACTGGTCGACGGGAGACCCCTGCCGGCCACGCGAGGACTTGGAGGACACATGACCCGGATCGTGATCATCGGTGGCGGACCCGCCGGCTACGAGGCGGCACTGGTAGCCGCGCAGCACGGGGCCACGGTCACCCTGGTCGATTCGGACGGCGTCGGCGGTGCGTGTGTGCTGTTCGACTGTGTTCCGTCGAAGACATTCATCGCGTCCACCGGAATCCGCACCGACATGCGTCGTGCATCCGACCTCGGCATCACTCTGGACCCGGAGCAGGCTTCGGTGTCACTGCCGAAGATCCACTCCCGAGTCAAGAGTCTCGCGTTGTCCCAGTCCTCGGACATTCGCGCACGGTTGCAGACGGTGGGCGTCGAGGTTCTCTCCGGCACCGCCGAACTGACCGATCCGCTCCTCGGCATGGCAGCACACCAGGTTCGCGCGACACTCGGAAGCGGCGAGCAGAAGACCATCGACGCAGACGTCGTGTTGATCGCCACCGGCGCCAGCCCCCGCATCATCCCGGGAGCCGAGCCCGACGGTGAGCGAATCATGACGTGGCGTCAGCTCTACGACTTGGACGAGCTGCCCGAGCACCTGGTTGTGGTCGGTTCCGGTGTCACCGGTGCCGAGTTCGTCTCCGCGTACACCGAGATGGGCGTCAAGGTCACGCTCGTGTCCAGCCGTGACCGTGTTCTGCCCGGCGAGGATGCCGATGCGGCGCTCGTGCTCGAGGACGCCCTCGCCGAGCGCGGTGTCACTCTCGTCAAGCACGCCCGTGCAGACGCCGTCGAGCGCACCGAGAAGGGCATCGTCGTCAAGCTCTCGGACGGCCGCACGGTCGAAGGAAGCCACGCCTTGATGACCGTCGGTTCCGTCCCCAACACCAACGGTCTCGGCCTGGAGCGGGTCGGCATCGAGTTGGACAAGGGTGGTTACCTGCGTGTCGACAGGGTCTCGCGCACCACGGTTTCAGGTATCTACGCCGCCGGCGACTGCACCGGACTGCTCCCGCTCGCGTCGGTGGCTGCGATGCAGGGACGCATCGCGATGTACCACGCACTCGGTGAAGGCGTCAGCCCGATCAAGTTGAAGACCGTCGCGTCGGCCGTCTTCACGCGCCCGGAAATTGCAACGGTGGGTGTTTCGCAGGCAGCGATCGACAACGGAGAGGTGCCCGCTCGCACCGTCATGTTGCCGCTCAACACCAACCCGCGCGCCAAGATGTCCGGTCTGCGCCGCGGTTTCGTGAAGATCTTCTGCCGCCCGGCTACCGGCGTGGTCATCGGCGGTGTCGTGGTCGCACCCACCGCTTCGGAACTGATCTTGCCGATCGCGATCGCCGTACAGAACAACCTGACGGTCAACGACCTGGCTCAGACGTTCTCGGTGTACCCGTCGCTGACCGGATCGATCACCGAGGCTGCTCGTCAGCTCATGCGGCACGACGACCTGGACTGAGAACAGACCAGAGTCTTCTTACAATGTGAGACCTTCGTTTCACATACTGAAGCATTGGTGAGATAGTCGAGATGCCGACCGAATCAAGGGTCGGTATCTCGGCGCTCTCCCGCCCCGTTGACCCAGGACGGCTCAGGGTGTTTTTCCTCTGACCCTTCATTCTGCGTGCCTGGGAGCTTCACATGACACACGCCGCGCTGTCCGCTCGTATGGACGGACTCCGTAGTTCTGCAATTCGCGATCTGCTCACCCTGACTGCCCGGTCCGACGTCATCAGCTTGGCCGGCGGACTGCCCGACGCCGATTTCATTCCGCGGGAACGAATCTCGAAGGCAGCCCACGACGCACTCGGTGACCCGTCGTCCGTTCAATACGGCGAGACGTCCGGCCTGCGGCGCCTCCGTGAGGTGATCGCCGAGCGCGAATCCTCCAAGATCGGGCGGGCACTCGACGTGTCCGAAGTTGTGATCACCCACGGTTCTCAGCAAGGTTTGAGCTTGCTCGCGCAGGTCCTCCTCGACGCCGGTGACGTCGTGGTCGTGGAGGAGCCGGCATATACCGGTGCGCTGCAGGTTTTTCGAACGGCGCAGGCTCGTCTCGTTCCGGTCCAGCTGGACGAGGACGGGATGGACACCGCCGCACTCGAAGCGAAACTCGACGCCGGTCTTCGACCCAAAGTTGTTCACACCGTCAGTAATTTCCACAATCCGCGGGGCGCGGTGCTCTCGGCGCAGCGCCGAACGCACCTGGCTGCCCTGGCCGACCGATATGGATTTTGGGTTCTCGAGGACGACCCGTACGGCGAACTGTACTTCGGCGAGCAACCGCCCGCGCCGCTGGCGGCGCTGTCGGACAGGGTGATTCGGCTGTCCAGTGCCTCCAAGGTATTGGCGCCGGCGCTGCGAGTCGGCTGGCTGCACGGTGACCGGAAGGTCTGCGAAGCGGTCGAACTGATCAAGCAAGGCGCTGACCTGTGCGGTTCTTCCCTCACTCAGCAGATCACCGCAGATCTCTTCTCGGACCTCGAGTGGTTCGAAACGCACCTCGACATGCTCCGCGAGGGATACGGCGCCAGAGCCAAGGCCTTGGTTGCCGCTGCCGAGGCAGAATTGGGTGGCCTGGCACGCTTTTCCGAGGTCCGCGGCGGCATGTTCTGCTGGATGGATTTCCTCGGCGACGTCGACACCACCGAACTCCTGGGGGTCGCGCTGGAGCACGGCGTGGCATTTGTCCCGGGCACGGCCTTCGCGGTCGAGGCGGACCTCCGTCGAAGCGCTCGATTGTGTTTCGCGACGTATCCCGAGGCCGTGCTGATCGATGCAGTCGGCAGGCTCCGGGACAGTGTCACCTCAGGTACAGCCTGACCTTGTCGATAGTGTTGCGGAGCAGATCGATTTCCGCGCCGGACGGCGGGGTGGTGACAGTGACGTGGTCGGCGACGGCCAGATCCCATCCCGTCGACTCTCGCACCCGATCGACCGAGACGCCTTCGTGGACACTGGTCAGCTCCAACTCGCCGCCGGGGCCCTGGTGTGTCAGGACACCGAGGTTGGTGAACACCTTGGTCACTCCTGCACCTGCCGGCATGATGCCCTTTTCGCTGGCGAAGGCGCGAGCGGGGCTTGGTGAGGTGCAGAAGTCGAGCTCGGCGGGGAAGGAACTGAGGTCGTGGCGGCGCATCACGACGAAGATCTCGGCGGCGTTCGCGATGATCTCGACTGCCCCTCCCGCTCCGGGCAGTCTGACCGTCGGGTTCTTCCAGTCACCGATGAAGCTTGTGTTCAGACTTCCCGTTCGATCGATTTGAGCGGCCCCGAGAAATCCGACGTCGACGTTGCCGCCTTGTAGGACATAACCGAAGAGCGCGGCCATACTGAGCACGGATTCGGCACCGGAGACCACGACGGAGTCGGCGATACCTTCGGCCATGGCCGAAGGATGCGCGCCGCACACTCCGGATTCGTAGATCAGTTCGACGTCCGGATTCGACGTGTGCCGCGCGAGATCGACTGCGAGCGTGGGGAGTCCGACTCCGGCGAAAACCCGGCGCTTACCCGCCAACTCGCGTGCCGCGACGGCGACGATCGTTTCGGTCGAGGTGGTGTTACTGCTGACAATCGTGGTGGTCATAGTCTGCTCCCGTAGTCGACAGGTGTGGAGAGTTTTGATCCGACCTCGAGATCCGACCAGTAGTCTGCTCCGAGCTTGGCGAGATATTCATCGTGATCGCCAAGTGCGTACACCCATTCGTCGAGCCAATTTCTCAGCAGCGAAGGATCTTTGGAAATCTCGGTCCAGCGTCGGTAGAAGCCGCAGTCGCGGTCGTAGTATCCCTGTGCGTACGACGGGTGCGCGCCGCGCGGGCAGACCACAACTGCGTCGACTGCGTGCGAGGGAATCAGAGTTCGGCTCGGGTCTGACCTGATGACCTCGTCGTCGACCAGTTCTTCGACAACGACGATCGCCTTCTTCGCGGCGTACACGGCTTCCTGCTGCACCCCGGCGATGCCCCAGATCTGCGCGTTCCCGGACGAGTCCGCTCGCTGTGCGCCGATGATCGTCACATCCGGATTCAGCGGCGGCACAACGTAGACGCTCCCGCCGCCGTACGGATCCTCGACGAGTCGCAGTTGTGGGTTGAGCGCGGGTAGATCGCTACCGGCGTACGACCGCAGCGGGAAGAAGGGGAGCCTGGCGGCTCCCGCCTGATAACGGCACACCATGCCGTAGTGGCTGTATTCCTCGACTGCGAGGGGGAGCGGGTCCTGGTTCTCGATGCGTCTGCGTAACTCGTACAGGGAACCTGCGGAGCCGCTGGCGAAGAACGAGGCAACCAGCTTTCGGACGCAGCCGGCGGCGACGAGTTGATCGGAAACGATGTCCGGCGTCATCCGGCAGAGCGTGAGGTCCTTCCTGCCTTGCCGGATGATCTCGTGCGCCGCCGCAAAAGGAATGAGATGCGAAAATCCCTCCAGCGCAACGGTCATCCCGTCTTCGACGTATCGGCCGATGGCCTCTGTCATCGAGAGGGTCTTGTCCACGGGTGTACCTCTTCTTGTTCTCTCGCGCACTCGGTCGGTTTCGGAAACTTGACATGTTCGGCCGGTGTGGCGCAACAATGTCGGGTGGAAATTCATCAGATCAACGCATTTCTCGCGGTGGCTGAGGAGCTACATTTCGGCCGTGCGGCACAGCGGCTTCGGATTGCGCAACCGCCGCTGAGTCGAACGATCCGGCAATTCGAGAAACAGCTCGGTTCGCCGTTGTTCGATCGAAGTACTCGAACTGTGCGGCTCACTGCTGCCGGTGAAGCGCTGCTGCTTCCGGCGCGCGAGATTCTGGACGCGTGCCGGATGGCCGAGATCGCGGTGTCGGCGGCAGGCAAGGGAACGACAGGTCGCGTTCGCCTGGGCTTTGCGGGAACCTCTTCGCACCTGCTCGTCGGGCGGTGGGCGAAATTGGTGAGAAAGACGAATCCAGGTATCGAATTCGTGCTCGACAGTTCCGCTTTCGCGAACGAAGCGTTGTTGATGTTGCTCGATCGACGACTCGACATCGGGATGGTCCGGTGGACTGTCCCACCGCTCGGGATCACGTCGAGATTGATCGCCGAGGAGGACTTTCTGGTGGCCATGTCGAAAGACCATCCGTTGGCGTCGAGGGAATCGGTTCGGTTGATCGAATTGGAGTCCGAGAATTGGGTGACACTGCCGGCGGAACCAGGTTCGATTCTCCGAGAGTCACTGCTCACTGCGTCGAAGAACGCCGGGTTTCTGGCTCGGATCGTCCAGACGGCACCCGATTCGATGTCGTTGATCGCGTTGGTGTCCGCAGAAATCGGATGCTCGTTGACGATTTCCTCGGTGGCCCGGAGCATCGTGAACCCGGATGTGGTCTTTGTTCCCGTCATGGATCCACCTCCTCCTCTTCAACTGCGTATCGCCTGGCGAGAGGGAGACGACAGACCTGCTCTTCTCGAAGTGTTGAAATTGTCCGAGCAGGCGCTGCCGTCCCTGGCCTAGACGGTTGCCCGACCGGTAGCGATTTCACCCGCTTCGGATTGCGGTGAGTTCGACGTAGCGGCACGAGTGTTCTCGAGTTCGAGCTCGTCGTGATCCGCCTGCTCGGCCGTCGACAGTTCGCCCGCGTTGTACCCGGTGCGGCGGAGCAGCAGAAGGGTGCAGATCAGCGAGACAAGGGCGTACAGCCCGGACACGATCGCGACCCCGACGATGTTGCCGGACGTGTTGAGCATCCACTGCGCCAGTACCGGAGTTCCGCCGCCGACGACGAGGGAACACAATTGGTACGCCGTCGACAGTCCGGTGTAACGGATGTTGGCGGGGAAGGCCCGGGCGAGAACGCCGGCGATGGCGCCGTAGAACATCGAATGCGGGATCGTGGCCAGGCACATCGCGACGACCGCGATGGTGAAGTTCCCGGTTCGGATCGCGAAGAACATCGCGGGCATGAGTACGAACTCCGGTATCACCATCAGACACATGGCTTTTCGCATGTCGATCTTGGAGACCAGGACGGCACCGAAAGGTTGGACGATGAACTGCACGACAAGCGCGATCGCAATGGCGGCCAGGAAGGTGCCTCGATCGTATCCCAGTTCTTTTGTAGCCCAAGACAATGCGAAGGTGTTCTTGAAGTAGGTGACCTGAGCGAGGGGGAGTGCGCCGGCGCCGAGAAGAACCAGTACCCAATGCTTGCGCAATACTTCGGCGAGTGGAAGCTTGACGACCTTCTTGCGGGCGAGAACGGCCTTCATCTCGTCGGACTCTTCGAGTTTGAGGCGGATGATCATCCCGAGAATGACCAGGACCGCCGAGATGATGAACGGGATGCGCCATCCGTACAGGAGGAACGACGGCGTCGGCATCGCGGACAGAAAGAAGAATGCGATGGTGGCCAACAGATTCCCGGCGGGTGAGCCCTGTTGAGCGAACGCGGAGTAGAGGATGCTCTTCCCCTTGGGTGCGTTCTCGCTGGCGATGAGCACTGCTCCGCCCCACTCGCCGCCGACCGCGACTCCTTGGATGACGCGAAGGGTGACCAGGCCGATCGGCGCCCAGATCCCGACCTGTGCGTAGGTGGGGAGGAGTCCGATGCCGACTGTGGCGACGCCCATCATCATCAAGGTGATGACGAGAGTGTTCTTGCGTCCGATCCGGTCGCCGAGGTGACCGAAGATGATCCCGCCGATGGGCCGGGCGAGGAAGCCTGCCCAGAGGGTGATGAAGGCGAGGAGAGTTCCGACTCCGCTCGGGAGAGTGTCGGAGAAGAAGATGTCGCCGAATACCAGGGCAGCCGCGGTGCCGTAGATGTAGAAGTCGTACCACTCGATAGTGGTTCCGATGAACGAAGCGATACCGGCTCTTCGGGCCTTGGCGTTGATCTCCTCGGAACTGCGAGTGGGTGAACTCATGCGTGGCGACCTTTCTCTGCATCATTCGTGGCGCCGAAACGTGGCGCGCCTGAATGAGATTCGCAGAGTGGTGTAGGTCACGTCCAATACCAAGTTGGTCGCCTATTGATACCTCTGAAGTATCAATAGGCGACCAGGATCAGCTTTTCCGGTATGGAAGACGTCTGAGCTAGCCCGAGTGATGTGGGTGGTTACTCGGACCAGTTGTACGTTCTCGCGACGGCCTTGTTCCACTCCGCGTACAGCCGTGCCCGTTCGGACTCGTCCATCGCCGGTTCCCAGGTCTGGCCGACGGCCCAGTTTTTTCTGATGTCGTCGGTGTCCGCCCAGTAACCGATGGCGAGGCCCGCTGCGTAGGCAGCGCCGAGCGCTGTCGTTTCGTTGACCACAGGACGGATGACGGGAACTCCGAGGATGTCCGACTGGAACTGCATCAGGGTTTCGTTGACCACCATGCCGCCGTCGACCTTCAGCGCGGACAGTTCGACGCCCGAATCCGCTCGCATGGCGTCGATGACCTCACGGGTTTGGTACGCCGTCGCCTCGAGCGCAGCGCGGGCAATGTGCCCCTTGTTGACGAAGCGCGTCAGGCCGACGATGACACCCCGAGCGTCCGGTCGCCACCGAGGGGCGAAAAGTCCGGAGAACGCGGGTACGAAGTAGGCGCCGCCGTTGTCGTCCACACTCGCGGCGAGCGGCTCGATGTCCTTGGCGTTCTGAATGATTCCGAGGTTGTCTCGAAGCCATTGGACCAAGGAACCCGTCACCGCGACGGAGCCTTCGAGTGCGTAGACGGCAGGCGCTTCGCCGAGCTTGTAGCAGACGGTGGTCAGCAGTCCGTGTTTGCTGTGCACCGGCTTGGTTCCCGTGTTGAGAAGCATGAAATTGCCGGTGCCGTAGGTGTTCTTGGCTTCACCCTCGGAGAGGCAGGCCTGACCGAAGGTGGCTGCCTGCTGGTCACCGAGAATTCCGGCGACCGGCACACCGGCGAGATTGCCACGTGGGCGCCCGGTGCCGTAGACCTCGGACGAACTACGGATTTCCGGGAGCATCGACATCGGGATTCCGAAGTCCGCGCAGATCGATTCGTCCCACTGGAGGGTCTCGAGATCCATCAGCATCGTGCGTGACGCATTGGTGACATCTGTCACGTGGATGCCGTCGGTCAGGTTCCACACGATCCACGTGTCGACGGTGCCGAAGCACAATTCGCCGGCCTCCGCTTGTGCTCTCGCACCGTCGACGTTGTCGAGAATCCAGCGGATCTTCGGCCCGGCGAAGTAGGTCGAGAGTGGTAGTCCGGTCTTGTCTCGGTACTTGTCGGGACCCTCGTCGCCGCCCAGTTCGACACACAGCTGATCCGTGCGCGTGTCCTGCCACACGATCGCGTTGTAGATCGGCTTGCCCGTCGAACGCTCCCAAACGACGGTCGTCTCACGCTGATTCGTGATTCCGACAGCAGCGATGTCGGCCCGCGTGAGATCGACCTTCGCGAGAGCGCCGGCCACCACCTCCCGGGTGTTGATCCACAGCGCCACCGGATCGTGCTCGACCCAACCGGCGCGCGGGAAAATCTGCTCGTGTTCTTTCTGCGCAACGCTCACCACGGCGCCGTCGTGATCGAAGATCATGCAGCGGCTCGACGTCGTGCCTTGGTCGATGGCGGCGATGTATTGATTCACTGTGCTCCTAGGTTCGGGCGCGTTCGCGGTAATCCGTGCGCTGTCGCAGTATGTGGATCAAGCTACTAGCCTGTAAACGGATTCGTCGTCGACTTACAGGAGACCGGGTTGAGTAAGCAGCAAGGTGCGCAGTTTCTCGGCCCGCAGCAGCGCGAAGCTGCTTGGGAACAACTTCAGACCGAGCAATTCGACGTCGTCGTGGTGGGCGGCGGTGTCGTCGGTGTCGGGGCGGCCCTCGATGCGGCGACCCGCGGACTCAAGGTTGCGTTGGTCGAGGCCCGTGACTACGCATCCGGCACGTCCAGTCGCTCGTCGAAGATGTTCCACGGCGGTCTCCGCTATCTCGAGCAACTCGAATTCGGCCTCGTTCGTGAGGCGTTGCGAGAGCGTGAACTCTCGCTGACAACGCTCGCTCCGCACCTGGTCAAGCCGCTGAAGTTCCTGTTCCCGCTGGCTCACCGAGTGTGGGAACGGCCGTACATGGCCGCGGGTATCTTCCTCTACGACCGGATGGGCGGCGCCAAGTCGGTTCCCTCGCAGAAGCACTTGACGCGCGCGGGCGCACTACGCATGTCGCCGAGCCTCAAGCGCAGTTCGCTGACCGGTGGCATCCAGTACTACGACACCGTCGTCGACGACGCTCGGCACACCATGACCGTCGCACGGACCGCCGCACACTACGGCGCTGTCGTGCGAACGTCGACACAGGTCGTGGGATTTCTGCGTGAAGCGGACCGGGTCTCGGGAGTTCGTGTTCGCGACTGTGAGGACGGACGTACGGCCGAGGTCAAGGGCCACGTCGTCATCAACGCGACCGGTGTCTGGACGGACGAGATCCAGGCGCTCTCGCGTCAGCGCGGACGGTTCCGGGTGCGAGCGTCGAAGGGCGTGCACATCGTCGTCCCGCGCGATCGCATCGTCAGTGAAGCCGCCATCATTCTGCGCACCGAAAAGTCGGTGCTGTTCGTCATTCCGTGGGGCAGCCACTGGATCATCGGCACCACCGACACCGACTGGAACCTGGATCTCGCGCACCCCGCGGCAACCAAGGCCGATATCGACTACATCCTCGGTCACGTGAACTCCGTGCTGGTCACGCCGCTGACGCACGCCGACATCGACGGTGTGTACGCCGGTCTGCGTCCGCTGCTTGCCGGTGAGAGCGACGAGACGTCGAAACTCTCGCGCGAGCACGCCGTCGCCCGGGTCGCTCCCGGTCTGGTCGCCATCGCCGGCGGAAAGTACACGACGTATCGGGTCATGGCGGAAGACGCCGTCGACGTGGCTGCAGAAGACATTCCCGCGCGCGTGGCGTCGTCGATCACGGAGAAGGTGCCGCTCGTCGGTGCCGACGGCTACTTCGCGTTGATCAACCAGACCGTGCAACTGGGTGAGCAGTACGGCTTGCATCCGTATCGAGTCAAGCACCTGCTCGACCGTTACGGTTCGTTGATCACCGAGGTCCTCGAACTCGGCCGCCAGACGCCGGAATTGTTGCAGCCCATCACGGATGCGCCCGATTATCTCCAGGTCGAAGCTGTGTACGCGGCTGCGGCCGAGGGCGCCCTGCACCTCGACGACATCCTGGCTCGCCGCATGCGCATCGCGATCGAGTATCCGCATCGTGGGGTCAACTGCGCGCAGCAGGTCGCCGGATTGGTCGCACCGATTCTCGGTTGGGATGCCGCCACCGTCGAGCGTGAAGTCGACACCTACCGAGCACGTGTCGAAGCGGAGATCGAGTCACAGACCCAGCCGGACGACGAGTCGGCCGATGCCTTGCGCGCCGCAGCGCCGGAGTCGCGGGCCGAGATCCTCGAGCCCGTCGTCGTGGTGCCGGATCGGGTCTGAGTCGCCCGTCGTTTGCTCTCGCTCTGTCGTGGGTAGGCCGGATGACGAATCACCACCCGTGTCAGCACAGACCGGTCGAGCGTCGCCCAGGAGGATCCCAATGTTCGGTAGTCGGTCGAGGTCTGCTGAGGAACACATAGCCACCGCTTATCTGGTCACTCACCTGTGCGGAGCGATGGTAGGGCTGCAACTCTCGCGGTCACTCTCGGACTCGTACGGTGCCTGGGCTGAAGGCGAGCTGGACTCGTTGCCGGGTGAGCTCGAGTACGAGATCGAACAGCTGCTTCAGCTGATCGAGGACACGCAGGGCATATCGCTGCCGCGGTACTCCAAGATCGATGCGACGGTCAATCGGATCCGACGCCTCGTTCACGTCGACGCCATCTGGCGTAATCGCCTGGTCAAGCTGGCGACTCTCGAGATCATGCGGACCGCGCTGTGCGGCAAGAGCGCGATGTGGGAGGTTCTGAGAGACATCCCGGCCGGGGAGACGGAGGAGCAGTACCGCGAGCTCAACGACCTGGTGTCCAAGCAGATCACGACCGTGACGGGACTGCATCACCGCGCAGCCACCGAGGCATTTCAGGGGGCAGACGGGCGGCAATCGGCGAGCGGCGGCGACCCCATCCGCTCGAGTAAGTAAGGTTTGTACCGTTCCATGAAGAATTCGATGAACGGTAGACCCCGAGGTGTATGGAGATGGCTGAGCGCGACCAAGCACTGACAGATCCCAAGGCAGTGTTCGCGGCGTTGGCGGAGATTCTCTACTCCGCGGCAGACAGCGCCGAGGTGTACTCCGCGATCTGTTCGGCGGCCGTCGAGTTGATCCCCGGTTGCGATCACGCAAGTCTGATGCTGCGACGGGGAAACACCAACGTCACGGTGGCTGCCAGCGACGAGATTGCCGAGTACGCAGACGATCTCGAGCGGGCCACGGGTGAGGGGCCGTGCATCGACGCTCTCGACACGGAGGCGCCGCAGCTCGAGTCGGACCTTCGGACTCCGAATCAGTGGCCGGAATTCGCCCGGAAGGTAGTGGCGGAGACACCCATTCGCGGCTCGATGGGGTTCCGACTGATGGTCGATCGTCAGAAGTTCGGTGCCCTCAACCTCTTCTCGGATACTCCGGGTGCTTTCACCGAGACCGTTGCCGACCACGCGATCATGTTGGCGTCGTTTGCGTCCGTGGCCGTCACCGCGCTGAACCGAGGAGAGGATGCCGACTCGCTGCGGCGCGGCCTGGCGAGCAGTCGCGAAATCGGTCAGGCCGTCGGTCTACTGATGGCATTGCATCGTGTGTCCGACGACGAGGCCTTCGACATTCTCGTGCGAACCTCGCAGAACATGAACGTCAAGATCGCCGAGTTGGCGCGTAAGGTCATCGTCCAACATCGTTCGACTCTGGACTGAGCGCTTCGTTCGTCCCGGGTGAGCCGAGGAGTTGAGATCGCTTGCGATCCACCGTCTCTCGAAGTGCCGTCACCACCGCTGCGACTTCCGGGCGTCGCAAGGATTCCGAACGGGCCACCAGCCAGTACGAAAGTCTGACTTCGATGTGAGCCGGCAGTACGCGAATCAGATCGTCGTGCTGCTCGGCCATGAAACAGGGGAGCAGGCCGATGCCGGCACCCGCGCGCGTTGCCTCGATGTGGACGAACACGTTGGTGGACGTGACGGCCTCGCGCATGGAAACCGTGAGCTTGCGAGCCAGATCGAGTTCGTCGACCTGCAGCATCGAGTCGATGAAATACACGAGCGAGTGTTCGGCCAGATCTTCGGCACTTTCGGGAACGGCGTTCTGACGTAGATATTCGCGGGAGGCGTACAAACCCAGCGCGTAGTCGGCCAGATGAACGGCTTCGGCGCGGTGAACTTGAGGCTTGCCGACAACAACCTCGATGTCGAGCCCTGAGCGTATCTGCGACGCCTTTCTGGTCGCGACAACTATCTCCACGCTCACGCGAGGATGGCGTCTGCGAACTGCTGCGCCGGCAGGGGCCGCGATGTACGCGCTGAATCCGTCGGTTGCCGAGACCCGCACCACGCCGTCGAGTTGCTGCTGACCGGTGGAGTCGAGCGCCAGTTCGTTCACCGCAGCCTCGATGCGCTCGGCCGCGTTGAGTGCTTGTCTGCCCAGGTCGGTCAACTCCCAGCCGCCGGACGAGCGAACCAGGACACGACCGCCGAGACTCTTCTCGAGTGAGGCGATGCGGCGCGAGATGGTGGTGTGATTGAGACCCAGGTCGTCCGCGGCGGTGTTGAAGCGGCCGGTGCGGCCGACTGCGAGAAGGACGAGTAGGTCGTCGGGGCTCAGTCCGAAAGTCATATCTGCATTTTTGCACCTATATGGTGCGATATTTGCCATTGTCGCACCGTCAATCTGCACTGATACTCATCGAGTCACAAAAAATGTGCGAGCGGTCACATTCCTGATCGTGAAGAGCAGGCGAATCGCGAACTGAAGACGAGGGAGTCCACGATGAGCGTCGACAACATGCCGAAGCCCGAGAGCCAAGCCCCACCATCGGGGCTGAAGAAGGTGGTGGGCGCCTCGATGGCGGGTACCGTCGTCGAGTGGTACGAGTTCTTTCTTTACGGCACGGCGGCCACGCTGGTCTTCAGTAAGGTCTTCTTTCCCGGCGGCGGCAACGAGCTGGATGCGATCATCGCGGCTTTCATCACCTACGCCGTCGGATTCGCCGCACGCCCACTCGGCGGGATCGTCTTCGGATACTTCGGCGACAAATTCGGCCGAAAGCAGTTGCTGCAGTTCAGCTTGTTGCTGGTCGGTGCCGCGACCTTCCTGATGGGCTGCCTACCGACTTACGGTCAGATCGGCTACTGGGCGCCGGCACTGCTGGTCACGCTGCGCTTCATCCAAGGATTTGCCGTCGGCGGCGAATGGGGTGGGGCGGTACTCCTTGTCGCCGAACACAGCCCGAATCGATCTCGCGGCTTCTGGTCGTCCTGGCCTCAGGCGGGCGTGCCGATGGGTAATCTGGTGGCCACTGTCGTGCTGTTGATCCTGACATCGACGCTCTCGGACGAATCCTTCATGAGTTGGGGCTGGCGCGTTGCCTTCTGGCTCTCCGCAGTCATCGTTCTGGTCGGGTACTACGTTCGGACCAAGGTCACCGACGCTCCCATTTTCATTGCCGCACAGAAGGAAGCGGAACTGGTCAAGGCAGCCTCGTACAGCGTTTTCGAGGTAGTCAAGCGTTACCCGCGCGGAGTGTTGACCGCGATGGGCCTGCGTTTCGCCGAAAACGTCATGTACTACCTCGTGGTGACCTTCTCGATCACCTACCTCAAGGTCGTCGTTCATGCGGACACGGCGCACATCCTCTGGTGGATGCTGATGGCACATGCCGTGCACTTCGCAGTGATTCCGTTGGTAGGCAAGCTGTCCGACACGATAGGTCGACGCCCGGTGTACATGATCGGCGCCGTCACCGCCGGAACGTGGGGGTTCTTCGCCTTCCCGATGATGAACAGCGGGCACAATGCAGTCATCTTGTCGGCAATCATCATCGGGCTTGTGTTCCACGCGTTCATGTACGCCGGCCAACCCGCGATCATGGCCGAGATGTTCCCGACTCGGATGCGCTATTCCGGTGTCTCCCTGGGATATCAGGTCACGTCGATCGTGGCGGGGTCACTGGCTCCGATCATCGCGACCGGACTGCTGAGCAAGTTCGATTCTTCGGTCCCCATCGCGATCTATCTTCTGCTGGCATCCCTGGTCACCATCGTCGCGGTCATTTTCGCGCGGGAGACCAAGGGAATCTCGCTCGAGTCCGTCGACGCCGCTGACGCGCGAGTGCTAGCCGACGAGCGGGCCGGTGTGTCCGCATGACGCTCTCCGGTAAGACGGCACTGGTCACCGGCGGTGCCGGCGGGATCGGTGAGGCGTGTGCTCGACTCCTTGCCGCCCGCGGCGCGCGTGTGACCGTCGCTGATCTCGACGACGTCGCCGCGAAGTCGCTGGCCGAGGAGATCGACGGCACTGCGTGGGCCGTCGATCTCCTCGACACCGACCAACTCGTGGATCTGGCACTCGAGACGGACATACTCGTCAACAACGCCGGCATTCAACGGGTCAGTCCCATCGAGGATTTCGACGTCGAGGACTTCCGGAAGATTCAGCGCCTCATGGTCGAAGCGCCGTTTCTCCTCGCTCGGGCCGCCCTGCCGTACATGTATCGCAACGGTTTCGGCCGCATCGTGAACATTTCCTCGGTCCACGGGCTCCGCGCTTCGGCCTTCAAGAGTGCGTACGTCACGGCCAAGCACGGTCTCGAAGGACTGTCGAAGGTTGTGGCACTCGAGGGCGCCCCACACGGCGTCACCAGCAACTGCGTCAATCCGGGCTACGTCTTGACGCCCCTCGTGCAGTCCCAGATTTCCGACCAGGCAAAGGTTCACGGCATCAGCGAATCCGAAGTGGTCGAAAAGGTGATGCTCACCGAGAGTGCGATCAAACGGATGGTCGAGCCTGCAGAAGTGGCATCGCTGGTGGGCTGGTTGGCATCGACCGAGGCGTCGATGGTGACGGGGGCGTCGTACACCATCGACGGCGGGTGGAGCGCCAGCTAGACCACTCGTTTGGTCGGGTTGCTGGTCGGTCGAACTGCTGGGCTCAGGCCTCGGGAATCTCGATTCCGAACTTCTCGCGGGTGATGACTTCGGGTTCGGGGCCGCCGCGAACTCCGGTGTCGAGTGCGTCGATTGCGGAGAGTTCTTCGGCGGTGAGTTCGAAGTCGAACACGTCGAAGTTCTCCGCGATCCGCGAGGGAGTCACCGACTTGGGGATCACCTGGCGGCCCTGCTGGAGGTGCCAGCGCAGCATCACTTGTGCAGACGACTTGCCGTGAGCGGACGCGATGGCGCCGATGGTGGCGTCCTCGAGGGTCGAGCCGTGGGAGCCGTCGCGGTAGAACGTGATTCCGCCGATCGGCGACCATGCCTGAGACAGAATGCCGTGATCGGCGTCGGCCTCGAGCAAGGTCGACTGCCGGAAGTACGGATGGACCTCGATCTGGTTGACCGCCGGCACCACGGACGTTGCGTCCAGGAGTCGGGTGAGGTGATCCGGCATGAAGTTACTGACTCCGATGGCGCGGACCTTTCCGTCGGCCAGAAGCCTTTCCAGCGCCTTGTACGCGTCGATGGTGCGCTCGAACTCGCTCGGCAACGCCTGGTGGAGGATGAGGAGGTCGAGTCGTTCGACACCGAGTTTGCCGGCGCTCTTGTCGAAGGCATGCAGAGTCTCGTCGTACCCGTAGTCGGTGATCCAGACTTTCGTTTCGACGAAGATCTCGCCGCGATCGAGGCCGGATCGCCGGATCGCCTCACCGACGCCCTTCTCGTTGCCGTAGGCCGCCGCAGTATCGATATGGCGATATCCCGTCGACAGCGCGGACTCGACGGCGGCGACTGTTTCGTCCGGCGGCGTCTGGTAGACGCCGAAGCCCAGCGCGGGGATGTCGACGCCATTGTTCAGTTTCAGGGTCGGGATGCTCATGTCGTCCACGGTAGTGGCGGCGCTGGTCGGGCGGGAGTGATTGTTCAGCCGGGTAACGGCAGTACCCCTTCAGGCCTGGGAATTCGCGATCGGGAGACTGGTCAATGAGTGAGCACTATCTTCAAGCCGACTATGAGGGTGGCGACGGCGGCGAGTCCGAACGCTGCCAGATGGGTGTTCGTACTGACTTTCTCGCCGTGAAGTCGGCTGATCACGTAACTGGTGGAACCGATCCGCAGGATCAAGACGATTTCCGCGATCAACTGCGCCGTCCGCGGTTCCAGGAAGTTGAACCACGCTGTCGCGAGAATGACGACAGGAACAACCGCAGAGGTGAGGATCGGGACGGAATCGCGAAGCGAGTCGATTCTCTCCGCGGTCGTCAGTCGACGATCGTTGCGAATGCTCTCGCCGACACCTTCGGCGAAGGTGTGGGCGATGTATGTCGACAATGCCGTGCCGACCACAATCGCGGCGCCAAGCGATTCCTGAGATTTCGTCACCGGTATGAGTGCGGCGAGGACAAGAATGTTGCCGTAGATGTACGCGGTGGTCCTCGCCGCGACACGTTCTTGTCCCAGCGGCGCACCGTGAGAGGTGATCGGCCGGTTCAGCAGGGTTCGCAGGTCCCACTCCATGTTCAGAGCATGGCAGATCAGACCCTGGGGCTGTAGTGCATCGGGTTATCTCGCTGCTCGACCGGGGGCAGGTTGCGCGCCGGTGTGTGGACCAGTGGTGCGTCGGCGGGGATTCGGCCGTTCGCTCGGTCCCATCCCGCGCGAGCACGTGGCTGATACCGGTATCGCCACGGCACCAGACGGAAGACGGCGTTGACGCTCCGGCCGACGGCGGTGTGGATTCTCTGGTCTCGGCCACTCCACGAGTAACCGAGAAGGTCGCGAACGGGTTGGTCGTACATTCCGACCGTCAGCCAGACGAATCCGCGGGCGAGGGGGATTCGGGCGAGCCGCCACAACGGATCGGGAAGCCACGTCATGTACGGGGGCTTGCCGAGTCCCGACAGGTCGAGGACGTCGCGGGTCGCCTTGTTGTCTTCGAGTACGTTGCGGCACATGTGGTCCCAGTACTCCTGAAATGCTTCCCAGGTCTCGGGAACAGGGCGCATGCTCATCCCGTACAGGCGATACCACTGAATGTGTTCGGTGAAGAGCTGACGTTTCTGGGCCTCGGTCAAGCCACCCGAGAAGTTCTCGGCCGTGACGATGGTGCCCATGAAGAACGTTGCGTGCGCCCAGTAGAAAGTGTCGGGATCGAGTGCGTGATATCGACGACCCAACTTGTCGACGCCCTTGATTCGTGTGTGATAGCCGCGGACTTCTTCGGCTGTCTGCTGCGCGCGATCGCCGTCGAACACCACGCCTGCAATGGGATACAGCGAGCGGTACAGCCGTTCCCACCGCTCGTCGAAGAACTGTGAATGCTCCTCGACTCCGGCGCCGAGCCCGGGGTGCATGTTCTGCATCGAACCGGCCCAGACGCCTTGCAGCATCCCGCGCCAGTCGCCGAAATACTTCCAGGTCAGGGAATCCGGACCGAGGGGAACCGGGGTGCTGCTGTCGTCAAGTTGACTACGCATGTTGTCAGATTAGGATCGACAACAGCGGTAGTCAAGATTGAAAGCCAGTTGAATCGATCAGGTGTCGGCGAAGTGGGGAAGTTGTGAGCATCGAAGAACGCAGGGCCACTCGAAAGGCGACGTTGTTCGACGTCGGAGTGACACTGCTCGGTGCGGTCGACGGTCCGGCCGTCAACGTGCGTGCGGTCTGCAAGGCCGCCGGTTTGACCGAGCGGTACTTCTACGAGAGCTTCACCGATCGTGATCAGTACGTTGTCGCGGTCCACACGTTTGTCGCCGAGCGGGCGCAGTCGGCGCTGGCGTCGGCAGTGGAGTCGGAGACTACATCCGAGGCCGTCGCCACCGCTGCGGTCGACGCTTTCGTCAAGCTCATGGTCGACGATCCGGCGATGGGGAGAGTGCTCCTGATCGCTCCGCTCTCGGAACCCGTCCTGAGCGGACGCGGTATCGAATCGATGCCGGCGTTCGTGGACCTCGTGTACGACCAGTTGTCCGAGATCGCTGACCCCGTGGACAAGCAACTGGTGGCCGTCGGACTGGTCGGGGCGTTGTTCACGCTGTTCATCGGTTATCTGGACGGCACGATCGTTGTGGACCGCGAACGATTTGTTCGCCACTGCGTCAGGCTGCTGATCAACGCTAACCAGGCGTGAAGGGCTGGCAGGCCGGGCAGAAGAAGATATTTCGCTCGGTGAGCTGATCCGGTCCGAGGGTGTCTTCGGTGATGCGAGTTCCGCAACGGCGGCAGGGTTTTCCGCGTCTGCCGTACACCCAGGTCTGCCTACCTGGACGGGTGTCGCCGGTCGTGACCCGGATGCGACGTGACTTGTTGACGTTGATGGTGCGGAACGACAGGTCGACTATCGCGTCGAGATTTCCGGCGAGACGTGTCGGCGTTCTCGGGTGAATGCCTCGTAGGAAGCAGATCTCGTTTCGGTACACGTTGCCCAGTCCGGCCATCACCCGCTGATCCAGGAGCGCGATTCCGATCGGTTCGGAGTCTGCAGCGCGCAGATTCTCGACGGCCACGGAACTGTCCCAGTCCGTTCCGAGGAGGTCCGGTCCGAGGTGTCCGACGGCCTCCTGTTCCTGCCCGAGTTCGAGGATCTCGGTGATTCCCAGTGAAAAGCCCACTGCTACAGAGTCTTCGGTGGCCAAGATGATGCGCGCTTGATGGGCGGGTCTGCGCCAGCGCTCGCCGGGGCGATAAATCTGCCACTGACCTTCCATCTTCAGATGCGTGTGAACGGACGCTTCGCCCACGCGGATCAGCAGATGCTTTCCGCGACTGGCGACGGAATCCACACGATGACCTGACAGATCAACGGTGGCATAGCGAGGAACGCGGACATCGCAGGTAGTGAGTACCTTCCCCGCCAGGGCAGCGCGCAGATCGTTGGCGGCCCGCCACACGGTATCGCCCTCAGGCATGGTCGCCGCCCCCACTCTTCACGATCGCAACACTCAGGTTCTCAACCATCATGATCTCAAGCGGAATCCGCGAGGGGTGGCCGCGAAGCCGGCTTCGACCAGGACGGGAGCAAAATCGTTGCCGTGGATGGTCTCTCCGTCGACCTTCTCCACCACCAACTTGTCGATGGCGCGAGAGGTCACCTTGTGTGCAAGTGACAGTGCTGCCATCCGCAAGGTGCCCCCGTCGTCGGTGAAGGTCAAGATCGTGCGGCCGCCGCGTTCGACGAACAGAACCAACTCACCCTCCACCAGAACTACCAGTGCGCCGGCTTTTCGTCCGGGTCGGTGTCCTGGTGATTCCTCGCCCCCCGACGCCGGCCACGGCAGCGCCGCGCCGTACGGGTTTGCCGGATCGCACGCCGCGAGAGTGACTGCAGCCGAGGAAGTATGGCGTCCCTCGATGGAATCACCGAACGTGCGCAAGCGGTCCACCACGGGAGGAGTCGAGAATTGAGCGCCGCCCAGGGTATCGACGAAGTATCCGCGTCGAGCGCGCCCGTTGTCCTCGAACGTGCTCAGAACCTTGTAGATCAACGCGAAACCGCCCGGCACGTTCTCGCTCATCACCGATCCGCGGGTGACGACGCCGTATCGTTCGAGCAACAGATCGGCCGTGGCGTGCGCCCGGATGGTCGGGTCCGGTTCGATCGCCGGCAGTTGGAACCACCGACCGGAAGCGGTCGCCGGTCCCGTGCGGGCCGGGGTGGAAGCGCGTGCCATTCCGCGGTACGGACGTGCCCGCGGAACACGTCGAGGGGATCGGTGACTTGTTGTTGTCCTGGTGGTGTCGGAGAGAAGTGCGCGCAGCGGTGCAGCGGTGTCGTTTCCGATGTGTCCGAGCCACACCAACTCCCACAGTGCCGTCGTCACCGCACTGTCGACCGTGTCCGCAGCCGACTCCGTGGTTCGCAACGCGTCGACCAACTGGCGGAAGAAGTAGGCACCGCCGCCGGACAGCAGGTCGAGGATGCGCTTCTGCAACTCCGAGACGTCGGTGTCGGCGGGCGAATTGAGCGTGATCGGTGCCAGGTCGGCGGGGTGCAGCACCACCCACCCGTCTTTGCCCGATATAGCTCCCGATCCAGACCACAGGACTTCACCCGTCGACGTGAGTTCGTCCAACATCGCGGGGGAGTAGTCGGCAACTCGGCTCGGCAGGATCAACGATTCGAGAGCGGACGCCGGAATCGGAACGCCGGCAAGTTGATCGACCACCGTTGCAACACCGTCGATTCCGCGCAGCGTGCCGCCGACATGCTGCCAACTGGGAAAAAATCGTCCGAGTGTTGCGGTGCTGACCGGCTCGACCTCCTGCCGGGCCGCGGCGAGCGAGCGACGCCGCAAGCGACGTAGGACTTCGGCGTCGCACCATTCGCTCCCGGTTGCAGACGGGCGGAATTCTCCTTCGAGAACACGCTTTTCGAGCGCGAGCCGACCGAGAACGTCACGCGCGACGGATACTCCGAGACCGAAGCGTGCAGCCGCGTCGGCGAGAGTGAAGGGTCCGTGGGTACGTGCGTATCGGCTCAGGAGGTCGTCGAGTGGCTGATCGACCGGCTCGATGAACGCCGCCGGAACGCCGATCGGCAGTGGAACGCCGAGTCCATCGCGAAGCCGCGCTGCATCTTCGACGACCGTCCACCAGCTCTCGCCTGCATAGGAGACATGGAGGGCGCGTTTGTCCGCAACCAGCTTGTCTAGCCAGGAGACCGGATCCTCGAGACAGCGTTCGGTGACTTCTTCGGTGGTCAGCGGGCCGAGCATGCGCAGGAGGTCGGCAACACCCTCGAGGTCCTTGGCCTTTCGCTCAGGGACGAGCCGTTGCAGCTCACGTTCGGCCTGCTCGATCACTCCGGCGTCGAGTAGCTCACGCAGTTCGACGCGGCCGAGGAGTTCGGCCAACAGCGTGGAGTCCAAGGACAAAGCGGCGGCGCGTCGCTCGGCCAGGGGGCTGTCGCCCTCGTACATGAACGCGCCCACGTAGTTGAACAGGAGAGCACTCGCGAACGGTGAAGGTGAGGGCGTCTCCACCTCGACTATTCGGATCTGGCGCCGTTCGATCTTGCCGAACAATTCCTTCAGTGCAGGCAGGTCGTAGACGTCCTGCAAGCACTCGCGCACGGTCTCGAGCAGGATCGGGAATGTCGGGAACTTGCGGGCGACGTCCAGCAGTTGCGCGGACCGCTGACGCTGCTGCCACAGCGGTGCACGCTTTCCGGGATTGCGGCGGGGGAGAAGCAGTGCGCGGGCGGCACATTCGCGGAATCGGGAGGCGAACAACGCAGAGCCGCCCACCTCCTGGGTGACCAGATCTTCGATGTCCTCGACGTCGAAGGTGAACAGTTCGGCGCCGGGAGGCTCGTTCTCGGTGTCGGGGAGCCGGATGATGATGCCGTCGTCGGAGGCCGTCGGACTGGAATCGACGCCGTATCGTTCCTGCAAGCGCGCCCCGATGGCGAGGGCCCACGGCGCGTGAACACGTTGGCCGTACGGGGAATGCAGCACCAGACGCCAGTCGCCGAGTTCGTCGCGGAAGCGTTCCACCACCAGCGTGCGATCCGACGGTACTTGTCCGGTGGCAGTCTTCTGCTCACCGACGAGTTGGATCAGATTGGTTGTGGCGTTGTGATCGAGTCCGCCCACGCGGCAACGCTCGACGACGTCGGCTTCGTTACCCAGCGCGGTCTCTCGAACGAATTGGCCCAACGCCTGTCCGAGCTCGGCAGGGCGACCGAGCCCGTCGCCGTGCCAGAAGGGCAGACGACCGGGCATGCCGTAGGCGGGGCTGACCAGGACCCGATCGAAGGTGATTTCCTCGATCCGCCAACTGGTGGCGCCGAGCGCAAAGACGTCGCCGACCCGGGATTCGTAGACCATTTCTTCGTCGAGTTCGCCGACGCGTGATGCTTTCTCTCCGACCATGTAGACCGTGAAGAGCCCGCGGTCGGGGATGGCACCGCCGGAAGTGACTGCCAAACGCTGCGAACCCGGCCGGCCCGTCAGCGTGTTGGACTCGCGATCCCAGACCAGACGCGGACGTAATTCGGCGAACTCGTCCGAGGGGTACCGCCCGGCGAGCAGATCCAGAGTCGATTCGTAGGCCGAACGGGGAAGCGTTGCAAAGGAACCGCTTCGGCGCACGGTCTCGAACCAGTCGTCCACGTCGATCGGCTCGAGTGCAGTGGCCGCAACCGTTTGCTGGGCAAGTATGTCGAGGGGGTTGGCGGGAACCGCCATCGCCTCGATCTTGCCTTCGACCATGCGCTCGACGGTCACCGCGCAGTGAATCAGGTCGGTGCGGTGTTTCGGGAAGACCACCCCTCGCGAGATTTCGCCGACCTGGTGGCCGGCGCGGCCGACACGTTGCAGTCCGCTGGCAACCGAAGGCGGTGCCTCCACCTGGATGACCAGGTCGACGGCGCCCATGTCGATTCCGAGTTCGAGACTGCTGGTGGCGACGACGCATCGCAATCGACCCGATTTGAGGTCGTCTTCGATGAGGGCGCGCTGGTCTTTGCTGACCGATCCGTGGTGGGCGCGCGCAAGGAGAGGTTCTGCACCGTAGTTGACCTCGGTGGGAGCTCCGATCTGCGCGGGCGGGCGAGGTGTTTTCTCGACGGCCAGACCGATGCGTTCTGCATGAATCTCGTTGAGCCTGGCTGTCAAACGTTCGGCGAGGCGTCGAGAGTTGGCGAACACGATGGACGATCGGTGGTCGAGAACGAGATCGACGATCTGTTCTTCGACGTGGGGCCAGATCGAACCGGCTTGCGGGGTGGGGGATTCGGAACCGTCGGCCGGCGTCGCGATCCCCAGTTCGGTCATGTCCTCGACGGGAACTCGGACGGTGAGGTCGAAGGTCTTGGCGGCAGGTGGTGCCACGATCCGGATGGGTGCCGAACCGGCCAGGAACCGCCCGATCTCCTCGTGCGGACGGACAGTGGCCGACAATCCGATGCGTTGCGCCGGACGCTCGAGCAAGCCGTCCAGGCGTTCCAGCGAGAGCGCAAGGTGTGAGCCGCGCTTGGTGCCCGCCACCGCGTGAACCTCGTCGACGATCACGGTATCGACGCCGACGAGTGTTTCCCGGGCGGCGGAGGTGAGCATCAGGAACAACGACTCCGGCGTCGTGATCAGAATGTCCGGCGGCCGCTTGATCAACGAGCGCCGATCGGCCTGGGACGTGTCGCCGGAACGGACACCGACGGTGATCTCGGGCGGAGTGAGGCCCAGACGTTTCGCCGTCTGGGTGATACCGACCAGCGGAGCGCGAAGGTTCCGTTCGACGTCCACCCCGAGCGCTTTGAGTGGCGAGATGTAGAGGACTTTGGTGGTGCGTTCGCTGTCGTCCTTGGCTGCGAGCTGATCGAGAGCCCAGAGGAACGCCGACAATGTCTTGCCGGAGCCGGTGGGTGCGACGACAAGTGTGTGAGAGCCACTCGCGATGGATTCCCAGGCGCCGAGCTGCGCAGCAGTCGGAGCGCTGAAAGCGCCGCCGAACCACTCGCGTGTGGCGGGCGAGAACCTACCGAGGACGTTGGTCACGACCACCATATTGCCCCTTCCCACCGACAGCGTGTTCATGCCCGCAGCCGAAGTGCAGAGCATACTATTTGCCCTGTTATAGCTATTCTCTTGTTATCGAGAAGGCGAGTGCCTGATGGAAGCAGTCAAGATTGTCCTCGAGCTGGCGGTAGTGCTCGGGGCGATTGTCATGGGTACCAGATCGAGCGGTGTCGCTCTCGGTCTGTGGGGCGGCGCAGGTGTTGCCGTCCTCGTGTTCGTCTTCGGAGAGGACGTCGGCAGTCCGCCTGTCGACGCTCTCCTCATCGTCCTGTCCGTCGTCCTTGCGTCGTCGATGATGCAGGCGGCCGGTGGTATCGACTGGATGGTCACCATCGCAGCGAAGTTGATCGAATCCCGCCCGAAACAGATCACGCTGATCGCGCCGTTGGTGTCATTCCTGTTCTCGGTCGGTGCCGGTACATCCAACATCCTCTACCCGCTGCTTCCCGTCATCTACGACGTCTCGTACAAGAACGGTGTGCGGCCGTCACGGCCGCTGTCGCTGTCAGTTGTCTCGACCGGCGTGGCGCTGGCGTGTAGCCCGGTGTCCGCGGCGATGGCCGCAATGGTCACGCTGACCGACGTGCCGCCTTACGATTTCGAACTCATCGACATCATCAAGATCACCTTCCCCGCTGCCGTAGTCGGCATCGTCCTTTCCTCCATCGCGGTCAACCGCCTCGGCAAGGATCTCGACGACGACCCGGAGATACAGGCGAAGTTGAAGTCGGGCGAATTGGCCGGACCGGGTGCAGCGTCCAAGACTGAACTCGTCTCGACGAAGACCGGTCGAAACGCGGCACTGATCTTCCTGGCCGGCGTCCTGGCTATCGTGATATTCGGCCTGTTCAAGGGAATTCGCCCCGAAGCCGCCGACGGTACCCCGATGGGGATGACACCGATCATCGAAATGCTGATGTTCGTCGTGGGCACGTTGATCCTGCTGGTGTGCCGCCCGAATGTCGCCGACGTGCCGTCCTCGACCGTGTTCCGCGCCGGTATGGTCTCGGCCATCGCGCTGTTCGGTCTGGCATGGCTGACGGACACATTCATCAGCGCCCATTCCGAGCTGATCACGAGCACCGTCGGCGACTGGGTCAACGCCGCGCCGTGGATCTTCGCGCTCGGTGTCTTCCTGGTCTGTGTACTGACGACCAGTCAGTCGACCGCGACGCGGACCATTGTGCCGATCGGTCTCGCAGCCGGGATTGCGCCCGGCCTGGTGAGCGGAATGTGGGCCGGAGCGTTTGCCGGTGTCTATCTGTTGCCGACGAACGGTTCGCAGATCGCGGCTGCGAACTTCGACCTCTCGGGCAGCACGAAGCTGGGATCCAAGCTCGTCGACCACTCGTTCTTCCTGCCGACCATCATCTTGGCCGTGACGACGATTGCGGCCGGTGCTCTGTTCGGAGTGGTGCTCGGCTGAGAGTTGAGGCTGAGTCTTACGTCAGCTGTTGCGGTAGTGGTCCCAGCTCGCCTTGCACGCGTGGGCGAGCTGGTCCACCCGTTCGGCGTCGGGTGCAGGCCAGTCGACGCCGGGTTCCATGATGTATGCGGCCAGTTCGTCTCCCAGTAGGAATTCTCGTTTGAATTCGGCCTGAACCGCGCTCAACGTGATCCCTGCCTCGTCAGCGCGGGCGCGCGAGTCGGCGAATCTGGCTCCGGCCGCGATGATTTCGAAACTGCCGAGGTACGGCTGATTGAGAGCGACCGCATCGGGATCGTCGACCTGAAATCCCTTGCGATGTGCGACCGCAAGTGTGCGTATGAGCTCCGGATCCATAGTCACGGGATTGTCGCCGCGTCGATTGCCGTCGTGATCGCCACGATTGGAGAGCGCAACGACGTCGGGGAGCCGATCTACTTCCGGCCGTTCGACATTGACGGCGCCGTCCCGCCGGGTGGTGTGGTTCATCGTGTCGTGGAACGACAACGTCGTGAACGATCGGCCGAGTTCGAAGCTCTTCTCCACCATGGCTTCGATCAGTGCGTCGCGAGTTCTTTCGTAGACGCCCAAACCGTGTTCAGCTGTCTCGGTGAAGGTCTCGGCGAGGTCCTTCCAGCCCGCGTCGTCGCTCGGCTCGAGCAACAGGGGGTAGAACGAGAAGGTGACAGGGCGAACTGCGTCGACGCCGGTGAGGTCCGCTCTGTTGCCGGCACCGGCCTTGTGGACGCGGGCGAAGGCTTCGCGCAGTGACGCTTCCAGGTTTTCGGGCTTCGCACGGTTGGGATCGCGAATCATGCGAGGGTGCGGATTCTCCACGTACACGATGCGCGAATCGATTTCGGCCCAACGGCGCACGATGGAACTGGTGGACATGTCGGTGAAGTCGAATTGCAGTCGCTGTGTGAATTCGGGTGCGAGAAAGCGTGAGAGTTCTGCTGGAATCGCGGAACCCGAGTGTGGGCAACTGACGAGAAGGTCTGCTTCGGCGATGGCGTCGTCGAGACTGCGGGAGTCGCGATCGGCATAGAACGTCAGGTCCTCCGGCGTGAACACGGTTCCGGCCGGGATGAGTACTGGTTCTCCACTGGTCATGAGCCCCAGCGTAATCGAGTGCAACCGTGCAATCGAGTACAACCGTGCAGACTCAGTATCCGCTGAGTCGTTCCACGAGAGCTGTTTTGATCTCCGGCCGACCAGCCGCGACCAGAGTGAAGGTGGCTTCACGCATGAGCCGCTCGGCGGTGTTGCTGCCGACCAGGGCGCGGCTTCCGGTCGCGGTGACGAGCGCGGCCGACGCACGCACAGCAAGTTCCGATGCGCGGGCGCGTGCAGCCGACATGTCGCCTCCGTTGCGCAGTGCTGCATCGAGATCGGCGCGCGCCCGGACGGCTTGTTCCTCGAACGCGTCGGCGTCGACTCCCAGATCCGCGAGTTCGGTCACTGCGCGGCGGGTGATGCCCATGGCCATCGCGCCGTTGAGCCACAATCCGGGGAGTTGGGTGCTCTGGAACTGTTCGTCGCTGACGACGGCACAGACATCGGTGTCGGGAATGTCGAAAGCGTCGAACACGATTCGGACGGTGTTGCTCCCGCGTGCCGCGATCAGTGGAAGTTCCTCGATCGTCAGACCCGGAGCCTCGCCCACCGGTACGACGGAGTGAACGATGGAATTGTCGAACTCGTCTCGCGCCGAGACCAGGAGTACATCGACGATTCCCCAGCCGGTGACGAAGGGTGCGATGCCGTCGAGGACGTAGCCGTCGTTCACCCGCTTCGCCCACAGGAGCGGCGGCCGGGGGATGGCGCCGGCATACGCAACGCCACCGCGAATCGTGCCGGAAACGAGCCCGTCCCAGTATTGTTCGCGCAGAGACATATTGGAACTCGAAGCCAAGGCTCCGACGACGCCGTGATGCTGCATCCAGGTGAAGGTCGTTGCCAAGCAACCGCCGCACAAGGTTTCGAGGACGTCGACCAGTTCTTCGCTGCTGGGTCCGCCCTCCCCGAGGGCGGCGATGCCGTAGAAGCCGTCGGCGGCGAGCGCGTCGAAATGGCTGCTGGGGATTTCTCCGTCGGCGTCGACGCTGTCGGCGACGGGAAACAGAACGGTATCGGCGATCTCACGCGCAAGCTCCGGCCACTTGGTCACGCTGTCAGGGTAAGCCGTGAGCGGGGGTTGTGGTGTGGAACCGGAACCGCGCATCTAGAACGAGGGCGGCGAACTCACGATGAGGAATCTCGCCACCGCATCGGTGCGATTGAACCACCGATGCGGGATGGTCGAGGTGTAGAGGAGGGTGTCACCGACGTGAAGGACGTGATGCTCGTCCAGTCCCACCTCGACTTCGACAGATCCTTCGAGTACGTGAATGAACTCTTCGCCGGCATGCTCGGTGTGTTCGCCTGCCTCGGAGTGAGGTGCTGCCGTGATCTCGTTGGGTTCCATGGTGCGTGAACCGGTGGAGCAGAAGCGGATCACCGAATCGTGTGCCAGTTCGAACGTTCGCCCTTCCCCGGCGCGGACGAGGCTGGACGGAGTTCGTTCACCTTGTGCCAACAGCGCATGAGCGGTGGTGCCGATCGATTGCGCGAGGCGATGAAGGTTCATGACACTGGGTACTGCGTGGCCGTTCTCGGTCTGGCTCAGGAAGGGCTGCGACAGTCCCGACTTCACGGCGACCTCACGCAACGTCAGTCCGGCTTCTTTGCGCGCCGTCCGCACGGCAGCCCCGATTGCGGTCGCTATCGCCTTCTGGTCGTCGTCCATGTGCCGAAGATAGCAGTGCTCTGGTGAAAGTTTTGATTACACAGACGAAACAAATTCGACCACGGTAAGAAATTATCGACGTGCTGAATAGTCCCGTACACGAAACACTTCCAGCTTCGGACGGAGATCGGCGCATGGCCATCCATCCTGTCGACCAGCGGCTCCCCATTGCCCGCCAGTCTGCTTTTGCTCTTCAGCACGTCCTCATCATGTACACCGGCTGCATCACGGTTCCGTTGGTTTTCGGTGCCGCCGTAGGGCTGGATCGCAGCACAGTCGCGATGCTGATCAGCGCGGACTTGCTCGTTGCAGGCATCATCACGATCATTCAGAGCTTGGGCGTCGGGAAGGTCGCCGGTGTTCGGCTGCCGATCGTGTGCGGGGCGACCTTCGCCGGACTGACGCCGATGATTCTGATCGCGAAGGAGTACGGCCTGCAGGCGGTATACGGGTCCATGCTGGTCGGTGGTGTAGTCGGCATAGCTTTGGCCGTACCGTTCGCCAAGATCGTCCGATACTTCCCGCCCCTGGTCACCGGCGTCGTCCTCACGGTCATCGGCATCTCGTTGATCGGGGTCGCAGGAGGCTTGATCGTCGGAAACGACCCCACCTCCCCGTCGTTCGCCGACCCGAAGAACCTGGCGCTGGCTGCGGCTGTCGTCGTAGTCGCGGTGGCGTTCATCTGCCTCGGCCGCGGGATGTGGACACAACTCGGAGTGCTGATGGCATTGGTGATCGGTACCGTGATCGCCATACCGATGGGCCTGATCGATCTGAGTGGCGTCGGTGGTTCGGCCTGGGTGGGTTTCCCGATGCCGTTCCATTTCGGAGCTCCGGAGTTTCCCGTCACCGCGGTGGTGGCGATGAGTATCGTCATGGCAGTGGTTTTCGCCGAATCGACGGCGAGCATGCTGGCCGTCAGCGAGATCACCGGAAAGCCTTTGAAGAAAGCAGATCTGGCACGAGGCCTGGTGGCCGACGGTATGTCGGGAGTTCTGGGCGGAATCTTCAATGCCTTTGTCGACACTGTTTTCTCCCAGAATGTCGGCGCTGTGGCCACTACCCGGGTGTACAGCCGGTACGTGACCGCTACCAGCGGTGCCATTCTGATCGTCCTCGGCCTCATCCCGCGAATGGGTGAAGTGGTTGCCGCCCTACCTGATCCGGTGGTCGGCGGTGTTGGCATCATCTTGTTCTCGACTGTCGCCGTGGTCGGAATCAACACGCTGCGCAAGGTCGATCTCAGTGACCCGATCAACACCACGATCGCTGCTGTATCCGTCGGAATCGGCATTCTGCCGGAATTTGCGGAGGGGATGTTCGAGCGGTTCCCCTCCTCGGCACAGATCCTCCTCGGTAGTGGCATCACTTTGGCTGCGGCCTCGGCCTTTTCGCTCAACCTGCTGTTCAATCACAGCCGACTGGGTGAACTCGCGAGACGATCGCGCGAGAGCCTTCACCCCACTGCAAAAACTGAACCCGCTACCAGCTCTGCAGGAGACGCCAGTGCCATCGTCACAGTCTGATTCTCTGTCTGGATCCGATCTCTTCGAAGTGCCCGTCATCGACATCTCGCCTTACGTACTCGGTGGTGCCGACCAGGACAAGGCGCGTGTGGCTGCCGACGTCGACCATGCTTGTCGGACTGTCGGTTTCATGCAGATTCGGGGTCACGGCGTTCCAGTCGACATTTCTTCCGGCCTCGCCGATGCCATGGACGACTTCTTCGGACTGCCGCTGGAGACCAAATCGGGCTACCGAATCGCGGGCGCGAATCGTGGGTACAGTCCGCCCAAGAGTGAGTCGCTGAGCTTGAGTCTCGGCGTCGAATCCGCGACCCGGATGAACGACTTTTTCGAGGCGTTCAACATAGGAACCGAAGCCCGATCATTCGCCGAACTCGAACTGTCGGAGGAGGATTACGGAATCAACCTGTGGCCGGCAGTGCGTGGTTTCGCGGAGCGAGTGGAGAACTACTACGCCCATGGCGAGCGGGTGGCGCGGACACTCACCACCATTTTCGACGACGCACTGGGCCTGACCCCGGGATTCTTCGAGTCGATCACCGACCATTCCATCGACGTATTGCGGATGAACAATTACGCACTGCCCGAAGGGGCGGTGACGTTGGACGGCGAGTTGAAGGGGATGGGGGAACATACCGATTTCGGGCTGGTCACCGTGTTGTGGGCGGATCAGGTCGAAGGTTTGCAAGTGCTCGGGAGCGACCGACGCTGGCACGACGTCTGGCCGGAAGACGATGCGCTGTTGGTCAATCTTGGGGATCTCACCGCGCGCCTGACCAACGACAAGTGGATGTCCACGTTGCACCGAGTAGCGCCTCCGGTGGTGAACGGCACCGTCAAACGTCGACGATCGGCCGCGTTCTTTCACGACGGAAACGTCGATGCGGTGATCGCGACACTACCGAGCTTTCGCGACGACTCCGGCCTGGAATACGAACCCATCACTGTTCGCGATCACATCAAAGCCAAGCTGGCCGGGTCGAGGCAGGGGAAGTCCAATACCGCCGCAGTTCGTGAGGCGGCACGGGTGCTCTCGGCGGCCGAGTTCGAGGTGAAGCAGTGAGCCCTCGGAACATCGTCCTGATTCACGGCGCCTGGGCAGGTGGTTGGGTCTGGGATCGGGTGCGTGGCCCTCTGAAGTCGGCCGGCTTCGATCCCGTCGTGGTGCAGCTTCCCGGCTCCGGGAGTTGGAACCCCGACGACGTGATCGATCTTGCCGCTGTCGCCGAACATGTTGTGTCAGTGATGGAGTCATTGGACGGGCCGGCCATCCTGGTTGGGCACTCAGGCGGCGGGATCGTGGCCTCGCAGGTGGCCGAGTGGATACCTTCGCAGGTAACGGGTCTTGTATATGTCGCGGGAATGATGCTGCCGTCGCAGATGGATTTCGGGATGCTGTGTGCTGAAGCCGGTTTGGAAAGTCCGGTCGGGATCTCGCGTTGGTTGGTCCCTGTCGGCGAAGGCGAAGCAACGGCAGTTCCGCCGGAAGCCGCTGCCGCCGTGTTCTTCCACGAAGCGCCGGTCGCCGATGCGATAGGCGCAGCGCGCATGCTTGTCCCACAATTGGAGTCCGCCCGTTTGATGGCAGCGGACTGGACCGAAGAGCGATTCGGAACCGTGCCGAGGCTCTATGTCGAATGCACCCTGGATCGAACTGTGCCGATCGAGGCTCAACGTGCCATGCAGAGACTTGTCCCCGGTGCCCAGATGGTCAGCCTGGGCACCGATCATGCACCTCAGTTGTCGGCGCTTCCGGAGCTGATCGACGCGATCACCGAATTCGCCCAGCAGGTGTTCAGCCGAACTCGACCCCTTGAGCCAGCGGCAACTGGTCCGAGTAGTTGACGGTATTGGTGGCTCGGCGCATGTATGCCTTCCACGAATCCGAACCCGATTCGCGTCCGCCGCCCGTCTCCTTCTCCCCGCCGAATGCGCCGCCGATCTCCGCACCGGACGTTCCGATGTTCACGTTCGCGATGCCGCAATCGGAACCGTCGGCGGCGAGAAAACGCTCGGCTTCACGCTGATCGAGCGTGAAGATCGAGGACGAAAGTCCTTGAGGCACATCGTTGTGCAGCGCAATGGCGTCGTCGAAATCGGTGTAGGTCAAGACGTAGAGGATGGGTGCAAAAGTCTCCGCCCGTACCACCTCGGTCTGTGCGGGCATACGAACGAGTGCAGGTGTCACGTAGAACCCGGATTCGCCGACGCGGTCGCCGCCGCACACTACGGTCCCGCCGTCCGCGCGCGCGGCCGAGAGCGATTTCTGCATCGCCTCGAACGCGGCTTCGTTGATCAGCGGCCCGACCAGAACACCGGAGTCGAAGGGACTGCCGACCTGGAGTTGCGCGTATGCGGACGCAACGCGGTCGACGACGTTGTCGGCGATCGACTCGTGAACGATGAGCCGGCGCAGTGAGGTGCAGCGCTGCCCGGCAGTTCCGGCGGCGGAGAAGACAATTCCGCGCACGGCAAGCTCGAGATCTGCCGACGGCGTGACGACGGCGGCGTTGTTTCCACCCAGCTCCAGGAGACTTCGTCCGAAACGCTCGGCAACTCGTGGAGCCACGGCGCGGCCCATTCTCACGGAACCGGTAGCGCTGACCAAGGCCACAAGTGGGTTGTCCACCAAGGCCTCACCGACGTCGCGTCCGCCGATGATCAACTGGTGGACGTCTATCGGCGCATCACAGTCGGCGAGTGCGCGTCGGAGGAGGGCGTCACATGCCAGTGCAGTCAGTGGCGTGGTTTCCGAAGGCTTCCACACGACGGCGTCACCGCACACGAGAGCGATGGCGGTATTCCACGACCACACCGCGACGGGAAAGTTGAACGCGGAGATGACCCCGACGACGCCGAGCGGGTGCCACGTTTCCGTCAACCGGTGGCCAGGACGCTCGGACGGCATGGTGCGTCCGTAGAGCTGCCGGGAGAGACCGACCGCGAACTCGCAGATGTCGATCATCTCCTGTACCTCGCCGAGAGCTTCCGAGGTGACCTTGCCTGCCTCCAGCGTCACGATCTCCGCGAGATCCTCCTTGTGCTCGGTCAGTAGGCTTCCCAGCCGCCGCACGACCGCCCCGCGCGCCGGAGCGGGGACGGTGCGCCAGGTGAGGAACGCTCGATGAGCCGCTTCGACGGCGTCGTCGACTTCTCGGCCGGAGTGTTGCCGGACCGTACGCAGTTGTGTACCGGTGATCGGACTATGTGCGCTCAGATCGCCGGCGGGCCACTCGACACTGCAGGCAGCGAGGGCGTTCTCGGCGCGGTCGGCGAGGCTCGAAGAATCAGGCAGGTTCACTGGGAGTCCTCTGTGGTTGTAGGCGGGGGTGGTTGTAGTCGGGGG